>NZ_BAAJNO010000011.1:0-248770 GCF_054558415.1 Pseudomonas sp. No.21
GTGTGCGCCGCCTCGGGGTCGCCCGTGACGTAGGGTGGAGGTCGCTCTTTACCTCCACCGTGCGGAGGTCGGGTCAGTGCTCGGGCTGCGTTTAGTCCACCCCGACGAAGCCGCCGGTCTGGTGGTGCCAGAGGCGGGCGTAGAGGCCGCGCTGGGCGAGGAGCTCGGCGTGGCTGCCGCTTTCCACCACGCGGCCCTGGTCGAGCACCACCAGGCGGTCCATGCGGGCGATGGTGGAGAGGCGGTGGGCGATGGCGATCACGGTCTTGCCCTGCATGAGGGTTTCCAGGCTTTCCTGGATCGCCGCCTCCACCTCCGAGTCCAGCGCCGAGGTGGCTTCGTCGAGGATCAGGATCGGCGCGTCCTTGAGCAGCACGCGGGCGATGGCGATGCGCTGGCGCTGGCCACCGGAGAGCTTGACGCCGCGCTCGCCGACATGGGCGTCGAAGCCGGTGCGGCCCTGGGCGTCGGAGAGGTAGGGGATGAACTCCGCCGCGCGGGCCTTGCGCACCGCTTCCCAGAGTTCCTCGTCAGTGGCGCCGGGCTTGCCGTAGAGCAGGTTGTCGCGGATCGAACGGTGCAGCAGGGAGGTGTCCTGGGTGACCATGCCGATCTGCTCGCGCAGGCTTTCCTGGGTGATGTGGGCGATGTCCTGGCCATCCACCAGGATGCGCCCGCTGTCCAGGTCGTAGAGGCGCAGCAGCAGGTTGACCAGGGTGGACTTGCCGGCGCCCGAGGGGCCGACCAGGCCGATCTTCTCGCCGGGGCGGACCTCCAGGTCGAGCCCCTCGAACACCGTGCGGCCCTTGCCGTAGTGGAAGCCGATGTGCTCGAAACGCACTTCGCCGCGCGGCACCTGCAGCGGCTTGGCGTCGTCCTGGTCCTGGACCGCGCGCGGCTGGGAGATGGTCTGCATGCCGTCCTGCACCTGGCCGATGTTCTCGAAGATGCCGCTGACCACCCACATGATCCAGCCGGACATGTTGTTGATGCGGATGACCAGGCTGGTGGCCAGCGCGATGGCGCCGACGGTGATGATGTCCTGGGTCCAGAGCCACAGGGCGAAGCCGGTGGTGCCGACGATCAGCACGCTGGAGAGGGTGGTGATGACCACGTCCATGCCGGTGACCATGCGGTTGGTCTGCTGCACGCGGTGCACCTGCTCGCTGAGGGCCTCGCGGGCGTACTGCTCCTCCAGGCTGGTGTGGGCGAACAGCTTGAGGGTGGTGATGTTGGTGTAGCCGTCGACGATGCGCCCCATCAGCCGCGAGCGCGAGTCCGAGGCGGCCACCGAGCGCAGCTTGACCCGGGGCACGAAGTACCAGAGCGCGGCGATGTAGCCGGCGATCCACAGCAGCAGCGGGATCATCAGCCGCCAGTCGGCCTCGGCGAACAGCACCAGGGCGCTGACGGCGTAGATCAGCACGTGCCAGATGGCGTCCACCGCCTGCACGGCCGAATCACGCAGGGAGTTGCTGGTCTGCATGATGCGCTGGGCGATGCGCCCGGCGAAGTCGTTCTGGTAGAAGGCCAGGCTCTGCTTGAGCACGTAGCGGTGGTTCTGCCAGCGGATCAGGTTGGTCAGGCTGGGGTTGATGCTCTGGTGCACCAGCAGGTCGTGCAGGCCGTTGAAGACCGGGCGCAGTATCAGCGCCACCACCAGCATCCAGATGAGTTCGGTGGAGTGGTCGGCGAAGAAGGTGTCGGCCGCGCTGTGCTGGGCCAGGTCGATGATGCGGCCGAGGAAGCTGTAGAGGGCGACGTCGATCAGGGCGACGACCAGGCCCACCAGCAGGAGGATCGCGAACACCCCCCAGACCTGGCGCAGGTAGTGGAGGTAGAACTGCACGACGCCACGTGGCGGCATGCTGTCGGGAGCGGGTTTGAAGGTGTCGATCAGGTGTTCGAAGCGGCGAAACATCCTTCGGGTCCTTGTCGCGGGAAGCGGCCCGCCGGGGTGGCGGGCCGCCGGGGTTCAGAGCCGCTTGGCGGAGAGGATCACCACCGGTTGCAGCGGAACGTTCTGGTGCATGCCACGGTTGCCGGTGGGCACGTTGGCGATCTGGTCGACCACCTCGAGGCCGCGCACCACCTTGCCGAACACGGCGTAGCCGAAGCCACGGGCGCCGTGGTCCAGGGCCGGGTTGTCGCGGTGGTTGATGAAGAACTGGCTGGTGGCCGAGTCGGTGGCCTGGGTACGTGCCATGGCGATGGTGCCGCGCACGTTGTGCAGGCCGTTGTCGGCTTCGTTCTTGATCGATGCGCGGGTCTTCTTCTCGTTCATGGACGCGTCCATGCCGCCGCCCTGGATCATGAAGCCCGGGATCACGCGGTGGAACACGGTGCCGTCGTAGAAGCCGGCGTCCACGTAGTCGAGGAAGTTCTTCACGGTGATCGGCGCCTTGGCGTCGTCGAGTTCCAGCTCGATCTCGCCGGCCGAGGTGGTGATCAGCACGTGGGGCTTGTCGGCGGCCATGAGGTTGGCGGTGAACAGCAGGGCGCAGGCCGCGAGGGCGATTTTCTTCAGCATTGTCATCGTTCCTTGTTGGCCTCGACTTCGTCGAGGAAGCCGAGGAGGGTGGCGTTGAAGCGTTGTGGTTGATCCAGCGGTGTAGCGTGGCGGGAGTCTTGGATGACCACCAGGCGCGCGTCGGGCATTTCCCTTACATAGGCCTCCTTCTGCGCGACCGGGGTGTAGTCGCGGTCGGCCGTGATCACCAGCGTAGGACAGGTGATGCGGCCGAGGCGTTCCCGCACGCCCCAGCCGATGATGGCGTCGAGGGAGGCGAGGTAGGCACGCTTGTCGTTCTGCGGCCAGCGTTCTTCCACCTTGCGCCGCAGCTCGGCCTGTTCAGGGCGGGGGAACAGCAGGCGGGCCAGGGCCTTGGCGATGGTGTCCAGGCTCATCAGGCGCGAGAGGGTCCAGCGCCGGGCGATCTCCCAGTAGTCGCGCGGGGTCTTCGGCTTCACCTCGGGCCCGCTGTTGACGATGGTCAGGCTCCTGAGCAGTTCGGGGCGGTCGACGCCGAGCTGGAAGCCGATCATGCCGCCCATGCTGATGCCCACCAGGTGCACGGGCGGCAGTTGCAGGTGTCCGATCAGCGCGGCGACGTCATCGGCGAAGTCGGCGATGGCGTAGGGGCCCTCGGGCTTGTCGGAGCGGCCGTGGCCGCGCACGTCGAGGGCGATCACCCGGTAGCGGGCGGCGAGCACCGGCACCTGGTATTCCCAGTCGCGGGTGCTGGAGCCGAGGCCGTGCACCAGCAGCAGGGGCGCGCCCTGGCCGTATTCCTCGTAGTGCAGCTGGCAGCCGTCGTTGTCGAACCAGGGCATGGCGTCTCTTCCTCAGGCGTTGGGCAGGGGGGCGGCGAAGGGCGCGTTGAGCGGTGCCGAGTCGAAGGTCTTGATCAGCTCGACGAGGATCTGCGAGGCCGGGCCGAGCGCCTTCTCCTTGTTGGCGTAGAGGAAGAAACCGGGGTGCCGGGTGCCGCCCTGGTCCATGGGCAGCGGCTTGAGCAGGCCTTCCTTGAGTTCGCGCTCGATGATGTGGCGTGGCAGCCAGGCGAAGCCCAGGCCGTTGCTGACGAAGTTGGCGGCGGTGGCCAGGCTGCCGACCGTCCAGCGTTGCTCGGCGCCGAGCCAGCCGACATCGCGCGGCTGGGTGCGGCCGGAGTCGCGGATCACCACCTGCAGCTGGGTCTCCAGGTCCTGGAAGGTGACGTCGCGCTGCAGGCGGTGCAGCGGGTGGTCGGGGTGGGCGACGGCGACGAACTCGACGTTGCACAGTTCGGTGCCCAGGTAGCCGGGGATGTTGAGGCCGGTGATGGCGAGGTCGGCGGTGCCTTCGAGCAGCACTTCCTCGACGCCGGACAGCACCTCCTCGCGCAGGCGCACGCGGCAGCCACGGCTCTGCGGCATGAAGGCGGCCAGGGCGCGCAGCAGGCGGGCGGTGGGGTAGGCGGCATCCACGACCAGGCGCACCTCGGCTTCCCAGCCCTGTTCCATGTGGTGGGCGAGCTCCTCCAGCTGGCTGGCGGACTTCACCAGTTGCCGCGAGCGCCGCAGCAGCACCTCGCCGGCCTCGGTGAGCACGGCCTTGCGTCCGTCGATACGCAGCAACGGTACGCCCAGTTGTTCCTGCATGCGGGCCACGGTGTAGCTGACCGACGACTGCGAACGGTGGGTGGCCTCCGCCGCCTGGGCGAAGCCGCCGTGATCGACCACCGCCTGCAGGGTCCGCCACTGATCCAGGGTTACCCGGGGCGCTTTCATGCCTTGCTCCTTCTTCTTGTGTATCGGTCAGGAAACATGCGGCCGTGCCGATGACCTCGCCTGACGCTCTGTGTAAGCTGGCGGTCCCGCGCTGGAGACCTCCAATGAAAAGAACGCTCTGTGCCCTGCTGGCCTGCCTGCCCGTCGCCGCCTTCGCCTACCCCATCGAGGTGGAGAAGCAATACAACGGTAGCGAGATCACCTACACGACCGATGACATCGATCACAACATGGGGTCGATCAACGTCTACAACCTGGGCGAGGCCCGCGCCGAATGCACGGTGCGCTTCACCAACGGCCCGGAGACCCCGAAGATCCGCCGCGCGGTGATCGAGGGTGGCAAGAGCGTCTACCTCACGGCCAAGTTCAACCGCAGCATCATCCGTCTGCGCATCGGCCTTACCTGCAAGCCCGCCTAGGCGAAAACTCCTGAAAGTAAGTCAGCACAAGGCTCAAGCCTAGTGAGGGCTTCTTTATAAATCAATTTTGTCGATTGTTAGTAGCGGATTAATTCGCTTTTTTATCGAATTGTGTCTGGATAACCTGCGCTCCATCGAATCCCCACCCCTACAGATCGATGGAGCAGCAAACATGTCCAACGTCCTCGTGATCGAAAGCAGCGCCCGCCAGCAGGGTTCCATTTCCCGCGACCTGACCCAGGCGTTCCTCGCCCAGTGGAAGGCCGCCCATCCGGCTGACCGGATCACCGTCCGCGACCTGGCCGTGGAGCAGGTGCCGCACCTGGACGCCGACCTGCTCGGTGGCTGGATGAAGCCTGCCGACCAGCACAGCGAAACCGAGAAGGCCGCCCTGGAGCGCTCCAACCGGCTGACCGAGGAGCTGCTGGCTGCCGACGTGCTGGTGCTGGCCGCGCCCATGTACAACTTCGCCATCCCCAGCACCCTGAAGTCCTGGCTGGACCACGTGCTGCGCGCAGGGGTCACCTTCAAGTACACCGAGACCGGCCCCCAGGGCCTGCTCACCGGCAAGCGCGCCTACGTGCTGACCGCCCGCGGCGGCGTCTACGCCGGCGGCCCGTTCGATCACCAGGAGCCCTACCTGCGCCAGGCGCTGGGTTTCATCGGCATCCACGATGTGTCCTTCATCCATGCCGAGGGCATGAACATGGGCGCCGAGTTCCAGGAAAAGGGCATCGCCCAGGCCAAGGCGCTGGTCGCCAAGGTCGCCTGAGGCTTCACCGTTTCACCCGCTCCTTTGTGCATATCCCTTGCCCGGCCCATGGCCGGGCTTTTTTTATGGGCGCTCGCTTCCCGTAGGAGCGAGCTCTGCTCGCGAAGCTGTAGGAGCGAATTCATTCGCGATGCTTTTGCAGGCTGAGCTTCAGCATGGGCTCGGGTTTGGCAGCATGGGTTTCGCGGGGCTCGCGGAACGCCGCCCGACCCATCCTACGGGGGGCTACGGGAGCTGAGAGTGGTGCCGCTTTCAGGCCTGCCGATGCCGGGTTGGTCCCAGCGGGCCCGCCGGCGGGTGGGTAAGCTTTCCCTGGTGGCGGCGAGCGGGTATTTTCGCCGGCTGCAATCAGAGGCCTGCCATGTCTTCGTTCATTTCTCCACGCGTTGCGGTGCGGCCATGAGGCTGTCCGGGCGCGGTGTCGCGCTGTCACTCACCGCATCGGTGCTGTTCGCCCTGATGCCCGGCTATGTGCGCGAGCTGGCACCGCTCGATGGCGTGCAGATCTTCGCCCAGCGGGTGCTCTGGTCGATTCCGGCGGTGTTGCTGCTGGTGGCGCTGATGGGCCAGTGGGCGGTGTTGCGCGATGTACTGGTGCGCATGGGCCGGGAGCCGCTGCTGCTGGCGGCCCTGCCGTTGGCCGCGCTGCTGATCGGGCTGCAGTGGGGGCTGTTCCTCTGGGCGCCGTTGCAGGGGCGGATGCTGGAGGTTTCCCTCGGTTATTTCCTGCTGCCGCTGGTGATGGTGCTCTGTGGGCGCCTTTTCTATAACGAGCGCTTGCGGCCGTTGCAGTTGCTGGCGGTGCTCTGTGCCGTGGCCGGCGTGCTCCACGAGCTGTGGATGACCCGGGCCTTTTCCTGGCTGACCCTGGTCACCGCGCTGGGCTACCCGCCGTATTTCATGCTGCGCCGCTGGATGCGCCTGGACGCGTTGTCCGGCTTCATCCTGGAAATGGCGATGCTGGCGCCGCTGGCGGCCTGGCTGATCATCGTCCACGGACCGGAGGGCGCGTTCGTCCAGGCCCCGCAATTGTGGTGGCTGATTCCCGGGCTGGGCCTGCTGGGCACCCTGGCCTTCGCCGCGATGATGGCTTCCAGCCGGCTGCTGCCGCTGGGGCTGTTCGGCATCCTCAGCTACGTCGAGCCGGTGCTGCTGTTCGCCGTGGCGGTGGCGTTCCTGGGCGAAGCCTTCGACCCGGCGCAGTTCTGGACCTACCTGCCGATCTGGCTGGCGGTGCTGCTGATCGGCTGGGACAGCGCGCAACTGCTGCGCAAGCAGGCGCGCCAGGAGCGTGCGAGCCGCGCCCTCAACTGAGGGCGGCGGCCTGGTGCTCGGCCAGCGCGGCCAGTACCTGATCGCGCAGCAGCGGCGCAAGCTCGGCCGGCGGAGTCGCGCCCGGGGCCAGCCAGGCCAGTTCCTCCAGCTCCGCCGCCGCCGCCACCGGGTGCGGCAGGCGGGCGACGAAGATTTCCGCATCCACCCAGGTATCGGGCTCGTTGGCGGCCGGCGCGCGGAAGCGGCCGAGCGGCTGCAGCGCGCTGGCGTCCATGTGCAGGTCGAGTTCTTCGTGCAGTTCCCGTTGCAGGGCGGCGAGGGCGGACTCGCCCGCTTCGCGCTTGCCGCCGGGCAGCATGAAGGCTCGGGTGCCGCGCTTGCGCACCAGCAGCAGGCGTTGGGAGTCGTCGAGCAGGCAGGCGGCGGAGAGGATCAGGGTGGTCATGTGACGGGGGCTTCCGGCAGCAGTTGGTAATGCAGCTGCACCACGCCGGTGGCGAAACTGCGTTGTTCGTGAAGTTGCAGGCGCCGCTCAAGGCCGGTGGCGAACATCTGGATGCCGGCGCCGAGCAGGTGCGGGATGACGCTGACGATCAGTTCGTCGATCAGGCCCGCCGCATAGCAGGTGCCGGCCAGCGAACCGCCGCCCACCAGCCAGACGCGCTCGCAGCCGGCCTCGGCGAGGTCGGCCAGGGCGTCGGCCGGGGTGCTGTGGGCGATCCGCACCTGCGGCGCCACCGGCTCCAGCTCCGCGCGGGTCAGCACGGTACAGGGCTTGCCGGGATAGGGCCAGGCCCCGCCCATGGCCAGCACCGTCTCGTAGGTGCCGCGCCCCATCAGCAGGCCGTCGACACTGTCGTAGAAGGCGCCATAACCGTGATCGTCACCGGACTGTTCGACCGGTTGCAGCCAGTCGACGCTGCCGTCGGGGCGGGCGATGTAGCCGTCCAGGCTGGCGGCGACGTAGTAGATCAGCGATGCACTCATGCGAAGCCTCCGTGGTGACCAGCCGCGAGGGGCTCGCGGGGGCGGCGACGCCAACGCGGGGCCGCAGGTGTTGGAGTGGAGCACGGGCCCCGGGGTTCAGCATTCGCCGCAACGTCGGGAAGTTGTACTGAGACGCACAGAATTCGGGCGTTCGGGCGCGACAACCGTTAACCTATGCAGCTGTTTTTCAAGCTTTCGATCGAGGTAGCACCCGTGTTCTCCCAATTCGCCCTGCACGAACGTCTGCTCAAGGCCGTGACCGAGCTGAAATTTGCCGAACCGACGCCCGTGCAGCAGGCGGCCATCCCCCCGGCGCTGGAAGGGCGCGACCTGCGCGTCACCGCCCAGACCGGCAGCGGCAAGACCGCGGCGTTCGTGCTGCCCCTGCTCAACCGCCTGATCGGCGAAGCCAAGCCCCGCGAGCGCATCCGCTCGCTGATCCTGCTGCCGACCCGTGAGCTGGCCCAGCAGACGCTGAGGGAAGTCGAGCGCTTCTCGCAGTTCACCTTCATCAAGTCCGGCATCGTCACCGGTGGCGAGGACTTCAAGGTCCAGGCCGCCATGCTGCGCAAGCTGCCCGACGTGCTGGTGAGCACCCCGGGCCGCCTGATCGAACACCTCAATTCCGGCACCGTCGACCTCAAGGAAGTGGAAGTGCTGGTGCTGGACGAAGCCGACCGCATGCTCGACATGGGCTTCGCCGAGGACATGCAGCGCATCACCGCCGAGTGCGCCAACCGCAAGCAGACCCTGCTGTTCTCCGCCACCACCGGGGGGGCGGCGCTGCGCGAGGTGTCGGCCAAGGTGCTGAACGATCCGCTGCACCTGCGCCTCAATGGCGTCGAGCAGCTCAACGAGTCCACCCGCCAGCAGATCATCACCGCCGACGACATCGCCCACAAGGAAGCCCTGGCGCGCTGGCTGCTGGCCAACGAGGACTACCAGAAGGCCATCGTCTTCACCAACACCCGCGCCCAGGCCGACCGTTTCTACGGCCACCTGGTGGCGGCCGGCTACAAGGCCTTCGTGCTCCACGGCGACAAGGACCAGAAGGACCGCAAGCTGGCCATCGACCGCGTGCGCGAGGGCGGCACCAAGGTGCTGGTGGCCACCGACGTGGCAGCCCGTGGCCTGGACATCCAGGGCATGGACCTGGTGATCAACTTCGACATGCCGCGCTCCGGCGACGAGTACGTGCACCGTGTCGGCCGCACCGGCCGTGCCGGTGGCGAGGGCCTGGCCATCTCGCTGATCTGCCACAACGACTGGAACCTCATGTCCAGCGTCGAGCGCTACCTCAAGCAGAGCTTCGAGCGCCGCGTGATCAAGGAGCTCAAGGGCAGCTACAGCGGCCCGAAGAAGGTCAAGGCCTCCGGCAAGGCTGCCGGCGTGAAGAAGAAAAAGACCGACAAGAAGGCGGGCGACAAGAAGGCCTCGGCCAAGCCTGCCGCCAAGCGCAAGCCTTCCGGCCCGCGCCGCGATGAATCCAGGGTGGTCAGCGCCGACGGCCTGGCCCCGCTCAAGCGCAAGAAGCCTGCCGCCGAGTGAGCCATCCGTTAGCGCGCGGCCTGTCGCTCGCGGCGCTGCCGTGGCTGGCCACCGCCGAGGCCCAGGTGTATCGCTGCACCCGGGCCGACGGCACGGTGGAGTTCACCGACCGCGGCTGCGGCACCCTGGAGCCTTCCCGCTCGGGCGGGTCGATCGACGGGCTGCCTTCCCTGCACGCCCTTCTCGACGCCGCTCCAGCGTTGCTGCCCCACGGGCTCACGCCCTGGCAACTGCTGGCGCTGATCTACCTGGCGATGAGCCTGGTCTGCTTCATCGCCTACTGGCGCGACAAGCGCTCCGCGGTCGCCGGTGCCCAGCGCACGCCGGAGTCGCGCCTGCACCTCTACGAGCTGCTCGGTGGCTGGCCGGGCGGGTTGCTGGCGCAGCGGCTGATCCGTCACAAGAATCGCAAGCTGCCCTACCAGGTGAAGTTCTGGTCGATCGTCGTCCTGCACCTGGGCGTGCTCGGGTGGTGGCTGCTGGGGCGCTGAACCCCCGACTGCGCCGCTGCGAGGATGGTCGGCGTCGGAAATGGTCCGCTCGTGCTTGCGAAGGTTTGCTAGGGTCGATGAGCTGGAGCGAGGCTGCTCCCCATACGCTCATCCACCGCAGGGAACCCCGACACGATGAAGCTCACCCAGACGATTCTCGCCGCCGCGCTGTGCCTGGGCCTGGCCGGCACCACCCTCGCCACCGAACTCAAGCACTGGCCGGCGCCCGCCGCCAAGCAGCTCGATGCGCTGATCGCGGCCAACGCCAACAAGGGCGCCTACGCGGTCTTCGACATGGACAACACCAGCTACCGCTACGACCTGGAGGAGTCGCTGCTGCCGTTCCTCGAGGCCAAGGGCGTGCTGACCCGCGAGAAGCTCGACCCCTCGCTCAAGCTGATCCCGTTCAAGGACGTGAACGGCCACAAGGAAAGCCTCAACAGCTACTACTACCGCCTCTGCGAACTCGACGACCTGGTCTGCTACCCCTGGGTGGCCCAGGTGTTCTCCGGCTTCACCCTGCGCGAGCTGAAGGGCTACGTCGACGAGCTGCTGGCCTCCGGCAAGCCGGTCCCCGCCACCTACTACGAGGGTGACGAGGTTAAGACCATCGAGATCAACCCGCCCAGGCTGTTCACCGGGCAGCAGGAGCTGATGAACAAGCTGCGCGAGAACGGCATCGAGGTGTACATCATGACCGCCGCCCTGGAGGAGCTGGTGCGCATGGTCGCCGCCGATCCCAGGTACGGCTACAACGTCAAGCCGGAGAACGTCATCGGCGTCACCACCCTGCTCAAGGACCGCAAGACCGGCGCGCTGACCACCGCGCGCAAGCAGATCGAGGAAGGCAAGTACGACGAGAAGGCCAACCTCGACCTGGAGATCACCCCCTACCTGTGGACCCCGGCCACCTGGATGGCGGGCAAGCAGGCGGCGATCCTCACCTATATCGACCAGTGGAAGAAGCCCATCCTGGTCGGCGGCGATACCCCTGACAGCGATGGCTACATGCTCTTCCACGGCACCGACGTGGAGAAGGGCGGCCTGCGCGTCTGGGTCAACCGCAAGGCCAAGTACATGGACCAGATCACCGCCATGCAGAAGAAGAACGCCGAGCAGCAGGCCAAGCTCGGCCTGCCCGTCACCGCCGACCGCAACTGGGTGGTGGTGACGCCCGAGGAAATCCAGTAACCGACCATCCGTGACGGGGCCGCCCCCTGCGCAACCGTATCGCCAGCGGCTATGCTGCGAGCTGTAGCGCAAGGGGGTGGAATGGGCAGATGGCTGCTGGTTGGCGTGTTGTTGCTCGGGCTTCCCTGGCTTGCCATGGGAGAGGAGTTGCGTTTTGGGTTCGGCACGCAGAAGCCGCCCTATATCTACGAGGGCGAGGACCGCGGGCTCGAGCTGGAAATCGTCACGGCTGCCGCCAAGGCGGCCGGCTTCACCCTGCAGTACCACTACCTGCCGATGGAGCGCCTGCACCTGCTGCTGGGCCGTGGCGAGCTGGACGGCATCGCCGCCACCAGTGAGCGCAGCGGCGTCCAGGCGTTCTATTCCGACGTGTACATCCAGTACCACAACTACGCCATCGCCCTGGCCGGCAAGGGTTACCGCATCGATTCCATAGCGGACCTGGGCAAGTACTCGGTCAGTGCCTTCCAGCGGGCGCGCTTCCTGCTGGGCAAGGAGTTCCAGCGCATGGCGGAGAACAACCCGCGCTACCGCGAGGAGGCCCAGCAGATCACCCGCAACCGCCTGCTCTATGCGGGGCGCATCGACGTCGCGATCGGCGACAAGCGCATCATCAACTACCTCAATCGCGAGGTGGTCTCGCAGGTGGATACCAGCCAGCCCATCATCTGGTACGACCTGTTCCCGCCCACCGACTACAAGGTCGGGTTCGTCCACGCCAACCAGCGCGACCGTTTCAACAAGGGCCTGCAGCAGATCCGCGAGAGCGGCGAGTACCGCGCCATCGAGAAGAAATACGAGCGCTACTGAACCGTCCGATCACGGCTGCTTCTGCCGGGCGTCGCTCGCATCACCGGCCTTGTCGACTTCCTGCTTGCGCTGCTCGGTGACATCGCACTCGTCGTCGCCCTCGCGGGAGTCGGTCTTGAGCTTCTCGTGCTTGAGCTCTTCGTTGACCTGCCTGGCCTTCTGCGGGTCGCTATCGGTGGCCTGGTGCACTTCGGCTGCCAGTTGCTCGCGCTTGGCGGTGGCCTCGTCGGCACCGCACGCGGCCAGGGCGGACAAGGGGGCGAGCAGGGCCAGGGTGGCGCTCAATGCCAATAGGCGTTTCATGGTGTCTCCTCCAGGTGCATCGCATTCCTTAGGGTGGAGCGCCTGCGCGCGGCAAAAGTTCAGGCTTCAGCGCACCCGGTCGCGGCTCTGCACGGCCAGATCCAGGGCCTTCTGCATGTCCAGCCGAGCCGAGCGGCCCACGTCCTTGTCGTTCAACTGGTAGTTGCGCTCCGACGGCAGGATGGGCGCGGTGAGGTCTTCGGCATCCATCGGCTCGAAGTCGTAGTCGCCGCCGATGGTCATGGCGCTGCGGCGTAGCAGCATGCGCACCTGCTCGGGCTGCAGGCGCGGGTTGATCGAGAGCATGGCGGCGACGATGCCGGTGACCAGCGGTGTGGCGTAGGAGGTGCCGCAGTGCACCTCGCCCGTCTCGTCTGCGCGGCGGGTCGAGGCGCGGGCGCAGGCGGCGGCGGTGATGTCCACGCGCATGTCGATGTTCGAGGAGTCGCGCTTGACCACGTAGGCGGGGTCGTCGACGCCCACGTCATCGCGCTCGTTACGCTGGTGCCCGCCCACCACCAGCAACTGGTCGGTGATGAAGGAGGAGGGCAGGCGGTATTCGTCGGTGCCGGAGAAGGAGGCGCCGTTGCCGGCGGAGTTGATCACCAGCACGTCCGGATGTTCCTTGCGCAGCCAGAGGAAGAACTCTTCCAGCAGTTCCTCGTAGCCGCTCATGGCGATGCCCGAGCGCACCAGGGAATCGACTTCGTCGCCCTCGACGTTCTTCGCCCCGACGCGGTGGATGCCCCAGCTCCAGTTGAGGACGCGAACGCCGTCTTCCACCAGGTTCACCGAGGCGGCGACGTTGGCGGTGATACCGGCGTCCGAATTGCGCTCGACTATCACCTCGAAGCCATTGCTGGCCTTGTCCAGCCCGCGCAGGAAACCGGTGTTGCCGCCCTGGTCCCAGCGCGCGGCGAGGATGCCGGCCACGGTGGAGCCATGGTTGTCGGGCTCGTCCGCGTCGCGGGCGTAGAGGCAGGTGCGCGGCAGCCCGCCCTTGCAGCCGCCGAGGTAGTCGGCGAAGTCGGGGGCGTCGAAGTCGACGTTGCGCTCGATCACGCCGATGCGCAGCGGGCGGGTGTCCACCGGCGACTGGCGGGCGGGAATGCGGCGCTGGTAGTAGTTCACCGCGTCCATGAAGCGATTGGCGGCCCACTCGTCCGAGTCCTTGCCGGGCTTCTCCGGCTCCTTGCGCGCTGCTTCGGCTTCCTCGCCCTTTTCCGGAGCCGATTCCTCCACCACCACGGCATCGACGCTGGTCTCGCTGCCGATGCGCAGGATCAGCGCGTCACGCTCGGTGAGGTTCTTCACCGGCAGGCGCAACTGGTAGGTGTTCAGCGGCGGGATGGCGCCCACGACCTGGGCGCCGTACTTGCCGGCCAGGCGCTCGGCTTCCTTGCGGCCGTCGTGGCTTTCCTCGATCAGCAGGCTGATGAGGTCGACGTAGGTGGTCAGCCCGTCCATGTTCTTCGCCACCTCGTCCGGGCGCGCGGGCAGCACATGGCTGTCCCCCCGCGACAGCCACACGGGATTGCTGGCGCGCGGGCCGTCCTGCAGCCAGAGCGGCCCGCTGTCGTGACCCTGTTCAAGGCGCAGCTTCAGGCCGCTCGCACTGCGGGCCACCGCGCCTGGCGGCAGCGGCTTGCCGTCCAGCAACAGTTGCGGCATGGCCTCGCCCAGGCCCCTGACCTTGAGGCACCAGTCCTGCTGCTGACGTTCGAGCAGGTCGCCGCAGCGCTGCAGGCCTTCGAGGCGCAGCGGTTCGTCGGCGCTGGCGAAGGGGCTGGCCAGGGCAAGGAGCAGGGCGGTGAGCGGGTAGCGGTGCAGCGGCATCGGGCGGGCCTCCGTGGCGGTTGTCCTGCTGTTCCGACTGCCCGGCTGCGCTTTTCGTTCAGGCCGACCGTTCGCCCTTCAGGTCGAACCCGGGGCGAGCCGGGGCAGTCGGACTTCACAGGACCCCCTCTTCCCCACGCCTGGAGTGACGCCATGAAAAGCTACGACTGGGAACTAATCGAGCTGCTGCTGCACAAGGTGCAGGAATCGGCCAACGTCAGCTTCGCCCCGCGCGAATACGCCGCCGAACTGGCCGAGCGCCGCCAGGCGGCCGGGCAGCCGGTGGGTGGCACACTGGACCACCTGAAGATGCTCGCGGCGGACTACGAGCGCTTCCTGCTGGAGGGGGGCTATATCGACCATCGACCGGAAAGCGCCGGTGGCAACGGCGAGAACTTCGTCCTGACAGAGCGCGGCAGCCGCCTGCAGGAGCTGATCAACAGCAGCCTGCCGGCCAACCTGCAGTTCCGCGAGCTGCTGGACGAGCAGGG
The DNA here is from genome assembly GCF_054558415.1 of Pseudomonas sp. No.21. Classification (NCBI taxonomy): domain Bacteria; kingdom Pseudomonadati; phylum Pseudomonadota; class Gammaproteobacteria; order Pseudomonadales; family Pseudomonadaceae; genus Pseudomonas; species Pseudomonas sp. No.21. The sequence continues at coordinate 14,396 of NZ_BAAJNO010000011.1, forward strand.
CGAAGCGGCGCTGACGCCCGAGGTGTTCGACGAGTTGGCGGCGAGGGCCGCGCGGGCGTGATTGCGCCGGCGGCGCTGGGCGACCGGGCCCCGGGCTGTCGGGGGCGTCGGGCCTCGCTGCGCTCGGCGCCAACCTACCGGCCTCTGCCTGCCGATCGCATCAATAGTTCGGCGGGGTTTCCGGCAGCACTTCCGGGTCGGGGATGAAGGGCATGGCCCAGGGGGCGAGGTTGCGGCCCTGGTGCACGAGGTCCATCCGTGCCTGCTCCAGTACGCCCGCCAGGCGCACCGGATTGGCGTACTGGGTGCTGCGGATGTGGCCGATATCGAGGACCTTCTGCCCATGCAGGTCCGTCACCGTCAGGCTGAAGCTGTCGTCCTCCTCGTGGGCCAGGGCCTTGCAGCCGTATGGCAGGAAGGCTTCGGTGGCCAGGCGCATGGCGTTGTCCAGGCTGATTGGCGTGGTCATGGCAGTCTCCCGCTGCAGTGCGTTGAGTAAGGTGGACCACGCGGGAGGGGTAGACGGTTCCAGCGGGGTGACGAACTGCAGGCGGCCGATTTGGTGAGTCGCCTGTCCTGCCTGGACAGTGCCCAGTGCGCCCGCGGATTGTTACCCTTCGATGACAAGCGCCGCAGTAGACGGCGCCCCTGTCCACGGAGCCTCGATGAAACGCCTGCTGCTCGCCCTGTCCTGCCTGATCGCCTGCGCCCCCACCACGTTGCTGGCCTGGTCCAACCACTCCCTCGGCACCTGGCTGGCGCTGGCCGACCTCGAGGAGCTTCGCCAGGCGGAGCCTGTGCAGGTGGAGTCGCTGGAGGCGTTCCTCGCCGCCGAGGGCGTGGCGCTGGAGCAGTTGCTGGATGAGCAGGAAGCCTTCGCGCGGGAGAATTTTCCCGATTACCCGGCCCGGCCCGATGACCTGCGCTGGCTGCCCGGCTCCACGGGCGATCGACGCCGTGCGTTCCTCATGGCGCTGCGGGTGAACCCGGAGATCCGCCTGGCCAGCTTCGTCCAGGCCCTGCCGGGGCTGCAGCTGCCGGACCATCGCTTCCTGCCCGCCGAGCAGGTGCTGGTGTTCCGCAAGCTCAACCTGTGGAACGAGTGGCGCTTCATCGCCCTCTCGCCCGGCGAACGCATCGGCCCGCTGGCGGTGCTGGCCAGCGCGGCGGACGAGCCGGACTACGGCCACGACATCAACCTGTTCAGTGACAACCCGGGGGAAGTGGGCGCGCGCTATGGCTTCGGCACCCAGCCCTTCGGCGACGCGCGCTTCGAATACTCTTCCCAGGCGCCGTTCCATATCGGCTACTACCACGAGTCGGCGCTGATCTACCGCGCCGCGCCCTTCCTCGCCCGCACCTACCCGGAGATGCGCGTGCAGCAGTACCTGGGCCTGGCGCGCTTCGCCTTCGAGAGCGGCCACGATTACTGGGGCTATCGCTTCCTCGGCTGGGCGCTGCATTACGTCCAGGACCTGACCCAGCCCTACCATTCCAAGGCACTGCCGGGGGAGACCACCGCGACGCTGATGTGGACGGCGATCAAGGCCGCCCTGGGCGATACGGCCGACAAGGAAGCGGCCATCGAGCGCGTCGCCACCCGCCACACCGAAGTGGAGAAATACCAGGCCGACTGGCTGCGCCGCCTGCTGCGCGAGGGCAGCAACGACAGCCCGCTGCTGGCTGCCTACCGCGACCGCTCGGTGGAGGGCGACTACCCGCCCTTCGACCTGGGCTACCTGCGCAATGTGGTGTCCCTGGAGGCCTATGAGGCTGCCGATGGTTTCGACGAGCGTATCGGCGCCTGGCTGGCCAAGGGGCAGCCGGGGGCGGACTTCAGCCAGGGCAACCAGCTCAAGCCGCCGGCCAGCGCCCCCGAGCTGGATGCGGTGCTGGTGCAGCTGATCCGGCATTTCTCCGGGCACAGCCGCAACCTGGTGCGCACCACCCTGCGCAATCCCTGAGCCCTAGAGGCGCACCACATGCCCTTCGTCCGCGGCCACCCGGCCGTGGAACAAGTCTGCGATCAAGCGTTGCGCCGTCGCCATGCCGGCGCCCTCGACCACGCGCAGTGCGGGTGACGAGCCGGCGGTGACCTGTCGGTAGAAGTCCAGCAGCCCGTCGCCGATGTAGGCGCTCACCCGCTCCGGGCCCCATTCGGCGTTGCGCTTGCGGATCTGTACCGGCGCGAAGAAGAACGACGGCGTCGGCCCCACCGGGCAGTCCAGGGCGTTGGCCTCCGGCGTCTGCGCGGAGCCGGCGAAGCAGCTGTGCACCAGGGCGGCGCCGAAATGGCGATGGACCCGTTCGCGCAGCGCCAGGTCGCCGGAAAAGTCCACGTAGAGCGTCGGCTGGGCGTTGTCCAGGGCCTCCAGCTGCGCATAGTCGCGGCTCTCGTCGTAACAGCCCAGGCCCTCGACGAAGGTGCGGTTGCGCGGCGAGGTCAGCGCCACCCGGCGAATGTCCGGCCGCTGGCGGGCCAGGCAGCTGGCGGTGCCATAGGCGGTCTTGCTGGAGGCGCTGGAGATGATCAGCTGGGTTGCGCCGAACAGCGCGTTGTCGTCGAGGAAGTCCGCGAGCATCGCCGATGTGAGGAACAGCGGCTTGAGGAGGATCTGCAACGCCTCGTTCTCCGCCTGGTAGTACGGGTCCCAGCTGCAGCGGGTGTACTGGTTGTAAGCGGAGGTCAGGCTGCGCCGGTGCCCGGCGCCGTCATAGAAACCACGTGGGCTGACCCGTTCGGGCTGCATGCGCAGGTGGCTGGCGATGGGGTAGTAACCGTAGAAGCGTTCGCCGCGCTCTATGCCCTGCACGTTCGAGTCCACCACATCGGCGAAACCCCAGACCGGCATGTGCCCCCAGCCTTGGACGCCGGTGGGGAAGAAATTCCAGTACTGCATGGAGTCGCCGAAGGCGGCGTAGGTGATGTTGTTGGTGGTCAGGGCGCAGAGGTCGATGCGCAGCACCAGCTCGCCTTCGCCGGCGCGCAGGTCGTCCGCGACCTGGTCGATACGGGTTTCGTCGAGGGCATCCTTGCGGGTGAGGAGGCGTGTTATGTTTTCCGGGCTGTTCATTTCAGGCTCCATGCTTCGGTGTCGAAAAGGGGTGTGGATACGCTATCAACGCCCCGCTCCAGGCGGGTTCGGATTCGGAAACCAGCTCCAGTGGAACCCACCAGGCCCCGTAACAAGCCGCTCAAGCGCCCCACCCAGGCCCGTGCCCGCTTCACCGTGGAGGCCATTTACGATGCCTTTGTTCGGATTTGGCGCCAGCGCGGCTGGGAGGGCCTGACCACCCGAGCGGTGGCCCTGGAGACCGGTGTCGCCGTCGGCACGCTCTACGACTATTTCCCCAACAAGGAAGCCTTGCTCTCGGGCTATGTGCGCCACCATGTGGAGCTGTTGCTGCAGCGCCTGGACCGCGAGGTGGTGCTGGCCACCGGGCTCGACTGGCAGACCCGCGTGCGGCGCCTGGTGCGCCTCAGCTGCGGCCAGGCGGAGGAGCTGCACCGGCCCTTCTTCGACGCCGCCCTGTTGCTGCTGGAGGATCGCATCGCCGAGCCCAAGCACCACCAGAGGGTGTTCGAGGAGGTGTCCGGCAAGTGGCGCGAGGCGATCGCCGCCTGCGCCGACCTGCCGCGCCAGCCCTCCGCCGAGACTGTCGATGCTATTTTCACCGCACTCTGGGGCGGCCGTCGCTACAGCCTCACGGCTGGTTTCGACGGCGCCCGGGTCGAGGCCTGGCTGCAACAGATGGAGATGCTCTGTTGCATTCGCCTGGCCCACGTCGAGAGCTGAGCGGCGGCCCCAGGCGCTGGCCCCTGGTTTGTCGGTGGAAGGCCCGGCAGGCGGTATCGCCACGGCCGTCGAACCCCGCGCCGAGCCAAGCGGTCACAGCTGGGGACGACCGAGGAGAGCGGGATGCGGATCAAGCTGATCGAGGGGCTGCAATGGGACATGGCGCCGGGTGGCTCCGGCGGCCTGTGCAACACGCGTGGCGAGAAGGTTCACTTGCGCCAGGGCGATATGGACGGCGCTTGCGGCCCCTACTGCCTGGTCATGGCGATGCTGGCGCGCAACCAGTTGAGCCGGCGCCAGGCCAAGGGGCTGGAGCGGGTGGATTCCCGTACCCGCTACGGGCGCCTGATGGAGGCGTTGAACCGCCACGAGACCCTGGTGCGCGTGGGGACCACCGGGCATGACCTGCTGGCGCTGCTGCAGGAGGTGAACGACAAGGAGCACCGGGTGGTGACCGGCAGCGGGGTGGAGATGGTGCGCCAGGCGCGGGCGCATATCGAACGGGACTTCCCGGTGCTGCTGGGCTTCCATGGCCACAAGGGCAGCGACATCCGCCACTGGTGCCTGGCCATCGGCATGAGCGATGACGCCTTCTTCCTGCTCGACCCGGCCCACGAACTGCAGCCCGGGCTGGGCTGGAACGCGGTGCTCACCAGCCAGGCCCACGGCTCGCGCTTCGGCTACCGCTACATCAACGTCAAGGGCACCTGGGCGGTGACGCTCAAGGAGATGCTGGCGCTGCTCTGAGGCTCAGAACTTCTCGTTCTGGTTCAGGTAGCGCCAATGGCCCGGCTGCAGCTTGGCCATGGCCACGCCACCGATGCGGATGCGCTTCATCGATACCACCTTCAGCCCCACCGCTTCGCACATGTGGCGGATCTGCCCCGGCTGGGAGCCCTTGAGGGCGAAGCGCAGGCGGGTTTCGTTCTGCCAGCTGACCTTCATCGGCGGCAGTGCCTGGCCCTTGTAGCTGAGGCCATGGCACAGGCGCTTGAGGCCGTGCTCGATGATCTGCCCGGTGACTTCGACGATGAACTCTTCCTCCACCTTGTTGGCGTGGTCGAGGCGGCGGGTCACGCCCCAGTTCTGGGTGAAGACCATCAGGCCGCTGGCGTCGGTCTCCAGCGGGGTCAGCAGGTTCTGCCGGATGAAGTGTTTCTTCAGCGGGCGCATGCCGGGCTGGTCGGGGCTGAGGTTGTCCGCCACCAGCAGTTGCAGCACCGAGTTGGCGCCCATGCCGATGCCGTAGCCGGCGGGCTTGTTGAGCAGCAGGGTGACCGGCTCCACCGTGGCGGCCACGGCATTGGGCAGCAGCACGACCTGTTCGTCGAGCACCTTGAACTGCGGCTCCTCGACCACCTGGCCGTTCACCGTCACCCAGCCGTTCTCGATATACAGCTCGGCTTCGCGACGGGAGCAGGGCACGAGTTCGGCGAGGCGTTTGGACAGGCGCACGGGTTCGGACATGACGGGGTACCGGAAGAAGGGCGGCCATTGTAACCGCGCAAGCGCCTTGGCGGCGCACCGATGCAGGCGGGCTGCCGAAAGGCATCGGGCCGGAAGAGTCCGGCCCGATGAGGTGCTGCGGGGAGGGCGATCAGTGCACGCGTATTTCCACTTCCTGGGGCACTTCGAGCGTCTCCAGGTCGTTCTCGATGGCGCTCTCGGTGCTTTCCGGCTGGTTGGCGAACAGCCCCAGCAGGCGCGACATCGGGTGATGGGGCTTGGCGCCTTCGGCGAGCTGGGCGCCGCCTTCCACAGCTTGCACCGGTTCGGGCAGCATCTCGGTGACCACCTTGAAGTCGGTGATCTGGATGGTGCCGCGCCCGGCCGCCAGCAGGTGGAAGGAAAACGCCTTGCGCGCCTGCGGGTTGTCGAAGGCGAAGGTGATGGACACCGGCTTGCCCTTCTTCAGCACGGGCAGCTCGGGGATGGGCAGGGCCACGTCGCGCTCGAACTCCTTGGTCTTGAGCTGCAGCTGCGCGCCCTGGCGGTCCATCTGCAGCACGTTGATGCCCAGGCGTACCGTGGTCCGGCTGTTCTTCGGCAGTTCCATGTACTGGGCGCCGATCAGGTTGTCGGCCCAGTCGTCACGGGCCTTTTCCTTGAGGCGGATGCGCTCGCGGGTGGCGAACTGGTATTCCTGGCCGAGGGTGCCGCCCAGCAGCGACTGGTCGAGCAGCGCGGCGCGCTGGCTGACCAGGCGTGCCTGCTTGCCGCTGAAGCGCCCGAGGAAGCGCGCCTCGTCGGCGATGAAGCCTTCGCTGCGGTAGCGCCGGCAGACCTGCTGGAAGTCGCACTCGGTGAAGGTCTCGTGGCCATCGTGCTGGCGCAGCATGCCGTTGGTGTAGGACATCATCTCGCGGCCGCTCTCGTAGTCGCGGAACAGCGAGCGGCCGGAGAGGTTCTGCGGCACCTCGTAGCCGAAGTAGTCGAGGATCGAGGCGGTCAGGTCGACGTGGCCGTACACGCCGCTCTTGATCGGCGGCAGCGAGGCCTGTTCCGGGGCCAGGACCAGGTTGAAGCCCCAGGCGGAGGCGAGGCGGACCTTGTCGATGCCATGGGATTCGTCCGAGGTGATGATCACCAGGGTGTCCTTGAGCACGCCCTGCTTTTCCAGGCCGGCGAGGAAGGCGTCGACGGCGTCGTCGAGGTAGGCGATGGCGGCCTTCTTGGCATCCGGGTAACGCGCCAGGTACTCCTCGGGAGCCGAGTAGGGCTGGTGGGTGCCGACGGTGAGCAGGGTGAGCATCCAGGGCTTCTTCTGCTGGCGGATCTGCTTCACGTAGCCCAGCGCGCCTTCGAAGAAGGCCTTGTCGTCCATGCCCCAGGGGAATTCCAGGTAGGCCTTGTTGCGGAACCAGTCACGGCCGAGGGTCTTGTCGAAGCCCATCTGCGGCATGATCTTGTCCTTGGCCATGAAGCGCAGCCCGGCGCCCTGCAGGAAATGGGTGGCGAACCCGTGCTGGTGCAGTTGGGCGGGCAGGCAGTCCTTGGCCCGCGAGGGGTTGTTGAGCAACTCCAGGCCCTTGGGCGTGCCGGAGTCGAGCTTGCTGTAGTCGCCGCAGAGCATCGAGTACAGGCCGCGGATGGTCTGGTGGCTGTGCAGCACGTAGTCCGGGGTGGTCATCGCGCGCTCGGCCCACTGGCTGAGGCGCGGCATCAGCGATTCCTGGTAGCGGCTGTTGATCGCCGCGCGGTTGGCGGCGATGTAGGCGCCGGGGATGCCTTCCAGGGTGATCACCAGCACGTTGCGCGCGCGGCCGGGCTCGGCCAGCAGCGAGGTGCCGGAGAGGTCGAGGCGGGCGAGGCCGGCGATGTCCGGCGGGGTTTCCGGCTGATCGCCGTCGAGCCAGTCCTCCACCGCCAGCTGGCCGCTGTTGAGGGCGCCGGCCAGCAGCTTGTGCGGCAGGTTGAACTGCTGCCACTGCTCGGCTTCGCTCGGGTGCAGGTACTGGATGCCGGCGTGGGCGGCCAGCAGGGCGACGGGCAGCGCCAGCCAGGCGCGCGCCGGGCGCTGCGTGGGGCGGCGCCAGAGCAGGGCACAGGCCAGCAGGGCGATGGCGAGCGCGATCGCCAGCCAGGGGTAGGTGAGGCCGCCGCCCTGGGTCGAGTGGCCGACGAATTGCGGGTCCATCAGGTACTTGAGGTCGCTGGGCTCGGGCATGCGACCGACGGCACCGACCAGTTCGGCGGTGCCGAGGGTGATCAGGCTGGAGGCGACCATCACCGGCAGGGCCAGCCACAGCGGGCGGCGGTACAGCAGTGCGATCAGCAGCGAGCCGATGGCCAGGTCCGACAGGTAGCCGAAGCCGTCGCTCCAGCCCAGCCACCAGCGGCCGGCGAGCGGGATGATCAGGAACAGGACGCCAAGGGACAAAAGGTGGAGCGACGAAGACAGCCAACGGCTGGAAGGGCGCACAGGAACTCCTGAGATCAGGCAGCGAGAATCCACGGGGGTGATGGACAGAAAAATGGGCGATGGTCGATCGCGGACATGATTCTGAAACATCGTTGTGCTTACGACCAGTAGACAATCCGTCGCGAGGCGAATTCTGTGCGCCAGGGTGTTTCCGCAGCGAGGCGACGGAAGGCGGCAAAGCGGGCGCGGACGGCGTGCATGGCCCGGTGGCGCGGCGGCCTGTAGAATGCCGGACTTGTTCATTGAGGTAAGCAAGATGGCTCTGATCGGGCGATTCAACTCCCTGCCGGTGGTGAAGCACACCGAATTCGGCCTGTACCTGGACGGCGACCAGGATGGCGAGATCCTCCTGCCCAAGCGCTACATCCCCAAGGACCAGGGCACCGAGATCGGCGACTGGCTCAACGTCTTCGTCTACCTGGACAGCGAGGACCGCCTGATCGCGACCACGCAGAAGCCCAAGGTGCAGGTCGGCGGTTTCGCCAGCCTCAAGGTGGTGGAGATCAACCGCATCGGCCTGTTCCTCGACTGGGGCCTGCCCAAGGACCTGCTGCTGCCGCATTCGGAAGAGAAACGCCCGTTGCAGGTGGGCGACTATTGCGTGGTGCACGTCTACCTGGATCGCCGCACCCGCCGCATCACCGCCACCGCACGCCTGGATCGCTACCTCGACACCACGCCGGCGCGCTACAGCGTCGGCCAGGAGGTCGAGCTGCTGGTGGCCGACGAGACCGACATGGGTTTCAAGGCCATCATCAACGACCGCCACTGGGGCCTCATCCATCGCAACGAGATCTTCAAGTTCCTGCGCAGCGGCATGCGCGAGAAGGGCTTCATCCGCGAGGTGCGCGCAGACGGCAAGATCGCCCTGAGCCTGCAGCCGGTGGGCGAGAAGCTGGCCAGCGGCCTCAACGAACAGATCCTGCAGAAGCTCCGCGAGGCGGGCGGTGCCCTGGACGTCAGTGACAAGAGCCCGCCGGAGGTGATCTCGCGGCTGTTCGGCGTCAGCAAGGGCAACTTCAAGAAGGCCATCGGCGGCCTCTACAAGCAGGGCCTGATCCGCATCCATGACGACCGGATCGAGCTGGTCGGCTGAGCCCCTCTCCTGGCGTTATGCATTGCATTTTGCCCGGTCGAAAACCGTTCGATCGGGCAAAATGCACGGAATCCGCGTCCTGATAAATTTTCAACCCATTGATTTATCTGGGGTTTTCGTTGTCAGAGAACTGGCACGACAGCTGCAATGAAACCCCTCAGGATAAAAAAGCTCATTGGGAGTGAATGATATGGGTCTCGACATCAAGAAGTTGGCCAAGGCCTTTCCGGATTATGAGTTCAGCGCCCAGCTGCGCCCCGACGGCGGTTATGTGGTGGCGCTGGAGAAGGACGGCATCCGTTTCCAGCGGGTGGTCCCTGCGCTGAAGGTCGCCGAGCAACTGGAGTGGACCATCAGCACCATCAAGCGCGACATGGCGCTGGAGCTGGGTGAAGTGCCGCCGGTGGAGTCGCTGAAGAACCTGCACAAGACGCCGCTGCCGCGTTACTTCAACGCCTGATTTCCCGCCGCGCGAAAACGGCCATCAGCTTTGGTTGGTGGCCGTTTTTTTGTGCCTGCGGTTTCTCCAGGAGGGAATGGAGGCGTCGGGATGCAGGGGCGACTTCAGTCGCCCACGGCGCGCAGCGCCGCTATCGCACGGAAGCGCTCACTGGCTAACGGCCTTCCCGTTCCATCAGGTCTCGACGCCCTGGACCGGCGGCATCATCTGCTCGTCCTCTCCGGGTTCGCGCTTGTCGGCCTGCTGCGGCGGCTGCTCCTGCTCCTGCTCCGGTTGCGGCTTGCCGAGCCAGTCCTTGGCGGATTTCTGGGCATCGTCCACCTGCTTGTTGACCTGCTCCACCGCTTCGCTGATGGCTTCGCGGGCGACGTTCTCGGCGGCTTGCTGGGCCTTGTCGGCGAGTTTGTTGGCTGATTCTTCGGCGAGGTCGCAGCCACCCAGGGCAAGCATCAGGACGCTGCCCAGGGCGAAGGACATCAAGCGGGAGGCGGGTTTCATCGGGGTACTACTCCGTGGTGGCCGGGCCAGTCGAGCGTGGCCCCTGGACGTGCGGCATGATCGAACAGGACGGCGCGCGGTGGAACGCCCCGGCGCGGGGAAACTGTATGCGGAGATGACAGGCCGCAGGGAAGGGGAACAGCCTCGGGCCCCCAGCGGCGACTGTATTGGGCCCGAGGCTTGAGGCCGTCGGTCAGCCGGCCTCGTACTCACTGACTGGCGGGCGGTGGGGAAGGTTCCCGAGTGCCGCCGATCAGCCGCCCTGTGGTGACCTTTCAGCGGGGGTTGGTCTTGTTCTGCTCCTGCAGCTGGCGGATCTGCTGCTCCATCTGCTGCATGCGCTTGCGGTCGTAGTCGCGGTCATAGCTCTCGCGCTTTTCCCGCTCGGCCCTCTCGCGCATCTCGCTGACCCGCGCGTCGCGGCTCTGGCTGGCGCTGTCCTGGATCACGGTGACGCGCGAGCCTCGGGCCGGTGGTTCGTCCGCGCGTTCTTCATCCCGGCGCTGCGGCTGCTCGGCGGCGCCCTGCGTCTCGATGCGGGGCAGGGGCAGCGGAGGCGGCGCCACGCCGGAGGGCGGCGCGGGTTCGATGATGCGCGTGGACTGGCCTTCGCTGGCCGGGCAGGGCACGGCGGAGTAGCTGGTGGTGCCGTCGTTGCCGACGCATTTGAAGACCTGGGCCTGTGCCAGGACCGGCAGCAGGCAGAGGCCGAGCAGGGCGGATCTCAAAGTGCTTCCCTCACTTCGTTCAAAACGGCCGACAGGCTAGCAGTCGGGCCGTTCGCGCGAAAGTGCGCCGCTGTCGCTCAAGTGCCGGCGTCCGCCGTCCTGCGCCGGGCCAGGCGATCACGCAGCAGCTCGGCGCCGCTGACCAGCAGCAGGCCGGCCAGCACCAGCAGCGCGCCCAACATGAAGGGGGTGGTCAGCGGCTCGCCCAGCACCAGCACGCCGAAGCCGACGCCGAACAGCGGCGTCATGAATGACAGCATCGACAGGCGCGAAGCGAGGTAGCGGCGCAGCAGCCAGAACCAGGCGACGTAGCTGAACAGCGCCACCACCACCACCTGGAAACCGAGGCTGAGCAGGGCCCGGTCGCTCAGGTGCAGCTGCGTCTTGCCGGTGGCGAAGGCCACGGCGAGCAACAGCACCACGGCCCCGGCGAGCTGGTAGAAAAGGGTCTTCACCGGCGCCGCTTCGGACAGCGAGGAACCCCGGATCAGCACGGTGGTGGCGCCCCAGGCGATGGCGGCGATCACGCCCATGGCGTCACCCAGCAACGTGGCGCCGGCGTCGTTCCCCGGGTTGCCGAGGAAGGCGAGGGCGATGCCGCCGAAGGCCACCAGCACGCCCAGCCATTGCAGGGACGACAGGCGCTCCTCCGGCAGGATCAGGTGCAGGCCGAGGGCGGCGAAGATGGGGGCGGTGTAGAGGAATACGCCGATGTGGGAGGCGGTGCTGCGCACCAGGCCTTCGGAGATGAAGAGGAATTCCAGGGCGAACAGCAGTCCCACGCCCAGGCCCGGCAGCAGCGTGCCGTCGCTGAAGGCACCGCGGCCCTCGCGGCACAGGGTGATGATGCCCAGCACCAGGGCTGCGACACCGGAGCGGATCGCCAGCTGCAAGATCGCGGAGACGTCGTCGTCCACCAGCTTGATCGACACCTGCTGGAACCCCCAGATCAGGCACAGCACCAGCATCAGGCTGCAGGCGAAGAGATCCAGGGGCAGGCGGCGGGCTTTCATCATCGGTCTCGCAGGGCAGGGGCCGCAGACTCGCGGCCAAGGCGGGCAGGATCGCGTCACGCCACCTTGCATTCAAACGATGTTTTGTCATCATGCTTTGACTTCAACTCAAAGCAGACCCCATGCGCACGCCTTCGCTCATCGCCCTGCGCGCCTTCGAGGTGGCGGCCCGCTGCCGCAACTTCACCGAGGCCGCCCAGGAGCTCTCGGTCACCCCCGGCGCGGTCAGCCGGCAGATCCGCCTGCTCGAAGAGGAGCTGGGCGTCAGCCTGTTCGACCGCACGCGCAATACCGTGGCCCTCAACGACAACGGCCGGCGCCTGGCCGCCACCGTCTCCCAGGCCTTCGAGCTGCTGGTCCGTGGGGCCGATGAGCTGCGCGGCGAACGCGAGGGGCCGGTGCACATCAGCTGCGCGCCTTCCATCGCCTCCCACTGGCTGATGAAGCGGCTCAACCAGTTCTCCGCCGCCAACCCGGACATCACCCTGAGCCTGGAGGCCACCGAGGAGCTGGTGGACCTGGAGCGCGGCGAGGCCAGCCTGGCGATCCGCTTCGTTACTGCCGGCACCCGCCTGCCCTCCAGCGAGCTGCTGTTCCGCGAGGACTTCTTCCCGGTGTGCAGCCCGGCCTACCTGGAACAGCATCCCCTGCGCCAACCCGAGGATCTTGTGGGGGCGCGGCTGATCCATGCCACCTGGAAGAGCGCCGCCCGCCTGAGCATTCCCAGCTGGGGCGACTGGTTCGACAGCAACGTCGGCCCCGGCGTGGACGCCTCGGCGGGCATGCGCTTCGGGCTGATCGGCCATGCCATCCAGGGTGCGGTCGCCGGCCAGGGGTTCGCCCTGGGCTCCACCGCGCTGGCAGGCGACGACGTCGCCCAGGGGCGGCTGGTGCTGCCCTTCGGGCCTGACCATCGCATCGCCACCCCTTGGGAATACCGCCTGGCCTGGAGTCGCAAGGCCGCGCCCGGCGAGCGCCTACGCCGACTGATCGACTGGCTGGTGGCGGAAGCCCGGAGCAGTGCGGCGGGCATCTGAGCGCGGCGTCTTCAGATCATCTTGCGCAGGCGGTGCAGCCGGTGCTGGACGGCAATCGCCCAATCCGGCGGGGCGCTGCCGGTTCCCGCCATCCGCAGCATCGGGTGATGGCTGACCACCTGTTGCAGCACGGCTTCCTGGGTGGGTTTCACATCGACGAAGAACACGTGCTTGCCCTCGTGCAGGCGCTGCTCGAAGCGCTTGAACACGGCGCTGGGTGTCTGCATGCCGAACAGGCTGCCTTCCCAGATGCTGAAACCCAGCAGGGCGGCGGCGAGGAACAGGAAGGGGATCCAGCCGGCGCGGGTCTCGGTCCAGCCGCTGGCCCAGGCGACGCAGACCACCAGCGCCGCGAGGGCCAGGCCGATCAGGCTGCCGACCAGCCCGGAATGGACCACGTCCTTCTTCATCAGGGAGGAGACATCGTGGAGGTGGTGGCGCTCGACGTCGGCATCGCGTTCGCTGAGCACGTGGATCTGCTCGGTGTCGATGCCGTTGGCCTCGAGTTCGGTCTCGACCTTTTCCAGGTCGTTGAGGTTGTCGCTGATGTAGTAGTGGCGGTTCATGGCAAACCTCCGGTTTCGCGGTGGATCGGCCCCCTGGTTGGCTGACGGTCCCTGTGGTGCTGATGGTCAGTCTAATACTGCGGGCAGGAGCGGGAGGCGCCGCCGCCGGGCGGTTGCGCGAGGTGAAGCGGGCGGAAGGGGGGAGGCAGCGGGGAGGGTATGGCGCGGTGTCGAAGCTGCGCCCGGCGAATGAGCGGGCTCACTCGCCAGGGGGCGCGGAAGGGCGTTACTTGCCGATACGGATGTGGCGGCTCGGCGCGCCTTGGCCACTGACGCCCTTGGCGATCTTCTGGATTTCACCACCGGACTTCAGGAAGGCAGCGACCTGCTCGGCGATCGACTCGCTGGTCTCGACGGCGGGCGGGGCCTTGGGCTTGCTGCTGTGGGAGTTCTTGATACGCATGGGGGCTCCTTTTCAAGGACAGTGCCGCAGGGCTCGGCGGTGAAGAAAATACCCTGAAAAAAAAACCGGCCCGAAGGCCGGTTTCCTTGTACGGCAGTGATCAGATCACTTGTACTTCGTCGGCTTGCATGCCCTTCTGGCCTTGCACGGCGATGAAGGAAACCTTCTGGCCTTCCTTCAGGCTTTTGAAGCCGGCGCTCTGGATGGAGCGGTAGTGAACGAACAGGTCCGGGCCGTTATCGGTGGTGATGAAGCCGAAGCCTTTTTCATCGTTGAACCACTTGACGGTGCCAGTTTGACGATCAGCCATTTTGAAACTCCTTGAACAAAGTTGACACGGCGTTGGAACTTTCCAGGCCGGACTGAGCGCAAAGAGTGGATAAATCGAAGGTTGAAACCGTGGATCGATTTACGGTGACACATGCAGCACAGTGCGCAACACCATACCCGTCCTCGCGGGGATTGCCTACAGTTTTATTCGCATCTCGCCAAAAGGCTTTCGCCGGCTGCCGTCCCGCTTGCCCGTCGCGTTGCGCTGGAACCTTGCAAAGCCGCGTGGTTGCTGGCTTCATCCGCTCCTTTCAACGGCCCTGCGGAGAGTGACCGATGATCCGAGAAATCCTCAGGATGGGGGATCCGCGCCTGCTGCGCATCGCCCCTCCGGTGCCTGCCGAACTCGTTGGCAGCGATGAATTGCGGCGCCTGATCGCCGACATGTTCGAGACCATGGAGCATGTCGGCGGCGTCGGCCTGGCCGCACCGCAGATCGGCGTCGACCTGCAACTGGTGATCTTCGGCTTCGAGCGCAGCGAGCGCTATCCCGACGCACCGCCGGTGCCGCCCACCATTCTCCTGAACCCGGTCATCACGCCCCTGGGCGAGGCGCTGGAGGAGGGGTGGGAAGGCTGCCTCTCGGTGCCCGGCCTGCGTGGGGTGGTGAACCGCCACCGGGCGATCCGCTACCAGGGCCTCGACCCCGAGGGCAGGCCGATCGACCGCAGCGTCGAGGGTTTCCATGCGCGGGTGGTGCAGCACGAATGCGATCACCTGATCGGCCGCCTGTATCCCTCGCGCATCACCGATTTCTCCAGGTTCGGCTTCACCGAGGTGCTGTTCCCTGGCCTCGACCCCGCCGCCGACGACTGAGCGCTCCCGACCTTCGTCGGGACCTGGCCGTGCCGGCGGCAGCCTGCCCACCACTCTTCTATGCTCCTGCGCGCCCAGCATGCGCAAAAGGAGCCTGAGCATGACCACCACCGCCGCCGTGCTTGCCGTCGACCTGGCCAACGTCTACGACGCCCCCAAGGCCGGCAAGCTGCTCTACACCCTGGCCTGGGGCGACTACGTCGATGTGCTGGAGGTGACCGACACCCACCTGCGCATCGCCACCCATACCTACCAGGAACGCTCCGACGGCAGCATCCTGCCGGTCGCCACCGAGGCCTGGCTGGTACCGCCTAAGTCCGCGCGCCGCAACGGGCGTCGGTTGAAACCGGCCGACCTGGTGATCCCGCGGGCGGACAGCCGGGTGCTCAAGGTCAACTTCGTCGACGTGCAGCAGGGCGATGGCGCGGTGATCGAGACCCCCGGCGGCAAGGTGATGCTGGTGGATGGTGGCGACAACCAGATGTTCGCGCGCTACCTGGCCGCGCGTTATCGCGGTTCCCGCGCCGAGGCACCCAAGGTGATCGATTGCATCCTGGTCACCCATGGCGATGCCGACCACTTCTCCGGCCTGACCCAGATCCAGCGCTCGGAGACCAACGCCGAACCGCGCAAGCGCCTGTTCATCGAGCCCCGGCGCATCTACCACAACGGCCTGGTCAAGCGCTCGAAGACCGGGCGCAAGGAAACCGAGCTGCTCGGCCCCACCCTCGACGCCGACGGCATCAAGCTGCTCACGCCGCTGCTGGACAGCCCGCTGCAAGTCCCGGCCGAGGCGATGAACACCGACTTCCGCGCCTGGCGCAAGGCGCTGGAGGCCTGGCAGGCACGGGCCGCGCAGCTGGGGCACCCCGGCATCGAGTTCCGCCGCCTGTCCGAGGGCCAGCACGACGCCTTCGATTTTCTGCGTGACGAGGACATCGACGTGCAGGTGCTCGGCCCGCTGCTCAGCGAGGCCGGCGGGGCGAGCGGCCTGCCGTTCCTCGGCAGCACGCCTTCCGGGCCGCGTGTCGGCCACGAGTCCCTCGACATCGGTGCCGAGGGGTTCGCCGGTTTTTCCGCCTCGCACACCATCAATGGCCATTCGATCGTCTTCCGCCTGCGCTATGGCGGCTTCAACTACCTGTTCTGCGGTGACCTCAACGACGAAGCCGGGCGTACCCTGGCGCGCCAGCACGACGCCGGCGAGATCGACCTGCGCGCGGAGGTCTTCAAGGTGCCGCACCACGGCTCGGCGGACTTCTCCGGCGGCTTCTTCAAGCGCGTCGAGTCCATCGTCAACATCGTCTCCAGCGGTGATGACCCGATGAACGAGTACATCCACCCCCGCGCCACCCTGATGGGCGCGCTCGGCCGCTACTCGCGGGTGGACGAGCCACTGGTGTTCGTGACCGAGCTGGTGGCCTTCTTCCGCCTGGAGGGCTGGGCGCATCTTTCCGACAAGGAAAAGGCGGAGAAGCGCGGCGACTTCTTCGCCTTCAGCCGCAGTGCCTACGGCCTGGTCAAGACCCGCACCGACGGCAAGCGCCTGCTGGTCTACACCGACAGCGGCAAGGCCGATCTCAAGGAGGCCTATTGCTACGAGCTGGATGCCGACGGCGTGCCCCAGCCGGCGGTGGTGATCAAGGTCTAGCCGCTGTCGAAGAACGGCCGCGCCGCCTCGCCTGCCTTTTCAATGGCCATCCAGGGGGCTCGGGCAGGCGGCGTCGGCCGGGCGCTGGGCGGGCCCGACGGCGCCGGGCGACGCGGGGCACGGCTCAGGCCGTCAGGGTGGACGGCTTGAGCTGGCGCTCGGCGGTGATTTCCGGCAGGTCCTTGCGGCGCATGTAGACGCGCAGGGGCTCGGTGACGTTGAGGCGATCGTCGATGTTCTGCTCCAGCAGCAGCTGGATCAGCTCGCGCTTGAGGGTCATGGTGCGGTCGCCATGGGGCTGCCAGACGAATTCGCAGGCCGGCATGATGCTGTCGTTGTCCACATCCATGCCGAACGAGTCCTCGCTGAAGCGCACGATGTGCCGCCCGGTCTTGGTGTTGAAGCCGACGAAGCCGTTGAGCTGGTCGGCGGCGGCGCAGATGCCGCTGGAGGTGATGCTCATTGGGTAAACCTCGCTGGAGGGTCCGGGGACCCGGGTCAGGTCTACACGCGCAGGCGAAGCGATGGCCCGGTCTGGCGCCGGGCTCGGCGGGGGATTGTGCAACAGCTCGTCGTCCGGGGGAGGACGGTGGATTGCCGCAGGCGCGCCGCTACTGCTCCGGCGCCTGGACGGGTGGCGGGGGCGGGGGCGTGACCAGGGCGTTGACCACCGCCAGGGCCTTCTCGAACGACGGATAGCCACTCTTGGCCACGTCCAGGTTGGCGTAGTCGGCGCGATACAGCTCGGCCTTCAGCGGGTCCGCCTCGCTGATCAGGAAGGGCTCGGCGTAGATCTTGTAGAGCAGCGCGGTGGCGTGGGGGTGGTGCTTCGCGGCGGCCCGTTCCAGCAGGCTGAGCACTTCCTCCACCTGCGGGCCCTCGTGGATCTTCAGCACCGCCTGGTAGAAGGGCACCTCGCCGCGCTGGTCTTGCGCCTCGGCACGGCTGAGCAGGGCCGAGGCCAGCTCGAAGTTGTCCGGCTCACCGGAGGCGACCAGCATCTTCGCCTGCAGCATGTCGTTCTGGTACAGCAGGCGCTCCTCGCGGCATTGCTCGCCCGACATCGGCTCGTCGCAGGAGTGGGAGGCGCATCCGGCCAGCAGCAGCGGCAGGCCCAGCGCGAGCATCCATGCATTGGTACGTTGGTAGACCATCGATCGTCCTCGGACCCCGGAAAGTAGGTGCTTCGACCCGTGCCACGGCGCGCGGTTCGCCCGCATGCGAAAGCGCCCGGCACCGGGTGGCCGGTACCGAGCGCTGTCGAGTTGAACCCATGGATGGCGGTCGGGCTCGCCCGGCCCGCCTTCCCCCTTGCCGCTACGCCCTAGGGCAATGCCCCGTGGCTGCCCAGCAGGCCATCGCCATGCTTCTTGTCGCGCTTGGCCATGCGCTTCTCGTGGGCGCTCTTCAGCGGCTTCTTCTTGCTTTCCTTCTTCGCGTTCATGCCTTTGCTCATGGTGCTTCTCCGTCAGGGGTTGGGGGTGGCGCATCCCTGCGATGCAACGCTCTCGATCACCCGCACCTCCTTCGGCTGCCGGAGCCGGCCATTTGCTGCTACACCCAGAAGCATAGTCGGGAAGCGGCGAGCTGCAGGCCCGCGCAAAGCCTCGACTGCTTAACACTTGGGCATGGAAAACCGCGACAGCGCACGCCCGTGATCGCATCATGCGGGGTTGCGGTGACGGGCCCCGGGGCGCGGCGCCGGATGAGTTCACGCGGTGGCAGTACGGACGGGAAAGCATGGGAATGACGCCTGGCCAGGAACCCCTGGGCTATGCGGCGCAATCGGTCGCCGGACGGGTTCGCGATCACAACGAGGATGCGCTGCTGTGCAGGCCGGCGCTCGGCCTCTGGGCGGTCGCCGACGGCATGGGCGGGCACAGCTGCGGCGAAGTGGCCAGCGCCATCGCCCTGGAGACCCTGGAGCGCGAGCTGACCCGGGGCCTCGACCTGGAAGCCGCCGTGCACGCGGCCAACCTGGCGGTGCTCGATGCTGCCGAAGGGCTCGACGACGAGCGCCGTGGCATGGGCACCACCCTGGTGGCGGTGCGCTTCCAGGGCACCGATTTCGAACTGGCCTGGGTCGGCGACAGCCGCGCCTATCGCATCGACGCCGCCGGCATCCACCAGATCAGCCGCGACCACAGCTGGGTCCAGGCGCTGGTGGACGCGGGCCAGATGACCCCCGAGCAGGCGCGCACCGACGCACGGCGCAATGTCATCACCCAGTGCCTGGGGCGCGACGACCAGGCGCTGGAAGTCGGCCTGCTCAGTGGCAGCCTGCTTCCCGGCGAACTGCTGCTGCTGTGCAGCGACGGCCTCAGCGGCGAGCTGGAGGACGAGGAGATCCATGCCCAGTGCAACAAGGCCCGGACGCTGGACGGTATGGTCGATCAGCTGATCGTACTAGCCAATAGCCATGGCGGCAGGGACAATATCTCCTGCATCGTGCTGGGCCTGCCCGCGCAGGAGCAGGGACCGGCCAAGGCCCCACCCCCGCGTTCCTTCCTCAGCCGTTTGTTCAACCCCCGAAAACCACGATGAATCCGACGCGCATCGACTCCCTATGAATGACAGCTTGCTAGAAATACCCGGCTACAGCGTGCACGGCCGGCTGGGCAAGGGCGGCATGGCCGAGGTCTACCTCGCGACCCAGGAGTCGCTGCATCGCCAGGTGGCGATCAAGGTGCTGCAGCGCCTCGACGACGAAGCCTTCGCCAGGCGCTTCGTCAAGGAAGCGCACCTGGTCGCATCCCTGCACCACCCCTCGATCATCACCATCCACGACATCGGCCAGCTCGCCGACGGGCGCTACTACATCGCCATGGAGTTCGTCGCCGGTGGCGACCTGGCGCAGCACCGGGGCGAGCGCTTCGAGCCGCAGCGGGCGCTGGACATCGTCCGGCAGATCGCCGCCGCGCTGGTGGTGGTGCATGACAAGGGCATGGTCCACCGCGACATCAAGCCGGCCAACATCCTCTTCCGCGAGGACGGCACCGCGGTGCTCAGCGACTTCGGCATCGCCAAGGAGCTGGAACTCGACAGCGAGCTGACCCAGTACAACGTCGCCGTCGGCAGCCCCGCCTACAGCAGCCCCGAGCAGGCCCAGTGCCAGCCGCTGGACGCGCGCAGCGACATCTACAGCCTGGGCGTCATCCTCCTGGAGATGCTCGGCGGCACCAATCCCTTCCGTGGCTCCAGCTACACCCAGACGGTGATGAACCATGTGCAGCAGGAGCCCCCGCGCCTGCACGGCGCCCTGGAGCGCTACCAGTTCCTGCTCGACCGCATGCTGGCCAAGGACCCCGACGAGCGCTTCGCCGACTGCCGCGTGCTGCTGGCGAGCCTGGCCGAACTCAACGAGGGCGAGCTCGACAACACCCGCCTGACCCCCGCCCCCAAGGCCGCCCCGCGCGACGCCAGCCCCACGCGCAAGGCGAAGGCAGCGCCTGCCGCCCCCGCGCAGCCGGCCCCGCGCCGTGGCATGCCGATCTGGGGCTGGGCCCTGCTGGGCATGCTGCTGCTCGCCATGGGCGGCGGCCTCGGCTACCACCTGCTGCAACAGAAGAAGATCGACGACCTGCTGGCCCAGGCGGAACTGCGCCTGAGCGCCGGCAGCCTGGTGGAGCCGGCCGGCGACAGCGCCGAGCACTACTTCAACCAGGTGCTGGCCCTGGATGCCGGCAACGCCGCCGCCACCCAGGGCCTGGCCCGCGTGCTGCAGGCCCGGGTCGACGCCCAGGTGGCCCTGGGCGACCAGCGCCTGGCCGAAGACCGCCTGCTGCAGCCCGAGGGCGACAGCGCGGTGGCCTACTACCAGCAGGCGCTGGCCTTGCAACCCGAGAACCCGCGCGCATTCGCGGGCCTCGAACAGGTGGCGCGGCGCTTCGCCCTGCTGGCCGAGGAAGCCTACGGCCACCGTGAGTTCGCCCTGGCCCTGGAATACATCAAGGGTGGCCTCGCGGTGGCGCCGGAAGACCCGCAGCTGCTGCAGCTGCAGGCCGACCACGCCATGCGCGTGCGCAAGGCCCAGGTGGTACGCAGCCAGGCGCGGCAGCAGCAACAGACCGCCAACCCGGTCAAGCGTTTATGGAACCGCATCTTCGACTGATGCGCATCGACGGGCCAGCTGGGTGATCGGCTTGGCGCAACCAGGATCAAGGATTTCGGACATGCTCAGGATTCACTTCGCGGACAATCGCCAGGAACCGGTCTGGCTGGCGGACGAACGCTTCACCATCGGCCAGGACGCCCGCAACCACCTGGTACTCAACGAGGCCGAGGTCAGCCCCTTCCATGCGGAGATCCGCCAGGACCACGGCCTCTACTACCTCACCGACTGCGGCACCCGCAGCGGCACCTTCGTCAACGGCGAGCGCATCGGTGCGCGCTACCAGCTGCGCTCCGACGACCGCGTGCGCATCGGCACCCTGGAGCTGCTGCTGGTCGACCCGGCCAAGGTCAAGCCCAAGGCCGCGCCCACCGCGCGCTGGTTCCTGCAGGTGATCAAGGGCGAGCACGAAGGGCAGAAGTTCCACGTCACCGGCTCCATGACCTTCGGCCGTTCGGTGAAGTGCGAGCTGTGCTTCAGCGACCTGGAGCTGTCCCGTCGCCATGCCGAGTTCTTCCTCAAGGACGACGTGCTGGAGATCAAGGACCTGGCCTCGGCCAACGGCGTGTTCGTCAACCAGCAGAAGGTCGGCACCGCGGTGCTGGCGCCGGGTGACCAGGTGCGCATGGCCTCGGTGACGCTGCTGGTGATCGGGCCCAAGGTGGAAGTGCGCCAGGCCGCCGACGAGGACGCCACCCAGTTCGTCCGCGTGATCGACCTGCCCAAGCCGGTCGCTGCCCCGCGCCCGGCCAGCCAGCCGGCGGTGGCCAATCCGCTACGCGCCGCCGCGCCGGCGCCCGAGGCTCCCGCAGTGGCCGCCTCCGTTGAGGATCGCACCGGGCGCCTGGTGCTGATCGGCGGCATCGTCCTGGCCGTGCTGGGCGTGGCGGCCGTCGTCGCGAAATTCGTCCTGTAGGCCGCGTGCCTGGCCGACCCGCCCGGGTCGGCCTCTTTCAATCGACGTAGTACCCGGCCACCCGCCACTGGCCGTCGGTGTCGCGCATCGGCGTCACCGTCTCCACCGCCTCGCTGTGGTGCTCGAAGTTGCTGCGGTACTCGAGGATCACGTACTCGCCGTCCGGCAGGCCCGGCAGCTGGGTCGCGTACTTGGCCGACTGCAGCGTGCGCGCCCGCACCGCCCCCAGGGGCGAGCGCAGGTCCACCGCCAGGTTGATCCAGTCATAGCGCGTCACCGAGTGACGGAACAGGCTCGCCGCCTGCTGCCAGCTGCGCAGGTAATCCTCGCTGTCGGCGATGGCCAGCCAGGCGCCCGCGGCAGCCTTGGCCTGCTCGATCTTCTGCGCCTCCGTGGCCTGGGCGAGGGTGCAGGCCAGCAGGCCGAAGGCCAACAGGGCACTGCGTAACATCTTCATCCTTCTCTCCTTGAATGCAGGGGTTGCCGGTCTATCCGGTACGCCTGGTGCAGCAGGATACGCAGGGCCAGGCGGCTCTGCGCGTCGTTCGGCGGCAGGTCGAACCGGGGCAGCCAGGCGCGCCGCGTGCGGATATCCACCCAGCGCCGGGCGCCGCGCACCCGGATGTGGCAGAACGGCCGGTGCCCCAGGTAGAAGCTGCCGGGGCGGGGCTCGCTGATGCACGGCCAGTTCCTGATCTCTCCCAGCAGTTGACCGAGGTCCGCCAGGGCATGTTCCGGGTTTCGCGCCATGGGCCATCCACTCCCGCCGGTCGCCGGCTCAGAACACGTAGCGCGCCGGATTGCCAAGCAGTGACCGTGCCAGCGGCCCGGCCTGGGGCAGCTCCAGGCTGGCCGGCAGGGCCAGGGGCGGGCGCTTGTCGCTGGCGGCAAGGGGCAGGAACAGGTCCTGGGCGTGGCTGGTATCGAGGCGGGCGAGGGCTTGCCAGTCGGCCGCCGCGAGGGTGCCGGCCAGCGCCAGCACGCCAGCCAGGGCGAGCAGCGAATCGAAGAGGCGGGTGAGTGTCATGGCGACTGTCCCTGTCGGAATGGTGGTCGCCTGTCGCGAGCGGCAGGCCGTCGGAGCTGTCCATCCTAGGCAGCCACCGGCGGCGAATATTGCCTGCTTTGTCGTGGAACTGTGAAGGTTTGTTAAGCCATTGGCGTGGCGAGGAAGGCCGGCAGCCGCTCGGCGCGTTCGGCGAAGGCCGCCAGCGACGGGTAGCCGGCGGGCTCCAGTTCGTCGCGGATCACCCGCTGGGCGAAGCCCCAGGCCACCGCCAGGCTGATGCCGTCCTGGCCGATCGCGGCGCCTTCGCCCAGGGGGCGGCGGGCCAGTTCCGTCTCCAGCTCGCTGCAGGCCGCGTGCAACTGGTAGCGCACCCGCTCCAGCCAGGGCGCGTGCTGCTTGTCCTGCGGGCGCAGCTCCTTCTCGTAGA
Organism: Pseudomonas sp. No.21; assembly: GCF_054558415.1. NCBI lineage: Bacteria > Pseudomonadati > Pseudomonadota > Gammaproteobacteria > Pseudomonadales > Pseudomonadaceae > Pseudomonas > Pseudomonas sp. No.21. The sequence goes on from NZ_BAAJNO010000011.1 coordinate 37,176, forward strand.
CGATCTGCACCGCCTTCTCGCACAGCGCCAGGGCCAGGCCGACCACGCGCAGGGCCTGGGCGCGCGGGGCTGGCGCTGCGGGCAGGAGGCTGCGCCCGGCGAGGGTTTCCAGGAAGTCGAGGATCAGGCTCGAATCCATCAGCGTGGTGCCGTCGTCGAGCACCAGGGTCGGTGCCTTGACCACCGGGTTGATCGCCTTGAAGGCATCGAAATGACGAAACACCGAAACCGCCTCGTGCTCGAAGGGGATGTCGAGCGCCCGCAGGCTGATGGCGACCCGGCGTACATAAGGGGAATCCAGCATACCGATCAGTTTCATTAACAGGTTCCTTGGCGACGGATTGGAGGAAGCGCCTCGACCAGGTGGGCGGCTCACCAGAAAATAGCGGCGCGCCGGTGCCGTGAATATCGATACTTTCTGCCGATTCCTGTTAGTTTTCCTTACATGAACCACATGCCTCCACTGGCCTCGCTGCGCAGCTTCGAAGCGGTCGCGCGCCTGGGCAGCATCACCCGGGCCGCGGCCGAGCTGCACGTCACCCACTCGGCCGTCAGCCAGCAGATCAAGCAGCTGGAGCTGCTGCTCGGCCTGCCGCTGTTCGTCCGCGAAGGGCGCGGCCTGCGCCTGAACGAGGATGGCCGCCTCTATGCCCTGCAGATCCGCCGGGCGCTGGAGGACATCGGCGAAGCCACCCGCCTGGTGCGCGACCGCCCCGAGCGCGAGGCGCTGACCATCGCGGTGATGCCGTCCTTCGGCGCCCAGTGGCTGCTGCCGCGCCTGCCGCGTTTCCAGGCGCGCCACCCGCTCTACCGCATCCACCTGCAAGCCAGCCTCGGGTTGCAGGACCTGCGCCAGTCGGGGGTCGACCTGGCCATCCGCATGGGCCAGGGCAACTGGGAGGGGCTGGAGCGGCGCCGGCTGTTCGACGACGAACTGCTGCTGGTGGCCTCGCCGCGCCTCAATGGCGGCGACCTGCCGCAGACGCCCCAGCAGGCCCTGCGCCTGCCCCTGATCCGCACCGCCGAACCCTGGCTGCGCTGGTGCCAGGCGGCCGGCGTGGACGAGCCGCCAGCGGACCTGGGCCTGTGGATAAACGACTCCAACCTGGTGCTGGAGGCCCTGCGCCTGTGCCAGGGCATCGCCCTGGAACGCCGCAGCCTGGTACAGGGCGCACTGGCGCGGGGCGAGCTGGTGCAGCTCACCGGCATCAGCGTGCCCTACGCCTTTCCCTACTGGCTGGTGTGGCAGCCGGGCGAGGGCGTGGGCCAGAAGCACGAGGATTTCGGCACCTGGCTGGACGAGGAGGCCACGCTCTATCGCGCGTCCATCGGCCAGGCGCGGTGACGCCCGGCGCGCGCCCATGAAAAAGGGAGCCCTGGGGCTCCCTTGTTCCTTGCCTGGGTGGATCAGTCCGCCAGGCGCTGGTCGCGGCGCAGCTGCAGCAGGTCGCCCTGGGTGCACTGCTGCGGCTGGGCGGCGGTCAGGTCGTAGCAACGCTGACCGAAGCCCATGGGCCAGTAGATGATCGCGAAGGGCGGCCAGAAGATCGACGCCACGCGAAAGCGCGCGCGCAGCTTGCCCTGTTGCACCAGCGTGCCGTGGCTGTCGGTCAGCTTGTAGGGGATGCCGCCGGCGGAGCTCCAGAAGAACGGGCGGGTGGTCACCATGCCCTGGCTGAACTGCTGGGGACGCTCGTAGACCGAGACCTTGGTGTCTTCCGGGAGCTTGAAATAGGTGCGGGTGGAGCAACCCCCCGCCACCAGGGCCACCGCGACGATGGCGGCCGTGCGCTTGAACATCTTCACATCCATTCCTTTATCGGTACGACTTCATCCAGGGCGGCCGGGCCGCCGGGCGCGCATGGTGCCCATCTTTGGCTGATGGCGCCAGGCCATTAGTCGGTTGCGGCATCGATCGGCCGCTTTTTTTGTGCGCCGGTCGAGGTTGAAGCGGGGAGCCGCAAGCCCTGCTGCGCCGATCTCTGCGCCTTTGTGGGAGCGGATTCATCCGCGATGTTTTCAAGGACGCGTGCATCGGGTGGGCGTAGGGTGATGCGTAGGGTGGGCTTCAGCCCACCGCTTCTCGGAGCGTCAGTCCATTGCCGAGCAACCCCCCTGCACCCATGCCGGGTTGCACCCGACCTGCGAAAGCTGCCCGTCTCCACTTTCCAGCCCCCACAAAAAAGCCCCGGCGCTTTCACGCCGGGGCTTTTGGGCTCGCGAGGGCTCGGTCAGAAGATATTGACCGGGTACTCGACGAATACGCGGACTTCGTTGCCGTCGTCGACGTAGCTGTTGATGTTGTTGGAGGCACGCAGCATGGAGCCGCGCAGCTTCATCTTCAGGTCCTTGGCCGGGCCTTCCTGGACCACGTACTGCACCTGGTTGAAGATCTCGCGCTCCTGGCCGCGGCCGCCCTGGCCGGCGTCGATGTTGTCGCCGCGCACGTACGCCACGCGGTAGCTGAGGCCGGGTACGCCGTATTCGGCGAAGTCCAGGCCGTAGGCGACCTGCCAGGAGTTCTCGTCCTTGCCGTTGAAGTCGGACCAGTAGGAGTTGGCCAGCCAGATGGTGGTGCCGCCGTCGCCGATGTAGTCGCCGCTCTGGTAGCCGCCGTAGAGGTAGCCGATGTCACCGCTGCTGCGCTGGTGCGCCAGGGTGAAGGAGTGCCCGCCCAGGGCGTAGGTGGCCGCCAGGCTCCAGATGCGGTTGTCGCGCGCATCGTTGGTGGCGAACTCCTTGTCCAGGCGGGTCTTGTAGCCGTTGAAGTCCAGGGTCACGGATTGGTCGTCGGCCACCGGGATGATGTAGTTCAGGTTCAGGTACTGCTTCTTCAGCACGTCCTTCACGTCGGAGGCGTAGAGCGAGGTGCTGAACTGGTCGTTGAACTTGTAGCTGCCGCCGTACACGTCGATGCGCTTCAGGCCGCCGCTGTCGCGGGCCTCGGCGCTCTTCTGGGCTTCGGCGTTGAAGCGGCCGACGTTCAGTTCCAGGCCTTCGATCTCCTTCGAGGTGATCAGGGTGCCGGTGTAGCTTTCCGGCAGCAGGCGCGAGTCGTCGTAGCTAAGGACCGGCAGGGCGGGCATCTGGTCGCCGACCTTGATCACGGTGTTGGAGATGCGGGCCTTGATGGCGGCGCCGGCGCGGGCGATGTCGTCCTGGGCGTGGCCGCTGTCACCGGGCTTGAAGAAGTCGATGCCGGCAGCGCCGACGCGGCCCTTGCCACCGTCCAGGCGCAGGGCGTACAGGCCGAAGGCGTCGACGCCGAAGCCGACGGTGCCCTGGGTGAAGCCGGAGCTGAAGTTGCCGATGAAGCCCTGGCCCCATTCCATGCGGTCGGGGTTGCCGTGCTTGTAGTCACGGTTCATGTAGGCATTGCGCAGCAGCACGTTCAGGCTGCTGTCCTCCACGAAACCCTTGGATTGCGCCTGCTCATTGGCGAAGGCGGGGGCGGAGGCAGCGATGCAGAGGGCGATCAGGCTCAGGTTCTTCTTCATTGTGGGTACTGCTCGGTTTTCGAAAGGCGGCGATTCTGAACAACTCGCCCGGGCGGTTCAAGACCGCCGATGGTCGGGGTGGCGCGCGAGCGGTGACCTGTCGTCGGCCCATCGCCCGGCGAGGGGGACAACCGGGGCGCCGCGCAGTCCATTTGGGGTCGGCCCAGGGAAGGGCGCGTTCGGCACCCGCCCAGCCACCGCAGAAGGACTCCCCCATGGCGCCCGACCGATCCACCCGCAGCGCATTTCTTTCCCTGATGCTCAGCCTCGCCTCCCCGGCGGTTTTGGCCGAGGACATCCGCGTCAGCAAGACCGGCGATAGCGACGACGGCGTGTGCAATGCCGACTGCTCGCTGCGCGAGGCCATCGCCTATGCCGCCGCGCAACCCGGCAGCCACCGCATCCGACTGGCGGAAGGGCGCTACGTCCTCGACCCCGGCGGCGCGACCCGTGCCGGTGCCGACGATGGGCTGGTGGTCAGCGGCGAGCTGGCCCTGGTGGGCGCGGGCACCGGCAAGACCCTCCTCGACGGCGGTCGCCAGGGCCGCCTGTTCAGCGTCAGCGAGGGGGCGCGCCTGCACCTTGAGCAACTGAGCCTGCGCAACGGTCGCAGCGCCACCCGTGGCGGCGCCCTGCTCAACCAGGGCGAGACCACCCTGGAGCACGTCGAGCTGCGCGACAACCAGGTCTACGCCATCGACCCCGGCCCCGACCATGGCTGGGGCGGCGCCATCGCCAACTACGGCTGGCTGGACATCCGCTCCTCGCACCTGGTCGACAACCAGGCCTTCTCCGAAACCACCGACGAAGTCCGTGGCGGCGGCCTCTACAACGCCGGCCAGCTGCGCATGCGCAACTCGACCCTGGAGCACAACAACAGCTCCAACGGCGTCGACAACGGCTTTGGCGGCGGCCTCTACAACCAGGGCCTCGCCGACATCGCCCGCAGCACCCTGGTGCGCAACAGCCAGGGTGAAGGCGGGCTCGGCGCGGCCATCCTCAACACCGGTGTGCTGCGCCTGGTCAACAGCACCCTCAGTAACAACCCGACCTACTTCGGCCGCGGCGTGCTGGTCAACGGCCGGCCCCAGGGCCAGGGCGGGGAGGGCGCCCAGGCGTTGCTGGGCAACGTCACCATCGCGGGCAACGGCAACTATGGGCTGATGAACTTCGCCGCCATGGCGGTGCGCAACAGCCTGGTGGCCGGCAACCGCCATATCAACGACGACAGCGAGGTGTTCGTGCGCAACTGCCTGAACCAGGGCCGCTCCTTCGCTGTGCGCGGCCTGATGCTGGGCCGCGATGGCCACGGCTGCAGCGCCGACCTGCCCCTGGACGACGCGCTCACCTTCACCCAGGTGCTCGAGCCGCTGAGCGCCGCGCCCGGCGCGCCGCCCCTGCACCCGCTGCGCGCGGGCAGCCCGGCCATCGACGCCGGGGTCGGCACCTGCACCGCCAGCGACCAGCGCAAGGCCCTGCGCCCGCAGGACGGCAACGGCGACGGTGTCGCCGGCTGCGACCTGGGCGCCTACGAGCGGGCCGCGCCCTGAGGCGCCTCGGCGTCGGTGGGGATCTCCAGCCCCACCTTGACGTTGCTCATGGAGACCAGCGTCTTGAAGCGCCGCACGTTGTTGCTCTCGAAGAACAGGCGACGGGTCAGCTCGGTGTACTGCTCCATGGTGCGCACCGCCAGGATCAGCACGAAGTCCCATTCGCCGGCGGTGTAGTAGCACTGCTGCACCTGGGGGCAGCGGGCGAAGCTGCGCTTCATCGCGTCGAGCAGGTCGATGCGTTCGCTCTCCACCTCCACCTGCACCACGACGGTCAGCGGGTGGTCCAGCCGCTCCGGCTGCACCAGCGCCACCTGGCCGCGCACGATGCCCTCGTCGCGGTAGCGCTTGAGCCGCCGGTTCACTGCGGCAGCGGAAAGATTCACCCGCTCGCCCAGCTCGCTTTGCGGCAGGGTCGCATCGCGCTGGATTTCCGCGAGCAGGCGGCGGTCATAGTCATCGAGGGTCATGGTTGCAGTCCCGTGGGCAGGTCGCGCGAGCAGGTGAAATGAAATTCCGCTGGAAGCCCCAATAACGCAAAAGAACGGCAGCGGGTGGGAAATAGTATTTCACCACCTCGCTTTCCCCATCCAACCCGGAGCGCCCCACATGGCCGTACACCTCGAACCCCCTCTGCCCCGCCTCGATGGCGAGCGGCTCCTGGCGCAGCTCGCCGAACTGGGGGAGGTGGGCACGGACGACAGCGGTGGGCGTACCCGCATCGCCCTCAGTGACACCGAGAAGGCCGGGCGCGACCTCCTGGTCAGCTGGATGCGCGAGCTGGAGCTGGAGGTGCGCATCGACCGCATCGGCAACATCTTCGGCACCCTGCCGGGCGGTGCGGCGGGGACGCCGGCGCTGATGCTCGGCTCGCACATCGACAGCGTCGCCAACGCCGGCGCCCTCGACGGCTGCTACGGCGTGCTCGCCGGGCTGGCGGTGGCGCGGGCCTTCCGCGAGGCGGGGATCGAGCCGCTGCGGCCGATCACCGTCGCCGCCTTCACCAACGAGGAAGGCGTGCGCTACCAGCCGGACATGCTCGGCTCCCTGGTCTACGCCGGCGGCCTGCCCGTGGAGCAGGCGCTGGATATCGTCGGCAGCGACGGCACCCGCCTGGGCGACGAGCTGCGCCGCATCGGCTACGCCGGCGACCTGGAGCCCGGGGGCATCCCCGTGCACGAGTACCTGGAGCTGCACATCGAGCAGGGCCCGGTGCTGGAGGCGGAAGGCCTGGAGATCGGCGTGGTGGAGAACCTCCAGGGCATTTCCTGGCAACAGGTCACGGTGCGCGGCCACGCCAACCACGCCGGCACCACCCCGACCCGCCTGCGCTACGACGCCGGGCTGGTGGCGGCCACCATCGTCCAGCAGCTGCGGCTGATCGCCGACGAGTCGGGCACCACGCTGGCCACCGTCGGGTGCATGCGCTTCGAGCCCAACCTGATCAACGTCATCCCGCGCCTGGCCAGCTTCAGCGTCGACCTGCGCGACCCCGACGAACAGCGCCTGCAGAGCGTGGAGCGGCGCCTGCAGGGTTACCTTGCCTCACTCGCCGAGCACCGTGGCGTGCAGATCGACAGCCAGTTCCTGGCACGCACCCGACCGGTGGTGTTCGACGGCGAGCTGGTGGAGGCGATCGAAGCCGCCGCCCGGCGTCTGGGCCTGAGCCACCGACGCATGACCTCCGGTGCCGGCCACGACGCGCAGATGATCGCGCGCATCGCCCCGGCGGCGATGATCTTCGTGCCCAGCCGGGGCGGCATCAGCCACAACCCGCGTGAGTCCACCGACGACGAACACCTGCTGGCCGGTGCGCGCCTGCTGCTGGAGCTGGTGGTGGACCGCCTCGGTGCCGCGCGCCCGGCCCAGCGTCGCCCGGCCGTTTACGAGATGCCGGCGTTGCCGGACCGGGCCGCTGCCGCGCCGCTCGAACTGCTGCTCAACCCCCGCGTGGTGCACGGTGGCTACCCCACGGAGCTGCGCGCGCTGATGAACATCGCCCAGGCCAGCCAGGACCGCGCCTGGCTGGCCGACTGGGCGGAACTGAGCCCGCGTGCGACACCGCTCTGGAGCCTGCCCGACCTGGCCGCGCGCCTGGGCATCGCGCGGCTGTGCATCAAGGACGAATCCCTGCGCTCGCCGCTGGCCAGCTTCAAGGCCCTGGGCGCCCCCATCGCCCTGGTACGCCTGATCCTGCGGCGCTTCCCCGCCCAGGGCTTCGACGCAGCCAGCCTGCTGGCCGGCGAGCAGCGCTCGCGCCTGGCCGGCTTCACCGTGGTCAGCGCCACCGACGGCAACCATGGTCGCGCCCTGGCCGCCGCCGCCCGCAGCATCGGCTGCGACTGCGTGATCGTGCTCCATGCCCATGTCAGCGAGGAGCGCGAGCGCGCCATCGCCGCCTACGGCGCACAGATACGGCGCATCGCCGGCAACTACGACGACTCGGTCGAGGAGGCCGCTTCCCTGGCACTCGCCTACGGCTGGCAGGTGGTGGCCGACACCTCCTGGGAGGGCTACGAGGAGATCCCCCGCGATGTGATGCAGGGCTACGGCATCATCGCCGAAGAGGTGATCGAGACCGCCGGCGTCGACGCCTACACCCACATCATCCTGCAGGGCGGCGTCGGCGGCCTGGCAGCGGGCATCGCCAGCTACTACTGGGAACGCTGCAGCGCCTCGCGGCCGACCCTGCTGGTGGTGGAGCCGAGCCAGGCCGACTGCCTCTACCAGAGCGCGCTGGCGGGGGCGCCGGCACGGGCCACGGGCTCGGTGGATTCGGTGATGGCCGGGCTCGCCTGCGGCGCCACCTCGCCGCTGGCCTGGCGCTTCCTGGAGGGCAGCATCGACGCCTTCCTCAAGGTCGAGGACGCCGACGCGGTGGCTGCCATGGGCGTGCTCGCCGCCGGCAGCGCCCGGGACATCCCGGTGATCGCCGGCGAATCCGGCGCTGCTGGTCTCGCCGGGCTGCTGCGCCTGCTGGCCGAACCCGAGCGCGCCGCCGAACTGGGCCTGGACGCCAATGCCCGGGTGCTGCTGATCAACACCGAAGGGGCCACCGCCCCCTCGGTCTACGAGGAACTGGTGGGCGAACCCGTCGCCTCGGTGCTGGCCCGCCAGCGCGACTGGGCGGCGGCCAACCTGGGACGCTGAGGCGGCTGTCGGGTTGCACCCGACTTACGGGTAGATGCGGCCCTGCATCAGGGAATCGAACAGGCCGCGCCCGCCAGCAACACCCGGCCGAAGCTGGCGCCGGGGTCCAGCGGGGTGATCGCCAGCAACCGGTCGAGGCGTATTTCGCGCAGGTCGTCGAAGCGCAGGAATTCCTCCTTGCTGGCAGCGGTACGGGTGGTCAGGGCGCGGGCTTCGAAGGGGTCGCCGTCGGTCGGCTCCACCCGCAGCCGGTAGCCGCGCAGGCAGGCGATCTCCAGGTAGTCGTGGAGATCGCAGTGCAGCGGTTGGTAGGCGTTCACGATGCCGCCTCGAAGCCTTGCAGCGGGATGATGAAGTAGCCGTCGCGCGCGATGGCCGCGGCCACCGGCTCCGGGGCCGACTCGCTGTGGCAGTACAGGCACTGGCTCTGGGCGATGTCGGCGTCGGCCAGGCCGAGGCTGCCCAGCCAGTCGCGGGCGAAGCGCTCGGCCCGGGGTTGCTCGGCCGAGTCGATGAGCACGTCGAAGTGCAGGTAGCGCCCGTCGCGGGTGCGCACGTGGGTGTCGAATACCTTGATCTGCATGATGGGGTCCTCGTGGGGGAGCGGGTCGCGATGGCGAACGCGACCCGCCGGCGGGTTACTTGAGATCGGCGAGGGCGGCGCCGAAGTTCAGGTGCAGCACCTGGCCGTCCACCACCAGGGCGGGAACCGATTTCACGCCGGCGCCCTCCGCCTCGGCGACGCGGGCCGGCACATCGCCGAGGTGGACGATCTCGACCTGCACCTTCGAATCGAGCAGGCCGAGGAGGGTGCGTTCGGCTTCGACGCAGACGGGGCAACCAGCGTGGTAGTAGCGAGCGTGGGTCATGGCATTTCTCCGTTATTGGTATCGATCCGATACCTTCAGCGGCGAGATTACATCCGCTGGGCTTGGGCCGATATAGTTTTTATTCGATACTATCCATCGGCAAAATCTATCGGGAGAAACGCCGTGCTCTTCGATCTGCTGGAACGCCTGTCCAGCCTGACCCGCGTCTGGTTCCGCGAGCATCCGCTGCTGGCCGAGCTGCAGCCCATCCAGTTCAGCGCCGTGCTCTACCTCGCGCGTTGCAACCGCTATTCCGACACGCCACTGGCGGTGACCGACTACCTGGGGCTGACCAAGGGCACCGTGTCGCAGTCGCTCAAGGCCCTCGAAGCCAAGGGGCTGCTGGTCAAGCGCCCCGACCAGCAGGACCGTCGCAGCGTGCACCTGGAACTCACGCCATCGGCCCGCGAGCTGCTGGGGGCGGTGCTGCCGCCGGACTTCCTCGCCGCCGCCACCGCGCGCATGGGGCCCGCCGCCGGGGAACTGGAGGCGCTGCTCGGCGACCTGCTGCGCAACGTCCAGCGCAGCGTCGACGTGCCCTCGTTCGGCTTGTGCCGCACCTGCCGTTTCCACCGCACCCAGGACGGCCTGCCCTTCTGCGGGCTGACCAAGGAGCCCCTGGCCGCCGGCGACGAGGTGCTGATCTGCCGCGAGCACCGGAATCCCGCTTAGCCGCCCACCCGACCCAATCCCCAAGGACCCGGAGCGACCGGTGGGCGAAATCCATCGGAACCAAGGCCGGAAACGCCCGGTCCATCACTAGCCGCGTGACGAGGCGTCGCGCGGCAGGAGCGGAAGCCGCGTCGTGTCCGCGCCCCAAGGAACCGACAGGGCAGGGCCGCCGTGCGTCCCGTGGACGCCCTGTCCTCGACACGCAGGACAGCTCATGCACAAGCCGCTCATCTCCCCCCTCGCCACCGCCACCCTCGTCGCCCTGGTACTGGGCAGCCAGGCCGCCCGCGCCGCCGATTTCGTCGTCAACCAGACCGAAGACAGCTACGACGGCGTCTGCGATGCCCACTGCTCGCTACGCGACGCCATCTCCGCCGCCAACGCCGCGCCGGGCCCGGACCGCATCGTGCTCCAGGCGCAGACCTATCGCCTGAGCCTGCCGGCCGGTCGCGACGAGGAGGGCGACGTCGTCGACGAAGACGACAACCTCAATGGCGACCTCGACATCCACGACGCCCTCGAAATCATCGGCCAGGGCCCGGCCGCGACCGTGATCAGCGGCACCCCGCAGGCCAATGACCGCCTGCTGGAGGTGTTCGACGGCGCCCGCGTGGTGCTCGAGCGCCTGCGCCTCACCGGTGGCCACAGCTCCACCTACGGCGGCGCCCTGGAGAACCATGGCGAGGTGGTGTTGCGCCAGGTGGAGGTGAGCCGCAACAGCTCCACCGGTGCCTTCAGCCCCGGCAATGGCGGCGGCATCGCCAACGACGGGCGCCTGGCCGTGCACCGCTCGGTCATCGCCAACAACCGCGCCGGCGCCGGCGAAGGCCACTTCGGCCTGGGCGGCGGCATCTACAACACCGGCGAGCTGCTGCTGCGCGACAGCAGCGTGCAGGGCAACTCCGCCAGCGACGACGATGATGCCGGCTACGGCGGCGGCCTCTACAACCGTGGCACGGCCGACGTGGCGCGGACCACCTTCAGCGGCAACGGGTCCAGTTTCGGCTCGGCCATCGGCAACGACGGCACGCTGACCCTCGCCAACTCGACCCTCAGCGGCAACACCCAGTACTACCGGGCCCAGGCCACCCTGAACAACGGCCAGCCGTGGATCAGCGCAAGCCCGGAGGCGCTGCTGGTCAACGTCACCATCGCCAACAACAGCGGTGGCTACGGGTTGATCAACACGGGCTCGGTGACCCTGCGCAACAGCATCATCGCCGGCAACCTCGACGAGAGCCTGGAGACGCCGATGAACTGCGACAACCAGGGCGCCCAGGCGCAATACAAGGCCATCGGCCTGCTGCTGGGCACCGGGCCCGGCAACTGCACCGGCGACCTGTACGTGGAGCAGACCGACGTCCTCACCAAGGTGCTCTACCCCCTGGCGGACAACAACGGCCTGACCCAGACCCACGCCCTGCGCCCGCGCAGCCCGGCGGTGGACGCTGGTATCGGCAGCTGCACCGCCCACGACCAGCGCGGCTCCAAGCGCCCGCGTGACGGTGATGGCGACGGCGTGGCCCGCTGCGACCTGGGTTCGTACGAGCGGCCGAAACCCTAGGTTGGCCAAGCGTGCCGGGCCCCAGCACGGGGCTCGGCCTTTCGCGAGTGAATTCGCTCCGTGTTGTGATTTAAAGCAAGCGCTCAAGCACGGCCCTTTCCGGGCACCCAAGGGGTTGCGCCACCTCCGCCGCATGGGTTTCGCTCCGCTCTACCCATCCTACGAAAAGCAGCCCGCAGGGCTGCCCATCTCCGACACAGGAACGCTACTGCGTCGCCAACGCCTCCAACGCCAACGCCCCCACCGCCAGGTCGATATCGGCGTTCGGGTCATCGTCGTCGAGGAACCAGGCAGCGGAGAGGCCGCACCAGGCCACCAGCCATTGCAGCAGGCGCTGGCGTTCCAGGCCGGATTCGCGGCAGACGATGGCCAGGCGCCGCTGGAAGCGCGCCGGGTCGGTGCCCACCGGGCGGCTGGGGTCGCAGAGGTCGGGGTTGGCGAAGATCACCGCATAGTCCAGTGCGCGGTCGCCCACCAGGCCCTTGGGGTCGATGGCCAGCCAGCCGCGCGGGCCGAAGTCGAGGAGGTTGCCGTGGTGCAGGTCGCCGTGCAGCAGCCGCTGTTCGCAAGGCGCGGCCAGCAGCTGGCGGGCCAGGGCATCGGCTTCGACGAGGAAGCCGCCGTGGCGGCGTGCGGCCGGCGCCAGGTCGGCGAACCAGGCGTGCAGGTCCTTCAGCCCTTCGGGACGGTGGCCGTCGTAGGCGTGGAGTCGGGCCAGGGCGCGGCAGAGCAGGGTGGTGGCCAGGCCGTCGTCACCGTCCTGGGCCATGGCGATCAGCGGGGCGCCGCCGTGCTCCAGCAGCAGGCCATCGCCGTCGATCTCCAGTACCTGTGCCGCCCCCGCGCCGTTCCAGGCCTGCATCACCCGGGCGCCGAGGCGTTCATCCTCGTTCTGGCTGACCTTGAGCATCGCAGCGCGACCCTCCTGGCGCACCGGCAGCAGCGCGCCGCTGGGGGTGAGCAGCGCCTCGCCGTCCGGCGTCAGCCGCCAGCGTTGCAGGTAGGGGGCGAAAAGGGCTTCGGCCTCGGCGAGGGAGGGAGCGTGGGGCATGGCGCAGTCTCGTGAGGGGGATCAGTCGTCCCGGGTCAGCACTTCCAGCAGCTCGATCTCGAACAGCAGGTTCGAGTTCGGCGGGATCCTGCCCACCTGGCGTTCGCCGTAGGCCAGGTGCGCGGGGACCTGCAGCTTGCGTTTGCCGCCCACCTGCATGCCCATCAGGCCCTGGTCCCAGCCCTTGATCACCCGGCCGGTGCCGATGACGCATTGGAAGGGCCGGCCTTTCTCGATGGAGGAGTCGAACAGGGTGCCGTCCTCCAGCCAGCCGTTGTAGTGGGTGGTGATCAGCGCGCCCTTGACCACGGCCTTGCCGTCGCCCGGGTGGATGTCCTCGATCTTCAGTTCGTCGCTCATGGCTGCTCGCTCGCCGTTGGGGGGCCGCGTTTTCGCAGGAAGCGCCGCGCTTGGCAAGGGGGGACGGCCCTTTCTCCTGGCGGCGACACCGGCCACCGCCCGGCCTCGCAGGATGGCTCGTGGCTCAATGGTCGCGCAGCACCTTGCGCTCGCTGTCCTGGGGGTCGAAGCCGCGTTCGAGCTTGATCTTCAGCGCGAGATCGGTGCGCGAGTCGGCGAACTTCAGCGCTTCGGAGAGGCTGATGCGTCCGGCTTCCACCAGCTTGAACAGGCTCTGGTCGAAGCTGCAGGAGCCGCTTTCCAGGGCGTTCTCGATCGCACTTTTCAGCTCGTGCAGCTCATCGCGCAGGATCAGGTCGCGCACATGGGGCGTGCCCAGCATCAGCTCGATCGCCGCCACGCGCTTGTGGTCGACGCCGGGCACCAGGCGCTGGCCGACCATGGCCAGGAGGTTCTGCGACAGGTCGCCGAGCACCTGGCGCCGTGCCGCGTCGGGGAAGAAGCGGGTGATGCGCTCCACCGCATGGCGGGCGCTGGTGCCGTGCAGGGTGGCCACGCACAGGTGGCCGGTCTCGGCGTAGTGCAGGGCGTGTTGCATGGTGTCGGCATCGCGTATCTCGCCGATCATGATCACGTCCGGTGCCTCGCGCAGGACGTTGCGCAGGGCGGCGGAAAAGCTGTGGGTATCCAGGCCGACCTCGCGCTGGTCGATGATCGAGCGGCGGTGGCTGTGGAGGAACTCGATGGGGTCCTCGACGCAGAGGATGTGCCCGCTGCGTTGGGCGTTGCGGTGATCGAGCATGGCCGCGAGGGTGGTGGACTTGCCGGAACCGGCGGCGCCGACCACCAGGATCAGCCCACGGTCCTGCAGGGCGAGCTTCTCCAGCAGCGGCGGCAGGCCGAGGCTTTCCAGGCTGGGAATCTCGGTGCGGATCAGGCGCACCACCATCGAGACCTCGCCGCGCTGCAGGTAGATGTTGGCGCGGAAGCGGCCGCTGCCCGGCAGGCTGACGGCGAGGTTCATCTCCAGCTCGCGCTCGAACTCCTCGCGCTGGGCGGGCGTCATCAACTGGTTGGCCAGCAGGCGCACCTCGCCCGGTTGCAGGGCGCGTTCACCCAGGGGGCGGGCATGGCCTTCGAGCTTGATGTGCGGGGGCGAGCCGACGCTGAAGAACATGTCCGAGCCGGCGTGCTGGTGCAGCAGCTCCAGGTAGGGGAAGACGCTGGGTGTCGTTTCGTTCGGGTCGCTCATCCTGCCTCCTGTCGTCGAGGGGCAAGCCTAGCAGCGGAACCGACCGCGCGAACATGGGGTGCGATTGCCGCAGGCGCCGGCCCTGCTCGCGGAGCGCCCCCGCCGGCGCGGGGCGGGGGCGGGTGGGGTCAGCGCAGGGTGTAGCCGTTGTCGACCACCAGGTCCTGGCCGTGGATGCCGCGGGCGGGGGGGGAGAGGAGGAAGAGGATGGCGTCGGCGACCGCGCCGGCGTCGAGGAAGCGTCCGTCGAGCAGGCGCTGGTTCACCGTGCCGGCGACGCTGGCGAGCTGCTGGTCATCGAGGCCGAGGGTGCCCCAGATGGGGGTTGCGGTCGGCCCGGGGGAGACCAGGTTGATGCGCACGCCATCGCCCGCCAGCTCCACTGCCAGGGTTCGCGCCTGGGCCTTGAGGGCGGACTTGCTGGCGATGTACGCCGCCAGGCCGGGAAAGGTGACGCTGGAGAGGAAGGTGCCGATGAACACCACCGAGGCCGGGCGCGACAGGTGGGGCCGCAGTGCGGCGAGGGTGTCCAGCGCACCGGCGCCATTCACCGCCCACTGGCGCTGGAAGGCGCCGGTGTCGAGGCCGTCGGCGAGCTGGGCGATGCCGGCGTTGGGCACCAGGTGATCCACCGGCCCCAGCTCCGCCGCGCGACGGGCGAGGCGCGCCAGGTCATCGGCGCGGGTTACGTCGCCGGCCAGCCAGTGCAGCCGTTGCGGGTAGCGCTCCAGCAGGTCCGGCAGGCCACCGCCCTGGCGCGAGAAGGCGAGCACGCGGGCGTTGGCGTCGAGCAGGCGTTCGCACAGGGCCAGGCCGATGCCGGAGCTGGCGCCGGTGATCACGGCGAGGCGGTCGTTGAATGGGTGTGCAGGCATGAGGCGATTCCTTATGGGTCATTGTGATGGGGCAATGACGGGTATCAGGAAACGTGCCAGGGGGAATATTCAGTAAAATCAATTGCTTGAAAGATGACGCTGTCGTTATGACCTGCCGTTGTCGGGTCGATATGACTGCGCATGTAGTCGAATTGACGCGGGGAGGGTGATGCGGGGGCTGGAGCAGGGCGCCACCTTGGGTGACGCCCTCGACCGGGATCAGTCCTGGCGGCTGGTGACTTCCACCAGGTGGTAGCCGAACTGGGTCTTCACCGGGCCTTGCACGACGTTGACCGGGGCGCTGAAGACCACGGTGTCGAACTCGCGGACCATCTGGCCCGGGCCGAAGGAACCGAGGTTGCCGCCGTCACGGCTGGACGGGCAGGTGGAGTTGTCCTTGGCGACCTGGGCGAAATCGGCGCCCCCTTCGATGGCGGCTTTCAGTTCGTTGCACTTGGCTTCACTGGAAACCAGGATGTGGCGGGCGGTTGCGCGGGGCATGGCAGGACTCCTCTTGAAGAAAGCGCAGAGCCTACCGGAATCGATTGAGCCGTCAACGGGCGGGGGCGTGGGTGGTAAGGCGCAGGGATGCAGGTTGGGTGAAGCCCGGCAGGGCGGACACCGGATGTAGCCTGGGCGTGGGAGCGGTTTCAACCGCGAAGGGTTTGGAGGCGCCATCGATCGCGAATGAACTGGCTCTGTCTGCGTTGAGTGTTGCCAGAAGGTTTCGAGCCCAGCTGATTGTCGAGCTCTGCTGGTGCTTTTGGTTTCGCCCTCCCGGGCGAGTCCCTTTTAACAATCGTCGGAATGCCGAACCACTCAAAAGGAACCAAAAGGGCTTGCCCCATCATCCGGCCCCGGCTTCGCCAGGGTTCCCTCACTCCATCGCCGTTACTCGCTACGCTCGCCCTTCGGGCCGCACTGAAGTGCGTTCGCCGCAAGCGTCGTCTGGGGGCCGGCGCGATGGGCCATCCATGGCCTGGCGCGCCTCTCGCGGCATCCATGCCGCTCGTCCCCCGGCGCAACGACTGCGTTCGGCCTCCTGGAGGGGCGTTGGCGGCTGCTCCAACTTTCTTCGTCCAGCGCATCGCCATGTGGTGCGCACGGGCTTTCGTAGGATGGGTCGGGCGGCGTTCCGCGAGCGAAGCGAAACCCATGCGGTGGCGGTGGCAGAAACCTTTGGGCGCCCGGAAAGCACCGTGCTTGAGCCCTTGCTTTAAAACCACAACAGCTAACGCCGACAGAGCCAGTGAATTCGCTCCCACAGGGGCGGCTGCAAGGTTTTCGTGAAGCTGGCCATCCGGTGGAGCGGTACGGTTCCCGGCCCAAGCACCCTGCGGAAATTTCCCAAAGCCTCCGCAGCCCCTTGTTCGCCCCCGGCCTTCTCCCTAAGTTCGCCCGGTCGCGGTCAATCCGCGGCCGGGTTTGACGACCTGAAGCTAACGGCGCGATGCCGCCTACGGGGCTTGCGGGAAACGGCGTACGTTTCCAGCGGGAACCGGCTCGCATGCAGTTTTCAGGACTGCATCATCTAATGGCGGATCGCGTGGGGAGACCACTCGTGGTCTGCCGGCTCCGTTTGCCCGGTTCGTCAACCCCACGCGATCCTCCACCCATCGAATGACGACGATGGCGGAGGCATGGAAATGCAAACGGAGAAGCACCATGCATGACTCACTCACCCCCACCTTTTTCTACCGCAATGAACGCCCCCTGCGCGGCGTGATGATCGATGACCAACCCTGGTTCTGTGCCTACGACTTCGCTCGCCTGCTGGGCCTGCACCATCCCCAGGCACTGCACCGGCGCCTGCGTCCCTATCAGGTTCGCAAGGCTCGTTTCAGCTACGCCACGGGCAGCGAGGAGGATGTCCAGCTCGTCAGCGAAGGAGGCCTCTACAAGGCCATGCTTCGTTTCGGTCACCCCGAGCTCCGTCATCTGGAGGAATGGCTTGCCCGCGATGTGATTACCACACTGCGCGACCAGTACGAACGCTGCCGCAAGCAGCCACGGCGGGTGATGCTGGACTGGAAGTCCCACCAGCTGGTGTTGCTGGATTGGCAAGGCGAGCTGTGGCTGCAGTGGGAGAAGGTGCCGCGCTACCGGGAGCTTTGAGGGACTCGCCGGAAGGGCGTGGGAGCGGTTTCAACCGCGAAGGGTTTGGAGGCGCCATCGATCGCGAATGAATTCGCTCCCACAGGGGCGGCGCTGTGCGCCGCTTCGCGACTGAAGTCGCCCCTAACAGGTCGCCCTGACGCATAACGGCTTTTGCCGTTGTCTCAATGGCGCCTTTCCACCACCATCGCCGCCTGGCCTTTCGAGAACCCTCCATGCCCCGCGCCTTGCCCGTTTCCCTGTTGCTGGCCCTGTTCGTAACCGCTGCCCCGCACCTGGCGTTCGCCTGTGCGGAGGGGGAGACCGAGGTGTGCCTCGGCGGCTGCATCTGCGTGCCCGATCCCAACGGCGTACTGGCGCCTTATCAGGAGCAGGCCGGCGCGGTGGCCGCGTCGGCGCTGGAGGGCTGGCTGCTGCGTTCGCGGGAGTCGGCGGCGCGGCAGGGCACCTTGCCGATCCCCCCCGAGATTCGCCAGCGCCTACTGGCCTGGTACCCGGCCGAGCTGCTCGATGCGGTGCGCTACAAGGTCGGCGACAACGACGAGATGAACGCCGCGCGCACCATGCTGCAGAACCCCGACATCAAGGCGGTGACCCTGGTGGACATCATCGTGTTCCGCACCCAGGACGCGGCCCTGCACGACGTGGCGCTGTGGGCCCACGAGCTGTTCCATGTCCAGCAGTACCGCGAATGGGGCAGCGACGGTTTCGCCCGGCGCTACAGCCGCGACTTCGATGCGGTGGAGTCGCCGGCCTATGCCCGCCAGCTGGAGGTGAGCCGCGCCCTGAGGCGCGGCGAGTGAGGCTGATCAGCGCTCGCGCATGGCTTCCGAGCGGGCCTTGAGCACCGGCTTGAGCAGGTAGTCGAGCACGCTCTTCTCGCCGGTGATGATGTCCACCGTGGCGATCATCCCGGGGATGATCAGCAGCGGGTGGTCGTCCTTGCCCAGGTGGCTTTTGTCGGTGCGCACCTGGATCAGGTAGAAGCTGTTGCCCTTGTCGTCGGTGATGGTGTCCGCGCCGATCAGCTCCAGCTTGGCCTTGAGCCCGCCGTAGATGGTGTAGTCGTAGGCGCTGAACTTGACCATCGCCTTCTGCCCGGGGTGGAGGAAGGCCACGTCCTGCGGGCGGATGCGGGCCTCGATCAGCAGGTTGTCCTCCAGCGGCACCACTTCCACCATGTCGTTGCCCGGCTGCACCACGCCGCCGATGGTGTTGACCTTCAACTGCTTGATGATGCCGTTCACCGGCGACACCACGGTGGTGCGGGTGACGCGGTCATCGATGGCCTTGCCGGTGGAGGTGATCTTCTGCAGTTCGGTACGGGCCTCGTTGAGTTCCTTGAAGGCATCGGACTGGAACGACAGCTTGCTCTCCTCCATCTTCCGCTCGATCTCCTTCACCGCCGCCTCGGCGCGGGGAATCGCCAGGTTGGTGCCGTTGAGCTCGCCGCGCATCTCCACCGCGCTGCGCCGCAGGCGCAGGATCTCCACCTCGGAGATGGCGCCGGTGCCCACCAGCGGCTGGGACATGTTCAGTTCCTGCTGCAGCAGCCCCAGGCTGGAGGCGTACTGCTGCGACTTGGAGCGGAACTCGGCCAGTTCCTGCTGCTTCTGGCGCAGCTGCTCCTGGAGGATGTGCTGTTCGCTGTCCAGGCGCTGCAGGCGCTTGCTGTACAGCGCCATCTCGTCCTCGGCCAATTGCGGCGAGGCCTTGGCGATGTCCTCCGGCACCTTGAAGGGGCGGTCCTCGGCCTCGGCGGAGAGCCGTTGCACGCGGGCCATCAGCGCCAGGCGGTCGGCCTCGGTCTCGCCCTTGTTGGAGAGAAAGCGGGTGTCGTCCAGGCGCAGCAGCACATCGCCCTTGCTCACCACCTGGCCTTCACGGACGAAGATCTCCGAGACGATGCCGCCCTCCAGGTTCTGGATCACCTGGATCTTGCTGGAGGGGATGGCCTTGCCTTCGCCGGTGGTGACCTCCTCCAGCACGGCGAACTTGGCCCAGACCAGGGCGACGATCAGCAGCGTGCAGGCGACCCACACGGTGACGCGCGTGCCGGTGGGGGAATCCTCCAGCGCCGCGCCGTCCACCTCGGGCATGAATTCGGTGTCGGGCTTGCTGCCCATGCCGCCGAAGTAGTCGCGGACCGAACGGGTGTTTTCCATGCTCTGCTCCTAGACGGCCGCCGGGCCGACGCGGCCCTTGCGCAAGGCTTCGATCACCGCGTCCTTCGGGCCGTCGGCGACGATGTGGCCGCCATCGAGCACCACCAGGCGATCCACCAGGCTGAGCATGGAGGCGCGGTGGGTGATGAGCAGCACGGTCTTGCCCTGGGCCCAGCCGTGCAGGCGGTTGCGCAGGATGTCCTCGCTGGTGTTGTCCATCGCGCTGGTGGGTTCGTCCAGCAGCAGGATGGGTGGGTCGAGCAGCAGGGCGCGGGCCAGCAGCACCGCCTGGCGCTGGCCGCCGGAGAGCAGCTGGCCGCGTTCGCCCACCGGGCGGTCGAAGCCCTGGGGGTGCTGGCGGGCCAGTTCGGTGACGCCGGTCAGCTCGGCCACCTCCAGCATCCGCGCGTCGTTCACGTAGCGCGCACCCAGGGTCAGGTTGTCGCGCAGGCTGCCGGCGATCAGCGGCATGTCGTGGGTGACGAAGCCGATCTGGTGGCGCAGGTCGGCGACATCCAGCTGGCGCAGGTCGATGCCGTCGAGCAGCAACTGGCCTTCCTCGGGGCTGTAGAAGTTCATCAGCAGGCGCGCCAGGGTGCTCTTGCCCGAGCCGCTGCGGCCGATGATGCCGACCCGCTCGCCGGCGTTCAGGCGCAGGCTGACGTTGGCCAGTGCCGGGGCGGCCTGGTCCGGGTAGCGGAAGCTCACGCCGCGCACATCGATGGCGCCCTTGATGTGGGTGCGTTCCAGCGGCTGCTGCTTGTTCTCCCGCTCCTGGGGCAGGCCCATGAGCGAGTCGGTGCTCTTCATCGTCAGCTGCGCCTGCTGGTAGCGGGTGATCAGCCCGGCGATCTGCCCGAGCGGCGCCAGCACGCGGCTGTTGAGCATGTAGCTGGCCACCAGGGCGCCGACGCTGAGGTTGCCGGCGATGATGCTGTAGACCCCGGCGATGATCATCGCCAGGCCGGCGAACTGCTGCAGGAACATGGTGCCGTTGGTCACCAGCGCGGAGAGGAAACGCGCGTGGCCGTCGAGGCGGGCGAGGGCGCCGTTGGTGCGTTCCCAGCGGTGCTGGCGCTCGCTCTCGGCGCTGCAGGCCTTGAGTGTCTCCAGCCCCGAGAGGGTCTCGATCAGCAGCGCCTGGCGCTCCGCGCCCAGGGCCAGGCTGCGCTGCACGGTGTCGCGCAGGCGGGTCTGGATGATCCAGGCGAAGATCGCGGTGAGGGGGAAGGCGAGCACCGGGATCACCACCAGCCAGCCGCCGAGCAGGCCGATCACCAGCAGCATGAGGACGGAGAAGGGCAGGTCGATCAGGCTGGTGAGGGTCACTGCGGTGAGGAATTCACGCAGGCCCTGGAAGTCGTGGATGCTTTGCGCGAAGCCGCCGATGGTGGTCGGTCGCGCCTTCATCGACATGCCGGTGATGCGTTCGAACAGGGTGGCCGAGAGCACCACGTCGGTCTTCTTCCCGGCCGTGTCCAGCAGGTGCGCACGCAGCACCCGCAGCAGCAGGTCGAAGCCGGTGCCGATGAGCAGGCCGATGGTCAGCACCCAGAGGGTCGAGGTGGCCTGGTTGGGCACCACGCGATCGTAGGTCTGCATCACGAACAGCGGCACCAGCATGCCCAGGAGGTTGATCAGCAGGCTGGCCAGCACCGCATCGGTGTAGAGCCAGCGCGACAGCCGCAGGGTGTCGCGGAACCAGGACTTGACCCGGGGCACCAGCGGCGCGCGGGTCTCCTCCAGCTCATGGCGGGGGCGGGCGAACAGCGCTTCGCCGCTGTAGGCGGCGTCGAGCAGGTCCCGGTCGATCCATTGCTGGCCGCCGTCGGACTCGCAGGGCAGGATCAGCGCGCGGCCGTCCTTGCCCCACTGGGTGAGCACCGCGCTGCGGCCGTCCTTCAACAGCAGCAGCACCGGCAGGTTGAGCGGAGAGATGGCCCCCAGTTCACGGCGCAGCAGCCGCCCCTGCAGACCGACCCGTGCAGCGGCACGGGCCAGCAGCTCGGGTGTCAGCCGCTGGTTGGCCAGCGGCAGGCCGGCGGTGAGGCTGCCCCGGCTGGCGGGGCAGTCGTGCAGCCGGCACAGGATCAGCAAGCCGTCCAGCAGCGGGTCGTCGTGACTCTGCCGAGGGTCGACGGCGGCACCCGCCCTTTCCATGGTGGTCATCTACTGCTACTCCGGAACCTCGGTTACTTCATTTCCGGCAGACGGGCTTCGCTCTTCACTTCAGAAGCGGCGATGGCCTCGGCCGGGACTACGACGTTCTGCCGGCGCAGCAGATCGCCCATGGCGGAGATCACGCGGAACATGGCGAACTCTTCGGTGTAGCGCACCTCGACGTAGCGCCGGTTGGCGGTGAAGAGTTCGTTGTCACTGTCCAGAAGGTCGAGCAGGGTGCGCTGGCCGAGGCCGAACTGCTGCTGGTAGGCCTCACGCACACGCTGGGTGTAGTCGGCGTAGTCACGCGCCTTGGGGGTCTGCAGGCGGGCGTTCTCCATCGCGTTCCAGGCCAGCGCCAGGTTCTCGTTGAGCACGCGCAGGGCGTTGTTGCGGATGTCCATGGACTGGTTGATCGAGTGCGCCGCCGCTTGCAGGCGGGCCTTGTCGCGCATGCCGTTGAACAGGTTGTAGTTCATCACCACGGCGGCCCGCCAGGTGTTGTAGTGGCCCTCGTCGCCCTGCACGTTGTCATCGGCGGTGGTGGCCAGCTCGGCGTCGAAGCGCGGGTAGAACGGCGACTTGGCCGACTCGTACTGTTTCTCCGCCGCCTGCACGTCGGCCTGGGCCGATTTCAGGAAGGGGTTGTTGTCCATCATGGTCTGGCGGGCGGCGAGCAGGTCCGCCGGCATTTCGCCACGGATGGTCGCGGGCGTTTCCAGCTCGTCGGCGGGACGACCGACGGCGCTGAGGAAGTTGGCTTCGGCGTCGGCCAGGTTCACTTCCTCGGTGTAGAGGTTGTTCTCGGCCAGGGCCAGGCGCGCGGCGGACTGGTCGGAGTCGGCCATACTGCCGACGCCGCGCTGGCTGCGCAGGTTGATCTGGTCGCCCACGCGCTGGTGCGACTGCAGGTTGTTGCGGGCCAGGGCCACCATCTCGCGACGCTTGAGCACTTCGAGGTACACCTCGACGGTGCGCAGCGCCAGGCTCTCCGAGGTGCCCAGGGTGTAGTAGGCGCGGGAGTTGACCACCGCCTCGGTGCGGCCCACCTCGTTGGGGGTGTTGAAGCCGTCGAAGAGCATCTGCCGCAGGCGCAGCTCGGCGTTGCGGTAGTTCAGCGTCTCGGTGTTGTGATCCCCCAGCGCGCGCGTGCTCGGGCTGTCGGTGTTTTCACGGCCCACGCCGGCTATCAGGTCGACGGTCGGTAGGTAGCCGCCCTTGGCGATCTTCTTCTCTTCGTCGGCGACGAGCCGCGCATTGGATGCAGCACGGATTTCCGGATGGTTATCGAGAGTGCTCTGGATAGCCTCGGTGAGGTTCATGGCCTGGACCTGAGCGCTGGCGAGTGCCAACAGCATGCTGCTCCAGAGGGGGGTCATTGCTCGCATGAGGGGGTGTCTCCTTGTTCGATGCTCTTTTACGGATCGCCATTTTTTTGGCGAAATCGCCTGTTCAACCGTTTCAGGCTTGTAACATCAGAGCTAAGAACATCTTTTGGAGAACCTAAGAAATTTTTTTCACATGGTTTATGCCGAAAAAATCTTATGCACTCCTCACAATCGGGCACATCTTCTTTTCCTGTCAGCCGCGATTATTAAGGCCTTCAGGGCATTCAGCGCGAGCGGCTAGGGCGGTCAAACAGGGTTCAGAGCCTAAGGGGCGGGGATGTTCTGATGGAGTAGTACGACACGGAGAATGAGTGACGATTTTTTGTCGCGAATTTTTTGACCTGATTACTGTCGTTCCATTCCGCTTCAGTTTTTTCCTTCTTCCAATCCTCCGGTGCAGGCCTGTCTTGACCCTTTTTGCGATAGGTGTCGGCGGTGGTCGGCAGTTGTGGTGGAGGAAGGATTCATGGCTACGGTAATCGGTGTCGTCAGTCGGGTTGTAGGCGAGGTGTTCGCGGTAGCAAGCGATGGAACGCGTCGGCCCCTGGTTGAAGGCGACAGGCTTTTTGCCGGCGAGCAACTGCTCACCGGCTCCGAAGGTGCGGTCTCGGTGGCCCTGGCCAACGGCGGCGAACTGACACTGGGTCGCGAAAGCAGCCTCAACCTGACCACTCAGTTGCTGGCCACCAGCAATGGCGACACGCCGGTCGATCCCACCGCTGACGCGCAGCAACAGCAACCGCCGAGCCAGCAGGACCTGACCGACGTGCAGCAACTGCAGGCCGCGATCGAGGCCGGCGCGGACCCGACCCAGACCGGTGAAGCCACGGCTGCAGGCCCCGGCGCGGGCGGTGCCGGCGGTGCAGGGGGCGCGGGTGGTGGCCACTCCTTCGTGCTGCTCTCGGAAACAGGCGGAGCGCTGGACCCGACCATCGGCTTCCCCACCGGGCCGATCACGGCCGGCCCGCTGTTCCCCGAAGCGGAAATCCTCGCACCCGATGACTTCAGCCCCGAGCTGACCGTGGTCTTCCTGGACAAGGAAGGCAGTGTGGTCACCGGCCCTGGCGTGGTGGACGAGGAAGCCCTGAACGGTGGCGAGAGCGGTGGTGGCCAGCCGGGCAGCAACCCCGGCAGCGACGCCGAGACCACCTCGGGCACCCTGATCATCAATTCCCCCGACGGCATAGGCCGTATCGAAGTGCTGGACGCCGGCGGCAACTGGATCAACGTCGCCGGTGGCGGCACCGTGCAGGGCACCTACGGCGTGCTGGTGTTCGACGCCGCCGGCAACTGGACCTACACCCTGACCGACAACAGCCTCGACCATAGCGACCCCAATGCCACCGGGGCGGACGACCAGCTGTTCGACAACTTCTCCGTGCGCGTCTTCGATCTCGACGATGACGTGTCGCCCACCGTGCCGCTGACCATCGCCATCAATGACGACGGCCCCAGCGCCGGCCTGGACTTCTCCCGCGAAGGCGGCGAGGTGGTCATCGACGAGAGCGCCGGCCTGCAGCCGGGCAGCAATGATGTCAGTGGCCCGCTGGCGGTGTTCGATGGCGTTGCCAATCCCTCCTCCGACATGCGCGCCTATGCCCAGGGCAACGCTCCCGCAGTGGTCGCCACCTATGAATTCGGCGCCGACGAAGGCGGCGCCACCGCCGTCTATTCCCTGGCGCTGATCGAAGGCGAGGGCGGCGAAGGCGAAGGCGAGCAGGGGCCGCAGGCCCAGGCGGTCGGCCTCACCACCACCGCCGGCAGCCCCATCACCCTGAGCGTGGAGAACGGCCTGGTGGTCGGTCGCGATGCCGACGGCAACGCCGCGTTCGCCATCGCCATCGACCCGGACACCGGCGTCATCAGCGTCGCCCAGTACCAGTCCCTGCATCACCCCGACGGCAGCGATGCCAATGACGGCATCGACCTCAGCGGCCTGATCCGCGCCGTGCTGACCGTCACCGACGGCGACGGCGACAAGGCCGTGGCCAGTGCCGACATCGGCCAGTTGATCCGCTTCGTCGATGACGGCCCCACCGCCAGCATCCAGGCCAACGAAGGCGGGCGCGTCAGCCATGACGAGAGCGCCGGCCTGCAGAACGGCACCGTCACGCCCACCCCGGGCGGCGATGCCAATGACAACGACACCAGCTCCGCGTCGGTGGTGAGCCTGTTCGCAGGCGTCGCCAACACCGGCACCGACCTCTCCAGCACCGGCTACGCCACCAGCAATGGCGCGGTGGTGGACATCTCCGGCAGCAGCACGGGCGAGGACAACGAAGGCGCCACCACCGTGCTCAGCCTGTCGATCGTCGACGGTGACGGCAGCGATTCCGGCCTCACCACCACTGACGGGCAGACCATCCGCCTGTACCTGGAGAACGGCCTGATCGTCGGCCGTGTGGATGGCGGCGATACCGGTCCCGGTGCGGCGGCCTTCGCCATCGCCATCGGCCAGGACGGCAGCGTCAGCGTGGCGCAGTACATCTCCCTCAACCATCCCGATACCGGCAGCGCCGATGACGCCGTGACCCTGGCCGGCAAGGTCCGCGCCGTGGTCACCGTGACCGATGGCGACGGCGACGTGGACACCGCCCAGGTGGGCATCGGCGGTGCCATCCGCTTCGAGGACGACGGCCCCACCGCCGTCATCGAGCGGCTCGAAGGCGTGCGCGTCACCCACGACGAGAGCGCCGGCCTGCAGAACGGCACCGAGACCCCGACGCCCCAGGGCGACGCACTCGATGACGACACCAGCAACCCGGATGTGATCGCCCTGTTCGCCGGCGTGGCCAACGTCGGCACCGACCTGTCGGGCTATGCCACCAGCGCCGGTCCCGTGATCAGCACTGCCGGCACCAGCACCGGCGAGGACGACGAAGGCGCCACCACCGTAGTGAGCCTGTCGATCAATGGCGGCGACGGCACCGATTCCGGCCTCACCACCACCGATGGCCAGAGCATCCGCCTCTACATGGAGAACGGCCTGATCGTCGGCCGCGTGGACGGCGGCGACCAGGGCCCCGGCGCGGCGGTGTTCGCCGTGGCCATCGGCCAGGACGGCAGCATCAGCGTGGCCCAGTACATGTCGCTGAACCACCCCGATACCGGCAGCCGCGATGAGGGTGTGGACCTCGGCGGCCTGGTCCGCGCCGTGGTCACCGTCACCGACGGGGACGGTGATGTCGACGTCGCCACGGTCAACATCGGTGGTGCCATCCGCTTCGAGGACGACGCCCCCACCGCCGGCATCCAGGTGGTCGAAGGCGCTCGCGTCACCCACGACGAGACCCCCGGGCTGCAGAACGGCACCGCCACCCCGGCCCCGGGCAACGACGCCAACGACAACGACACCAACAGCCCGAGCGTCATCGCGCTGTTCAGCAGCGTGGCCGATGCCGGCACCGCGCTGGCGGCCGGCTACGCCACCAGCAACGGCCCGGTGGTCGATGCCTCCGGCAGCAGCACCGGCGAGGACCAGGAGGGCGCGACCACCGTGCTCAGCCTGGAGGTGCAGGACGCCGACTCGGGTCTCACCACCCTGGACGGCTCGTCCATCGTGCTCAGCGTGGAAAACGGCCTGGTGGTCGGCCGCGTGGATGGCGGCACCTATAACGGCCAGGCCGCCTTCGCCGTGGCCATCGGCCAGGACGGCAGCATCAGCATCGCCCAGTACATTCCGCTGCAGCACCCGGATACCGCCAACCATGACGACGCACTGAACCTCTCCGGCAAGATCCGCGCGGTGGTCACCGTCACCGACGGGGACGGCGACGTGTCGGTGGATTCCGTCGGCATCGGCGGCGTGGTGCGCTTCGAGGACGACGGCCCCAGCGCCACCCAGGTGACCGCCACCGATACCCTGGACGACGAGGGCCTGTCCGGCGGCATCAATGGCGGGCCTGGCGACGTTTCCGGCGCCCAGACCAGCACCAGCGGCAGCCTCGGCTACGACGCCGGTGCCGATGGCCTGAAATCCATCGAACTGACCGGGCCCAGCACCCTGGGCAGCGAGAGCGTCACCTCGACCTGGGATGCCTCGACCAACACCCTGACCATCAGCAGCGCCCGTGGCGACCTGATGACCGTGGTGCTGACCGACCTGGCCAGCGGCGCCTACACGGTCAACCTGCTCAAACCGCTGATGCACACGGTCAACGGCACCGAGGACAACATCACCCTCAACGTCGGCTACAAGGTCACCGACGGCGATGGCGACACCGCCGACGGCGCCCTGGCGGTCACCATCAACGACGACACCCCGACCCTGCAGGTCGGCGCGCTGGACCTGAACTCCTCGGTGACCTTCGTCGGCACCGATGCCGGCTACAGCAACAGCTACGGCTACTACATCAAGGGCGACGACGGCACCCCGCTCAGCGGCAAGGTGATCTGGGCCAACGTACATGACCAGGGCAACGGCGACACCTTCGACCTGGGCAACCTGGACCCGGCCAGCACCGGCTTCTTCATCATCCCCGACGGCGGCGCCAACGGCGGCCTGGCCAACGGCGCCGACATCACCTTCCAGCTGGTGGGCGGCAAGTGGCAGGCCTTCATCGGCAGCACCCCGCTGACCGGTGCCGACGGTGCCAACGTGCTGTTCAGCGACGCCACCCTCAACCCCGGCGGCTCGCACCTGCAGGACACCGGCAACGCCGGCAACCAGAACTGGGAAGACAAGACCGCCACCTCCGACTACGACTACAACGACGTCAGCACCAGCGTCACCTGGGGCTCGACCCTGCAACTGCAGGTGGATGAGACCAACCTCGGGCAGGGCGCCAGCGCCACTGCCACCGCCGACTTCAGCGGCCTGTTCAACGTGCAGCCCGGCGCCGATGGCCTGGGCAGCCTGGACTACGGGCTGGAAGTCACCAACCCGGCCTCCGGGCTGGTGGACACCGAGACCGGCGATGACGTGGTGCTGTTCCTGGAGAACGGCCAGGTCGTGGGCCGCGTCGGCGATGCCAGCGGCGAGGTCGTCTTCACCCTCACCGTGGGCGCGGACGGCAAGGTCACCCTCGAACAGCTGCGTGCCATCGAACATCCGACGTCCGATCCGGACGAAGCGGCCTTCCTCGGCTCCGGCCACGTCAAGCTCAACCTGACGGTGACCGACGGCGACGGCGACAGCGTCAGCGGCGGCCTGGACATCGGCAAGGTCATCAGCTTCCGCGACGATGCCCCGAGCATCAGCGCCGGCGAGATCGCCAGCGCCGCGCTGGAGGTGGACGAGACCAACCTGCTGGTGGACAAGACCCTCGACTACAGCACGGCCTTCACCCACAGCTATGGCGCGGATGGCGCCGGCAGCATCAGCTACGCGCTGGCCATCAGCGCCGCGGGTGCCGACAGCGGCCTGAAGGACACCGCCAGCGGCCAGAGCATCAAGCTGTACCTGGAAGGTGGCGAGGTGGTCGGCCGCGTCGGCGACCAGAGCGGCGCGATCTCCTTCAAGGTCACGGTGGACGCCGATGGCAAGGTCACCCTCGACCAGAAGCTGGCCATCGTGCACTCGCCCGATTCCGGGCCTGACCAGGCCACCGGCCTCTCCGCCGCCGACCTGGTGAAACTGGTGGCGACCATCACCGACAAGGACGGTGACGCCAGCAGCGCCAGCCTCAACCTGGGCAACGCCATCAGCTTCCGTGACGACGCCCCGAACATCGACCCCGGCCAGGTCGCCGACGGCAGCCTGGAGGTGGACGAAAGCGTCCTGGGGACCGACGTCACCCGCGACTTCAGCGGGGCCTTCACCGGCAGCTTCGGCAGTGACGGCGCAGGCACCATCACCTACGCGCTGGCCATCAGTGCCGAGGGTGCCGATACCGGGCTGAAGGACACCGCCAGTGGCAGCGACATCAAGCTGTACCTGGAGAACGGCGAAGTGGTCGGCCGCGTCGGCGACCAGAGCGGCGCGATCTCCTTCAAGGTCACGGTGGATGCCGATGGCAAGGTCACCCTCGACCAGAAACTGGCCATCGTGCACTCGCCCGACACCGGTCCGAATCAGGCCACGGGGCTTTCCGCCGCCGACCTGGTGAAACTGATCGCGACCATCACCGACCGCGACGGCGACCCGGACAGCGCCACTCTCAACCTGGGCAACGCCATCAGCTTCCGTGACGACGCCCCGAACATCGACCCCGGCCAGGTCGCCAACGGCAGCCTGGAAGTGGATGAAAGCGTCCTGGGGACCGACGTCACCCGCGACTTCAGCGGCGCGTTCAGCCACAGCTTCGGCAGTGACGGCGCGGGCACCATCACCTACGCGCTCGCCATCAGTGCCGAGGGTGCCGATACCGGGCTGAAGGACACCGCCAGCGGCAGCGACATCAAGCTCTATCTGGAAGGGGGCGAAGTGGTGGGCCGCGTGGGCGACCAGAGCGGCGCCATCGCCTTCAAGGTCACGGTGGATGCCGACGGCAAGGTCACCCTCGACCAGAAACTGGCCATCGTGCACTCGCCCGATTCCGGGCCTGACCAGGCCACCGGCCTCTCCGCCGCCGACCTGGTGAAACTGGTCGCGACCATCACCGACCGCGACGGCGACCCGGACAGCGCCACCCTCAACCTGGGCAACGCCATCAGCTTCCGTGACGACGCCCCGACCATCAGCGCCGGCCAGGTCGAGTCCGGCAGCTTGCAGGTGGATGAAACCATTTTCGCCACCGACGCCACGCGCGACTTCAGTGGGGCCTTCACCAGCAGCTACGGCGCCGATGGCGCCGGCAGCATCGGCTACACGCTGGAAGTGAAATCCCCGGGTGCCGACAGCGGCCTGAAGGACACCGCCAGCGGCAGCGACATCAAGCTGTACCTGGAGAACGGTGAAGTGGTCGGTCGCGTTGGCGACCAGAGCGGCGCCGTCGCCTTCAAGGTCACGGTGGACGCTTCCGGCAACGTCACCCTCGATCAGGTGCGTGCCATCGTGCACACACCCAACACCGGACCTGACCAGGCCACCGGCCTTGCGGCTGCCGACCTGGTGAAACTGGTAGCGACCATCACCGACAAGGACGGTGACACCAGCAAAGCCAGCCTCAACCTGGGGAGCGCCATCAGCTTCCGTGACGATGCCCCGACCATCAGCGCCGGCCAGGCCGAGTCCGGCAGCCTGCAGGTGGATGAAACCATTCTCGCCACCGATGCCACCCGCGACTTCAGCGGGGCCTTCACCAGCAGCTACGGCGCCGATGGCGCCGGCAGCATCGGCTACAGCCTGGAGGTCAAGGCCCCGGGTGCCGACAGCGGCCTGAAGGACACCGCCAGCGGCAGCGACATCAAGCTCTATCTGGAAGGGGGCGAAGTGGTGGGCCGGGTGGGCGACCAGAGCGGCGCCATCGCCTTCAAGGTCACGGTGGATGCTTCCGGCAACGTCACCCTCGATCAGGTGCGTGCCATCGTGCACACGCCCAACACCGGGCCTGACCAGGCCACCGGCCTTGCCGCCGCCGACCTGGTGAAACTGGTGGCGACCATCACCGACAAGGACGGTGACGCCAGCAGCGCCAGCCTCAACCTGGGCAATGCCATCAGCTTCAAGGATGACGCCCCCAGCATCCGTGCCACGGCCATTCCCGCGGACAGCCTGCAGGTGGATGAAACCAACCTGCTCGGCAACGCCACCACCGACTTCAGCGGCGCGTTCATCAAGGCCTATGGCGCCGATGGCGCCGGCAGCACCACCTATGCCCTGGACGTGAAGTCCCCGGGCGCCGACAGCGGCCTGAAGGACACCGCCACCGGCAGCGACATCAAGCTGTTCCTGGAGAATGGCGAAGTGGTCGGCCGCGTGGGCGACCAGAATGGCGCGATCTCCTTCAAGCTCACCGTGGACGCCGACGGCAAGGTCTCCCTCGACCAGGTGCGTGCCATCGTCCATTCGCCGAACAGCGGCCCCGACCAGGAAAGCAGCCTGGGTGCGGCCGACCTGGTGAAACTGGTGGCGACCATCACCGACAAGGACGGTGACGCCAGCAGCGCCACCCTCAACCTGGGCAACGCCATCAGCTTCAAGGACGATGCGCCGACCATCAGTGCCGGCCAGGCCCAGGTGGGCAGCCTGCAGGTGGACGAGACCAACTTGGCGCTCAACGCCACCACCAGCTACAGCGGCGCCTTCACCGGCAACTACGGCGCCGATGGTGCCGGCAGCATCGGCTACAGCCTGGAGGTCAAGGCCCCGGGCGCCGACAGCGGCCTGAAGGACACCGCCAGCGGCAGCGACATCAAGCTCTATCTGGAAGGGGGTGAAGTGGTGGGCCGGGTGGGCGACCAGAGCGGCGCCATCGCCTTCAAGGTCACGGTGGACGCTTCCGGCAACGTCACCCTCGATCAGGTGCGTGCCATCGTGCACACGCCCAACACCGGGCCTGACCAGGCCACCGGCCTTGCCGCCGCCGACCTGGTGAAACTGGTGGCGACCATCACCGACAAGGACGGTGACGCCAGCAGCGCCAGCCTCAATCTGGGTAGCGCTATCAGCTTCCGTGACGACGCCCCGACCATCAGCGCCGGCCAGGTCGAGTCCGGCAGCCTGCAGGTGGACGAAACCACCCTCGCCACCGATGCCACCCGTGACTTCAGCGGGGCCTTCACCGGCAGTTACGGCAATGATGGCGCGGGCACCACCACCTATGCCCTGGAGGTCAAGGCCGCAGGGGCCGACAGTGGCCTGAAGGACTCCGCCAGCGGCAGCGACATCAAGCTGTACCTGGAAGGCAACGCCGTGGTCGGCCGGGTCGGCGACCAGAGCGGTGCGATTTCCTTCAAGGTCACGGTGGATGCCGATGGCAAGGTCACCCTCGACCAGAAGCTGGCTGTGCTGCACACCCCCAACAGCGGCCCGGATCAGCCTACCGGCCTTGCCGCCGCCGACCTGGTGAAACTGGTGGCGACCATCACCGACAAGGACGGTGACGCCAGCAGTGCCAGCCTCAACCTGGGCAACGCCATCAGCTTCCGTGACGACGCGCCCAGCGCCGGCAACACCACCGCCACCGCCGTGCTCGACGACGAGGGCCTGTCCGGCGGCATCAATGGCGGCTCCGGCGATGTGGCCGGTGCCAGCACCAGCACCAGCGGCACGCTGAACTACAACGCCGGCAATGATGGGCTGAAGTCCATCGAGCTGACCGGGCCCACCAGCCTGGGCAGCGAGAGCGTGACCTCGACCTGGAACGCCTCGACCAACACCCTGACCATCAGCAGCGCCCGTGGCGACCTGATGACCGTGGTGCTGACCGACCCGGCCAGTGGCGCCTACACCGTCAACCTGCTCAAGCCGCTGATGCACCCGACCGCCGGCACCGAGGACAACATCACCCTCAACGTCGGCTACAAGGTGACCGACAAGGACGATGACGCAGCCACCGGCAGCCTGGCCGTGACCATCAACGACGACACCCCGACCATCCAGGTCGGCGCCCTGGACCTGAACTCCTCGGTGACCTTCGTCGGTACCTCGGCCGGCTACAGCAACAGCTATGGCTACTACATCAAGGGCGACGACGGCACCCCGCTCAGCGGCAAGGTGATCTGGGCCAACGTGCACGACCAGAGCGCCGGCGACAGCGCCGACATCAGCAGCCTGGACCCGGCGCATACCGGCTTCTTCATCATCCCCGACGGCGGCGCCAACGGCGGCCTGGCCAACGGCGCCGACGTCACCTTCCAGCTAGTGGGCGGCAAGTGGCAGGCCTTCATCGGCAGCACCCCGCTGACCGGCGCCGACGGTGCCAACGTGCTGTTCAGCGATGCCACCCTCAACCCCGGCGGCTCCCACCTGCAGGACACCGGTAGCGCCGGCAACCAGAACTGGGAGGACAAGACCGCCACCTCCGACTACGACTACAACGATGTCAGCACCACCGTCACCTGGGGCGCGACCCAGCAACTGCAGGTCGATGAGTCGAACCTGGCGCTGAACGCCACCGCCGACTTCAGTGGCCTGTTCAACGTCCAGCCGGGCGCCGATGGGCTGCAGAGCCTGGACTACAAGCTGACCGTGCAGAACGCCGACTCCGGCCTGGTGGATACCGCCAGCGGGCAGAACGTGGTGCTCAGCGTCAACGGTGCGGGCGTGGTCGAGGGCCGAACCGCCACCGGCAACGAACTGGTGTTCACCCTCACCGTCGGGGCGGACGGCAAGGTCACCCTTGACCAGCTCCGCGCCATCGTCCATCCGACCTCCGATGCGGACGAGGCCAAGTTCCTCGGCTCGGGCCACATCAGCCTGAGTGCCACCGTGACCGACAAGGACGGCGACACGGCCACCGGCAACCTGGACATCGGCAAGGTCATCAGCTTCAAGGATGACGGCCCGAGCGCCGGGACCAACCAGACGGTGCAACTGGACGACGACGCACGGCCCAATGGCATCCCTGGCGGCACGGGGGACGACGTCGATTCGCAGAACGCCACCGGCACCCTCAGCCATAGCTACGGCAACGACAACGCCGGCAGCATCAGCTGGGTCAACACCGGCGCCCCGGCCGGCTTCACCTACGAGACCTCGGGCAACAACCTGGTGATCAAGCAGGGCACCACCACCGTGTTGACGGTGACCCTGACCAACAGCCAGACCGGCGCCTACTCGGTGGTGCAGAACGCGCCGATCCACCACGCCGATGGCGACAACGAGAACAACCAGGCCTTCCAGCTCACCTACAAGGTCACCGACAAGGACGGTGACAGCGCCAACGGTACGCTGAACATCAACGTCGACGACGACACCCCGGTGGCGAAGAACGACGTGGCGACCGTGGGCGAGAGCGTAGCGCCGGACATCAACATGGTGTTCGTGCTGGACTTCAGCGGCAGTATCAGCAAGTCCGAACTCGGGCAGATGCTCGATGCCGTGAAGTCTGCTGCCCAGGCGCTGTTCACCGGTAACACCGGTGATGTGCAGATGCAGGTGGTGGCCTTCTCGGGAGACGCCAAGTCCTACGCGCCGGTGACCAGCTACGCGGCGTTCGAGAGCCTGATCAACTCCCTCGACCCGAACGAGCCCGGTGGCGTGCGCCCCTATGACGGCAACACCGACTTCACCGCCGCCATCGAGAAGACCATGGATGCCTTCAACCCGCTCCCGGGCTGGAACAACCAGGTCGTGTTCATCAGCGACGGCAATCCCAACGAGCAGACCCAGGGCGGCAATGCCCTGCTCAGCCAGACGGCGACGGACTGGCAGCAGTTCATCAACGACAACGGCATCAACGTCACCACCATCGGCATCGGTGACGGCATCGACAACGACAACCTGCAGGACGTCGACCTCGACGGCAGCGGCTCGCCCATCCTGATCGGGGACTTCTCCGACCTGGTGGACACCCTGCTCGACCAGGTCAGCACCGGCATGGTTTCCGGCAATGTGCTCAATGGCAGCGATGGCGTCGCCGGCACCGCCGACGACGACGGCTTCGGCGCCGATGGCAAGGGCGGCATCAAGTCCCTGACCGTCGATGGCGATGTCTATACCTGGAACGGCAGCAATGCCACCGCCCAGTTGAACATCACCACCGACCTGGGTGGCAAGCTGGCCTTCAACTTCGCCACCGGCGCCTGGAGCTACACCGCGCCGAGCGGGCTGACCGGCAACGCCGCCGAGCACATCGGCTACACCATCGTCGATGCCGACGGTGACCCGTCCGACGCCATGCTGACCATCAATGTCACCGCCGCGAACGATGCACCGGTGGCGGTCAACGACACCTTCGGCACCAACGAAGACACCTCGGTGACCATCACCAGCGCCGGCCTGTTCGGCGCCGATGGCACCGGGCCGCTGAACGACCACGACGCGGACTCCAGCGCCTTCACCACCATCAAGGTGACCCAGCTGGCGAGCAACGGCGTGCTGCAGTTCAACGGCGCCGCGGTGACCCTGAACCAGGTGATCAGCATCGCCGACATCAACGCCGGCAAGCTGGTGTTCGTGCCCGATGGCAACGAGAACGGCGCGCCCTACGCGACCTTCAAGTACCAGGTCAGCGACGGCACCACCTACAGCAACGTGGCCACGGTGACCATCAACGTCGCCGCGGTGAACGATGCGCCGGTGGCGGTCAACGACACCTTCAACACCAACGAGGACACTGCGGTCACCATCACCGCCAGCGGTCTGTTCGGCAGTGACGGCACCGGCCCGACCAACGACAGCGATATCGATTCGGCTGCCTTCGACAACATCAAGGTGACCCAGCTGGCCACCGACGGTGTGCTCAAGCTCAACGGCGTGGCCGTGACCTTGAACCAGGTGATCACCCTCGCCGACATCAACGCCGGCAAGCTGGTGTTCGTGCCCGATGGCAACGAGAACGGCGCCCCCTACGCGACCTTCCAGTACCAGGTCAGCGACGGCAGCCTCTATAGCAACACGGCCACCGTGACCATCAACGTGGCCGCGGTGAACGATGCGCCGGTGGCGGTCAACGACACCTTCAGCACCACCGAGGACACCTCGGTGACCATCACCGCCGCCGGCCTGTTCGGCGCGGACGGCACCGGGCCGGACAACGACAGCGACGTGGACTCCAGCAGCTTCGCCAACATCAAGGTGACCCAGCTGGCGAGCAACGGCGTGCTGCAGTTGAACGGCGTGGCGGTGACGCTGAACCAGGTGATCAGCGCGGCCGACATCAACGCCGGCAAGCTGGTGTTCGTCCCGGACGGCAACGAGAACGGCACGCCCTACGCGACCTTCCAGTACCAGGTCAGCGACGGCAGCCTTTACAGCAACACCGCCACCGTGACCATCAACGTCTCGGCGGTGAACGACGCGCCGGTGGCGGTCAACGACACCTTCAGCACCACCGAAGACAATGCCGTGACCATCACCTCCACCGGGCTGTTCGGCGCCGACGGCACCGGGCCGCTGAACGACAGCGACGTCGATTCCGGCAGCTTCACCGACATCAAGGTGACCCAGCTGGCCACCGACGGCGTGCTCAAGCTCAACGGCGTGGCGGTGACCCTGAACCAGGTGATCAGCATCGCCGACATCAACGCCGGCAAGCTGGTGTTCGTGCCGGACGGCAACGAGAACGGCGCGCCCTATGCCACCTTCCAGTACCAGGTGAGCGACGGCAGCCTCTATAGCAACACGGCCACGGTCACCATCAACGTCACGGCGGTGAACGATGCGCCGCTGCTCGACCTGGACGGCAACGACAGCGCCGGTGTGGTGGGTACGGGTTACCAGACCACCTACACCGAAGGCACTGCTGCGGTGGCCATCGCCGATATCGACACCCTGGTGACCGATATCGACAACAGCACCATCGCCTCGGCCAAGGTCGTGTTGACCAACGCCCAGGCGGGTGACGTGCTGACCGCCACCGGCCTGCCGAGCGGCATCACCGGCGTGGTGGATACCAGCGTCGCCGGCAAGATCACCGTCACCCTCACCGGGGTCGCCACCAAGGCGGCCTACGAGACGGCGATCGAGACGATCCGCTACTCCAGTACCAGCACCAACCCGAGCACCACGCCGCGCAACGTGACGGTGGTGGTCAACGACGGCGTGACCGACTCCAACACCGCGCAGACCACCATCAAGGTGGTGGCCGTGGACAACGGCCCGGACGCCAAGAACGATGTCGCCAACGTGGTCGAAGGCCATGGCCAGGACTTCAACGTGGTGTTCGTCCTCGACTTCAGCGGCAGCATCGACAACACCGAGCTCAACCAGATGCTCACGGCGGTCCAGCAGGCGGGGGCCGAGCTGTTCGACGGCACCTCGGGGCACGTGCAGCTGCAGATCGTGGCGTTCTCCTCGACCGCCACGTCCTACGCACCCGTCACCAGCGTCGAGGCCTTCAGCTCGCTGATCGACAGCCTCAACCCGGCGGCCGGCGGGGTCCGTCCGTTCGACGGCAACACCGACTTCACGGCGGGTATCCAGCAGACCATGAGTGCCTATACCCCGGTCCCGGGGTGGAGCAACCAGGTCGTGTTCATCAGTGACGGCAACCCCAACGAGCAGACCGGTACCGGCGGCAACTCGCTGACCGATGCCACGGCGACGGCCTGGAACACCTTCGTCGACAGCAACGGCATCAACGTCACCACGGTGGGCATCGGCGACGGCATCAACAATGCCCGCCTGCAGGATGTCGACCTCGATGGCCAGGGCTCGCCGCTCAACGTGGCCGGCTTCGGCCAACTGGTGGACGCGCTGCTCGGCCAGGTGGTCGGTGGCGACGTATCGGGCAACGTGCTCTGGGGCAGTGATGGCGTCAATGGCACGGCGGATGACGACAGCTACGGGGTGGACGGTGCCGGCTTCATCAAGTCGATCACCATCGGCAGTGTCACCTACACCTGGAACGGCACCTCGACCATCACCCCGAGCAGCGGCTCGCCGATTGCCGGCAGCGTGCTGACCGGTATCGAGACGCCGCAACACGGCAAGCTGACCTTCAACTTCGCCACCGGTGCGTGGAGCTACGTGGCGCCCGACGGGCTCACCAGCAACCTCACCGAGCAGTTCGGCTACAGCCTGGTGGATTCCGATGGCACCACCGACACCGCGACCCTCACGGTCAACGTGGTCGACGCCAACAGCCCGCCGGCCGGTGCGGACGCGACCCTCAGCCTGCTGGAGGATGCCAGCCACGTGCTGAGCGCGAGCAGCTTCGGCTTCTCCGATGCCGAGGGCG
Source organism: Pseudomonas sp. No.21 (assembly GCF_054558415.1). Taxonomy (NCBI): domain Bacteria; kingdom Pseudomonadati; phylum Pseudomonadota; class Gammaproteobacteria; order Pseudomonadales; family Pseudomonadaceae; genus Pseudomonas; species Pseudomonas sp. No.21. The sequence continues at coordinate 74,510 of NZ_BAAJNO010000011.1, forward strand.
ACAGCCTGGCTGCCGTGAAGATCACCACCCTGCCCACCGCCGGCCAGCTCACCCTGAACGGCAGCGCGATCAGTGCCGGGACCACCGTCTCGGTGGCGGACATCAATGCCGGCAAGCTGGTCTTCACCCCGGCGGCGAATGCCAGCGGCACCGGCTACGCCACGTTCACCTTCCAGGTGCAGGACGATGGCGGCACGGCCAACGGCGGGGTCAACCTCGACCCGAACCCCAACACCCTCACCTTCAACGTCACCGCGGTGAACGATGCGCCGGTGCTGGGTGGCCTGGGCGGTACGCTGAACTACACCGAGAACGCGGGCGTGAAGATCATCGACAGCAGCGTCACGCTGAGCGATGTCGACTCGCCGAACTTCAACGGTGGCTCGCTGGTGGTGGCCTTCACCGCCAACGGCACGGCGGCCGACCAGCTGTCGGTGGTCAACCAGGGCACCGGTAGCGGCCAGCTCAACGTGAGCGGCAGCAACCTGCGCCTCGGCTCCACCACCATCGGCACCATCGCCGGCGGGACCAACGGCAGCAGCCTGACGATCAACTTCACCAACAACCTGGCGACCCTCGCCGTGGTCCAGGCGCTGATCCAGCAGATCGCCTACGCCAACACCTCCGACAACCCGTCCACCCTGGACCGTACCCTCAGCTTCACCGTCAAGGATGGCGACGGCACCGCCAACGGTGGCCTCGACAGCGCCTCGGCCATCGCCTACGTGCACCTCAATGCCGTGAACGATGCGCCGGTCGCCAACGCCGACCACGTGGTGGCCTACAACGCCTCGGTGGTGGTGCCGGACTGGGCACTGCTGTGGAACGACAGCGATGCGGACAGCAATGTCCTTTCGCTGAACAGCGTCGGCGGTGCCAGCAGCGGTTCGGTTTCCCATAGCGGCAGCGGGCTGGCGGGCACCACCAGCTTCACCGACAGCGGTTCGGTGGGCGGCTCGTTCACCTACACCACCAAGGACGAGCAGGGGGCGGTCAGCAGCTCCGGTGCGGTCGAGGTCGACCGGGACAACAGCGGCACGATCGGCAGTTCGGGTGACAGCAGCGACCAGATCGTCATCGACAACAGTGCGCTCGGGAACACGCTCGCCGGTGGCAGTGGCAACGATGTGCTGATCGGTGGCGTGGGTGATGACACCCTCAACGGTGGCAACGGCAACGACCTGCTGGTGGGGGGCGCCGGCAACGATGCCCTCAACGGCGGCGGCGGGATCGACACCGCCAGCTACGTCGACGCCACCTCCGGCGTGACGGTGAGCCTGGCATCGGCTGCTGCGCAGAACACCGGCGGTGCGGGCACCGACACCCTGTCGGGGATCGAGAACCTGATCGGCTCCAACTTCGGCGATGTACTCACCGGCAACTCCGGGGACAACACGCTGAGCGGGCTGGCGGGCAACGACACCCTGATCGGCAACGGTGGCAACGACATCCTCAGCGGCGGCGACGGGGCCGACACCTTCAAGTGGCAGGCGGGCGAGACGGGGCTGACCCATATCACCGACTTCACCAAGGGTGTGGATTCGCTGGACCTGTCGCAGCTGCTCTCCGGTGAACACGCCAACCTGGGCAGCCTGAGCCAGTACCTGACCTTCAGCTTCGGGGCCAGCACCACCATCACGGTGGACTCCAATGGCGCCAGTGCCGGGGCGGCGGGCCCGACCATCGTGCTCGACGGCATCAACCTGCAGACCTCCTACGGGGTGGCGGATGCCGGCGGTGTGATCTCCGGCATGCTGGGCGATGGCACGTTGAAGGTTGACGTCTAAGCTCTGTAAACGAGGCGGCCCGCCACCTTTCCGGGTGGCGGGCCTTTTTTATGCGGATTCGCTGGGGAGAGCAGTCCATGGTGTACGTACAGCGTGATGAGCGGGGCCGGGTGCTGCGGGTCGAGTCGGAGCCTTTCGAGCACATGACCCACAGCATGCCGGCCGCGGATCCGGAGGTGCAGAGCTGGCTGGCCAGCCGTTCGCTGCACGAGCACCTGATGTCGCTGCAGCATTCCGACCTGGAGCTGGTGCGGGTGATCGAGGACCTGGTCAGCGTCCTCGTCGACCGTGGCGTGATGCGCTACACCGACCTGCCCGAGGCCGCGCGCAACAAGCTCCAGCACCGTGCCCAGGCCCGTGCCCAGGTGGAAGGGCTGGGCAGCCTGGTGCAGGACGAGGGGCGTTTGCCGTATTGAGCCACGGTCGCCGTGGGGCGGTGCCCATGCGCGAAAGGGCTTGGACGGGTGCCTGGGTCCATCGCGGTTGAAACCGCTCCCACGGGCTTTTTCTTCCTGAAATGAATGGCAAAGGATAAAGCCCCGGAGGCGATAGAACCGGCGCCTGCCGTTGCGTTCTATTGCGCGACGGCTCCTCGGTTCACCGAGGGTGACCCGGGTTGCGGCCGTCATGTCCTCTTCAGGAGCGATACGCGAGATGGCGACAAAAGCGGGTGTCTTCACCAGACGAGTGTTGGGCGTGCTTTTGACCGTGGTGGCGCTTGGGGCGGTGACGGCCCAGGCGGTGGATTACGACCTGGATAACGATGGCTATCGTGATGCCCAGTTCGGTGGCAGCGACCACGACCTGGACAACGATGGTTATCGCGACGCGCAGTTCGGTGGCAGTGACCACGACCTGGACAACGACGGCTATCGCGATGCCGAGTTCGGTGGCAGCGACCATGACCAGGACAATGACGGTTACCGCGATGCGCAGTTCGGCGGCAGTGATCATGATCTGGACAACGACGGCTACCGTGATGCCCAGTTCGGTGGCAGTGACCATGACAGCGACAACGACACCAACCGTGACGATTAACCGGCTCCACCCGTAACGAGAACGCCCGCAGATGCGGGCGTTTTCTTTTGCGGACGGCCTGGTGGGCTGAAGCCCACCCTGGGTTGTGGGAGCGAATTCATTGGCTCTGTCGGCGTTAGCTGTTGTGGTTTTAATGCAGGCGCTTAAGCACGACCCTTTCCGGGCGCCCAAGGGTTCGTGCCACCGCCACCCCATGGGTTTCGCTTCGCTCTACACCATCCTACGAAAGCCTGTGCGCACCACGTGGCGATGCGCTGGACGAAGAAAGTTGGAGCAGCCGCCAACGCCCCTCCAGGAGGCCGAACGCAGTCGTTGCGCCGGGGGACGAGCGGCATGGATGCCGCGAGAGGCGCGCCAGGCCATGGATGGCCCATCGCGCCGGCCCCCGATAGCGACGATGGAGTGAGGGAACCCCGGCGAAGCCGAGGCCGGATGATGGGGCAAGCCCTTTTGGTTCCTTTTCTGGCGACTGAGAAAAGGGACTCGCCCGGGTGGGCGAAACCAGAAACATCACCAGAGCTCGGCAATCAGCTGGGCTCAAATCCTCTAGCAACACTTAACGCAGACAGAGCCAATTCATTCGCGAAAAGGGCTGGGCCGGGTGCCTGGGCCTTCGCGGTTGAAACCGCTCCCACGGGTGCGCCGCCGGCCAACGCCCATCAGGCCTGGGTTTCGCTCCAGGGGGCGGGGGGGCCGATGAGGCGGCCCATGGCGCCCTGGATGCCCAGCTCGCCGAGCACGGCCAGTTCGCCCTGGGTTTCCACCATCTCGGCGATCAGCGGCAGGTCGATGCTGTTGGTGGCGCGGAACATCGCCTCGATGAACACGCGCTTGTCGTTTTCCTGGTCGATGGCGCGGATGTAGGTGCCGTCGATCTTCAGGTAGGCCAACCCCAGGTGGGTGAGGTTGCCGATCAGGCTGAAGCGCCCGCCGAAGTGTTGCAGGCCGAGGTGGAAGCCGGCTTCGCGCACGGCCTGGCTGAGTTTCTCCAGTGCGGCCGGCGGGGGCAGGAAGCGTTCGTCCACTTCCAGGGTCATCAGGTCCGCGTGCTGCGGGTGCTCGCGCAGCATGGCGAGCAGGCGCTCCTGGCTCTCGGGTTCGCGCAGGGTGGCGGCGGACAGGCTCAGGGCCAGCGGCTCGGGGTGCCGGTCGAGGTGGGCGAGGGTGTGTTCGAGCATCGCCAGGTCGAAGCGCGCGGCCCAGCCCAGGCGCTCGATCCAGGGCAGGAAGCGCCCGGCGGCGACCGCCTCGCCCTGCGGGTCGAGCAGCCGCGCGAGGACCTTGCGGTGCAGCAGCCTGGTGGGGTCGGCACATTCGGCCACGGGCTGGAAGTAGAGCTGCAGCTTGCCCTGCTGCAGGGCTTCGTCGATCCAGGCGCGCCAGCTGTGCAGGCCCTGGTTGGGCGCGGCCTGGTAGTCGTCGAGGCGCTCCCAGGGGTGCGCCGGGTTGCTTTGCGCCTGGGCCAGGGCCTGGTCGGCGCGGCCTATGACGCTGGCGGCGTCCTCGCCGGGACGGAAGGCGGCGATGCCCAGGTGGGCCACCGGGGTGCAGTCGCTGGCGCCGGTGCCGCGCAGGCTTTCCAGGGCGTCGCTGAGGCTCTGGGCGAGGCGGTCGGCGTCTTCGTTGTCCAGGCCGGGGGCGAGCAGGGTGAATTCGCCGCCGCGGCTGCGGGCGGCCAGCCAGTCGGGGTTGCCGCGCTCCTCCACCCGCTTCTTCAGGAGTTCGCCGATCGCGCCGATCAGGGCGTCGGTGCGCTGGCCGCCGAGGCGCTGGTTGAGGCCGCCCAGGTCATTGACCCGCAGCAGCAGCAGGTAGCCGGCGGCGTTCTGCTCGGCCACGGCCAGCTGGTTGCCCAGGCGGATGTCGAACTGGCGGCGGTTGGCCAGGCCCGTGAGGCTGTCTTGGTAGGCCTCCTCGCGCAGCTTCTCGCTGCGCGCGGCCTCTTCGGCGAACAGGGTCTTGAGCTTGTCGACCATCTGGTTCATGGCCAGCACCACGCGCTTGAGTTCGGGTGTGCGCGGCACCCGGGGCAGGGTGAGGAACTCGCGGCGGCTGATGGCCTGGGCCTGCTGCACCATGTTGTCCAGCGGGCGCAGCTGGGTGCGCAGGAGGAAGCCGCCGAGCACGGCGCTGACCAGGCCGCAGAGCAGCAGCCAGAGCAGGCTGCCGATGGCGCTGTCCCACAGCTTGGCCAGGGCGAATTGCGGGTGGCTGAGCACCTCGACCCGCGCGGCCTGCTCCCAGCCGCGCATGATCAGGGCGTCGCCGCCCTGGGCGCGCAGGTCGACCAGTTTCACGAACCAGGCGGGCACCTTGTCCGAGGTCGGGTCGGCCTGGCGTTCGACGATGACCTTTTCGTCGGCGATGTTGACCACGCGGATGCGGGCGAAGTAGCCGCTGTCGAAGATGGAGCTGACCATCAGCTCGATCATCGCCGGGTCGTCCACGTGGGGCGTCATGGACAGGGCGAGGGCGGTGGCGGCGTCCTGGGCGTGGGAGCGCAACTGGCTGCGCAGCTGTTCCCGGGAGCTTTCCACCCCGGCGAGGAAGCTGCCGGTGAAGGCCACCACGAGGAACAGGCAGATCGCCAGAAACAGCTGCTTGAGTAACGACATCGTCTATCCCTCTCCAATGGCGAAGCCTTCGGCGCGCATCTTTTGCAGGATGTCCTGCCAGCGCGAAAGCTTCTTGCTGTCACCACTGCGCTTGCCGGCGGTGTACAGGCCTTCGGCGTTGAAGGCGTACACGGGCAGCAGGTCCTTGCGTTGCGAGGCCGGCCTTATTTCGCCGATCAGGTTGTCCAGTACCAGCGGGTCCGAGCTGGGGCTGGCGTAGTAGGTGAGCACCATGTGTGCCTGGTTGTAGTTGAGTGCCTTGACGTAGGTGATGCGCAGCTTCTCGGACGGGATGCCGAGGCGGCGCAGGGTGAAGTACTTGGCGATGGAGTAGTCCTCGCAATCGCCGGCGCCCTTGACCAGGGCTTCGACGGGGGTGGCCCAGTAATCGTTCTGGCCCCAGTTGCGCTGGTCGTCGACGAAGCGCAGCTGGCGGTTGAAGAAGCGGTTGACCGTGGCGAGCTTCTCCTTCTCGGGCAGCTCGCCACTGCCGTTGATCAGCGCGCTCCAGGCCTCGATGCGTTCCTTGGCGGTGCCCAGGCTGCCGTAGCGTTTCTGCGCGTTCTGCAGGATCAGGCCGAAATCCCAGTTGGCGGCGACCGCCGAGACCAGCAGGCAGGCGAGCAGGGCCAGCCACGCCGTTCGTGGCCGTCCTTGCTTCGCTTTCGCACGCCGCCCTAGCTGCATCATCAGGGTCTCCGCCCTTGGATCAGTGCAGTCTAGGTGGTGGCCGGGCTTTTTGCCGGTGGGCTCGAAGGATGTTGCGGGGTGGGCTCAGTCGCGCCCCAGGGTCTTCTGGCGAAGGATGTAGAGGGTGACCAGCACGGCGCTGGTGAGCATGAAACCGCGCGCCCAGGGCAGGGGCACGAGGTAGCAGGAGAAGGCGATGCTGATCCACATCAGGCCGATGGCGTAGACCTTGCCCTTGAGCGGGATGCCGTTGCCTTCGAGGTAGTCCCTGATCCAGGGGCCGAGATGCCTGTGGTTGACCAGCCAGAGGTAGAAGCGCCGCGAGCTGCGCACGAAGCAGGCGGCGGCGAGGAGGAGGAAGGGCGTGGTCGGCAATACCGGCAGGAAGATGCCGATCACGCCCAGGGCGACGGCGAGCCAGCCGACCACCAGCAGTACGTAGCGCACTGCCGAGCTGCGGCTCTGGCGGATGTCACCGTGCGCCATCAGCGCGACCGTCTCAGTGACGCGGCTTGAGCAGGGCGGGCTTTTCTTCCGGGGCGTTGCACAGCAGGAACAGGGCGGTCAGCAGCTCGGGGATCTGCTCGACCATTTCGTCGACCAGGTTGCGATCGGCGGCGATATCGGCGAATTCGGGCTGTTCGTCGAACAGGCCGGAACCGACCATGATCGGCAGCAGCAGCTCGCTGACTTCCTCTTCGGCGTCTTCGAACCACACGGATTCGCGCAGGAACACGCCTTCCATGAAGCCGATGCACCAGCCGCGCAGGTCGGAATCATCCGGGTCGTCGCCCAGGTCGAGGTCGCAGGGCATCTCCGGGTCTTCGTCGCTGGCCAGCTGGCGGGCGATGTGGGCCTTGAGCAGCAGCAGGGTGGCTTCGATCTCCTCGCGCTCGGCGTCGCTGCGGTAGTGCGGCGGCTCGGCGAACAGGGCGTCGATCCACTCGCGCTCCGGAACCTGGTCCGGGCAGATGCACAGGGCGGTCAGGTAGCCATGGGCGGCCACGTAGTCCAGGGCTTCTTCGTGCAGGTCATCGGCATCGAGGAAGGCTTGCAGGCGGGAAAGTTGCTCAGCGAAGGACATCGTGGGACTACCTTGAGGAATAAACGAGGGTGGATTCTAGTCGAGTGGAAGGCCCGCGGCAAAAGCGGCCCCGATGGGCGAGGGCTTCCTCGGGCGTTTGCTGACGTATAATGCGCGGCTTCCTTCGGAGACCCGCATGCTCGACCACGCCCAGCGCATCCTCAAAGACGTATTCGGCTACGACGCCTTCCGCGGCCACCAGGCGGCGATCATCGACCGCGTGGCCAAGGGCGGCGATGTGCTGGTGCTGATGCCCACCGGCGGCGGCAAGTCCCTGTGCTTCCAGGTGCCGGCGCTGATGCGCGACGGATTGGCGGTGGTGGTTTCGCCGCTGATCGCACTGATGGAGGACCAGGTCGCCACCCTTGACGAGCTCGGCGTGGCCGCCGTGGCGCTGAACTCCACCCTGAGCAACGACGAGCAGCGCGATATCGCCGACCGCATCCGCCGGGGCGAGATCAAGATGCTCTACCTGGCGCCGGAGCGCCTGGTGCAGCCGCGCATGCTGGCCTTCCTGCAGAACCTGGACATCGCCCTGTTCGCCATCGACGAAGCCCACTGCGTATCCCAGTGGGGGCACGATTTCCGTCCGGAATACCTGCAGCTGGGCCAGCTCGCCGAGCTGTTCCCCGAGGTGCCGCGCATCGCCCTGACCGCCACGGCGGACATGCGCACCCGCGAGGAGATCGTGCAGCGCCTGCACCTGCAGAAGGCCGAGCGCTTCCTGTCGAGCTTCGACCGGCCGAACATCTTCTACCGCATCGTCGCCAAGGACAGCCCGCGCAAGCAGTTGCTGTCCTTCCTCACCGAGCGCCGTGGCGACGCCGGCATCGTCTATTGCCTGTCGCGCAAGAAGGTCGATGAGGTCGCCGCCTTCCTTTCCGAGCAGGGCTACCCGGCGCTGCCGTACCACGCGGGCCTGCCCAGCGACCTGCGTGCCTACCACCAGAAGCGCTTCCTCAACGAGGAGGGGCTGATCATGGTGGCGACCATCGCCTTCGGCATGGGCATCGACAAGCCCAACGTGCGCTTCGTCGCCCACCTCGACCTGCCCAAGTCCCTGGAGGCCTATTACCAGGAGACCGGCCGTGCCGGCCGTGACGGCCTGCCCGCCGATGCCTGGATGGCCTACGGCCTGCAGGACGTGCTGCTGCTCAAGCAGATGCTCAACAATTCCGAGGGCGACGAGCGCCACAAGCGCATCGAGCAGCACAAGCTCGACGCCATGCTGGCGCTGTGCGAGGAGATCCGCTGCCGCCGCCAGGCGTTGCTGGCCTATTTCGACGAGGAACTGCCGCAGCCCTGCGGGCATTGCGACATCTGCGTCGACGGCGTGCAGACCTGGGACGCCACCGAACCCGCGCGCCAGGCGCTCTCGGCCATCTACCGCAGCGGCCAGCGCTACGGCGTCGGCCATCTGGTCGACCTGCTGCTGGGCCGCGACAACGAGAAGGTCCGCGCCGCCGGCCACCAGCACCTGTCGGTCTTCGGCGTGGGCAAGGCGCTGTCCGAAGGCGAATGGCGCACGCTGTTCCGCCAGCTGGTCGCCCGTGGCCTGGCGGATGTCGACCTCGACGGCTTCGGCGGCCTGCGCCTGACCGATGCCTGCCGCCCGCTGCTGCGCGGCGAGGTGAGCCTGCAACTGCGTCGCGACCTCTCGACCAAGGCGCCCAAGCCGGCGGCCAGTGCCGCCAGCCAGCTGGTGCGTGGCGAGGAGCGCGAGCAGTGGGAGGCCCTGCGCGCCCTGCGCCGCAAGCTGGCCGAGGAGCACAGCGTGCCGCCCTATGTGATCTTCCCCGACGCCACCCTGCTGGAGATGCTGCGCAGCAAGCCCGGCACCCTGGCGGAAATGGCACGGGTCAGCGGCGTCGGTGCGCGCAAGCTGGAGCGCTACGGCGAGGCCTTCCTCGAAGTGCTCAACGGCGGAGCCGACGCCGCGCCGGCGCCGCGCGCGGTGGCCGACCTGCGTCACGAACTGGTCAGCCTGGCCCGTGCGGGCATGACCCCGGCGCAGATCGCGCGCCAGCTCGACTGCACCGAGAAGAACGTCTATTCGCTGCTGGCCGAGGCCATCAGCGAGCAGCAGTTGAGCCTGGAACAGGCGCTGGACCTGCCCGAGGAGATGCTCGGTGCGGTGCAGGACGCCTTCCTCGATGGCGAGGGCGAGCTGCCCAGCGTCGCCGAGGTGGCCGAAATGCTCGGCGGCAAGGTCCCCGATGGCGTGCTCCACTGCGTGCGTGCCGCGCTGCAGGCCGAGTTCGAGTCCTGAGGCCGCCGTCACGGGGGCGCCGCATAAGACGCGCCCGACGACTTGTGGCGGATTCCGCCTGCTACTAATGTGCACCTAGGCCTCCGGCCGGCGATGTGAGGTCGCCGGCCCCGACAGGAGGCGCAGGGCCCGCGACGATGGACCGTCTATGTGAGGTAGGCGGTGTTCCGCACGGGCCCGAGGCTGCAAGGCCGGGCGCAGCAGTATGTCCCGGGCCCATAAAAAGAAGAGGTGGCAGTGTCGACACTCAACGCCTGGCTGGACGAAGTACGCCCCAATCCCTATGCCGATCAACTTGCCCTGGGATTCCGGCAACTGCGGTTCGTCCGTCCCCTGGAGCAGGAATACCGCAATTTCTTCCTCGAGCAGACCTTCGACCTCAAGCGCATCGCGCTGCTGCTCGGCTTGCCGATCTGGCTGGCCTTCGCCTTTCTCGACTTCCACCTGATCGCTTCCTCCGAACGCTGGTGGATGCTCGCCGTGCGCCTGGGCGTGCTGGTGCTGCTGGTGGTCTGCGGGCTGCTGATCCTGCAGCGGCGCCATGTGCACCTGCTGGTGCCGCTGAGCCTGGTGTGCGTCGGTGCGCTGGGCATCGGCGCGGCGGCGGTGGTGGCCATCGCCCATCGGGTCGACCCGTCGTTCCCCTATGAAGGGCTGCTGCTGGTGTGCATGGCGGCCTATTTCGTGGTCGGGCTGCGCCTGGGCGAGGCGTTGCTGGTGTCGGTCCTGATCCTGGTGGCCTATGTGGCGCTGGAGCTCTGGGCCGGGCTGCCCTGGCCGCGTCTGGTGAACAACCTGCTGTTCCTCGTGTTCGGCAACCTGGTGGGGGCGGTGGGCTGTTACCTGCTGGAGTTCAAGTCCCGCGAGCACTTCCTCGTCAGCCGGCTGATGCGCATGCTGGCCGAGCACGACAGCCTGACCGGCCTGCACAACCGGCGCAGCTTCAACCGCCAGCTGGAGCGCGTGTGGCGCCAGGCCCAGCGCGAGGGGCTGCCCCTGGCGCTGCTGCTGTGCGATGTCGACCACTTCAAGGCCTACAACGATCTCTACGGCCACCAGGGCGGTGACCAGGCCCTGCAGCGGGTCGCCGAGGTGCTGGAGGACGCGGCGCGACGACCGCTGGACATGGCGGTGCGCCTGGGCGGCGAGGAATTCGCCGTGCTCCTCTACGGCACGCCGGAGGCTGAGGCACGGCAGTGCGCGGAGAACGTGCGCGCGGCCCTGGAGCGCCTGGCCATCCGCCACGAGGGCTCCCAGGTCGCCGAGGTGCTGACGATGTCCATCGGCCTGGCCTGCATCGCGCCGGGCAGCGACACGCCGCTCGGCCAGCTCTACGAACTCTACGAACATGCCGACCGGGCGCTCTACGAGGCCAAGGCCTTCGGGCGCAACCAGGTGGTGGCGTAGTTCGTCCCCCGGGGTGGCGCGGTGCGTGACTGCGTGGACTGGTACGCCGGTGCTAGGATCTGCGCCTTCCCCACCGACGAGCCCCGCCCATGGACACGCTGATCAGCGCTGACGGCCAGCCGCACTACGGCCTTTTCGACGGCACCCCCGGCCTGGTCAATCACCGTGACTTCGATTTCCGCTCGCCCATGGGCCGTCGTCTCGGCGCCTTGGCGAAGTGGCGGCGCTTTCACCAGTTCCAGTATTTCGGCCTGATCAGCGACCAGCTCATCGGCGGCTGCGCCCTGGCCGACCTGAGCCTGGCGGGGGTGGGCTTCGTCTACCTGTTCCACCCGGCCAGCGGGCGCATGATCGAGCGCCAGTTCAAGCTGCCGCTGGGGATGGGTACGCGCTTCTCGCAAGCCCCGGACGACGGCGTCTGCGAGCTGCGCCAGGGCCGCAACCTGCTGCGCCTGGAGAACTCGCCGAACCCGAAGGAGAAGCGGCTGCTGGTGGAGCTCGACGACGGCACCCGCATCGACGCGCGTTTCTCCGAGGACGAACCGGCCTTCCAGCCCATGAGCCTGTGCACGCCTACCGCGGTGAACGGCTGGGTGTATGCGCGCAAGGTGGCGGGCGTCACCTGCCGGGGCGAGGTGCGCTGCGAGCTGGGGGATTTCGACCTGCAGGCCATCGGCGCCTTCGCCCACCACGACTGGTCCGCCGGCTACATGCGCCCGGAGACCTTCTGGAACTGGGCCTGCCTGTCCGGCGAGGCGCAGGGGCGGCGGGTAGGGCTGAACCTGTCCTGCGGGGTCAACGAGACCAGCTTCACCGAGAACTGCTTCTGGATCGATGGCGAGCTGATCAAGGTGGATTGCGTGCGTTTCGCCTTCGATCGCGACCGGCCGCTGGAGGAGTGGCGGATCACCTCCGCCGACGGCCAGGTGGAGTTGCGCTTCGTGGGCACCGGGTTGCACAAGGAGCGGCTGAACCTGGGCTTCATCGCCAGCAACTTCAAGCAGATCTTCGGGCGCTTCGATGGCGTGCTCCGGCCGCATGGGCGGCCGGTCCTGGAGATCGATGGGCTGTGGGGCTTTGTCGAAGATCAATATGTGAAGTGGTAGATACAAAGCTGCGCTTGCTCCCGGCTGTCGCCTATGGTTAGCTCGCTAATTATTAGTTTAGGCAGTTAGAGTTCGTTTCAATGTCCCATACCGATCAACACCGCTTCGCCATGCAGCTCGCGCAGATGTCGCGAGCCTGGCGGGCGGAGCTGGATCGCCGGCTCGTCGACCTCGGCCTGTCCCAGGCTCGCTGGCTGGTTCTCCTGCATCTCGCCCGCTTCGAAGAACTCCCCACCCAACGTGAACTGGCGCAGAGCGTCGGCGTCGAGGGCCCGACCCTGGCCCGGCTGCTCGACAGCCTCGAGGCCCAGGGGCTGGTGCAGCGCCTGGCCGTCGCCGAGGACCGCCGGGCGAAGAAAATCACCCTGTGCCCCAAGGCGCGGCCGCTGATCGAGAAGATCGAGGCCATTTCCAACCAGCTGCGCAGGGAGGTCTTCACCGGCATCGATGAAGACGAGCTGCGTCGCTGCCAGCAGATCCACGCGCAGATACTGGCCAACCTGGAACGGCGTTGATGCAGGACCTCGAGGCCCTGCACACGCGCTTCGGTCCGCGTTATCCGCAGTTGCTGCTCGGCCTGCTGATGGTCGGCAGCATGGCGATGATCCTCGCCTCCACCAGCATCAACGTCGCCCTGCCGGCGATCATGGCGGACTTCGCCATCGGTCGGCCCCTGGCCCAATGGCTCGCCACCGGCTTCCTCGCCGCGATGACCGCCGGGCTGTTGCTCGCCGCCTGGGCCCAGTCGCGCCTGGGCGCGCGACGCACGGTGCAGGTCGGCCTGCTGGTCTTCACCCTCTGTTCCCTCCTGGCGCTCGCCGCCACCTCGGCCTGGGAGCTGATCGCCCTGCGCATCGTCCAGGGCGCCTGCGCCGGGATCATCCAGCCGCTGGCGATGGTGCTGATCTTCCGCATCTTCGCCGAGGGTGGCCGGGGCATGGCCCTGGGCATCTACGGGCTCGGGGTGATGATCGCGCCGACGCTCGGCCCGACCATCGGTGGCTACCTCATCGACCACTTCGGCTGGGAGGCGGTGTTCTGGTTACCGCTGCCCATGTGCCTGCTGGCGGCGCTCGGCGCCCAGTGGCTGATGCCGTCGGACCGCGACCGGCGCACACCGGGCGTCGACCTCGTCGCCTTCCTCTACCTCGGCGTCGCGCTGTTCGCCCTCCTCGGCGCCCTGGCCGAGGCCCAGCGCTTCGGCTGGCTGGCGCCGAGCTGCTGGATTCCCGGGCTGCTCGGCGTGCTGGCGACCCTGGCCTTCGTCCTGCGCAGCCGTGCCAGCGAGCGACCGCTGCTGCCCCTGTCACTGTGGCGGCACGCCGCGTTCCGCAAGGCGAGCGGGGTGGCGCTGGTGCTCGGCCTCGGTCTCTACGGCTCCACCTACCTGATCCCGTTGTTCCTGCAGACGGTCGAGGGCTACAGCGCCGGCCGCGCGGGGCTGTTGCTGCTGCCCACGGGCGTAGTGCTGGGCCTGGCGTCCTTCATCGGCGGCTGGCTCAGCGACAAGCTTTCCGCCGCACTGCTGCTGGTGGCCGGCCTGCTGGTGTTCGCGGCTTCGAGCCTCGGGCTGGGGCTGGTGGAGAGCGGTGCGTCCTTCGTGTTGCTGTGCTTCTGGGCCTGCGTCGGCCGCCTCGGGCTGGGGCTGCTGCTGCCGGCGCTGAGCACCGGTTCGCTGGATGTGCTGAGTGCCGAGGAACTGGCCCTCGGAGCGGGCGCCATCACCTTCGTGCGCCAGCTCGGCGGTGCCTTCGGCGTCAACCTGGTGACCTTCTTCCTGGAGTGGCGCCACCATGCCGGCGGCGGTGATGCGCTGGCCGAAGCCCTGGCGTTCCAGCAGACCTTTTGGCTGGTCGCGGGGCTTTTCCTGCTCGCTCTGTGGCCCGCCTGGGGCGTCAAAGCGACAAAAGGCTGACGTGGCTCTATAAATGTTCGCCAAGGGTGTGAAATACGTCACTTTCATGGCGAACTTGAAGTAAGATTCCTACAGCCTGATGGCCCAAGGCCGGTACGCCGGGCAATCTGGGAATTTGCATCCATACTTATTTTCTGTTGGGTTTCAGGGATCGTTTCCCAACGCGTTCACTTTCAATGCCAACGCCTGACTTTCGCCCCTCCATGGATACCGGATCGTAGGGAGGTGGCCGTGGCGTTCGAGCCGGCATGACCGGGGGAGGGCACATGGCTCGAGTCAACAGGATCCTCGTTGCGTTTGCATCGGGACCCATCCTTTATTCCGGCCTGGCGTCCGCCATCGGCCTGGGCGAGATCACCCTGCATTCCGCGCTGAACCAGCCCCTGGAGGCGGAAATCGGCCTGCTCGACGTGGGCGACCTGACCGACAGCGACATCAAGGTCAGCCTGGCGTCGGCCGAAGTCTTCGAGCGTTCCGGCGTCGACCGCGTGCTGTTCCTCAACGATCTGCGCTTCAGCCCCATGATCCGGGGCTCCAGCGGCCGCATCCGCGTGGTTTCCAACAAGCCGGTGCGTGAGCCCTACCTGAATTTCATCGTCGAGGTGGCCCGGCCCAACGGCCGCCTGCTGCGCGAATACACCCTGTTGCTGGACCCGCCGGAGTTCTCCGCCTACAACCCCGTGGCCGCGCCGCTGGGCGCTGCCGCCAGCCAGCGCGACGGCCGCCGCGGCGATGCGCCCAGCAGCACCCGCCAGCCTGCCCCCGCAGCCGCGCCGCCCGCCACCCAGGGCAAGCGCTACACGGTGGTCAAGGGCGACAGCCTGTGGGCGATCGCGCAGCGCCAGAGTGCCGGTAGCGGCATGAGCACCGCGCAGATGATGAACGGCATCCATGCGCTCAACCCCAGCGCCTTCGCCAATGGCGACCCGAGCCGCCTGAGCGTGGGCCAGAGCCTGCTGCTGCCGGATGCCGCGACGCTGTCCGCGAGCACCTCGACCGCTCCGGCCACCGCGCCGGGCAGTGACGTACGGGCGACCTCGGGTAGTGCCCCCGGCCCGGTCCCCGCGCCCGCCAACCCGGGCCAGCCGGCGCCGCTGCCGCAGCAGATCGCCGAAGTACAGCGTCGTGTCGACACCGAGCTGCTCAACAGCGAGAACGAACGCCTGCAATTGCGCCAGGACATCGCCGACCTCCAGCTCAAGCTGGAGAACCTGCAGCGCCAGATGGAGCAGAAGGATGCCCAGCTGGCGCGCCTGCAGGGCGCCCTGGACACCCAGGGTGCCGAAGGCGCGAGCGTGCCGCCGGCAGCCGATGCCGTCGCAGCGGACGCCAGCGTTGCGGGCAGCCAGGCCCAGGACCCCGTCGATTCGCAGCCGCCGATCACCCCGGGCGAAACCCGGGCGCCGGCCTCCAGCGAAGCGCCCGCGCCCGCTGCCGACGCCGTGCAACCGCAGGCGGCTTCGCCGGACGCCGCGCCCCAGGCGGCGGTCGAGGCGCCGGCTGGCCCGGACGCCTGGTCCCGTGGCCTGCTGGCCATCGGTGGCGTGCTGCTGTTGGCCGTCCTGGCCCTGGTGCTGCTGCGCCGCCGCCAAGGGGCTCGCCCCGAGGAAACCGGGCTGGAGCACGAACCCGAGCCCAGGGTGCGCCCGGCTGCCGTGGCCGTCACTGCCGAGCGCCCGCGCATCAGTGCCGTGCCCCGGTCCCGGGCGGAGCCCGTGGCCGCCACCGCCGCTGCGGTGGCCGCCGTGCCCGCGCCTGCACCGGCGCAGCGCCCGCAGCCCCAGCCCGTTGCCCCGCGTGCATCCAGCGATTCCCTGGATGGCGCCAACATCTACATCGCCTACGGTCGCTTCAGCGATGCCGAGAGCGCTCTGCGCGCGGCCATCGTCCAGGAGCCCAAGCGCACCGACCTGCGTTTCCGCCTGCTTGAGGTGCTCGGCGAGCTGCGTGATCCGAGCGGCTTCGCCGCCGAGGAGCGGAGCCTGCTGGAGATGGGCGTCGGCCCGGCGCGTATCGAGCAGATCAAGGCCCGCTACCCCGGCATCGATCAGAACCACAGCGCCGAGCCGATGCTGGCCGATCCGGAGTTCGTCCTCGCTGACGAGGCTTCCGACCAGCCCCCGGCCGCGCTTGTCGTGCACCGTGACGACGAGCTGAGCGACGAGTTCCAGCTCAACCTCGACGACCTGCCGCTGGATGCCGACTGGGACAGCCTCAGCCCCTTCAAGACCGAGGCGCCCAAGGCCAAATCTGCGGGCAAGGCCGAGCCGGTGCAGCACCACGTCGACCCTGCGTTCCGCAGCAACCTGCAGGACATGCCCGAGGTGTTCGAACTGGATGACCTGGAGCAGGCCGACCGCCTCGAACTGCCGGACCTGCCCCAGGCCGAAGAGTTGGGCGAACTGACCTTCGACTTCGAGGACCCGCTGGAGGCCGATGACGACCTCGACCACCTGGCCGCGCGCCAGGAGAACCTGATGAAGCTCAACCTGGCCCTGGCCTACATCGACCAGGGCGACGTCGAAAGCGCCTGCAGCATCCTCAACGAGGTGATCGATGGCGGCGACGAGGAGCAGAAGCAGGAGGCCCGCCAGCTGCTGGCGAAGATCGCCTGACCGCTTGCGCAACACCCCAAAGCCCGGACTTCGTTCCGGGCTTTTTCATGGCTGAACCCTGAACGTATTGCCTGGCAGCGCTTCGCGGGCAGAGCTCGCTCCTGCAGGGAAGAGAGTCGGGGGCTTAGAACACGCGGCCGAGCTTGAGGTAGAGCGCCTGCTCGGACGCGTCGTTGAGGCCGTAGCTGAAGTCGAGCGGGCCCAGCGGCGTGTCGAAGCTTATGAACAGGCTGCCCGCATTGATGTAGCCGCTGTCGAAGCTGTTGTCGTGGTTCCAGGCCCGGCCGCGTTCGAGGCTGGCGCCGAGATAGAAGGGGAAGTCCAGCGGCAGGAACGAGCGCTGGGTCATGCGCCGGTAGTAGACCAGCCGTGCCAGGGCGACGTTCTGCCCGGAGATGGAGTCCTCGCGATAGCCCGACAGCTGGCGTGCACCGCCGAGCTGGAAACTGGAGGTGACCACCTCGGCGCTGTCCAGCGTGCGTCCGTAGCGGCCGCCGAGGACGAAGGTGTTGGCGTCGCTGGAGAGTGCCTTGTCCAGGCTCAGCTCCCACTGGCGGTAGCGGTCGTCGGAGCCCAGTTCGGGGTCGTACTGGCGCAGGGTCACCTTGATGTCCTCGCCCTCGTGCGGGTAGTCCACGTTGTCGAGGGTGTCGAACGAGTACTTCGCCTCGTAGTAGCCCTCGCTGAAACTGAAGCTGGGCAGGCGGCGGTCGCCGATCCGCACGTCGGCATCGCCCCAGGCCTGGCCGATGCCGAGGCGCAGCTCGCCGTTGTTGGCGATCTGCCGGCCGATGTTGAAGCCATAGCCGTAGCGCTGCAGGCGGTATTCGGCGATGGGGTCGTTGTCCAGGGTGGCGTCCACGTTCTGCGCCTCGGCGGCGAGGTAGGGGGCCACGAAGTATCGCGAGCCGTAGTCCAGCGGCTGGTAGAACTCGCTGTAGAGCTCCTGGTCGCTGCCGATCTGGGCCCGGGTCAGCCATTCGGCGCCGAGCGTATTGATGCCGTTGACCCGGTAGCTGGCGCCCAGGTTGAAGGTACTGCCGCCGCGCATGTCGTCGTCCAGGCTCAGGCCCAGGCGCAGGTAGTCGGTGCCGGTGCGCTTGCCGCGCGCGTTGATCACCAGCACGTTGCCGTCCTTGCGCTTGACCACGCGGTAATGCACCTGCTCGAAGTAATCCAGGCCGTAGAGCGTGCCCATGTCGCTCTGCAGGCGCTCCAGGTCCAGCGGCTTGCCGGTTTCCTGGCGGATGATGCGGCGGATCACCTCGTCGCCCACCTTGGAGTCGTTCTCCACGCTGATGCGGGCGATCACCGGGCGGCGCTCGACCGGCAGGCGCGCCTCCTCCAGCACGGCCTCCTGCCGGCCGCCCGGATGGGCCAGCGGAGCGAAGCGGTTCTTGAGGATGGTGGCGGCGCGGTAGCCGGCGTCGATCATCTCCCGCGCGCGGCCGAAGTCGGTGGCGGAGAAACCGGCCAGGGGCGGCTGCACCAGGATGTCGTCCGGGCCGAGGGTGGCCAGTTGCGCCTCGGAGTTGCGCCGGGTCATCAGGGTTACCGACTGGTTGAGCACATCGACCACCGTGAGCAGTTCCTTGCGCCCGCGTAGCGGGGTGCCGATGTCGACGGTGATCACGAGGTCGACACCCATCTCCCGCGCCACATCCACCGGGATGTTGTCCACCATGCCGCCGTCCACCAGCAGCTGGCCGTCCACCTCCACCGGGGCGAACACCGCCGGGATCGACATGCTGGCGCGGATCGCCTGGGGCAGGTGGCCCTTGCGGAATACCACCTTCTCGCCGGTGGAGATGTCGGTGGCCACGGCACGGAAGGGGATGGCCAGGCGGTCGAAGTCACGTGTGTCGCTGGTGTGCACCAGCAGGCTCTCCAGCAGCAGGGCGAGGTTCTGGCCCTGGATCACGCCGAGCGGCAGGCCCAGGCTGCCGTCGTCGCGGAAGCTGAGCTTCTGCTTGACCAGGAAGTCGCGGTCGTCCTGCTTGCGGCGGAAGGGGACGTCGTCACGCAGCGGCGCATCGGAGAGCGCCTGGCGCCAGTCGATGGCCAGGGCCAGCTTCTCCAGTTCGTCGACGCTGTAGCCCGAGGCGTAGAGGCCGCCGATCACCGCGCCCATGCTGGTGCCGGCGATGGCATCGATGTGCACGCCCTGTTCCTCCAGCGCCCGCAGCACGCCGATGTGCGCCAGCCCGCGCGCGGCGCCGCCGGACAGCACCAGGCCGAT
Source organism: Pseudomonas sp. No.21 (assembly GCF_054558415.1). Classification (NCBI taxonomy): domain Bacteria; kingdom Pseudomonadati; phylum Pseudomonadota; class Gammaproteobacteria; order Pseudomonadales; family Pseudomonadaceae; genus Pseudomonas; species Pseudomonas sp. No.21. Next base: position 93,275 of record NZ_BAAJNO010000011.1, read on the forward strand.
GCGTGGGTGGGCCTGCTCGGCCAGCGCGGCCAGTGGCAGGACAATGAGAGCGAGGAACAGAAGCACGCGGCGCATAACGCATCCCTGGTCAGGCGGGGAGGAAAAGGCCGCTATTATAGGCACCCCGCACTCCACCACCGAGCATCGCCATGCCCAGCGCCAGGCCCGAAATCGTCATCACCTATTGCACCCAGTGCCAATGGCTGCTGCGCGCCGCCTGGCTGGCCCAGGAGCTGCTCAGCACCTTCGCCGAGGACCTCGGCCGGGTGGCCCTGGAGCCAGGCACCGGCGGTGTGTTCCGCATCACCTGCGATGGCGAGCAGATCTGGGAGCGCAAGGCCGATGGCGGTTTCCCCGAGGCCAAGGTGCTCAAGCAGCGGGTCCGCGATCGCATCGATCCGACGCGTGACCTGGGCCATAGCGACCGGCCCTGAACCTTCTTGCCCCAGGTCAAGCCCGACCCGTTGGTGCAGGCATAGCCTGACGGCATTCCCCTTTCCTGGAGTGCCGTCATGAGCATCATCGTCACCGGTGCCGCCGGCTTCATCGGCAGCAACCTCGTCCGGGCCCTCAACCAGCGTGGCGAGACGGACATCATCGCCGTCGACGACCTGACCGAGGGCGACAAATTCCGCAACCTCGCCGATTGCGAGATCCGCGACTACCTGGACAAGCGCGACTTCGTCCCGCGCTTCGCCGAGGGCGCCTTCGGCATGGTCCGCGCGCTGTTCCACCAGGGGGCCTGCGCCAGCACCCTGGAGGCGGACGGGCGCTACATGATGGACAACAACTACCGCTACAGCTGCGAGTTGCTGGACGCCGCGCAGCGTCGCGGCTCGCCCTTCATCTATGCCTCGTCGGCCGCCGTCTACGGCGCGGGGCGGGTCTTTCGCGAGGCCCGCGAGCACGAGCGGCCGCTGAACGTCTACGGCTACTCCAAGTTCCTCTTCGACCAGCGCGTGCGTCGCCTGCTGCCCCAGGCCCGTGCCCAGGTGGTCGGGTTGCGCTACTTCAACGTCTACGGCCCGCGCGAGGGGCACAAGGGACCGATGGCCTCGGTGGCGCTGCATTGCTTCCAGCAATACCGCGCGCACGGGCGGGTGCGGCTGTTCGAGGGCTGCGACGGCTTCGCCGATGGCGAGCAGCGGCGCGACTTCGTCTCGGTGGAGGACGTGGCGCGGGTCAACCTGCATGTTCTCGACCACCCTCAGTGCTCGGGCATCTTCAACCTCGGCACCGGTATCGCCCGGCCCTTCAACGCGGTGGCCATGGCGGTGGTCAACGCCCTGCGCGCCGAGGCCGACCAGCCACCGCTGGGCCTGGCCGAGCTGGTCGAGCGCGGGGTGCTCGTCTACGAGGCCTTCCCCGAAGCCCTGCGCGGGCGCTACCAGAGCCATACGCAGGCGGACATCGACCTGCTGCGCGAGGCCGGTGCCGGCGAAGGGTTCCTCGACCTGGAGACTGGCGTGGCGCGCTACTGCCGCTGGCTGCTGGAGCAGGAGCGGGCCTGAGGTGGGCGTGTATCAGGACGTTTACCCCGGCTTTACACAGGGCTGACGCCCGCCGGTGCGGCCCCGGCGAATAATGCTCTCGGGCGGCCGCGATCCTGCTGCCGCCGTGCAGCGAGGTGAACGATGTCCTTGAAAACAACCATGACGCTGGCGTTGCTGGTGCTCGGCCTCTCCACCCAGGCGTTCGCCGGCCCGGGCCCGGGTGGTCCCGGCGGGCCCGGTCCGGGCGGCCCCGGCGGCTGGGGCCCTGGTCCGGGCGCTGGCGGGCACGGTCACGGCCTGCCTTCGGGCGCACGGGAGCTGTGGATCGGCAGCGCGCTGTATTTCGTCGCCGCCGGCACCTACTACCTGTGGAACGCCGACGTGCAGCGCTACGAGGTGGTGGCCCCGCCGCCGGTGGTGCAGGGCAACAGCGTGGCCAGCTACGAGGTGATCGCCTATCCGGCCAACGGCCAGAGCGTCGAGCAGCAGGGCCGCGATCGTTACGAATGCCACGGCTGGGCGGTGTCCCAGAGCGGCTTCGACCCGGCCACCGTGACCCGCCCGGTGGGCAGCGACAGCACCGAACGCTACCGCCGCGCGCTGGGCGCCTGCCTGATGGGACGCGGCTACAGCGTCAACTGAGAAGCCGGGCCGCGTTGAACCGTGGCCCGGACTCCAGCCCGGGGCCCCGGCGGCCTCGCTTCCGTGCTGAAGCACGGGCTAGGGTTCAGTGCGCCGCTTCGGCGGGCTTCACAGCGTTGGCTTTGCGCGTCGGGAAGGCGATGGCGATGATGATCAGCGCGCCACCGGCGAGCATGCGCAGCGAGGGCTCCTCGCTGAACAGCCACCAGGCGAAGGCGATGCCGTAGACCGGCTCCAGCGCGAAGATCACCGCCGTGGTGCGGGCGTTCAGCACCTTCAGGCTGGCCACGAACAGGCTGTGGGCGAGGCCGGTGCAGAGCACGCCGAGCAGGGCGATCCACAGCCAGTCGATGGCCCGTACCGTGGGCAGCAGCGACCAGCCCAGGGGCAGCACGCAGACGACGATGCAGAGGTTCTGCCAGAGCGCCACCTTCACCGGGTCCAGCCCACGGGTGCTGGCGCGGTTGAGCAACGACAACAGGGAGAACAGCAGGCCGGAGAGGATGGCCGCGATCAGCCCCTGGGTGGCGTCGCTGGCGAAATCGAACGCCGGGGTCACCAGCACCAGGCCGACGCTGACCAGGACGACCACCAGCATCTCGCGCAGGTGGATGCGCTCGCGGAACAGCAGCCCCTCCAGCAGCAGGGTGAAGGCCGGGAAGCTGGCGAAGCCCAGGGTGGCGATGGCCACGCCGCCGACCTTCACCGCCTGGAAGAACAGCACCCAGTGCCCGCCCAGCAGCAGGCCGCCGAGCAGCAGCAGGGGAACCTGGCGCCGCGACGGGGAGCCGCCCCGGGCGCCGCCGACCAGCCGGGCGAACAGCGCCAGGGCGAGGACGGCGAACAGCGCCCGGCCCAGAGTGATCACCAGCGGCGTGGTTTCCGCCAGCTTGCCGAAGATGCCGGAAAGGCCGAAGAGCAGGGCACCCAGGTGGATGGCGAGCAGCGCGTTGCGTTCGTTCATGCCAGGCGCGCACCGTTGGGCAGCGGCTTGTCGAAGCCGGCCAGCACCACCTTGCCCTCGGCGTCGTGGACGCCGGTCACCAGCACCTCCGAGCGCACCCCGGCGATGCGCTTGGGCGCGAAGTTGCAGACGCACAGCACCTGGCGGCCGACCAGCTCCTCGGCCCTGTAGTGCGCGGTGATCTGCGCGCTGGAGGTCTTCACCCCGAGTTCGCCGAGGTCCACCTCCAGCACGTAGGCCGGCTTGTTGGCCTTGACGTTGGGTGCGGCGGAGACGACGGTGCCGACGCGCAGCTCAACGCGTTCGAAATCCGCCCATTCGATGGTCGATGACATACAGCCCCCTTGTTTGACGATGGCCGCAGTCTAGAGGGCCGAGCGTCGGCTTGTCTGTCGCAGGGCTCGCGGGTTTCGTCGCGATACTCGCGTCACTCGCGCGCGCGACGCAGCGTGCGCGGCGTCACGCCGAACTCGCGCGACAGCGCGGCGGTGAAGGCGCTCTGCGAGGCATAGCCCACGCGGGCGGCGACCTCGGCCACGCTCAGGGCGCTTTCGAGCAGCAGGCGGCGGCCCTGGAGCAGGCGCCGGGTACGCAGGTAGTCCATGGGCGTCTGCCCGGTGGCGGCGAGGAAGCGGCTGTGGAAGCGCGCCACGGAAAGGCCGCAGAGCCGCGCGAGGTCAGCCACCTGCAACGGGCGTGCGGCGTGCTGGTCGATGTGGGCGTCCAGCGCCGCGAGGGGCAGTTCGCCGGGCTCCGTCGCGGCTTCGCTGCCCGGTGCCACCAGGCTGGCGAGCAGCAGGCCGACGCCCTGGGTGGCGATCACCGGGTCGTCGATCGGGCTGGCGGCGAGCCAGCCCACCAGCTGGCTCTGGGCGGGATTGAGCTGCAGCGCACCGGGCGTCTCCAGCAGGCGCCGGCTGGCATCGAAATGCCCACCGAGCGTGCGTTGCAGCCAGGTGTCGTCGGGCACGTCCAGCACCAGGCACAGGCTGCCGCGCGGGCTGCCGCAGGCATGGTGCTCACCCGGCGGGACCACGGCGAGGTTCTGCCGTTCGACCCGCGCGCCGATGCCGCCCACCTCGAACTCCAGGCTGCCGGTGAGGCCGAACACCAGTTGGGCGTGGTCGTGGCTGTGGGCGAGCAGGTCGTGGTTGTAGCGGCGCAGGGTCAGCATCGGGTTCATGGGGCGGTCCTCGGCAGGCCGCCAGTCTACTCCGTGGCGCGGGCGCCGGCAGTGTCATCGTTCTGCAAGCTAACCGTCACCTGCACTTCACCGGGCCTGCGCAAGATCGGAAAAACCCAGCTGGAGGCCGCCCATGAGCAGCGTTCAACGCCTGGAGCCGGTCGACCCGGCTCGTCCCCGCAAGCAACGCGTCCGCACCCTGTGGATTTCCGACGTTCACCTCGGCACCCGCGACTGCCAGGCCGAGCACCTGGCGCGCTTCCTCAAGCGCCACCACGCCGACCGCATCTACCTGGTGGGCGACATCATCGACGGCTGGAAGCTGCGCAGCGGCATCTACTGGCCCCAGGCGCACACCAACGTGATCCGCCGCCTGCTGACCATGAGCAAGCGTGGCACCGAGGTGATCTACGTCACCGGCAACCACGACGAATTCCTGCGTCGCTACTCCAGCCTGTTGCTCGGCAACATCCAGCTGGTGGACGAGGCGATCCACGAGACCGCCGACGGTCGCCGCCTGTTGGTGATCCACGGCGACCAGTTCGACGTCATCACCCGCTATCACAAGTGGCTGGCCTTCCTCGGCGACTCGGCCTACGAGTTCACCCTGACCCTCAACCGCTGGCTCAATCACTGGCGCGAGCGCTGGGGCTACGGCTACTGGTCGCTGTCGGCCTTCCTCAAGCACAAGGTTAAGACGGCGGTGAACTTCATCAGCGACTTCGAGGAGTCCATTGCCCACGAGTGCGTCAAGCGTGGGCTGGACGGCGCCGTCTGCGGCCATATCCACCACGCCGAGATCCGCCAGGTGGGCGGCGTCGAGTACATGAACTGCGGTGACTGGGTCGAATCCTGCACCGCGCTGATCGAGCACTGGGACGGCACCATCGAGCTCTACCGCCTCGCCGACGACCAGGCGCGCCTTGCCGCCGATACCCGGCAGCCCGCCCTCGAGCCGGCTGCATGAGGGTCCTCATCGTCAGCGATGCCTGGGCGCCCCAGGTCAATGGCGTGGTGACCAGCCTGCAGGCCCTGGTGGCCGAACTGCGCGGGCTCGGCCACCTGGTCAAGCTGCTGTCGCCCCGCGACTTCCGCTCGCGCCCCTGCCCGACCTACCCGGAGATCCCGCTGGTGTGGGACCTCTGGCGCGTCGGGCCGGCGATCCGCGATTTCCGCCCGGATTGCGTGCACCTCGCGACCGAGGGGCCGCTGGGCTGGGCGGCACGGCGCTGGTTGGTCAAGCGTGGCCTGGCCTTTTCCAGCGCCGTACACACGCGCTTTCCCGAATATGTGCACGCCCGCTGGCCGGCGGTGCCGCTGGAATGGGGCTACGCCGTGCTGCGCGCCTTCCATCGCCCCAGCCAGACGGTGCTGGTGACCACCGAGCGCCTGCGTGGCGAGCTGGCCGGGCGGGGGCTGGGGCACCTGTCGCTGTGGCGCAAGGGCGTGGACACCCGCCTGTTCCACCCGCGCCCGCAGCATCCCCGGCCGCTGAAGCCGGTGTTCCTCTACGTCGGCCGCATTGCCCCGGAGAAGAACCTGCGGGCCTTTCTCGACCTGGACCTGCCCGGCGAGAAGTGGCTGGTGGGTGATGGGCCGCAGCGGGCCGAACTGGAAGCGGACTATCCCGATGCACGCTTCCTCGGCTACCGCCACGGCGAGGCGCTGGCCGAGGCCTATGCCGGCGCCAGCGTGCTGGTCTTCCCTTCGCGCACCGACACCTACGGGCTGGTGATGCTGGAGGCCCTGGCCTGCGGCACGCCGGTGGCCGCCTTGCCGGTGCCGGGTCCGCTGGACGTGCTGGAGGCGGATGTCTCCGGGGTGCTCGACGAGGACCTGCAGAGTGCCTGCCTGCGCGCCCTGGAGCTGGACCGTGCCACCTGCGCCGAGCGGGCCGCGCGCCTGTCCTGGCGGGCTTCCGCCCAGGAGTTCCTGGCACGCCAGCCGCTGCTGGACGGCGAGCTGTGTGGCGAGGCGGTGGCGGAAGGGTCGTTGTCGTAGGGCACGCAGCAATGTATCCGCGTAGCCGCGCGGTCTGGCGCTCCGCATTGATCGGGTTCGCTCCGCTCTACCCATCCTACGAAAGCACGAAGCTTCGTCGTAGGAGGTGACGTGCGCACCGAAGAGCGCCCGTGAGCGCAGCGCAACCGTCCTCGCGGTGCCTGATGCCTGCACCGCGCCCATGAAAAAGGCCGCCCGAGGGCGGCCTTGCTGTGACCCATTCGGTCAGAGAATGACCTTGTCGCGCAGTTTCTCGGCGGCCAGTTGCAGCGCCTGGATGACCTTTTCCTTGTCGTAGTTCTGGATGCCGTTGGTGTCCAGGTACATGGAGAAGCCCGGCAATTCGTGCTCGACGTAGCTGGAGGTGGCGCCCAGGTCGCGGCGGAAGTCCACCACCTGGTAGATCTGCACGGGGCGAGCGAAGCCCTTGACGGTGATCTGGCCCTTGTCGCGGCACATGATCACGTCCTTGATCAGCGAGTAGGTCTCGTGGGAGATGAGGATCTCGCCGGCCTCGGAGGCGCTTTCCAGGCGGCTGGCCAGGTTCACGTCGCGGCCGATGATGGTGTAGTCCATGCGCGTGTCGGCGCCGAAGTTGCCCACCGTGCAATACCCGGTGTTCAGGCCCATGCGGATTTCCAGGGGCTTGGTGATGCCCTGGGCGCGCCACTGCTGGCGCAGCACCTTCATGTGCTTGCGCATGGCGATGGCCATGGACACGGCGGCCACGGCGTCCTTCTTGGCGCCCTGGGTGGAGGGGTCGCCGAAGAACACCATCACGCAGTCGCCGACGAACTTGTCGATGGTGCCGCCGTATTTCAGGGCGATCTTCGACATCTCGTTGAGGTAGTTGTTGAGCAGGTCGGTCAGGGCCTCGGCCTCCAGCTCTTCGGACAGCTCGGTGAAGCCCTTGATGTCGGAGAAGAACACGGTGAGCTTCTTGCGCTGGGTCTCCAGGCGCACGTGGCGCTTGCCGCTGAAGATCATTTCCCACACCTGCGGCGACAGGTATTTGGCGAGGTTGCGGGCCAGGCGCGCGGCCTTTTCCTGCTCCAGCTTGATCTCGCTGCGCGCCAGCGCCAGGCGCAGGCCCTGCTGGTGCACGAAGAAGGCGGTGATGCAGACGTAGAGCGTGGTGAAGCAGATGCTGACGAAGGACACCAGGGCCGGGGTCGCGAGCTTCAGGTCCGGGTGCGCGACCACCGTGGTCAGCACCGTGGCGCTGGCGGCCACGAGGATCGCCAGGCCCAGCTGGCGCAGGCCACCGATGATCAGTGCGCTGAACGACAGGGTGAGCATGAACATCAGGCTCGGCACCACCGAGAATCCGAGCAGGGCCGCGCCGGCGCCGGCGTGCAGGGCGTCGATGAACAGCAGGATCAGGTGGGTGCGCTCGGGGTGGTCACGCTTGAAGCGCAGGCTCAGGTGATGGGCCAGGTGCGGATAGAGCAGGGCGTAGGGGACCATCCACAGCACGTCGTAGGAGAAGTACTGGATGTAGCTGCCGGCGGCGATGCTGGCGGCCGTGGCGATATAAGCCAGTACGCGAGAGTAATACTCGCGAAGCGGCGGGGTCGGAAGACTGCTGAGCCGGTCTAGATTGGCTGACTTCATGTAAACGAACGATCCCTGATGATTTTCTGACGCGACGTACGGGCGTCCGATGGTCTGCAAGACCTGAGCCAATGCCTGGCGGGTGCGGGATCATAACCAAGTGCCACTACGGCGGCCAAGCATGGCCGCCGAACGGTGGCACGGCCTGGACGTTCAGCTCGCGTTGCGCTCCATCACGGCCTTGTAGATCGACTGCCGGGGTTGGGCGAAGACGCGGCGCAGCATGGGCTCGAAGAATTCCAGGGGCAGGTGTTCGGCCTCGGGGTCGAAGGCGGCGGCATCGTAGCGTGCGCAGAACTCGATGGTCTGGCGGTACTGCGGGTGGTCCTTGAACTGCTCGCGCAGGTGGCGATCCAGGCCCAGGTGATGGAAGAAGTAGTAGCCCTGGAAGATCGCGTGCTTCTCCACCATCCAGTGGTTCTCGGGGCTGACGAAGGGCTTTAGCATCGCCGCGGCGATGTCGGCGTGGTTGAAGGAGCCTAGGGTGTCGCCGATGTCGTGGAGCAGGGCGCAGACCACGTATTCCTCGTCCTGGCCGTCGCGGTGGGCCAGGGTGGCGGTCTGCAGCGAGTGGGTCAGGCGATCGACCGGGAAGCCGCCGAAGTCCCCATCCAGCAACTTGAGATGGGTGAGGATGCGGTCCGGGAGCTGGGCGGCATAGCGGGCGAAGTCCTGGGCGATGATGCTCCAGTCCTCGGCGGTGCCGTCTTCCATGTGGGTGAAGCGGGCGTGGGCATTCATCAGGGGCCTCTCTTGTTGTTGTTTTCGGGGACTCGCCGCTAGAAGCGGATGCGGCCGGTGAAGGCGTCCTTGAGCATCACCCAGTCGCCCATGAGGCTGTAGAGCGGGTACTTGAAGGTGGCGGGGCGGTTCTTCTCGAACACGAAGTGGCCGACCCAGGCGAAGCCGTAGCCGGCGACGGGCAGGGCCAGCAGCCACAGCCACTGCTGGGTGGCGAGGGCGTAGGCGAGGATGCTCAGCACCAGCAGGCTGCCAACGTAGTGCAGGCGGCGGCATACGTCATTGCTGTGTTCCTGGAGGTAATAGGGGTAGAACTCGGCGAAGCTGTTGAAACGCTCGGCGGGCGCGGTGCTCATGGGGATGTCTCCTCTTTCTTGTAGGAAGAGAGTGTAGGACTGGTACCTTTCCAGACCAGTGACATTAGGTGCCAGTTTAGTATCCTGGCGCGCCGCCCCATGTTTCGGGCCTTACAGCCCGATTGCTGCCATCTCTGTGGCATTTCCACCGAATAGACGTACTGCCTTCTCACCTGCGCCTGGGTCTGCTGACGGTATCCATCGCCCGTCAATCCTGGCGATCATCGTCCAGTCTTTGTGCCCCATCTGTTTGGCTGCCCACATTGCTCGACGGATATCCTCAGAGCTGTCCCAGGGAGGCCGCTGATCGGGTTGATGAACATCCGCCCGCCGGCGAGGAACGTCTGGCTGCTTTGCAGTAGCAGCGCTTCTCGCGCCGGAGCTTCGGCGCAGCCGGCACCTTGGCCGCTCTTATCTCTGCCCTCACTACCCGGAACTCACCGGCCGGCCAGTCGATATTCCCCCGCTCCAGCGCAATGAGCTCGCTGTGCCGCGGGCCTGTCCAGAAGGCGAAGCTGTGCACGCAGATCCTTCGGAGCAGCCGCCAAGATGGCTTCCTGCTCCTCAACGGCGAAAGGGGCTACATCATCGTCCTGTTGATCGCACCTTTAGTTCGATACTCACAGCCAGCAAGAGGTTGGAATCGATCAGCTCATCGTCCACAGCATCGCTCAAGGCTTTGCGCAGATAACTCCGCAGGTTGGATAAGGTCGTTTGTCGGCCAGTCGGGCAGGCGTCGCGACAGTGGTCTATGCCTCTCTACGCGATCAAGCATGGAGGGCACGGAAATGCCTGAGTACAGAGATGTCGATGGAAGAAGTTGGAATATCGACGATTGGCCTGGCCATTCGTATAAGGCGATGGTCATCAATCGCGCTTACCGTCAATCGCTATTCGCCGTAGAGGATATTCGTGGGCAGAGGCAGATTTTCTTCCGGTGCGAATGGTGTCAGCGCTGGATCACCTCGGCCGGTATACAGGGCGATCACACAGCGCCGCAGCGATTGGAACAGGACGCCGTGCAAGGTCTGACAGCTGGCCTATTTTCGGATTCGCTCTATAACCTCACCCTGTCCTGCCAGGAGTGCAACGGCGGCACCCGGAAGAAGGCTGCTCGACAGAGTCGTAGTTCCTTTAAGCGCGACCGCGAGGCTCAAGATCCGCAACCTGTCGGCGGGCAGTAGAGCTATAGCCAGGACTTCGAGTCCTGGCTTCAAGAGTTTTTGGTGTGATGCAGCTGCGGTTCGTAGCTGTTGATCTCGTCTCTAGTGTGCGCTTTGTGGCGCTTGGCAGTGTTATGGCTCAATGATTCTGGATACCCCGATAGGGCGTTAAGCTTTGCCCAGCCATGAGATGTGTGCGTAACCACACATTGGATCGGCAGTTCACAGTGAGCGACCCCAACCAAGTGTGGTGCGGTGATGTGACATACATCTGGGCGGGTAATCGCTGGATCTATCTGGTAGCAGTCATGGATTTGTAGCGTGGCTATGCCAGCCAAGGACAAGCTGGGGCTGATGTGCTGCGCTACCTGACGGATTACTACAACCATCAATGGCCACACAAGCTACAACGGCAACAGAACGCCAGCGGAAACTAATCACTGGCCGGATAAACCTAAACGAGTGTCCAGTTTTCGTTGACCACAACACCCCTCGAAATGGTGCAGGAAGGCTAGACCAGAGGGCTGCCCTAAATATCGGCGAAGTAGACCATGAGGAGGAACGCGACTCCAGGAAGGACCGAAAACAGCCCGAAGCGAATGCTGATTGCTTTGAGGAACTCCGACGGCTTGGAAGGCAGCTTACGCAGAGCGCCCCAAGCAGCTCCAACTGCGAAATAGACCGCGATAAACCTGATTTCCCCCCCCCCAATCGCTTCTGGCAGTAGCCCTACCAGCAACGCAGGCACGACCACTAGCAAGGAGACCCAGTGGACGAGTTTCGGAAGGCAAAAAAGAAGGATGGCGCCCGAGATGATGAATGCGATCCCATTGAGGGCCGCGGAGCTTTTGCGAGAGAACATTCCATGTCCTTGGTGATTTCAGGAGCGGCATTATCGCCGAACCCGGCCAACATCTCGACATCCTTCTACTGGGATAAAGATGGAGAGACCGCCGGCTTCAGGATGAGGGGCGAAAACAGCAAGGGAGGGTTCTGCTGTTCAGGGGGCAATCAGTGGCAGAGCTGACCGGCATGGCCTACTGGGCGACGCGTCCGCACATGATGATCTCCCCACAGAATAGACCAGGGCCTGGGCGGTAGTTGCATTTGCGCGGTGCTGGCCTTGAGCTATACCGGTCAAACCAACATCAGGGAGGATCAGGTATGACTCTAAGAGACATAGGAATGTTTGTGTGGGGTGGCATCACTGTGGGGCTGGCCGCTTTTGCTCTGTATGTACTGTGGCAGGCGGGGGCGCACATAGTACTGGTGGATGGAAAGCCGAAGCTGCAGCCGTTTGAGCTTCTGGGTTTGTACGTGGCCTTGAAGGAAAACGACAGCTTGGTGGCTGGAATCTTGGGTTTCAGCGGTCTGGCTTGGTCTCACTTCTACAAGGGTTCGGATGCCGGCTAGCTGAGTCGTATGAGGTGTAGGGCGGAATGAAAAAGCCCCGCACTGGGCGGGGCTACTAGCTCATGGTTGGTACTGGTATCCGCGGGTTGTTGCGATGCCTCTGAGCTCTTTAGCCTTCCTTTCGATCTCTTTCTTTGACTTCCCTTCGAAGTCTATAACTGCGTGCTCTGGAAATGGGTCAGGATCTGGCTTGGAGGGGAGTTCCAAATCTGTGCATTCCTTAACAGTAACTCCAAGAACACCTGTAGAGCGAAAGCCTAGAGTTTCAGTGAAATGCTGGTGCGAGAGGCGTGCGGTAATCAAGTCACCGTCATAGCATGAAAGTTTGTTTTCATCTTTTGGGGTTGGTGAAAATACTTGTGAAGTGACTCTTCCTGATTGAACAAAGCTCGGATTCACTTGGCGAAGAAGCATAGTGTCATCGTTCATTGAATGTCATCCATGACGAACTTTACAGATTTATTTATGGTCTGCTCCAGTCTCTCAAAATTTTCAAGAGAGAACTCTTCAAACCAATCTTCCTCCTGCTCAGAGGAAAGGTCGTGAACTTCGACGGCTTTACGCCGGAAGTCCAGTTTGATACTGATGTCATGGCTCTTGCTTTCCCATTCAAGTTGCACTCCACCTTCTTCGGTTGGATAAATGAATGGGTAGCAGCTGCTCGGGAATCGCTCAGAAAAAAAGTGCTCCAGCCAATCCAAATCGGAGGCCTTTGGCGCCAATCCGATTCCATCTAGCCAGCCATCTTTTAATAGGCGAAGCTCATCAATTCTTGCAAGTGGATCATTCATATCTATGATGACCACCTCTTCAATACTTTCAATAGACTGCAGTCGGCCTGTTCTGTCGTACCGGCCGACACCTTTTACCGAAATTTTAATGCCATTTCGGTATCCATTGGTAGCTTCCAGTATGGTGTCAAGATGAACGGCATCCATCTTGACATCAATCTTCCTCCCTCCAGGAGTCTGGATCTCAAAACTCATTCGGTTCTGATTTATCTCAGGAACCAATCCTCTTATAATAATTTCGTCTGTGATGATTTGATTCTGAGATGCTAGCAACAGAAGCCGTCTTGTCGGCTTAGTAAGCGTTCCTTTCCTAATGCTGTTCGGGAATAGCTCTAAAGCCTCACCATCTCTGAGACTTCTGCCAAATCGATCAAAATATCCGAGGAGCGCTGTAGGAACATGTTGCGTGATGTTCTCTTTATATACAGCAGCGTCTATGGCTCTGCCAATGCATTCAGTGGCGCGAACGAAGTACTCTTCATTCGCTGGGGGCAAAAGACCTCCGGTGCCATCATCGTATGAAAAGGCAATTGCTGGTATGGCACTTCCATTTCTAACGCCGGATAGCGCAATCGAAAGCGCGGCAGCAAAGCCCTTTGGACTTCTGACCCTTCCGTCGTGATCTTGTACATATAGCCACTTTGCGACGGCAATAATAAACTCCTCCAGTACTGAAATATCCTTAAGTACCTCGAGGGGAATTGTGTGGTCATCGAACCGCCGTCCAATAAGTCTTGGCTCAATCAGCTGTTTTTTCATTTGAATTCCGTTTCATTTATGGCTATTGGCTCTGCAGTTTAGTCAAGCTTTTTTGGCATTCCAGAACACAATGGAATCACCGTTGCACAAACCTGGTAACCCCCTGGAGTCACTCCCCCATGATCCTCCGGTACTCCAGCTGGTACTGGTCATATGGGAGGTTCTGCTGCTGGAGTAGCTTGATCCGTTGTTCCTTCGGTAGACTGATTGCCTCCGCAGCGGTCGGCTGCGGCTTTGGCGGCAACGCACGCGCTGTTTTGATCTCCGAGATCATCTCTTTAGAAATGGCCGCGAGCTGCTTGTCAGTCATCGCTGAGAAGATGCCTTCCCAGGCCGTGGATCTAGTGTCATAGGTCCGGCTTCCGTACTCCTGTCCAGTCTCCCCGTCTCGGATTGATACGCTGGACATGACCCAGGCGTTGCCGCTCCACAGGCCTAGGCCGTAGCGCATGCTGGTCGTTACGTAGCGGAACTTGCTGACATCGATTACGAGGAGGAGGGCGGGAGCGTCCGTTGCTCGGGGCGCTCCATACTGATCGATGACCTTGTATCCGTATGGATAGGCCTCAGTTGCCAGTGCCTTCTTCCACATCGTGCGGAACCGACCCCAGTCTTCGCTGGAGGTAACCTTCTGGTCTCCGCGGAAGTTCACAACTAGGTTTGCGCGCGTATCGGCAGGTAGCGCTATATCAGATGAGGAACCTTTCTTCACGTCTGCAGCGCAGCCGCAGAGTAGAGCCAAGCCAGCAGCGAGAATTGCTGCACGCATTGCGACCTCCGTGTCATGTATATGGCGTTACGCAGTCACAATAAATGCACTGTGGCGGGTGAGCAATGGGCCGGGTAGCCTGTCATTAAGCTGGCATAACCAGCCCAATTCAGACCCGTTATACCCCTTTTTCGGTGGAGCAGTTTCGCCGAAACCCGCGTAAACACTGGGCCTTACATTCACCCTCTTGGGTTAGTATCCTTCGTCGCCAGACCCTGTCCTGTGGTCTCCGTCTGACAGAACAAGAAGGCGCCATGAGCGAACGTACCACGTCATCGAGCTGGGCCCTGGGGATCGTCCAGGCGCTGGAAATGGGCGGCGTCGACTGCCGCAACCTGTTCCCCGAACTGGGGCTCGACTACGCCGCCCTGAACGATCCCGATGCCCGCTTCCCCCAGGACGGCATGACCCGCCTGTGGCTGCGCGCGGTGGAGCTGTCGGGCAACCCGGCCATCGGCCTGAACATGGCCAAGGTGGTGAGGCCGGCGTCCTTCCATGTGGTGGGGTATGCGCTGATGTCCAGCCGCACCCTCAAGGAAGGCTTCGCCCGCCTGGTGCGCTACCAGCGGATCATCGCCGAGGGCGCGGACCTGAGCTTTCGCGCCACGGCCGAGGGCTATGCGCTGGTCCTGGCGATCCATGGCGACCGCCTGCCGCCGGCACGGCAGAGCGCCGAGGCGTCCATGGCCTATTCCCTGGCCTTCTGCCGCTGGATGACGGGGCGGCCGATCAACCCGCTGGAAATCCGCTTCCAGGGCCCGCCGCCTGCGGACATGGAGCCCTATCGCCAGGTGTTCCAGGCGCCGTTGCGGTTCAACGCCGAGCACTATGCGCTGCTGTTCGACCGCGCCGACATGGAGACGCCACTGCCCACGGCCAACGAATCACTGGCGCAGTTGCACGACCGCTTCGCTGGCGAGTACCTGGCGCGTTTCTCCGGCAGCCGCGTGACCCACCAGGCGCGCCAGGTACTGTGCCGACTGCTGCCCCAGGGCGAACCCAAGCGCGAGGTGGTGGCCAGCACCCTGCACCTGTCCCAGCGCACCCTGCAGCGCCGCCTGCAGGAAGAGGGCACCAGCTTCCAGCAATTGCTGGACGACACCCGTCGCGAGCTGGCCGAGCAGTACCTGGCGCAGCCCAACCTGACGTTGCTGGAGACCGCCTACCTGCTGGGCTTCGCCGACCCGAGCAACTTCTTCCGCGCCTTCCGCCGCTGGTTCGATGTCACCCCCGGCGAGTACCGCGCGCGCCTGTAATCGCCTTTCGGGGTCTGCAGGACGTAGAAGGCCGTAGGGGCGACTTCAGTCGCCCAGCGGCGCATGCGCCGCCTGGCATCCGCCGCCGCCCGATCTCCACCTGAAAAGCGAGAGCCGATTCGCACGGCACGACCTGCAGGCCTCAGCGCGTGCGGGAGCCTCAATGCCTCCAGAAATACGGCGTGCAGATCACCAGCACGGTGATGATTTCCAGGCGGCCCAGCAGCATGCCCATGGAGAGCAGCCACTTGGCGCCGTCCGGCAGGCTGGAGAAGTTGCCCGCCGGCCCGATCACCTCACCCAGGCCCGGGCCGACGCCGGACACGCTGCTGGCGGCGCCGGTGAGTGCGGTGATCCAGTCCACCCCCATCAGCGACAGCCCCAGGGCCATGACGCAGATGGTGATGGTGAAGAAGAAGGAGAAGGTGAGGATCGAGCGGACGATCTCTTCGTCGAGGCGGTGGCCGTTGTATTTCTGCTTGATCACCGCGCGGGGGTGGATCAGCTGGTAGAGGTTGGCCTTGAGCAGGATGTAGGCGACCTGGAAGCGGAAGATCTTGATGCCGCCGGCGGTGGAACCGGAGCAGCCGCCGATGAAACCCAGGTAGAAGAACAGCATCAGCGAGAAGTTGCCCCACAGGCTGTAGTCGCCCAGGGCGAAGCCGGTGGTGGTGAGGATCGAGGTGGTGTTGACCGCCACGTGGCGCAGGGCGTCGAGCCAATGCAGCTCGGTGGTCGCCCAGTACCAGGTGCCGAGCACCAGCCAGATCACCAGCAGCAGGCCGAGGAAGCCGCGCACCTGGTGGTCCTTGATCAGCGCCTTGCGGTGCCCGCGCAGGGTGGAGACGTAGAGGGCGAAGGGCAGGCTGCCGAGGATCATCACCACCACCGCGACCCAGTGCACGGCCGGCTGGTGCCACTTGGCCAGGGATTGGTCGGAGGTGGAGAAGCCACCGGTGGAAATCGCCGACATGGCGTGGTTGACCGCGTCGAAGGCGTTCATGCCGGCCAGCCAGAAGCCCAGGGTGCCGAGCAGGGTGAAGCTGACGTAAACCAGGACGATGAACTTGGCCACCATGTGCGAGCGCGGCATGACCTTGTCGGAGCGGTCGGAGGACTCGGTCTGGAACAGGCGCATGCCGCCGATGCGCAGCAGCGGCAGGATCGCCACCGCCATGCCGATGAAGCCGATGCCGCCGAGCCAGTGCAGCAGCGAGCGCCAGATGAGGATGCCGGGTGACATGGTGTCCAGCCCGCTGAGCACGGTGGCACCGGTGGCCGTGATGCCCGACATGCTCTCGAAGAAGGCATCGGTGTAGCTGATGTGCTGGGTGAAGAGGAACGGCAGCGCGGCGAAGATCGCCACCACCACCCAACTGGAAACGGTGAGCAGGTACATGTCGCGCGGGCGCAGGTGCACGTGCTCGGGGCGCCCGGGGATGACCAGCGCCAGGCCGGCGAGGAAGGTGATCAGGCTCGACCAGACGAAGGAGTGGATGTCCTGGGTGCGTTCGAAGATGAACAGCGTCAGCACGGGGATGGCCATGCTCACGGCCAGGGTGATCAGGAATATGCCGATGATGAAGCCGATGATGCGCAGGGTCGGCAATGCCATGGGTCGAGCTCTGAGTTGTCGAGGTCGCCATTCTATCCGGGCTGGGCGACCTGTCCATGCTCGCCGCCTCCGGGGTTCAGTGCTTCCAGAAGGCGCGGGTGAAGAGCACCAGGACGGTGAGGATCTCCAGGCGGCCGAGGAGCATGCCGAAGGTCAGCAGCCATTTCGCCGCATCCGGCAGGCTGGAGAAGTTGCCGGCCGGGCCGATGGTCGGTCCCAGCCCGGGGCCGACGTTGCAGACCGCGGTGGCGGCGCCCGTGATGGCGGTGGTCCAGTCGAGGCCGATCAGGCAGAGGCCCAGGGCGATGACGCCTATGGTCACGGTGAAGAAGAAGGAAAAGGTGATCAGCGAGCGGACGATTTCCTCGTCGATGTTGTGCCCGTTGTATTTCTGCCGGATCACCGCTCGCGGGTGCACCAGTTGCTGCAGGTTGGCCTTGAGCATGACCAGGGCGACCTGGAAGCGGAATATCTTCAGGCCGCCGGCGGTGGAGCCGGAGCAGCCGCCGACGAAGGTCAGGTAGAAGAAGAGCATCACCGAGAAGCTGCCCCACAGGGTGTAGTCGCCCAGGGCGACACCGGTGGTCGTGACCACCGAGGTGACGTTGACGGCGACGATGCGGACGGCGTCGATCCAGCTGTTTTCCGAGTTGGCCCAGAACCAGGTGCCGAAGAGCAGCCAGGTGGTGACCAGGAAGAGGATGAAACCCCGCACCTGGTGGTCGCGGACAAGGGCCTTGCGGTTGCCGCGCAGGCTGGCGACATAGAGGGTGAAGGGCAGGCTGCCGAGGATCATCACCGCCACGGCGACCCAGTGCACCGCTGGCTGCCGCCAGTTCGCGATGGAGCTGTCGGAGGTGGAGAAGCCTCCGGTGGAGATCAGCGAGGCGGCGTGGTTGATGGCGTCGAAGGGGGTCATGCCCGCCAGCCAGAAGGCCAGGGTGCCCAGGGCGGTGAGGCTGATGTAGACGAGGAGGATGTATTTGGCCGCCATGTGCGAGCGCGGCATCACCTTCTCGCCCCAGTCGGAGGATTCCGTCTGGAACAGGCGCATGCCGCCGATACGCAGCAGCGGCAGGATCGCCACGGCCATGCCGATGAAGCCGATGCCCCCCAGCCAGTGCAGCATCGAGCGCCACAGCAACAGGCCGGGCGAGGCGGAGTCCAGCCCGGTGAGGACGGTCGAGCCGGTGGTGGTGATGCCGGACATGGTTTCGAAGAAGGCATCGGTGTAGCTGATGTGCTGGATGAGCACCATCGGCAGCGCCGCGAAGCAGCACACGACCACCCAGCTGGCGGTGGTCAGCAGGTACATGTCGCGGGGGCGCATGTGCACGTGTTCGGGCCGGCCCTGGGCCACCAGGGCGACGCCTGAGATGAACGTGATCAAGCTCGACCAGGTGAAGGCACTCAGGTCGTCGGTGCGATCGAACACCAGCAGCGCCAGCATCGGCACCACCATGCTGATCGACAGGGTGATGAGAAAGATGCCGATGATGAAGGCGATGGTGCGGAGGGTCGGCAGCGCCATGGCATGTCTGGACCGGGGAAGGAGGAGCGAGATTCTACGCAGGTACGTCGGGCTGTAAAGCGGCGTGTAGGCCCGGAATGCTTCGCAACTTCGGCTAGAATGCCGCTTCACTCGAATCTGGAGGTGGCCGATGGAGGCTCTCGACGCTCTGCTCAACCGCGTATCCCTGTCCCGGCTGGTGGAGCCGGCGCCCGATGCGGCGCAACGCGAGGTGCTGTTCCGTGCCGCCCTGCGCGCTCCGGACCATGGCTACCTGCGGCCTTGGCGCTTCCTCACCATCGAGGGCGAGGCCCGCAACCGGCTGGGCGAGCTGTTCGCCGAGGCGGTGAAGGCCAAGGACCCGCAGGCTCCCGAGGCGGCGGTGAACAAGGCCCTCGGCATGCCGCTGCGTGCGCCGCTGGTGGTGGTGGTGATCGCCCGCCTGACCGCCGGGCACAAGGTGCCGGAAAGTGAGCAGGTGCTGTCGGCGGGCTGTGCCGCCCACGGCATCCTGCTTGCCGCCCATGCGCAGGGGCTGGGCGCCATCTGGCGCACCGGCGAGCTGAGCTACGACCCTCGTGTCGCCCGTGGCCTGGGCCTGGCCGACAACGAGCAGGTCGTGGGTTTCCTCTACCTGGGCAGTGTGGAGGGCGAGCGCCGCAGCCCGCCGGAGCTGGCTCCGGCTGATTTCGTGAACGCCTGGGGCTGATCATCGACGGCGGCACCGAAGAACCCGGCTGGAGGTGCCTCCGCCGGGTTTTTCATTGCCTGGGGGGCACTCGGCCTTGCGGGTGCAGCGGCAGTTCGATGCTGGCGACGAAGCCACCGCCGGGGTGGTTGGCCAGCGCCAGCGAGCCGCCGTGGCGTTCCACGGCGCGACGGGCGATGGCCAGCCCGAGGCCATGGCCCGCTGCAGCCTGGCCCGGGGCACGGTAGAAGGGCTCGCCCAACTGCGCCAGGTGCTCCGGTGCAACGCCGGGGCCGTGGTCGCGGACCTGCACGCGCAACAGGCCGTCGGCCTGGCTGGCGTCCAGTTCCACCGGCTGTTCGGCCGGGTTGAAGCGCAGGGCGTTGCGCAGGAGGTTGTCCAGGGCGCGCTCCAGCATGTCCGGCCAGCCGTCCAGGCGCAGCTCGGCGGGGCAGCGGATCTCGACGCGCTGCTCGGGGTACAGCAGGCGCGCGTCGTCGGCGAGGCCCGCCAGCAGCGGACGCAGCTCGATCGGGTGGGTCGCACCGGGTTCGGCATCCAGGCGCGCCAGGGCGAGTATCTCGCTGATCAGCGCTTCCAGCCGGTCGCATTCCTGGCCCAGGCGCGGCCACAGGGCCTCGCGCTGTTCGGGCCCCGCGCGTTCGGCCAGGGCCAGGGCGATGCGCAGGCGCGCCAGGGGCGAGCGCAGCTCGTGGGAGACGTCACGCAGCAGCTGGCGCTGGCTGCCGATCAGCCCCTGCAGGCGCTGGCCCATGCGGTTGAAATCGCCGGCCAGCACGCCGAGTTCGTCGCGGCGCCGGGACAGGCGTTCCAGGCTGTCCTGCTGGTAGGCGGTCTTGCCGAGGTCGTGCACGGCACGGCGCAGGCGGTTCAACGGACGGGTGATATAGAGGGTCAGTGCCAGGCTGAACAGGGTCAGCACCACCAGCGCGATGCCCAGGGCGCTGAAGGGCCAGAGCAGGCTGCCGCGGTGCCAGGCTTCCAGTTCGGGGTAGGGGATGCGGTAGATCAGCAGGAACGAGTCGCCGCTGCGCGGGCTGGTGTATTCCTCGGTGAGGCGGCGCCAGGGCAGGCGCTCGTCGTGCTGGCGGGCCTCGAAGGCGGCGGCGCGGGGCGGGAAGGTGCCGCGCACCACCGGCTGGCCGCTGTCGTTGAGGATCTGCACGTCGATGCGGGCGCGGCGCTTGAACTGTTCGAGCAGGCGCTGCACCTCGTCCGGCCCGCCGACCTCGTAGCGCTGCACCAGGGTTTCCGCCAGGCCCTGCAGGGCAGGGTGGCGGCTGAGGATCCAGGCGTCCTGGTTGAGGGCGCGGCCCAGCAGCATGGCGAGGCCGGCGACCAAGGCCAGGGCGAGCCAGAAGGCGGCGAGGATCCGCCAGAACAGTGAACGCACGCGAGTCTCCTCCGGAAACGGCAAAGCCCATCAGGCGGGTGCCTGATGGGCACTGGGGCTGGCGGTCAGGCCGCCAGGGTCATTGGGTCTTCTGCGCGCGCTGGGCTTTCCAGGCCTCGAACTCGGCGCGTTCGGCGCGGCGCTCCTCCATCTTCTTCTGCAGCTCGTCGAACTCCTTCTGCTGCTCGGGCTTGAGCAGCGCGCGGATGTCGGCGCGGTTCTTTTCCTCGCTGGCCTTCAGTTCGTCCTGCATGGCCTTCTTGTCGGCGGCGGGCAGCTTGTCCAGGTACTTCTGGGTGATGTCGTGGCGGCTTCTCATGGAATCGCCCATCAGCTTGCCGACCTGGTGACGCTGTTCGCGGCTCAGGTCCAGCTCCTTGAACAGGCCGGGGCCACCGTGACCGGGGCCGCCGAAGCCGCGCTCCGGGCCGGGGCCGTCTTCGGGCATGGCCATGGCGACGGTGGGCAGGGCGGCTGCGAGCAACAGGGCGGCGATTGTCTTGCGCATGGTCTATCTCCTTGTTTCTGAACCGGCTGGTTGCCGGATGTGCTCAGTCTAGGGAGGGCAAGGTCAAGGGCGGTCAGGCCTGGGTAAAGCTTGGGTAAAGAGAGGTTCAGCTCGCCGATACGAATGGCTCGGGACGAGCCGGGGCGAGGCCCGGGCAGCCTGCCTCAGGTGCTGTAGTAATAGCCGCGGCTGCGCAGGGCGACGATGCGCGGCCTGCCGTCGGCGTGTGGGCCGAGCTTCTTGCGCAGGTTGCTGACGTGCATGTCCAGGCTGCGGTCGTAGAGGGTCAGCTTGCGGCCCAGGGCCAGTTGCGCGAGTTCCTGCTTGTCCAGCGGCTCGCCGGGCTGGCGCAGCAGGGCTTCGAGCAGGCGGCCTTCGGAGACGGTGAGGCTGATCTCGTGTTCGCCGACGTTGACCACGCCACGCACCGGGCTGTAGCAGAGGTCACCCAGCTCCAGCTGGCTGGATTGCGATGGCGGCTGGGTGCGGCGCAGCACGGCGCGCAGGCGGGCAGTGAGCTCGCGCGGGTCGCAGGGCTTGGCCAGGTAGTCGTCGGCACCCAGTTCCAGGCCGAGGATGCGGTCCAGCGGCTCGCCTCGCGCAGAAAGCATCAGTACCGGCAGCTCCGGGTGGTCGCTGCGCAGTTGCTTGAGCAGCTCCAGGCCGCTGCCGTCGGGCAGCATCACATCGAGCACCACGGCCGCCGGGGCATGGGCGGCCAGGGCGGCACGTGCGCTGACACCGTCATGGCAGGCGCGCACGCTGAAGCCTTCCTGGCTGAGCCAGCTGTTGAGCAGCTCGCAGAGCTCCTGGTCGTCATCGATAAGCAGCAGTTCGCTCATGGCCGTCGATTCGTCAGTTGATCCACTGCCGGCGCTGGCGTTGCCCGCCACGGGCGAACAGGCCGATCAGCAAGGAAAGCAGTGCCACGCCGCCGCCGATGGCGAACCACATCTGGTCATCGCTGACCAGGCTCGGGGAGCGGTTCGCCTGGGCTTCCTTGAGTTGCAGCTTCAGGCGCTGGTTTTCCTGGCGCAGGCGCGAGAGCAGCGCCGTGTCGCGCTCGGCCGTGGTGCCGTTGGCCAGTTGGGCGGCCAGCTCGTTGCGCTGGCGCTCGCTTTCGGCCAGGCGCTGTTGCAGGACGGTCAGCTCCTGCGCGGCGACGTTCTCCACCGGGCGGGGCTCGACCGACGCGCTAGGAGCGACGGTCGGCAAGGTTTCATCGGCCTGGGCCAGCGGAGCGAGGAGGGACAGGGCGAACAGCAGGGACAGCGAGGCGTGGCGCATCGGAACTCCTGTTTCCTGAATGGATTCGGTGTGCTGCTGTCAGAAGACCTGCTTGAAGGGTTTGACGATCACGCTGGCGTAGACGCCCGACGTGCGGAACGGATCGGCTTCGGCCCAGGACTGGGCGGCGACCAGGGATTCGAACTCGGCGACGACCAGGCTGCCGGTGAAGCCGGCGCTGCCCGGGTCGTTGCTGTCCACGGCCGGGTGCGGGCCGGCCAGCACCAGGCGGCCTTCGGCTTTCAGCTGCTCCAGGCGGGCGAGGTGCGCGGGGCGGTTGGCCTGGCGCTTTTCCAGGGAGTCGGCAACGTCGGAGGAGATGATCGCGTAGAGCATGATGGTCCTTATTCTTGAGTTTTTTCGGATTCGGGATCGTGCATGTGGCGCGCCAGGAAGATGCCCTGGCCGATGAGGAACAGCAGGGTCATGCCCAGGCTGCCGAAGACCTTGAAGTCGACCCAGAACTCTTGGTAGGTGAAGGCGACGAAGAGGTTGGCGCAGCCGCAGAACAGGAAGAAGACGATCCAGGCCAGGTTCAGGCGCACCCAGATGGCCTGGGGCAGCGAGACGGCGTGGCCCATGACGCGCTGGATCAGGGGCTTGTCGCCGATGAAGTGGCTGGCGGCGAAGCCAAGGGCGAACAGCCAGTTGACCACCGGTGCCTTCCACTTGAGGAAGGTCTCGCTGTGGAAGGCCAGGGTCAGGCCGCCGAATACCAGGCAGGCGGCCAGGGTCAGCCACTGGCCTTTCTCCAGGCGGCGCTGGGTGAGGAAGATCGCGCCGTAGACCACCACCGAGGCGGCGATCAGTACGGCGGTGGCGCTGAAGATGCCGCCCAGCATGACGCTGTGCCCGGCGAATTCGATGGCGCGGGGGTCGAGCTTGTAGACGATGAAGAAGAGGATGAGCGGGATGAAGTCGATGAATTGTTTCACGGCGGCAGCCAGAAGCGGGATGTGCCGGCATAATAACAAACCATTCCCTTAGCGAAAGCGCATGCCATGCACATTGATCTGCACTGTCACAGCACGGCCTCCGACGGCGCCCTGGCGCCCGCCGTGCTGGTGGCGCGCGCCCATGAAAAGGGCGTTCGGGTGCTGGCGCTGACCGACCACGACACCCTCGAGGGGCTGGAAGAGGCCCGCAGCGCTGCCGCCGGGCTGGATATCGAACTGATCGACGGCGTGGAGCTGTCCTGCACCTGGGGCGGCGCGACGATTCACGTGCTCGGCTATGCCTTTCGTCCGGACGCCCCGGAGTTGCGCCAGGCCATCGCCGACCTGCACCAGGGGCGCTGGTCGCGGGCCGAGGAGATCGACCGTCGTCTCGCGGCCAAGGGCATGCCCGGTGCGCTGGAGGGTGCGCGGGCGATCCAGCGCGAGCTGGGTGACAGCGGCAACGCCCCGGCGCGGCCGCACTTTGCCGAATTCCTGGTGCGCGAGAAGCATGTGCGCGATCGCGCGGAGGCCTTTCGCAAGTGGCTGGGCTCGGGCAAGCTCGGCGACGTCAAGCAGCACTGGCCGACCCTGGCCGAGGCGGTGGGTACGCTGCGTGCCGCCGGGGCCTGGATCAGCCTGGCGCATCCCTACCATTACGACTTCACTAAGACCAAGCGTCGCAAGCTGGTAGCGGATTTCATCGCCGCCGGCGGTCATGCGCTCGAGGTGGTGAACGGCATGCAGCCTGCGGAGCAGGTGGGCACGCTGACCATCCTCGCTCGCGAATTCGGCATGCTGGTGAGCGCCGGCAGCGATTTCCATGCACCTGGGGACTGGTCGGAGCTGGGCGTTTACCGACCCATACCGGAGGACCTGTCGCCCCTGGCGGCGCGTTTCCAACATGCACAACGACCAACTGAACGCTGAGCAGGGAGATAACGTGAGTCAGTTTTTCCAGGTCCACCCGGAGAATCCCCAGCCGCGGCTGATCAAGCAGGCGGTGGAGATCGTCAGGGCGGGGGGCGTGATCGTCTATCCGACCGACTCCTCCTATGCGGTCGGCTGCGCCATCGGCGAGAAGAACGGCGTGGAGCGCATCCGCCGCCTGCGCCGTCTGGACGACAAGCACAATTTCACCCTGGTCTGCCGCGATCTTTCCGAGCTGGGGCTGTTCGCCAAGGTCGATACTGCGGCGTTCCGCCTGCTCAAGGCGCATACCCCCGGCCCCTATACCTTCATCCTCAGTGCCACCCGCGAGGTGCCGCGCATGCTGCTGCACCCCAAGCGCCGTACCATCGGCCTGCGGGTGCCGGACCACCCCATCGCCCTGGCGCTGCTGGAAGAGCTGGGGGCGCCGCTGATGAGCGCCACCCTGACCCTGCCCGGCGAAGCGCTGCCGATGAGCGATCCCTATGAAATGCGCCAGATCCTCGAGCACCAGGTGGACCTGATCATCGACGGCGGTTATGGCGGCATGGAGGCCTCCACCGTGGTCGACCTTTCCGAAGGCGAGCCGCGCCTGGTGCGTGCCGGTTGCGGCGACCCCACGCCCTTCACCACGGACGCCGAGGCGTGAGCGCAGAGGCTGCGCCCCAGGTCGACAGCCAGGCAGGAGCCCAGCAGGAGCTGCCCTTCGCCCTGGTCTACGGGCAGGCTGTCACCGAGCTGCCTGTCGACCTCTATATCCCGCCGGATGCCCTGGAGGTGTTCCTCGAAGCCTTCGAGGGGCCGCTCGACCTGCTGCTCTACCTGATCCGCAAGCAGAACATCAACATCCTCGACATCCCCGTGGCGGAGATCACCCGCCAGTACATGGGCTACGTCGAGCTGATGAAGTCCGTGCGCCTGGAACTGGCCGCCGAGTACCTGGTGATGGCCGCCATGCTCGCCGAGATCAAGTCGCGCATGCTGCTGCCGCGCTCCAGCGAGGCCGAGGCGGAGGAGGAGGACCCCCGTGCCGAGCTGATCCGCCGCTTGCAGGAGTACGAGCGCTACAAGGCCGCCGCCGAGGGCATCGACATGCTGCCGCGGGTCGGCCGCGACACCACCGTGCCGCGCCTGGATGCCCCCGAGGCACGGGCGCGCAAGCTGCTGCCGGACGTCAGCCTGGAAGAGTTGCTGCTGTCCATGGCCGAGGTGCTGCGCCGCGCCGACATGTTCGAAAGCCACCAGGTGACCCGCGAGGCGCTGTCCACCCGCGAGCGCATGAGCGAGGTGCTGGAGCGCCTGAAAGGCGGCGCCTTCCTGCCGTTCGTCAGCCTGTTCACCGCCGAGGAAGGGCGCCTGGGCGTGGTGGTGACCTTCATGGCGGTGCTGGAGCTGATCAAGGAACAACTGGTGGAGCTGGTGCAGAATGAGCCCTTCGCACCCATCCACGTCCGTGCAAGAGCCGAGTAGATGAACCTGAACGACCCCAAGGAGCTGGCCTCCCTGCTCGAGGCTTACCTGTTGGCTTCCGGCAAGCCGCTGTCGCTGGAGCGTATCGCAGAATTGTTCGAGGAAGCCGAGCGACCGGAGCTCGCGCAGATCCGTGCCGCACTGGCGATCCTGGCCACGTCCTGCAAGGGGCGCGCTTTCGAACTCAAGGAAGTGGCATCCGGTTACCGTCTGCAGGTGCGCGAGCGCTTCGCTCCCTGGGTCGGCCGCCTCTGGGAGGAGCGCCCGCAGCGCTACTCGCGCGCCATGCTGGAGACCCTGGCCCTGATCGCCTACCGCCAGCCGATCACCCGGGGCGAGATCGAGGATATCCGTGGCGTGACGGTGAACAGCCAGATCGTCAAGACGCTGATGGAGCGCGAGTGGATCCGCGTGGTCGGTTACCGTGACGTGCCCGGCCGTCCGGCGATGTTCGCCACCACCAAGGCCTTCCTCGATCATTTCAACCTCAAGAACCTCGACGAGCTGCCGCCGTTGGCCGCCCTGCGCGAGCTGGAGCCCGAGCCGGTGCTGGCCCTCGATGATGTCGACGTGCCGGTGCCCGAAGGCCTGCAGGCCCGTGCCGGCCTGGCGGGCGAGGAGCCGGCCGAGCCCCGCGAGGAAACCAGCTTCCGCTCGCTGCTGGCGGAGCTGGACACCATGGAACAGGGCCTGAAGATCGACTTCGACGACCTGCCCGCCCCCGAAACCGAGCAGCCGACCGCTGAGGCGCCTGCCGAGGCGGAGGAGGGCGACGCGGCGCTGTTGGGCGATGGCTCCGACGAGACCCGCCACTGAGGCCGAAAGACGAGGCGCGACGATGAAGGACCCCTGCATCAAGGTCTGCCAGTTCTCCGACGATGTCTGCCGGGGCTGCGGGCGTACCCGTGGCGAGATCAAGGCCTGGAAGAAACTTGGCAAGGCGGAGCGCCGCGAGGTGCTGGCCGAGGCCGACATGCGCCTGCTGGCCCTGGCTGCGACCGGCCGGCGAAAACACTGACGACCCCTGCGGACTCAGCTAGCCTGAGGTTCGCCCGCCGCGTATGATGCGCGACCTTTTTGAACGACTACACCGGGAGGTGCCCAGATGAACGAAGACGATTACAGCCCCGCTGGGGAAAAGCTGCAGAAGGTCCTCGCCCGCATCGGCCTGGCTTCGCGCCGCGACATCGAGGCCTGGATCACCGAGGGCCGCGTCAAGGTCAACGGCGTCGCCGCGACCCTTGGTCAGCGCGTCGACCGTCATGACGCCATCAGCGTCGACGGCCGCCTGCTCAAGCGCGAGGAAGAGACCGAAGCCGTCCGCCGCGTGCTGATCTACAACAAGCCCGACGGCGAGGTCTGCACCCGCGACGACCCGGAAGGCCGCCCCACCGTTTTCGAACGTCTGCCGCGCCTGCGTGCCGGTCGCTGGATCAATATCGGCCGTCTCGACATCAACACCACCGGCCTGCTGCTGTTCACCACCGATGGTGAGCTGGCCAACCGCCTGATGCATCCCTCCTACGAGATGGACCGCGAGTACGCCGTGCGTGTGCGCGGCGAAGTCACCGAGGAGATGCTGGAGAACCTGAAGAACGGCGTGATGCTGGAAGACGGCCCCGCCAAGTTCACCGACATCCAGGAAGCGCCCGGCGGAGAAGGCTTCAACCACTGGTACCACTGCGTGGTCATGGAGGGGCGCAACCGCGAGGTACGTCGCCTGTGGGAGTCCCAGGGCGTAGTGGTCAGCCGCCTGAAGCGCGTGCGCTTCGGCCCGGTGTTCCTCACTTCCGACCTGACCATGGGCCGCTGGCGCGAGATGGGCCAGTCCGAGGTGGACATCCTCAGTGGCGAGGTCGGCCTCAAGCCGATCCTGCTGCCGGAGGTCTCCACCAAGCACAAGGACAAGGTCGAGCGCATGCAGCGCAAGCTGGTCAAGCCGGTGAGCGGCCGTGGCAATCGCCAGGGCAGCGACCGTCCCGCCCGTGGCCCGCGCAGCGAAGCTGGCGAGCGTCCCGCTCGTGGCCGTGGCGAGGGTGCCGAGCGTCCGAGCCGCGCGCCGCGTGGTGAAGGTGGCGAGCGTCCGGCTCGCAGCCCGCGTGGCGAAGGCGCCGAGCGTCCGACCCGCGCACCGCGCCCGGCCGCCCGTGGCGAGCAGGGCCGCAGCACGCCGCTGGCCGAACGCCCGCGTGACGTCGCCAAGAAACCCCGCGGCAAGCCCCAGGGTGATGCGAGCGAAGTGGCCGAACGCCCGCAGCGCAAGCCGCAGCGCCCGGTGAACAAGCGCACCAACCCGCCGGCGGGCGATGGACAGCGTCCGGGTTTCGGTCGCAAGCGCTGATCCGCCGATGCAATGAAAAAGGGGCCTGATGGCCCCTTTTTCATAGGTGTCGTTCGCGTCGTCGAGCGGTCAGCCGGCCATGGAGAGGCGGTTGCGGCCGTTGCGCTTGGCCACGTAGAGGGCGCTGTCGGCGCGGCGCAGCAGGCTGTCCACCGATTCGGCCGGCAGCAGGGTGGCGCAGCCCAGGCTCATGGACAGCTCGATCGGGCGTCCGCCGACAAGGTGCTGGATTTCCATGACGCCCATGCGCAGGCGTTCGCCGACCATGCCTGCGGCTTCGCGACAGGTACTGGAGAGCAGGACGAGGAATTCCTCGCCGCCATAGCGGAACACCATGTCGACGTTGCGCAGCTTGGCCTTGAGGGTGGTGGCCACGGCCTTGAGCACTTCGTCGCCGGTGCTGTGGCCGTATTCGTCGTTGATGCGCTTGAAGTGGTCGATGTCCAGCATCAGCACCGACAGCGGCTGCTGGCTGCGACGCGCCAGGTCCACCTCGCGTTGCAGCGCCTGGTCCATGGCGATGCGGTTGCCGGTGTCGGTGAGCGGGTCGCGCAGCGCCGATTGCACCGCGGTGCGATAGAGCAGGGCGTTGCGCAGCGGGAAGAGCATGCAGGCCAGCAGGGATTCGAGCTGGCCGAGTTCGGCCTCGTCGAAGCGCTGGCGGCGACGGAAGATCAACTCGCCCAGGTATTCGCCTTCGTGGCTCAGGCGGTAGCCGGCCGAATGCGCGGCGCGTTCGCCATATTCCAGGCGCAGGTCGCTGCTCTGATGCACGTAGGCCAGGGCATCGAGTGGCACCAGGCGCTGCACTTCACGGAAGAACAGGCTGACGATGCGTTCCACATCCAGGCTGGTCTGCAACTGCATGCTCAACTGGCGGCGCAGTTCCAGCAGCGTCATCTGCCGGAGCTTGCTCTGGGCCGGGCTGGTGAAGCCCAGGCGCTGCAGCTTGGCGGCATCGAAATCTATGGTGTTGGTAGGGGTGGACGGGACCATTTGGCGAACCTCTGACGCTCGAAGCGACGACGAGGTGGTCAGAGCGATTTCCGTGCCAAAGTCCGATTTCGAACGCAAAAGCGTTTGGATTCAATGTCTTGAGGATGCTGGCAAAACGCCGGTGGCAAGCTCTTGCCGGTGATTTGGCGAACGGCTGGCAATGTGATGCCGTTCACGCGTGTGCGGTGCCGGTTTAATGGCGGAAGGCGCGGCGACCTCGCCGGTCGCCGCGTGGGGCGGGTTATTGCGCGTCGAACGCCTGGCCATTGACGCCGGTGCTGTCCGCTCCCATGAGGTAGAGGTAGACCGGCATGATGGCTTCGGGCTCCGGATTGACCTCCGGGTTCTCGCCCGGGTAGGCCTGGGCGCGCATGCTGGTACGGGTGGCGCCGGGGTTGACGCTGTTGGCGCGCACGTTGGCGATGCCGTCCAGTTCGTCGGCCAGTGTCTGCATCAGGCCCTCGGTGGCGAACTTGGAGACGCCGTAGGCCCCCCAGTAGGCGCGCCCCTTGCGACCGACGCTGCTGGAGGTGAAGACCACCGAGGCGTCACTGGACAGCTTCAGCAGGGGCAGCAGGGTGCTGGTCAGCATGAACATGGCGTTGACGTTGACCTGCATGACGCGCATGAAGTTGTCGCCCGACAACTGCTCCAGCGGCGTGCGCGGGCCGATGATCGAGGCGTTGTGCAGCAGGCCGTCGAGGCGCCCGAACTCGTTCTCCACCATGGCCGAGAGCTCGTCGTACTGGTGCGGCTGGGCCGTTTCCAGGTTGAAGGGGATGACCGCCGGCTGCGGATGACCGGCTGCTTCGATCTCGTCATAGACCTGGTTGAGATTGGCCTCGGTCTTGCCCAGCAGCAGTACGGTGGCGCCGTGGGCGGCAAAGGTCTTGGCGGCGGCGGCGCCGATGCCTCGGCCGGCGCCGGTGATCAGGATGACCCGGCCCTTGAGCAGGTCGGGGCGGGCGGAATATTGAAACATATGAAACTCCTTCGGAGAGCTGGAAGCTTGAAGTTGAAAGCTGGAAGCATGCGGATCGCTTCCTGCTTCAGGCTTTCAGCTTCCGGCTCAGCATGAGCACAGCGCGCGATCGAGCACGGCGCGCAATTCGAGGGGGTGGTCCACGACCACGTCGGCGCCCCAGTGGCTGGGGTTGTCGTCGGGGTGGATGTAGCCGTAGGTGACGGCGGCGGTGCGGGTGCCGGCGGCGCGGCCGGACTCGATGTCGCGCAGGTCGTCGCCAACGAAGAGCACGCTGGCCGGGTCCAGTTGCAGGCGGCTGCAGGCCAGCAGCAGGGGTTCGGGGTCGGGCTTGCTGTGCGTCACGTGGTCCGGGCAGATGAGGATCGCCGAGCGGTCGGCCAGGCCCAGCTGCTGCATGATCGGCTCGGCGTAGCGCACCGGCTTGTTGGTGACCACGCCCCAGATCAGGCGGGCCTTCTCGATGTCCTGCAGCAGTGCGTCGATGCCGTCGAAGGGGCGGGTGAACACGGCGCAATGAGCCTGGTAGCGCTCCAGGAATTCCTGGCGCAGGGTTTCGAATCCCACGGCCTCCGGGTCCATGCCGAAGGCGGCGGCGACCATGGCGCGGGCGCCGCCGGAAACCTGGTCGCGGATCAGCTTGTCGTCCAGGGCCGGCAGGCCCCGGTCCGTGCGCATGGCCTGGGCGACGGCGATGAAGTCCGGCGCCGAGTCCAGCAGGGTGCCGTCCATGTCGAAGAGAACCGCTCTGAGGCGCATGGCCGTCACTCCTCGCGCAGGGTGTGGATCATGTAGTTGACGTCCACGTCGCTGGCCAGCTTGTAGTGCTTGGTCAGCGGGTTGTAGGTCAGGCCGATGATGTCCTTGACCTGCAGGCCGGCGGCGCGGCTCCAGGCACCCAGTTCGGAGGGGCGGATGAATTTCTTGAAGTCGTGGGTGCCGCGTGGCAGCAGGCCCATGATGTATTCGGCGCCGACGATGGCGAACAGATAGGCCTTGGGATTGCGGTTGATGGTGGAGAAGAACACCTGGCCGCCGGGCTTGACCAGGGTCTGGCAGGCACGGATCACCGAGGACGGGTCGGGCACGTGCTCGAGCATCTCCAGGCAGGTGACCACGTCGAACTGCCCGGGCATTTCGGCGGCCAGTTCCTCGGCGGTGATGCGGCGGTATTCCACCGGTACCCCGGATTCCAGCTGGTGCAGGCGGGCCACGGCCAGGGGCGCTTCGCCCATGTCGATGCCGGTGACCTTGGCGCCGCGCTGGGCCATGGCTTCGCTGAGGATGCCGCCGCCGCAACCGACGTCCAGCACCGTCTTGCCGGCGAGGCGGGCCCGCTCGTCGATCCAGTTGACCCGCAGGGGGTTGATGTCGTGCAGCGGTTTGAATTCGCTTTCGCGGTCCCACCAGCGGTGGGCGAGGGCCTCGAATTTGGCGATTTCGGCGTGGTCGACGTTGCTCATGGAGACACCTTTTCCATCAATCAGAATTCAGTGGCCGGCGATCCGCTCGCCCCAGGCTTGCGCGGTGGCGATCAGGCGGTCTTCGTCCTGGCGGGTGAGGCGGCCTGCATCGAGCAGGGCCTTGCCGTCGACCCACACGTGCCGGACGCGGTCGCGGCCGGTGGCATAGATAAGTTGCGATACCGGGTCGTACACCGGTTGCTGGGCCAGCCCGGTGAGGTCGAAGGCGACCATGTCGGCGGCCTTGCCGATCTCCAGCGAGCCGGTGTCCTGTTCCATTCCCAGTGCCCGTGCACCATTGAGCGTAGCCATGCGCAGCGCGCGATGGGCGTCCAGCGCAGTGGCCGAGCCTGCGACCGCCTTGGCCAGCATGGCGGCGGTACGGGTTTCGCCCAGCAGGTCGAGGTCGTTGTTGCTGGCGGCGCCATCGGTACCGACCGCGACGTTGACCCCGGCGAGCCACAGGCGCTCCACCGGGCAGAAGCCGCTGGCGAGCTTGAGGTTGGATTCGGGGCAGTGGATGACGCTGGTGTTGCTTTCTACCAGCAGTGCCAGGTCGTCATCGCTGATCTGGGTCATGTGCACGGCCTGGAAGCGCGGGCCGAGCAGGCCGAGGCGGGCGAGGCGGGCCATGGGGCGCTCGCCGCGCTGCTCCAGGCTCTGCTGGACCTCGAAGGCGGTCTCTTGGACGTGCATGTGGATGCCGGCGTCCAGTTCCTCGGCGAGCATGCGGATGTTCTCCAGCTTGTCGTCGCTGACCGTGTAGGGCGCATGGGGGCCGAAGGCGACCTTGATGCGCGGGTGGTGCTTGAGGTCGCTGAACAGCTCCAGGCCGTGGCGGATGGCCTCGGCGGCGTCGAGGGCGCCTGGGATCGGGAAATCGATGACCGGGATGGTGATCTGCGCCTTCACGCCACAACCGTGCACCGCTTCGCTGGCGATGGCGGGGTAGAAGTACATCTCGGAGAACGTGGTGATGCCGCCCTTGATCTGCTCGGCGATGGCCAGTTCGGTGCCGTCGCGGACGAAGGCCTCGTCGACCCACTTGGCCTCGGCCGGCCAGATGTGCTGTTCCAGCCAGGTCATCAGCGGCAGGTCGTCGGCCATCCCGCGGAACAGCGACATCGCGGCGTGCCCGTGGGCGTTGACCAGGCCGGGTGCCAGCAGCATGCCGGGCAACTCGCGTACCTCGGCGGCCGGCCAGCGCAGTGCCTCCTCGCGCTTGGCGATGAGCGCGATCCGGCCGTCGCGGACGCCCAGGGCATGGTCGCGGAGGACGACGCCCGCCGGTTCCACGGGGACGATCCAGGTTGGCAGCAGGAGCAGGTCGAGCGGGGCTTTGGCGTCGGGCATGGTGGCGCATCCTGGGCGCAGGAAAATATCGCGGCAGTATACCCGAGCCAGACGGGCGCCGGATCGCTATAATCCGCGGTTTTTCCGCGGGTTTATTGGTGGCGAGGTGTTCCATGCGTGAGCAACTGTTGGCAGCCGAGAAGGTGATCGCCATCGACTGGCGGGACGGGGTCCTGCGTCTGCTCGACCAGCGCCTCCTGCCCCAGGAGGAAACCTGGCTGGAATATGGCACCGCAGCCGGTGTCGCGGAGGCGATCCGCCTCATGGTGGTGCGCGGTGCGCCGGCCATCGGCATCAGTGCCGCCTACGGGCTGGTGCTGGGCGCACGCGCACGGCTGGCGGCGGGCGGTGAATGGCGCGAAGCCCTCGAGGAGGACTTCGGTGTGCTGGCCGATTCGCGACCCACGGCGGTCAACCTGTTCTGGGCGCTCAACCGTATGCGCGAGCGCCTGGATCGGCTCAAGGAGGGCGAGGAGCCGCTGCAGGCGCTGGAAGCGGAAGCCATCGCCATCCATGAAAGCGACCGCGAAGCCAACCTGACCATGGCCCAGCTGGGCATGGAGCTGATCCGCAAGCACCAGGGCAATCCCCAGGCGCTGCTGACCCACTGCAACACCGGCGCCCTGGCCACCGGTGGCTTCGGCACCGCGCTCGGGGTGATCCGTGCGGCCCACCTGGACGGGCTGGTGGAGCGGGTCTACGCCGACGAGACGCGCCCCTGGCTGCAGGGTGCTCGTCTCACGGCCTGGGAGCTGGCGAACGAAGGCGTGCCGGTGAGCCTCAACGCCGATGCGGCGGCGGCCCATCTGATGAAGACGGCCGGCATCACCTGGGTGATAGTCGGGGCGGACCGCATCACCGCCAATGGCGATGTGGCCAACAAGATCGGCACCTACCAACTGGCGGTCTGCGCCATGCACCACGGCGTGCGTTTCATGGTCGTGGCGCCAAGCTCGACCATCGACATGGCGCTGGAGAGCGGTGACGACATCCCGATCGAGGAGCGTGACGGGCGCGAGTTGCTCGAGTTGGGCGGCAGACGCGTGGCGGCCGATGTGCACGCGGTGAACCCGGTGTTCGATGTGACCCCGGCCGACCTGATCGACGCGATCGTGACCGAGAAGGGTATTGTCGAGCGTCCCGATACTGCCAAGCTGGCCCAGTTGATGTGCCGCAAGCGCCTGCATTGAGGCTGAGGCCTGCGCCCGGCGGGGCTGGGTGCAGGGCGGTGACTATGGTAAGCTCCGGCAGTTATCGAGCCTCCCTTTGCAAGGTCGGCATTCCGTGCGGATCCGTGGCTTAACTCGTTGATTTGTCGTGAGTCGTGCTGGCGCTGCCAGGCGACGAGCCCTGTGTCATCCAGGATGGATGTGTCGGGGCTTCACTAGAAAAAGGAATCAGGCTTCTCATGGGCGAACTGGCCAAAGAAATCCTCCCGGTCAATATCGAAGACGAGCTGAAACAGTCCTACCTCGACTACGCGATGAGCGTGATCGTCGGGCGCGCCCTGCCGGATGCGCGCGACGGTCTGAAACCGGTTCACCGTCGCGTGCTGTTCGCCATGAGCGAGCTGGGCAACGACTGGAACAAGCCGTACAAGAAATCCGCCCGTGTGGTCGGTGACGTGATCGGTAAGTACCACCCCCACGGCGACACCGCCGTGTACGACACCATCGTGCGCATGGCCCAGCCCTTCTCCCTGCGCTACATGCTGGTCGACGGCCAGGGCAACTTCGGTTCGGTGGACGGCGACAACGCCGCAGCCATGCGATACACCGAAGTGCGCATGTCCAAGCTGGCCCACGAGCTGCTGGCCGACCTGGACAAGGAAACCGTCGACTGGGTGCCCAACTACGACGGCACCGAGCTGATCCCGGCGGTCATGCCGACCAAGATCCCCAACCTGCTGGTCAACGGTTCCAGCGGTATCGCCGTGGGCATGGCCACCAACATCCCGCCGCACAACCTCTCCGAGGTCATCGACGGTTGCCTGGCGCTGATGGACAACAGCGAGCTGACCGTCGACGAGCTGATGCAGTACATCCCCGGTCCGGACTTCCCGACCGCAGGCATCATCAACGGCCGTGCCGGCATCATCGAGGCCTACCGCACCGGTCGCGGCCGCATCTATATACGTGCCCGCGCCGAAATCGAGGACATGGAGAAGGGCGGCAACCGCCAGCAGATCATCGTCACCGAGCTGCCCTACCAGTTGAACAAGGCGCGTCTGATCGAGAAGATCGCCGAGCTGGTCAAGGAGAAGAAGCTCGAGGGCATCACCGAGCTGCGCGACGAGTCCGACAAGGACGGCATGCGCGTGGTGATCGAGCTGCGTCGCGGCGAAGTCGGCGAGGTGGTGCTCAACAACCTCTACGCCCAGACCCAGATGCAGAGCGTGTTCGGCATCAACGTCGTGGCCCTGGTGGACGGCCAGCCGCGCACGCTGAACCTCAAGGACATGCTCGAGGTGTTCATCCGTCACCGCCGCGAAGTGGTGACCCGCCGTACCGTCTTCGAGCTGCGCAAGGCGCGCGAGCGCGGCCATATCCTCGAAGGTCAGGCCGTCGCCCTGTCGAACATCGATCCGGTGATCGAGCTGATCAAGAATTCGCCGACTCCCGCCGAGGCCAAGGAGCGCCTGATCGCCACCGCCTGGGCGTCCTCCGCCGTGGAAGCGATGGTCGAGCGCGCCGGTGCCGACTCCTGCCGTCCGGAGGACCTGGCCCCGCAATATGGCCTGCGTGACGGCAAGTACTACCTGTCGCCGGAACAGGCCCAGGCCATCCTTGAGCTGCGCCTGCACCGTCTGACCGGTCTGGAGCACGAGAAGCTCCTGTCCGAGTACCAGGAAATCCTGACCCTGATCGGCGAGCTGATCCGCATCCTGACCAGTCCCGAGCGCCTGATGGAAGTCATTCGCGAGGAGCTGGAGAAGGTCAAGGCCGAGTTCGGCGACGCCCGCCGTACCGAGATCGTCGCGTCCCAGGTGGACCTGACCATCGCCGACCTGATCACCGAAGAAGAGCGCGTCGTCACCATTTCCCATGGCGGCTACGCCAAGTCCCAGCCGCTGGCCGCCTACCAGGCCCAGCGCCGCGGCGGTCGCGGCAAGTCCGCCACCGGCGTGAAGGACGAGGATTACATCGAGCACCTGCTGGTCGCCAACAGCCATGCCACGCTGCTGCTGTTCTCCAGCAAGGGCAAGGTGTACTGGCTGAAGACCTTCGAAATCCCGGAAGCCTCGCGCACCGCGCGTGGCCGCCCGCTGGTGAACCTGCTGCCGCTGGACGAGGGCGAGCGCATCACCGCGATGCTGCAGATCGACCTGGAAGCGCTGCAGCGCGAAGCCGGTGACGAGGATGATCTCGATGAAGCCGAGGGCGTCGTGCTCGAAGGCGAAGTGGTGGAGCCGGAAGTCGAAGAAGTCGAAGGTGATACCCCGGAACTGGTGGCCGAGCCCACCGGTGCCTATATCTTCATGGCCACCGCCTTCGGCACCGTCAAGAAGACCCCGCTGGTGCAGTTCAGCAAGCCGCGTTCCAGTGGCCTGATCGCCCTGCGTCTGGACGAGGGTGACACCCTGATCGCCGCCGCCATCACCGACGGCGCCAAGGAAGTCATGCTGTTCTCCAGCGCCGGCAAGGTGATCCGCTTCGCCGAGAGCATGGTGCGCACCATGGGCCGTACCGCCCGTGGCGTGCGTGGCATGCGCCTGGGCAAGGAGCAGCAGCTGATCTCCATGCTGATCCCCGAATCCGGCGCGCAGATCCTCACCGCATCGGAACGTGGCTTCGGCAAGCGCACCGGCCTGGGCAAGTTCCCGCGCCGTGGTCGTGGCGGCCAGGGCGTGATCGCCATGGTCATCAACGAGCGTAACGGTAAGCTGGTCGGCGCCATCCAGGTGCAGGACGGCGAGGAGATCATGCTGATCTCCGACCAGGGCACCCTGGTGCGTACCCGTGTCGACGAAGTCTCCAGTTCCGGCCGCAACACCCAGGGCGTGACCCTGATCAAGCTGGCCAAGGACGAGACCCTGGTCGGCCTGGAGCGCGTGCAGGAGCCGTCCGGTGTCGACGAGGACGACGAGCTGGAAGACGGCGAAGTGACGGCCGATGCCGTCGCCGAAGTCCAGGCGGACGATGTCCAGCAGGACGACGCGCAACCGGCGGGTGACGAGTAACACGCTGCGGAGCGGGCGGGTCCTAGCCGGCCTGTCCACTCGGTAGAAGACCATCAGCGGGGGCGCAGGTGCCCCCGCGCTACCCAGTGAGAGTGGATGTGAGCAAGCGAGCCTTTAACTTCTGCGCCGGCCCGGCCGCGCTTCCGGAAGCCGTCCTGCAACGCGCCCAGGCGGAACTCCTCGATTGGCAAGGCAAGGGCCTTTCCGTCATGGAAATGAGCCATCGCAGTGACGACTACGTCGCCATCGCCGAAAAGGCCGAACAGGACCTGCGCGACCTGCTCTCCATCCCCTCCAACTACAAGGTGCTGTTCCTCCAGGGCGGTGCCAGCCAGCAGTTCGCCGAGATTCCGCTGAACCTGCTCCCGGAAAACGGCGTGGCCGACTACGTCGAGACCGGCATCTGGTCGAAGAAGAGCATCGAGGAAGCGGCGCGTTATGGCCGCGTCAACGTCGCTGCCAGTGCCAAGGGCCTGGACTACTTCGCCATCCCTGGCCAGAACGACTGGACGCTGAGCGCGGATGCCGCCTACCTGCACTACGCCTCGAACGAGACCATCGGTGGCCTGCAGTTCGACTGGATTCCCGAGACCGGCGACGTCCCCCTGGTGGTGGACATGTCCTCGGACATCCTTTCCCGTCCGCTCGATGTGTCCCGCTTCGGCCTGATCTATGCCGGTGCGCAGAAGAACATCGGCCCGAGCGGCCTGGTGGTCGTCATCGTCCGTGAAGACCTGCTGGGCCGTGCCCGCTCGTCCTGCCCGACCATGCTCAACTACAAGGTCGCGGCGGATAACGGCTCCATGTACAACACCCCGGCCACCTTCTCCTGGTACCTCTCGGGCCTGGTCTTCGAGTGGCTGAAGGAGCAGGGCGGCGTCGAAGCCATGGAGCAGCGCAACCGCGCGAAGAAGGAGCTGCTCTACGGCTACATCGACAAGAGCGACTTCTACACCAACCCCATCGCGGTGAATGCGCGGTCCTGGATGAACGTTCCGTTCCGTCTCGCCGACGAGCGCCTGGACAAGGACTTCCTCGCTGGCGCCGACGCCCGTGGCCTGCTCAACCTCAAGGGCCACCGCTCGGTGGGAGGCATGCGCGCCTCGATCTACAACGCGGTCGGCCTGGATGCAGTCGAGGCCCTGGTGGCCTACATGGCGGAGTTCGAGAAGGAGCGCGCCTGATGTCCGAACAGGAATTGAAGGCCCTGCGCCTGCGCATCGACAGCCTCGACGAGAAGATCCTCGAACTGATCAGCGACCGCGCCCGCTGTGCCCAGGACGTCGCGCGCGTGAAGATGGCGGCCTTGCCGGAAGGCGAGAAGCCGGTCTTCTACCGCCCCGAGCGTGAAGCCTGGGTGCTCAAGCACATCATGGAGCGCAACAAGGGGCCGCTGGACAACGAAGAGATGGCGCGGCTGTTCCGCGAAATCATGTCGTCCTGCCTGGCGCTGGAGCAGCCGCTCAAGGTCGCTTACCTGGGGCCCGAGGGCACTTTCACCCAGGCGGCTGCGATGAAGCATTTCGGCCACGCCGTGATCAGCACGCCGATGGCCGCCATCGACGAGGTGTTCCGCGAGGTGGCGGCCGGTGCGGTCAATTTCGGCGTGGTGCCGGTGGAAAACTCCACCGAGGGTGCGGTCAACCACACCCTGGACAGCTTCCTCGAGCACGACATGGTCATCTGCGGCGAGGTGGAGCTGCGTATCCACCATCACCTGCTGGTAGGTGATACCACCAAGACCGACAACATCACACGCATCTATTCCCACGCCCAGTCCCTGGCCCAGTGCCGCAAGTGGCTGGACGCGCACTACCCGAACGTCGAGCGCGTCGCTGTCTCCAGCAATGCGGATGCCGCCAAGCGGGTGAAGAGCGAGTGGAACTCCGCCGCCATCGCCGGCGACATGGCGGCCAGTCTCTACGGGCTGACCAAGCTCTGCGAGAAGATCGAGGACCGCCCGGACAACTCCACGCGCTTCCTCATCATCGGCAGCCAGGAGGTACCGCCTACTGGCGACGACAAGACCTCGGTCATCGTCTCCATGCGCAACAAGCCTGGCGCGCTGCACGAGCTTCTGGTGCCCTTCCATACCAACGGCATCGACCTGACCCGCATCGAGACCCGCCCGTCCCGCAGTGGCAAATGGACCTACGTATTCTTCATCGACTTCGTCGGCCATCACCGTGACCCGCTGATCAAGGACGTGCTGGAGAAGATCAACCAGGAAGCCGTGGCGCTGAAGGTGCTGGGGTCCTACCCGAAAGCGGTTCTCTGAACCCAAGAGATTTCCAAGGAGCGCCCATGAGCTGCGACTTCCTCGCCCTGGCACAGCCGGGCGTGCAGAAACTTTCGCCCTACGTACCCGGCAAGCCGGTGGATGAGCTGGCCCGTGAGCTGGATCTCGACCCGGCCGGTATCGTCAAGCTGGCCAGCAACGAGAACCCTCTGGGCCCCAGCCCTAAGGTGCTCGAGGCCATCCGTGCCGAGCTGGCCGATCTCACCCGCTACCCGGATGGCAATGGCTTCGAGCTCAAGCGCCGCCTGGCCGAGCGCTATGACGTCCAGCCGGACCAGGTCACCCTTGGCAATGGCTCCAACGACATCCTCGAGCTGGTCGGTCGCGCCTACCTGGCCCCGGGCCTGAACGCGGTGTTCAGCCAGCACGCGTTCGCCGTCTACCCCATCGTCACCCAGGCTGTCGGCGCCACCGCCAAGGTCGTGCCGGCCAAGGACTGGGGGCATGACCTGCCGGCGATGCTGGCGGCCATCGACGAGCAGACCCGCGTGGTCTTCGTCGCCAACCCGAACAACCCGACCGGTACCTGGTTCGGCCCGCAGGCGCTGGAAGATTTCCTCGCCAAGGTCCCGGAGACCGTGCTGGTGGTGCTCGACGAGGCCTATATCGAATACGCCTCGGGTGGCGAGCTGCCCGACGGCCTCGACTACCTGTCGCGCTACCCGAACCTGCTGGTTTCCCGCACCTTCTCCAAGGCCTTCGGCCTGGCAGCGCTGCGGGTCGGCTACGGGATTTCATCCGCGCGCGTCGCCGATGTCCTGAACCGCGTGCGCCAGCCGTTCAACGTCAACAGCCTGGCCCTGGCCGCCGCCTGCGCCGCGCTGGCGGACGTCGACTACCTGGCCGAAAGCCGCCGCCTCAACGACGCGGGCATGGCGCAGCTGGAAGCGGGCTGCCGCTCGCTGGGCCTGGGCTGGATTCCGTCTCGTGGCAACTTCATCGCCATCGATTTCGGTCGCGATGCGGCGGGCATCAACCAGGCGTTGCTGGCGGCAGGCGTGATCGTACGCCCGGTGGCGGGCTACGGCATGCCGAACTTCCTGCGTGTTTCCATCGGCCTGCCCGAGGAGAACCAGCGCTTCCTCGACGTCCTGGGGCAGGTGCTCGCCCGTGGCTGATGTCATGCCGCTGCAACAGCGCTCTCCTAAGCTCGGGCGCCTCGTGGTGATCGGGCTCGGCCTGATCGGCGGCTCCTTCGCCAAGGGGCTGCGGGAAAAGGGGGCGTTCGATGAAGTGGTGGGTGTCGATCTGGACGCCGAGTCGCGCCGCCTGGCCGTGGAGCTGGGCGTGGTCGACCGTTGCGAGACCGATCTCGCCGCCGCCTGTCAGGGGGCGGCGGTGATCCAGTTGGCCGTGCCTATCCTGGCCATGGAGCGATTGCTGGCTGAGCTGGCGAAGCTCGATCTTGGCGATGTGGTGCTCACCGATGTCGGCAGCGCCAAGGGCAATGTGGTGCGCGCCGCGCGCCTGGCTTTCGATGGCATGCCGGCGCGCTTCGTCCCCGGCCATCCGATCGCGGGCTCCGAGCAGAGCGGGGTGGAGGCGGCCAATGGCGCGCTCTTCAGCCGCCACAAGGTGATCCTGACGCCTCAGGAGTCCACTGACGCCGAGGCGCTGGCCTTGGTCGACAGGCTCTGGCGCGAGTTGGGGGCCGATGTCGAGCACATGCAGGTCGAGCACCACGACGAGGTGCTTGCGGCGACCAGCCACCTGCCGCACCTGCTGGCTTTCGGGCTGGTCGACTCGCTCGCCAAGCGCAGCGAGAACCTGGAGATATTCCGCTACGCCGCTGGTGGCTTCCGTGATTTCACGCGGATCGCCGGTAGCGATCCGGTCATGTGGCACGACATCTTCCTCGCCAACCGCGAGGCCGTGCTGCGGGTGCTGGACGCATTTCGTGGCGACCTCGACGCCTTGCGCGACGCGGTCGACGCAGGGGATGGGCATCAACTGCTGGGCGTGTTCACCCGCGCCCGCGTCGCCCGCGAACATTTCAGTAAAATCCTGGCCCGCAGGGCCTATGTGGACGCCATGCACAATAACGACCTGATTTACCTGGCCCAGCCGGGTGGCCGCCTCTCCGGGCGTATCCGCGTTCCGGGCGACAAGTCCATTTCCCATCGCTCGATCATGCTCGGCTCCCTGGCCGAGGGCACGACCGAGGTGGAAGGTTTCCTCGAGGGTGAGGATGCCCTGGCGACCCTGCAGGCTTTCCGCGACATGGGGGTGGTCATCGAAGGCCCCCATCATGGTCGCGTGACCATTCACGGCGTCGGCCTGCATGGCCTGAAGCCGCCGCCCGGGCCGTTGTACCTGGGCAACTCCGGTACCTCCATGCGCCTGCTCAGCGGGCTGCTCGCTGCCCAGCCGTTCGACACCACCCTGACTGGTGACGCTTCGCTGTCCAAGCGCCCGATGAACCGTGTGGCCAAACCGTTGCGCGAGATGGGGGCGGTGATCGAGACCGCTCCGGAAGGTCGCCCGCCGATGACCATCCGTGGTGGCCAGCGCCTCACCGGCATGAGCTACGAGATGCCGATGGCCAGCGCCCAGGTCAAATCCTGCCTGTTGCTCGCCGGCCTCTATGCCGCGGGCGAAACCTCGGTGACCGAGCCGGCTCCGACCCGCGACCACACCGAGCGCATGCTGCAGGGCTTCGGCTATCCGGTTGCCGTCGATGGCAGCACGGCGACCGTCGAGAGCGGCCACAAGCTGTCCGCCACTCATATCGAAGTGCCGGCTGACATCTCTTCCGCAGCCTTCTTCCTGGTGGCTGCGAGCATCGCCGAGGGCTCCGAGCTGCTGCTGGAGCATGTGGGTATCAACCCGACCCGTACCGGCGTGATCGATATCCTCAAGCTGATGGGCGCCGATATCACCCTGGAGAACCAGCGTGAAGTCGGTGGCGAGCCGGTGGCGGATATCCGCGTGCGCGCGGCGAAGCTCAAGGGCATCGATATCCCCGAGGACCTGGTTCCGCTGGCCATCGACGAGTTTCCGGTGCTGTTCGTCGCGGCCGCCTGCGCCGAAGGGCGCACCGTCCTGCGTGGCGCGGAAGAACTGCGGGTCAAGGAATCGGACCGCATCCAGGTGATGGCCGATGGCCTGGTAGCGCTGGGCGTGAAGGCCGAGCCGACCCCGGACGGCATCATCATCGACGGCGGGACCTTCGGCGGCGGTGAGGTCTGGAGCCACGGCGACCACCGCATCGCCATGTCCTTCAGCGTCGCTTCGCTGCGTGCCGGCGGTGCGATCCGTATCCACGATTGCGCCAACGTCGCGACCTCCTTCCCGAACTTCCTCGGGCTGGCGGCGCAGGTCGGCATCCAAGTCGCCGAAGAGGGCAAGTGATGAGTACTGCAGCGCCGGTCATCGCCATCGACGGCCCGGGTGGCTCGGGCAAGGGCACGGTCGCGGGTCTGCTGGCCAAGCGTCTTGGCTGGAACCTGCTGGATTCTGGCGCGCTGTATCGGCTGCTGGCCTTCGCGGCGCGCAACCATGGCGTCGACCTGACCAACGAGGAGTCGCTGAAAGTCCTGGCGGCCCACCTCGATGTGCAGTTCCTCTCCAATGCGGGTGGTGTCCAGCGAATCATCCTTGAGGGTGAGGATGTTTCCGATGTCATCCGCACCGAGACGGTAGGAGCGGGCGCCTCGCAGGTTGCAGCCCTGCCGGCGGTGCGTGATGCGCTGCTGCAGCGTCAGCGGGCCTTCCAGGAGGCGCCCGGACTGGTCGCTGATGGTCGGGACATGGGGACGGTGGTCTTTCCGGATGCGCCGCTGAAGATCTTCCTCACCGCTACCGCGGAGGAGCGTGCACGTCGGCGCTATCTGCAACTGAAGGGCAAGGGCATGGAGGTCGAGATGGCCTCCCTGCTGACCGAGATCATCGAGCGTGACGAGCGCGACACCCAGCGTTCCGTAGCGCCGTTGAAGCCCGCGCCGGATGCCCTGATCCTCGACTCCACCCACCTGAGCATCGACGAAGTGCTGGAGCGCATTCTCGAAGCCTTTGCCGCGCTGGGGCTGGATGACTGATCGGGCCGTATTCCTGCCACGTCGCGCTCCTTGGGTGCGGCGTTCCCGTCTTCCCGAGTCGGCTCCGTCGG
This sequence comes from Pseudomonas sp. No.21, assembly GCF_054558415.1. NCBI lineage: Bacteria > Pseudomonadati > Pseudomonadota > Gammaproteobacteria > Pseudomonadales > Pseudomonadaceae > Pseudomonas > Pseudomonas sp. No.21. Next base: position 136,499 of record NZ_BAAJNO010000011.1, read on the forward strand.
GCGGATCTCCCGGGAGTGCCGGGTCGGGGCAATTGACGGCTGTTAGCCCCATTGCTAACATTCCAGCCCTTATGTCGGCATGATTTCTCTAATGGGGACGTCATGCCGGTTCTGATTCCGAAAGGAAGTGCCTCATTGCCAGTCATCCGACTGAGCGTGGTGCCACAAGGGTGGAACGGGATACCAGTTGACGTCCTCTCCACCTTTAATCACTGACTTGACCGCATTTGCTGGTAGTGCGGAATAGGGCCTTTAGTGGCCTTTGACTACAGGTATGATCATGAGCGAAAGCTTCGCAGAACTTTTTGAAGAAAGCCTGAAATCCCTCGACATGCAGCCGGGTGCCATCATCACCGGCATCGTGGTCGACATCGACGGTGACTGGGTCACCGTGCATGCTGGCCTCAAGTCCGAGGGCGTCATCCCGGTCGAGCAGTTCTACAACGAACAGGGCGAGCTGACCATCAGCGTGGGTGACGAAGTTCACGTTGCGCTGGACGCGGTAGAAGATGGCTTCGGTGAAACCAAGCTGTCCCGCGAGAAAGCCAAGCGCGCCGAGTGCTGGATTGTTCTGGAAGCTGCTTTCGCTGCTGAAGAAGTGGTCAAGGGCGTTATCAACGGCAAGGTCAAAGGCGGTTTCACCGTCGACGTCAGCGGCATCCGCGCGTTCCTGCCGGGCTCCCTGGTGGATGTGCGCCCCGTGCGCGACACCACTCACCTGGAAGGCAAAGAGCTCGAGTTCAAGGTCATCAAGCTCGACCAGAAGCGCAACAACGTTGTCGTTTCCCGCCGCAGCGTCCTGGAAGCCGAGAACAGCGCCGAGCGCGAAGCTCTGCTGGAATCCCTGCAGGAAGGCCAGCAAGTCAAAGGTATCGTCAAGAACCTCACCGACTACGGCGCGTTCGTTGACCTGGGCGGCGTAGACGGCCTGCTGCACATCACCGACATGGCTTGGAAGCGCATCAAGCACCCGTCCGAGATCGTCAACGTTGGCGACGAGATCGACGTCAAGGTCCTGAAGTTCGACCGCGAGCGCAACCGCGTCTCCCTGGGTCTGAAGCAACTGGGCGAAGACCCGTGGGTTGCCATCAAGGCTCGCTACCCGGAAGGCACCCGCGTAACCGCGCGCGTTACCAACCTGACCGACTACGGCTGCTTCGCAGAGCTGGAAGAAGGCGTGGAAGGCCTGGTGCACGTTTCCGAGATGGATTGGACCAACAAGAACATCCACCCGTCCAAAGTCGTTCAGGTTGGCGACGAAGTGGAAGTTCAGGTTCTCGACATCGACGAAGAGCGTCGTCGTATCTCCCTGGGTATCAAGCAGTGCAAATCCAACCCGTGGGAAGACTTCTCCGGTCGCTTCAATAAAGGCGACAAGATCTCCGGCACCATCAAGTCGATCACCGATTTCGGTATCTTCATTGGTCTGGAAGGCGGCATCGACGGCCTGGTTCACCTGTCCGATATCTCCTGGAACGAAGTTGGCGAAGAAGCCGTACGTCGTTTCAAGAAGGGCGACGAACTGGATACCGTCATCCTGTCCGTAGATCCGGAGCGCGAGCGCATCTCCCTGGGTATCAAGCAGCTGGAAGACGATCCGTTCTCCAACTACGCCTCCCTGAACGAGAAAGGCACCATCGTGCGCGGTATCGTCAAGGAAGTTGATGCCAAGGGCGCTGTGATCACCCTGGGCGACGATATCGAAGGCATCCTGAAAGCGTCCGAAATCAGCCGTGACCGCGTTGAAGACGCACGCAACGTACTGAAGGAAGGCGAAGAAGTCGAAGCCAAGATCATCAGCATCGACCGTAAGAGCCGCGTCATCAGCCTGTCCATCAAGTCGAAGGACGTGGACGACGAGAAAGACGCAATGAAGGAACTGCGCAAGCAGGAATCCGAGAGCACCGGCCCGACCACCATTGGTGATCTGATCCGCGCTCAGATGGAAAACCAGGGCTAAGTCCTGATTCCTTCATCGAAAAGGGCGGCCTAGGCCGCCCTTTTTGTTGCCTGAGTTTTACCCTTGGTTATTAGGGCTGTTCAAAGCTCCGTTGTCATGCTAAAACCGCGTAGAGCTGATCTAGCCGCTTGATATAGAAGGGAAAAACCATGACCAAGTCGGAGTTGATCGAACGAATCGTTACCCATCAGGGGCAGCTTTCCTCGAAGGATGTGGAGCTTGCCATCAAGACCATGCTCGAGCAGATGTCCCAGGCATTGGCCACGGGTGATCGTATCGAGATACGCGGCTTCGGTAGTTTCTCCCTGCATTTCCGTGCGCCGCGCACGGGGCGTAACCCAAAGACCGGCGAGTCTGTTCGTCTGGATGGGAAGTTTGTGCCGCATTTCAAGCCTGGCAAGGAGCTCAGGGATAGGGTTAACGATTAGTTTGCCGTGCACCCAATAGCCTCACGCCCGATTAAGCGGTTACTTAATCTATATTTCATGTCTAATTTATATAGGCGTTGGTGTACTTTTGTTACGCATACTGCAGAATATCATCTGGCAATTTGGCGATAAGATAATACGCATAGGTGGTGGTTTATTTGTTGGTGTTTGGCTTGCGCGTTATTTGGGGCCGGAACAGTTTGGTCTACTTAATTATGCTTTGGCTTTAGTCGCTCTCTTTGCGCCACTAGCTGGTCTTGGTCTCAGTAGTATTGTTGTTCGCGATGTAGTCAATAAGCCTGCGCTTGTACAAAGCTACATTAATACATCTATCGTAATGCAGTTTTTTGCTGCACTTATCGCTTTTTTTACTTCGATTCTAGCTGTTGTCACTCTTCGAGGTGGAGAGGAAGAGAGCTGGCAGCTTGTAATGGTCATTTGCTCTACACTGTTTTTTAAATCTACGGATCCAGTGAGGTATTGGTTCGAGGCAATCCTGCAGTCAAGATATTACGTTTTGGTTGATAATCTTGCATTTGGGATAGTTTTGCTGCTAAGGGTATTGCTGATCTATTTCGAGTTTCCTCTTCTTGCTTTCGCGTGGCTGATATTACTGGAGTCTGCTTTTTCTGCACTTGGATTGGCTTGGGTATATCAGCGCCGAGGTATGACACTTAAGTTATCTCAATCATCTTGCTCGGTAGCAAAACAGCTGATTCTTGATAGTTGGCCTTTGGTTTTCTCTGGGTTGGCGGTAATGATCTATATGCGGATAGATCAAGTAATGATAGGGCATTATCTTGGAGATTACTCTGTTGGTGTTTATAGTGCAGCTCTTCGGATAAGTGAAGCATGGTACTTCATTCCGATGGTAATCGCCTCATCGCTATATCCTTCGATGATTAGAGCTAAAAAAATTGGAGAGTTTGACTACTATTTAAAGTTGGGAAGGTTCTATGAGTTAATGCTTTCTGTTTCTCTTCTAGTCGCTGTCCCTGTTAGCTTCTATGCCGACTCTATCATAAAAATAATTTATGGAGAGGGGTATGCAGGTGCTGGCCAAGTTTTAGCCCTTCACATATGGTGCGGCGTCTTTGCCTCCTTGGGGGTGGCAAGTAGTCAGTGGTACATAATCGAAGGGCTGCAATTGCTGTCCTTTGCTCGTACAGCTGTCGGTGCGCTCATCAATATAGCGTTAAATTTTATTCTTATTCCCACTTATGGTGTTGTTGGTGCTGCCATTGGAACGCTGATTGCGCAAATCATATCCGCATATGTGTTTGATCTCATGTTTGCTTCGACACGGAAGCAGTTTGGAATCAAGACTCGATCGTTTTTCTTTTTTGAGTTGGTGAGGGTTGCATGCAAAAAATAAAATACAGTTTATTTAATTTTTACCGTCTACTCTTTAGTAGGCCATCCTTCTACTCTCTTAACCGATTTCTTTATCGATGCAGTTTGAGCGGTATGGGAGTAATGAATTTTGAATCTGACGCTATTAGCGGGGAGTCGGATTTTCTAAATAAAGTATTGAAGGGACAGAGGGGCGTCGTAGTTGATGTGGGTGCTAACGTGGGAAGGTACTCGGCACAAGTGCTTGATATCAGCGATGGTATCGAAGTTTACGCATTCGAACCGCATCCGATAAATTTTAAAGAACTATGCGAAGCTGTGAAGTCGGAACGCTTCCACCCATACAATTGTGCAGTTGGTGAGTCGGATGGTGAACTGCAGCTATTTGATTATGATTCAGCAAAAGGCAGTTCTCACGCATCGCTTTACAAAGACGTGATTGAAGGTATACATGGGCATTCGGCTGTAAGTTTATCTGTTCAAGTCTACAGCCTGGGGGAGTTTTTAAGCTCAGCAGGAATTGATCGCGTCCAGTTGCTGAAAATAGATACCGAGGGAAATGAACTCAGCGTATTAAAAGGCGTGGAAAGCTATATAGCGTCTAAAAAAATTGACGTTATTCACTTTGAGTTTAATGAAATGAATGTTTCCAGTCGGGTTTTTTTTAGGGATTTCTGGAAAATGTTACAAGGTTACGATGTATACCGTTTGCTTCCTCGGGGTATGGTAAAAATAGACAGCTATAACCCGCTGTATTGCGAAATATTTGCTTATCAAAATATTGTTGCATTCGCTCAGCGGTAATTATCAATTCTATTAAGGCTTACACCAATGAATATAACGGTTTTTGGCTCTGGCTATGTAGGGCTTGTGACTGGAGCTTGCCTTGCGGATGTTGGGCATCGAGTTATGTGTGTTGACGTCGATAGTGAGAAAGTTACGGCGCTGAGAAACGGTATAGTTCCTATCTTTGAGCCTGGACTGGAGGAGCTAATTCGCCGAAATCAAAATGAGTCCAGACTGCAGTTTACAGACGTCGCACAGCTAGGAATTGATTTTGGCGATATTCTATTTATAGCGGTAGGCACACCTCCAGATGAGGATGGTTCCGCAGATCTGAAGCACGTATTAAGTGTTGCAGGAGACATTGGAAGATGCATGGCTGGTCGAAAGGTGGTTGTGAATAAGTCCACCGTACCGGTAGGCACCGCTGATGCAGTCTCAAGTGCCATTAATCGTCAGTTGGTTGAGCGCCAAGTGAGGTTTGATTTTGACGTTTGTTCAAACCCAGAATTTCTAAAAGAAGGTGCTGCTATTGAGGATTTCACAAGGGGAGCTCGAATTATTATCGGGACAAACTCCGATTATGTGAAGTCTAAAATGAAAGAGTGCTATGCACCATATAATAGAAATCATGACAAAATTATTTATATGGATGTGAAGGCGGCAGAACTCACAAAATATGCAGCAAATGCGATGCTGGCAACAAAAATTAGCTTCATGAACGAAATGGCGAATATAGCTGAGCGATTAGGTGTGGACATTGAGCAGGTTCGCCATGGAATCGGCTCCGATCCCAGAATCGGCTATCACTTTATTTACCCTGGGTGTGGGTATGGAGGTGCATGCTTTCCTAAGGATGTGAGTGCTTTGGCTCGTACTTCCTCTGCGGTAGGCTATCAGGCCTCTTTGCTACAAGCTGTCCAAGATGTCAATAAACGTCAGAAGACAGTTCTATTTGATAAGCTGATGTCCGCTTTTAATGGTCAGTTGGCGGGCAAAACAATTGCTATTTGGGGGCTGTCATTCAAGCCCAATACTGACGATATCCGCGAGGCACCAAGCCGAGTTCTTATGGAGTCTCTGTGGACTGTTGGCGCTAAGGTCAGAGCCTTTGATCCTGAAGCAATGAGCGAGATTAGGCGCGCGTATGGCTCGCGAGAGGATCTATTGCTCGTTGACAGCCAAGATGAGGCAATCGTGGGTGCTGATGCCTTGGTAATTTGTACTGAGTGGCGGCAGTTCCGTGCTGTAGATTTCAAAGCGATAAAGGTCAATTTGAACCACCCAGTCTTAGTCGACGGTCGAAATATATTTGATCCTACTGAGCCCCGTTCTGCAGGTCTGAAATACTACGCCGTTGGGAGGGGGGATTCGCTGCATCATGACTGAATCACCCTTGCAGCTCGATAATGCTCCAATTGCCCTATTCGTTTACAATCGGGTAGGTCATATGCGTCGTACCGTCAGCGCTTTACAGCAAAATTTTCTTGCTGGCGTAAGTGACCTGTACATCTATTCAGACGCTCCCAAAAGTGAAGTTGATTTCTTGGCTGTTTCTGAAGTCCGTAAGTATGCAGCCGATATAACTGGATTCAAAAGTGTGACTCTGATTCTTCGACAGAATAATTTCGGTTTGGCTCGCTCAATCATTGATGGTGTTACACAGTTAACTGCACGTTTCGGACATGTAATTGTGCTGGAAGATGACATGGTAACCAGTCCATTTTTCTTGAGTTATATGAACGATGGTCTTCGGCTATACGCATCCGACCCTAAGGTCGCGAGCATCCATGGTTATGTTTATCCACTAACTGATGCGGATAGCCTCCCGCCCTATTTCTTTCTTAAGGGAGCTGATTGCTGGGGTTGGGCCACGTGGAGTCGCGCATGGCGCGCCTTTGATGCTGATGGACAGTCGCTTTTGTCGCGATTAGAGTCTCGTCAATTGACCCGCGAGTTTGACTTTTCGGGTGGTTATGAGTTTACACAGATGCTTAGAGATCAGGTCTCTGGAAAGAACAATTCATGGGCGGTGCGCTGGTATGCATCGGCCTTTTTGGAAGGGATGCTTACACTCTACCCCTCTCGATCTTTTGTTCATAATATTGGTAATGACTCTAGCGGTACTCACAGTTCTGCTAGTAACCTCTTTGATGCACAGCTGTCTTTCTCTTATGATGGTATACATGTAGATAGCGTCACAGAAAACGATGAAGCCAGAAAGTCTTTTGTTAACTATCTGCGATCGATAAAGCCAACTTATCTGGAGCGGATAGTTAGATTGTTCCGCCGGCTGGTATCAGTATGAAGCGTTTAATAAAGCAGTTGGTACCCCCCCTTCTTATAGAGTGGGTTCGTTCAATTAAAAATTCACAATATGGCTTTAAAGGCGACTATCCTTCATGGGAGGCTGCTGAATCGCGATGCAAAGGATATGCTGATGACACTATTTTTGAGCTTGTTAAAAGTGCTGCGTTAGCAGTTAAGTCTGGCGAGTGTTATGGTGAGCGTGATTCAATCACATTTCAGGAGCCCCAATATATATGGGCCAGCTTAGCTTGCCTTATGCATGTAGCTGCGAGAGAGGGGCAACTACGTGTACTTGATTTTGGCGGTAGTCTAGGAAGCGTCTATTATATGAATAGACGATTTTTTAATGGGCTTACCGTCGAGTGGTCTATTGTAGAGCAGCCACATTTTGTTGATTTTGGTAAGGCTGTGCTCTCCGATGAGGTATTGAGTTTTTTCCATGATGTAGACGAGTGCTTGTCCGTCAAATCGCCAAATGTATTGCTTCTTTCTAGTGTAATTCAGTACCTGCCAACACCCTTCTCTATATTAGAGGAGCTTTTATCTAAAAGTGTGCCTTTTGTACTTTTAGATAGAACGCCTCTTACGAAAGCCGAAAGAAGTATCCTGACGGTTCAGCGTGTGAATCCTGTAATTTATTCTGCAGATTATCCTGCCTGGATAATTGATGAGTATCAACTTCTTGAGATTTTTAGTTCTTATGGTTATGAGATGATAGAGATTTTTCACTCCGAGTTGGATTTTTCCGGCGATGGCTTTACTTTCAAAGGGCTTTTCTTTCAAAAGGTCATCCAATGAAAAGGCTCAAAGAAATTATAGTTAGGGAAACCTTTTTCCCAGGAGTCTTAGGGGTATTTGTAAATCCGTTCTACTTCTCTCGAAGAGGGCTTCATCTTGCGATGAAAGAACTGTCCCCTCGCTTAACTGGACGTGTTCTTGATGTCGGTTGTGGAACTAAGCCATACAAGAGTCTTTTCAGTCAAGCAGATGAATATGTGGGGCTGGAAATAGACTCAAAGGAGAGTCGTGAGAGGAGCAGTGCTGAATATTTTTACGATGGTAAGATCTTTCCTTTTGAAAGTGCTGCCTTTGATGGGATGGTTTTGAATCAAGTATTTGAGCATGTTTTCAATCCTTCAGATTTTATGAGGGAAGTTTCTAGGGTGCTGAAAAAGAATGGAGTATTGCTTCTTACTGTTCCTTTTGTTTGGGATGAGCATGAACAGCCATATGACTACGCTAGATACAGTTCTTTTGGTATCAAATATCTGCTCTCTCAGCATGGTTTCGAAGTTGTTGAGCAACGAAAAACTGCGCCAGATGTCGGCGTGATTTTTCAATTGATCAACGCATATCTTTTTAAGATTACGGTTACGCGTAGTTCTTATGTAAATATCGTGTCGTGCGTGCTGTTAATGTCGCCGTTCAATATACTCGGGTCTATCTTGGCAAAAATCCTACCAAGCAATCAAGATCTATATCTAGATAATGTCCTGATAGCAAGGAGGGTCTGAGTTGCTTAATTTTTGTACTTTATTTGACTCACATTATCTATCTCGCGGTTTGGCGATGTATGAGTCATTGCTTATGCGATGCCCGTCGTTTCATCTGTATATATACGCTTTCGATGAGATAGCTTACGACTACCTTGTGTCTCAAAATCTGAAGAGCGTAACTGTTGTTCACTCTTCAGATTTTGAAAGTGAGGAGTTGTTGAGGGTTAAATTAGAAAGAAACAAGGCTGAGTACTGCTGGACATGTACTCCGCAGGTAATTGCCTATTCAATTGAGCATTTCGATTTGGATAGCTGTACATACCTTGATGCCGATATATATTTTTTTTCTGATCCGGGAGTTTTGATCAGGGAAATGGAAAGTGAAGAGCAGTCATCTGTTCTGATTACGGAGCATCGTTATACCCCTCATTATGATCAGTCTAGAACAAGTGGAATTTATTGTGTTCAGTTCATGACTTTTCGTCGTGATCAAAATGGGCTGCGTGCGCTTCATTGGTGGCGTGATGCGTGCTTAGAGTGGTGCTATGCTCGCTATGAGGATGGGCGATTTGGTGATCAGAAGTACCTAGATGACTGGCCAGTTCGCTTTAGCGGGGTGCACGTTCTGAAACATCTAGGGGGGGGGGTGGCCCCTTGGAATATTCAGCAGTACAGCTTCTCTCAAAAAAACGGTGGTGAACTTGAAGGGGTTGAACTCAAAAGCGGTGATCGTTTTTTAATGGTTTTTTATCATTATCAGAATTTCAAATTATTCGATGGGCGATTCGTAGAGCTAGGTTATTACAAGTTGACCGATCGTGTGAAGAAGTTGGTTTATAAACCCTATTTGATTCATTTTCTAAAGATAGAAAAGCGTTTAAAGGCCGACTCTCGTTTTGCTCATCATGCCACGGGAGGCAGCAAGCTAGATAGAGGCATATTTTGGATATTTAAATTGCTGAAGCGGAAAATGCTTGGTTATATGAATTTTCATTCAATAGACAGGGTGGTAGGGAAGTAATGGCCTGTTTAGTTGATGTGCCGACATTCACTGATCCGCGAGGATCGCTCAGCGTAGTTGAAGGCCTCCTACCTTTCGCCATAGCTCGAGCATATTATATTTACGATGTAGTCGGTTCTCGTGGTGGGCACCGTCACAAATGTACAAGGCAGGCCTTGATCTGTTTATCTGGAAATTGTGTCGTATACGTTGATAACGGAGTTACTCAGACGTCCTACAATCTAGTATCTCCAAAGCAGTGTCTGCTGATTGAGCCGGAGGATTGGCATACAATGCAGGAATTTTCACCGTCAGCGACATTGCTCGTTTTTGCATCAGAGCCTTATGATGTTAATGACTATATTGATGAGCCTTACTCATGATTCCCTATGAAAATTTAGCTCTGCTGAATGAGCCATTTTTCCTTGAATATGAAAAGGCTTTTAAGGCCGTCCTTGAGGGGGGGTGGTATGTGTTGGGAGAGTCTGTAAGAGAGTTTGAGGCGTCATTCTCCCGATTTGTTGGCGTTGATTACTGTGCGGGAGTGGCGAACGGTCTAGATGCATTAATCCTATCTTTGAAAGCCTTAGAGTTGCCGCTCGGCTCAGAGGTCATTGTTCCATCAAATACATATATTGCTACTATTTTGGCAATTTTCCAGGCTGGTCTAGTGCCTGTTCTAGTAGAACCAGATCCTCGGACCTATAATATCGATCCTGCTCAAATTAGCCGCAAGATATCAGTAAAGACAAAAGTCATAATGGTTGTTCATCTCTACGGCAAGTGCTGCGAGATGGACCCTATCACTCAACTCTGCAGCGAGCATGGCCTCTTTCTCATAGAGGACTGCGCCCAAGCGCATGGAGCTACATACAAAGGGCGTATGGCCGGTAGTTTTGGAGACTTCGGCTGCTTCAGTTTTTATCCAACTAAGAATCTTGGCGCTTTAGGCGATGGCGGTGCTGTAGTTTGTCGAGATGTTCAGTTGGATGAACGCGTCAGAATGTTAAGGAATTATGGGTCCTCAAAAAAATATTATAACGACGTCGTAGGATTTAACTCTCGTCTTGACGAGGTGCAAGCAGCATTTCTAGCCATAAAGCTGAAGCACCTAAGTAAAATAACTACTCACAAGAGGGAGTTGGCAGCATTGTATTATAATGGTCTGTCTGATGTTTTTGTAAAGCCAGTTGTGGATGCTGATTTTTTTGATGTCTATCATATATACAATATATGCCATCCGCAGAGAGATCGCCTGAAGCAGTTTCTTTTGGAAAATGGTATTGGTAGTGAAATCCACTACCCGCTCCCGCCCCATCGACAGCGTGCAATGCAGGGGCTTCTTTCTGGGGAGTACCCTGTTGCAGATGTAATTCACCAGACAACGCTGAGCTTGCCTATATCTTATTTTCATACTCATGAGGATATTAGGTATGTATGCAATGTGGCAAATGAATTCGTCTCTCTGCACTTTTGATTTGTTATAGGAAATTAATATGACTCTGAAGAAAGCCCTCATAACTGGCATAACGGGGCAGGATGGCTCTTATTTAGCTGAGCTCTTGATTGAGAAAGGTTATGAGGTGCATGGTATTAAGCGTCGTGCTTCTTCTTTTAATACGCAGCGAATAGATCATCTGTATCAAGACCCCCATGTAGATAATAAGCGCCTTATTTTGCACTATGGTGATCTTACTGATTCCTCTAATTTAATTAGAATCATAAAAGAGGTCCAGCCGGATGAGATTTACAATCTCGGTGCCCAATCCCATGTGGCAGTCAGTTTCGATTCGCCAGAATATACTGCTGACGTAGATGCAATAGGAACACTTCGTATTCTCGAAGCGATTCGTCTACTGGGGCTGGAAAAAAAAATCCGCTTTTACCAAGCATCTACTTCTGAACTTTATGGTTTGGTTCAGGAGGTTCCTCAGCGAGAAACCACTCCGTTCTATCCACGCTCTCCATATGCAGTTGCGAAATTATACGCTTACTGGATCACGGTGAATTATCGAGAAGCATATGGCATGTATGCTTGCAATGGAATATTGTTTAATCATGAGTCTCCTCGCCGTGGTGAAACTTTTGTTACTCGTAAAATCACGCGCGCACTCGCAAATATTAGCCAAGGTCTTGAGTCATGCCTCTATCTAGGCAACATGGATGCATTACGTGATTGGGGGCATGCGAAAGATTATGTCCGTATGCAGTGGTTGATGCTGCAACAAGAAAAACCTGAAGATTTTGTCATCGCAACAGGCATGCAATATTCAGTCCGAGAATTTGTTCAGTGGTCTGCAGCAGAGTTGGGGATTAGTATCGCTTTTTCTGGCTCCGGCGTTGAAGAGTTTGGGTATGTAGAGCGGATAGAGGGTAATAAGGCTCTCGCATTGACAGTGGGTGATGTGATTGTGCGTGTGGATCCACGCTACTTTAGGCCTGCTGAGGTCGAGACTCTCCTTGGTGACCCTACAAAAGCAAAGGAAAAGCTAGGCTGGGAACCTGAAATTACTGTTAAAGAGATGTGCTCCGAAATGGTTCTTGAGGATCTCAAGGATGCACAGAGACATGCTTTGCTCATGCGGCATGGCTATGCGCTCCCTGTTTCTATGGAGAACTGACGTGCTTAATTCATACGCTGATCGAATTTTTATCGCAGGCCATAATGGGATGGTTGGTTCTGCAATCGTGCGGCATCTTCAAATGCTGGGATATAAAAATCTTATTACTTGTTCAAAGGCTGAGCTGGACCTACGCTGCCAGACGTCTGTATCTGAGTTTTTTAGATCCGAGAAAATTGATCAGGTCTATATAGCGGCCGCCAAGGTCGGTGGTATATATGCCAATGATACATATCCTGCTGATTTCATATATGATAATTTAATTATTCAATCAAATATTATTCATCAAGCTCATCTAAATGGTGTTCAGCGATTACTATTCCTAGGGTCTTCATGCATTTATCCAAAAATGGCAGAGCAACCTATGCGCGAAGATTCGTTGTTATCTGGGGGGCTTGAGCCAACTAATGAGCCTTATGCGATCGCCAAGATTGCTGGAATAAAATTATGCGAAAGCTATGCTCGTCAGTACGGTAGAGACTACCGTAGTGTGATGCCTACTAACCTTTATGGTCCCAATGATAATTTTCACCCAGATAACTCGCATGTTATTCCTGCTCTTATGAGGCGTATTCATGAGGCCAAGCTGGCTAATGCCAGTAATGTTCTTATTTGGGGGAGTGGCACGCCAATGCGGGAATTTCTTCATGTGGATGATATGGCGTCGGCGTGTGTGTATGTAATGAGCAGCCCTGATTATTGGCGTCATGTTTCGCCTCGATTGAGCCATATAAATATAGGCACAGGGCAAGATTGTTCTATCCGGGCGTTGGCGGAGTCCATATCAGACGTCGTAGGGTTTAGTGGGGGCTTATGTTTTGATTCGTCCAAGCCTGATGGCGCCCCAAGGAAATTACTCGATGTTTCGCGTCTTAATGCAATGGGATGGCGTTCGTCGATTTCTCTCCGTGACGGACTGCTCGACACTTATCAATGGTTTCTTCAAAATACCTCCACCTTGCGAGCATAAGTGTTCGACAATTTATAATAGACAGTGAGATGATTTTGATACAGCACCTGAATGGGTGCTGTATCTTTTTGTGGTGATGCTGATGATAATTTGGGGCGAGCGTGTAGAGCTTTCTGTTCCTACTGGCGGATCAATGATGCTAGCGGTGAAGTTCAAGCTCCCTGCGGCCTTGTAGGGCTCCTCTTGCTCAAAGTGATAGTCTACTATGTGATTACTAGCCGTGCTGAGTGGGCTGATAGTCAATATTGCTATCAACGGCTAAAAGCATGATGTTTCTATAGTTGCCTTGTATTTGCAGAATTGTTTAAGGATTGTCAAAATGTTGCTTCCCGTCATCCTCGCTGGTGGAGCTGGAACCCGTCTATGGCCTCTGTCTCGTCAACTAAATCCCAAGCAGTTCCTAAAGCTGACTGGCGAGCGGACAATGATTCAAGACACGGTGGGACGCTTAGAAGGGCTCACATGCGTTGCTCCGATCCTAGTCTGTAGTGAAGAACATAGGTTTCTTGCTGCTGAGCAGATGCGGCAGTTGGGCTTCGAGTCTCCTAGGGTATTGCTTGAGCCGTGCTCCCGTAATACGGCTCCGGCTATTGCACTCGCAGCACTGCAAGCCTTGGCTGACGGCAGCGATCCTCTCCTGCTTGTTTTACCTGCTGATCACCTTATTCAGGATGTTGAGCAGTTTCATTCTGGTGTTGAGGCAGCGATTGAGTTGGCAGAGTCCGGAATGCTTGTGACTTTCGGCGTCGTCGCTGACAAGGCTGAAACTGGTTATGGATATATCCAGCGTGGCGATCAAGTTGGGCTTGGATATAAAGTCACTCGATTCGTTGAGAAACCCTCTCTCGAAAATGCTTCAAAATACCTGCAGTCTGGAGATTATTTCTGGAATAGCGGGATGTTTTTATTTCGTGCTAGTGCTTATCTAAATGAACTTAGACTATACAAGCCAGAAATTTTGGAGGCCTGTGAGGTTGCTTTCAAAAGTGGTCGCGAGGATATGGATTTCATACGCATAGACCGCGATGCTTTTTCGCTTTGCCCTAGTGATTCGATTGATTACGCCGTTATGGAAAAAACACAGTGCGCAGTTATGGTTCCATTTGCTGCACAGTGGAGTGACATTGGTTCATGGTCGGCTTTATGGGATGTATCTGAAAAGGACGCCAGCGGGAATGTCCTTTCTGGTGATGCTCTAGCCTTTAATTCGGATGGCTGCCTTGTGAAGGCTGATAGCAGATTGGTTGCGGTCGTGGGAGGCAGCGATCTTGTTGTTGTTGAGACGAAGGACGCCGTGCTCGTTGCTGCACGCGATAAGGTTCAAGATATAAAGGCTGTTGTAGAGGAGCTTAATGCTCAGGCCCGCCCTGAGACTATAAATCATCGGACTGTTTACCGGCCGTGGGGTATGTATGACAGTATTGATGTAGGCGCTCGCTATCAAGTTAAGAGGATAACTGTGAATCCAGGGGCAAGGCTATCATTGCAAATGCATCATCACAGAGCTGAGCACTGGATTGTTGTAAGCGGTACTGCTCGTGTTATTCGAGGCAGCGAAGACTATCTTGTCACCGAGAATCAGTCTACGTTCATTCCCGTGGGGCAAGTGCATAGCCTGGAGAATCCGGGAAGAATCCCATTAGAGTTGATTGAGGTTCAGTCCGGCGGATATCTTGGTGAGGATGACATTATAAGGCTCAAGGATCGTTATGGACGTGCCTGACTGCTCTTTAGCTAGTTGTAATATACGAGTCTCGATTGTAACCGTTTGCTTTAATAGTGTTGAGTTTATTGAAGAGACTATTTGTTCTGTGTTGGAGCAAGATTACGCGAATTTTGAGTACATAGTCATTGATGGTGGGTCTGATGACGGTACATTTAAAATAATTGAGCGTTATTCTGATCAGTTAGGCTTTTGGGTAAGCGAGCCTGACAGTGGTGTATATGACGCAATGAATAAAGCCATTGACCGTGCTGCGGGAGAATACTTGCTTTTCATGAATGCGGGCGATCGCTTTAATGGTGGGTCGGTTCTCCGCGATATGTTAGCGGCTTCCACGGCTGATGTCATATACGGTGATTTCTCTTATTTTTCCGGGCCTTTGGCTGGGCGGGTAAAAGCAGATTTCCCGAAGGGAGTGTTTAATCACCAGGCCGTGCTTTATCGCAGAAAGCTGCATGAACGCTATGGGTACTATTTGTCTATTAAAGGGCTGACAGCCGCAGATTACTTATTCTTTATGAGTATGCAGGCTAATCGCACAGTAAGTTTTGAGAAGGTGCCGATCACAGTGTCTTGTGTTGATCCAAACGGTTTGTCTTCTGGTGTCCAGACTTTTCTGCAGGTTAACTTGGTCGATGGCCTACTGCAAAGACGCAGGCGTTATATGGTGGCGCTAAGGATAGCCGCTCATCCTTTTTATCATTCCATCAGGAAGCTAGTGAGGCGTTTGTTTTGATCTCAGTATGCTTGGCTTGTTTTAACGGAGAGCTTTATATTCTAGATCAGGTTAGGAGTATATTGAACTCCTCGCTAGTTGATGAGTTGATAATTTCTGATGATGGTTCTACTGACTCAACTCTTTCGCTGCTGGCTGGCATAGCAGACCCTCGTATTAGAGTTCTTGTAGGGCCGCGTGAGGGGCTCATTAGAAATTTTGAATTTCTTCTCACGCAGGCAAGGGGCGATTTTATATTTCTATCTGATCAGGATGATGTTTGGTATGAGGGTAAGGTGAACATAATGCTTCAGTCCCTTCAGTCCTGCAGTCTCGTGGTTTCAGATTGTCATGTCGTCGATGCTGATAGAAATATTATTTTTAACTCTTTCTTTTCTAAGCGCAATTCACGGCCGGGTTTTTTCAATAACTTGCTTAGGAATTCTTTCTTAGGCTGTTGCATGGCATTTGACCGTAATGTCCTCAATCTAGCGCTTCCTTTTCCACATGGAGTTCCTATGCATGACTGGTGGATTGGTCTTGTCGCCACTTCTGTTGGAAAGGTTGAGTTTATTCATCTGCCATTGATGGCTTACAGGCGTCATGGAAAAAATGCTTCTGCTACAACTGAACGATCAACTTATTCTTTGTTACAGCAATCTCGTTGGCGTCTCTGCCTTTTGTTTTCATTGGCTATTCGTCTGTCAAGGAAGGTTTTTGGCTGATGAGTTGATTCATTATTTTTTCTTTGTGCTGTTGAAATTGTGAGTTTGAATTTTGAAGTTATCTATAATTACAGTTTGTTTTAATAGTCAAGCTACAATCAGGCAGGCAGTTGAGTCGGTTCTATCGCAGGTCGGTGTGGATGTTGAGTATATTGTCGTCGATGGTGGCTCCACGGATGAGACGCTTTCAATTTTAAGTGATTATCGTGATTCAATTGCTAAACTTATAAGTGAGCCTGATAAGGGAATCTATGATGCGATGAACAAGGGTATCCAGTTGGCAACTGGAGACATAGTTGGTCTGCTTAATTCTGATGATTTTTATCGTTCAGAGCAATCCCTGTCATGCGTGCTTTCGAGCTTCAGTGAGAGTCCTGAGGTAGATATGGTTTTTGGCGATGTTGTATTTGTTGCTGAGAATGATTGCTCTCGCGTGACGCGTTTCTATTCTTCTCGCCGATTTCACCCGTGGAAAATGCGCTTCGGTTGGATGCCGCCTCATCCAGCAACTTTCGTGAAACGTGAAGTTTACCAGTCTTTTGGATTTTATAGCCTTGCCTATAAAATTTCATCTGATTTTGAGATGTTTGTTAGATGGCTTTTGATAAATAAAGTATCCTATCGCCGTGTTGATCAGGTACTTGTCTGTATGCGCGAGGGGGGAATAAGTACATCAGGGGTTTATAATAGTATTCGACTGAATAGGGAAATTGTAGCAGCCTGTCGAGCAAATGGTATTTATACAAATATGCTTATGGTTATGTCTAAAGTGCCTATGAAGCTCTTGGAGTTGATAAGAAGGCCAACCCATGGTTGAGTTGTTTATAACTGGAGCCTCTGGATTTTTGGGGAGATCATTGGTTCCATATTTTGCGAGCCGCAGTGGTTACAGTGTTCGAGCAATTTATAGATCTACTCAGTCGACCGCGAAAGTAGTAAATTGCCAAAATATATTAGTATCCGACATCGTAACTGATCACTTTGCAGAGATGCTGGTTGGCGTCGACTGTGTAATTCATTCTGCAGCTCTTGCGCATGTGATGAATGAGTCTCTTGACAATGCAATTTCTGCTTTTCGTCGAGTCAATGTTCAAGGGACTCTAAATGTAGCGAATGCTGCTGTTGAGGCAGGAGTTCGTCGATTTATATATATAAGCTCAATCAAGGTGTTAGGCGAGGAGACTTTTGATGCGCCTTTTAATGCCGACTCGGTACCTGCACCTTGTGATCCTTATGGGGTTTCTAAGTTTGAAGCTGAAGAGGGGCTTTTAGATATTGCTCTTAAAACGGGAATGGAGGTGGTGATTATTCGTCCGCCCCTTATGTATGGACCCGGGGTAAAAGCAAATTTCTTAGCGCTGATGAAATGCTTAAGATGGCACTTGCCCTTGCCTCTTAAAGGAATAAATAATAAACGAAGTTTGGTTTCTGTAGATAATTTGCTGGATTTTATTTCGGTTTGTGTTGAGCACCCCGCTGCTGCTGGTCAAGCATTTCTCGTTAGTGACGGGGAAGATCTGTCTACTCCGCAGTTACTAAGCCGCTTGGGGAGGGCTATGGGAAAGCCTGCAATGCTCTTTACGGTTCCAGAGTCTATTATAGTAGCCGGAGCCAATTTGCTAGGTAGGCCTGCAATAGCTCGTCGGTTGTGTGGCTCCCTGCAGGTAGACATTGATAAGTCGCGTAGACTCTTGGGATGGACGCCTCCTTACAATGTGGATAACTCTCTTTCTAAGGTTGTTCGAGATTTTCTTTGAGAGATAGCTAGTATGACAACTACCTTTTATATACTTCCGATTGTGGCCCTATTGGCTTTTCTTCTGACGGGGCTGTTAAGGCAGTACGCTTTATCGAAGCGTTTGGTTGATATCCCAAATGCAAGAAGTTCTCATCAAGTGCCTACTCCAAGAGGGGGAGGGGTGTCTTTTGTAATTTGTTTTTTATTTGGTCTTATTTTTCTCTCCTATGTCGATTATGTTGACGCCGGGTTACTGCTTTCTCTCTTTGGCGCAGGTTTGTTCACTGCTTTGATAGGTCTTCTTGATGATCACGGTCATGTCCCCGCTCGATGGCGTTTGTTAGGGCATTTTATTGCTGCCGCGTGGGGGCTTTACTGGTTAGGTGGGGTGCCTCCAATAAGTTTAATGGGGTTCCAGTTTGAGCCGAGTTTGATTGGTCAGGTTTTAGCTCTGATTTATTTGGTATGGATGCTTAATCTATATAATTTTATGGATGGTATCAATGGTATTGCAAGTGTCCAGGCTATCTGTGCATGTGTAGGGGGAGGGGTGCTTCTCTACCTAAAGAGTGAGCCTTTACTAGCAATTTATCCGCTTCTCTTATCTGCTGCGGTTTTAGGCTTCATGCTTTGGAATTTTCCTCGTGCTTTCATTTTTATGGGGGATGCTGGTAGCGGGTTTTTAGGCATTTTGTTGGCGCTTTTATCATTGTATTTCGGGTGGCTCAACTCAGATCTTTTTCTGGGTTGGCTTATCTTGCTTGGTGTTTTTATTTCTGATGCGACACTGACTCTAGTGCGTAGGTTGCTGCGAGGGGATAAAATATACGAGGCTCATCGTAGTCACGCCTATCAGTATGCAAGTCGACGCTTCGGTAGCCATGTTCCTGTTACGTTTGGAGTTGCACTAATTAATGTGTTTTGGCTATTACCTATGGCCAGTTTTGTTGTGCTTGAAGTTCTTGATGGTTTTTGGGGGGTGATTGTTGCATATCTTCCTTTAGTTTGTTTTTGGCTAAAATTTAGTGCTGGAAAATAAGGTGACGGTATGAGTTTTCTACTGCAGGGAGTATTGCAGTGAAGGGGGCAAGCGACGATCTTCGGAGTCGCCTGCTGCTGCTTTCGAGGCAACGTAAAAGAGCGCTACAGGTAGTAGTTGATGCTTTGTTGATCTGGTTGGCTCTTTGGCTGTCTTTTTTAATTCGTCTAGGCAGTGGCGGTATTATAAATCCCTTTGGTGAGTATCTCTGGCTTTTCATGGCCGCTCCAATCACAGCTATCCCGCTTTTTATAAATTTCGGTCTATATCGCGCCGTACTTCGCTATTTCGGTGCAAGCGCGCTGATAACTATATTCAACGCGGTCAGTCTCTCGGCTTTATTGCTAGCTGTTATCATCTACTTGATCAGACCCGATGAGCTGATGCCGCGCTCTGTCGTTTTCATCTACTGGTGGCTCTCTCTATGCTTTATTGGTGGATTGCGTTTGCTCATGCGCCAGTATTTTATCGGAACGCTCTTTGGTGATACCCGCATAGGTTTTTTTCAACCAGAAGACTCTTTGCCAACTGTAGCGATCTACGGTGCGGGGTCGGCCGGTAATCAATTGGCTGCAGCGCTGCGCATGGGAAGAGCCATGCGCCCTGTTGCTTTCATTGACGACGACGAAGGGCTTGTAAATCGTGTAATCGCGGGCTTGAAGGTTTATAGGTCGGGTGATATCCCCTTGATGATTGAGCGCACAAATACAAAGCAAATATTACTTGCGATTCCGTCCCTTACTCGGCAGCGTCGCCGTGAGATCCTTGCTTCGTTAGAAATGTACCCGGTTCATGTTCGTACCGTCCCGGGGTTTATGGACCTTGCTAGCGGCCGCGTCAGTGTCAGTGATCTGCAGGAGGTAGATATCGCCGACCTGCTCGGGCGTGACTCGGTACCGCCTCGGGTTGATTTGTTCGAGCGTTGCATTCGTGGCCAGGCAGTGATGGTCACGGGAGCTGGTGGTTCTATTGGCTCTGAGCTTTGCCGGCAGATTCTTAGCTGCAATCCCGAGACGCTGATCCTTTTCGAGCACAGTGAATTCAATCTCTACAGTATCCATACGGAGCTGGAGCGGCGTGTTCGCTCCCACGGGTTGCCTGTGCGCTTGCTGCCGATCCTCGGTTCCATCCGTAACAGCGATCGCCTGCTGGATGTCATGCGTACCTGGAGGGTTGGCACTGTCTATCATGCAGCTGCTTATAAACACGTCCCCATTGTTGAGCACAATGTCGCGGAAGGTGTGCTCAACAATGTGCTGGGTAGTCTGAATACTGCGGAGGCCGCTATCCAGGCCGGCGTTGAGCACTTCGTATTGATCTCCACAGACAAGGCCGTGCGTCCCACCAATGTCATGGGAAGCACCAAGCGCCTTGCCGAGATGGTGCTTCAGGCGCTGAGTCGCGAGGCGGCGCCTGTCTTGCTGGGTGACAGCACGGGCGTTAACCAAGTCAACAAGACGCGCTTCACCATGGTCCGCTTTGGGAACGTGCTGGGCTCGTCTGGCTCTGTTATTCCGTTGTTCCGCGAGCAGATCAAGCAGGGTGGGCCGGTCACAGTTACTCACCCCAACATCACGCGCTATTTCATGACCATTCCCGAGGCTGCTCAGCTCGTCATCCAGGCAGGATCGATGGGGCTGGGCGGTGATGTATTCGTGCTGGATATGGGGCAGCCGGTGAAGATCGCCGAGCTTGCGGAGAAGATGATCCACCTCTCCGGCCTTAGTATTCGTAACGACGGCAATCCCAATGGAGATGTCGCCATCGAGTTCACTGGGTTACGCCCAGGCGAGAAACTCTATGAGGAGCTTCTGATCGGTGAGAACGTTAGCCCTACCGATCACCCGATGATCATGCGAGCGAACGAAGAGCATCTGCCCTGGGAGGACTTCAAGTCTGTGCTCGAGCGCTTGTTCAGCGCCGTCGAACGGGATGACTACAAAGAGGTTCGTCAGATCCTACGGACTACCGTTAACGGCTACATCCCAGAAGGGGAAATTGTTGACTGGATCTATCAGCAGCGTGCAATTGAGTCACCTTTGTCTAGGGGCTAGCTTGAACCGGCGGTGCAAATAAGCTCCGCTTTAAGCTAGTTACATGGAGAGAACAATGACTCTGATACGGATCCTACCCCTGCTTCTTATGCTGTTTGGTTTCACCGGTGTTGCTGTCGCGGTGGAGGCTCCACCAAAAAGCGATGCTTCCGCTGCTGTGGCTCACAAGGCTGCAGCAGGCAAGATCAATATCAACAAGGCAGATGCCGTTGCGTTGCAGGAGGGCATGATTGGGGTTGGCGAGATGAAGGCCAAGGCAATCGCCGCCTACCGTGAAGCCAACGGTGCTTTTACTTCGATCGATGACCTGCTTCAAGTGAAAGGGATCGGTGCGAAGACCCTGGAAGCCAACCGTGATCGACTCAGTATCGACTGACTCGAGTAACCAGAAGAGACCGGCTTAGGCCGGTCTTTTTGTTTCTGCTGTGGCGGATGGAGTGGTAGCCGAGGCTCGACGGCAAAGCCGAACGCGCTTCAGCGCGGTCCCGAAGGTCCCGAACAACCGGGGACGAAGCCCCTGCTGAGAGTCCGGGTGCTTAAACAAAAAAGCCCCCGGCATGTGCCGAGGGCTTTTGAATTTGGCTCCGCGACCTGGACTCGAACCAGGGACCCAATGATTAACAGTCATTTGCTCTACCGACTGAGCTATCGCGGAACAACGACGCGTATCCTACTGATTAAGAAGGAGAAGTCAAGCACCTGGCTTGAGCTTCTCCCGCTTTTTTCACAGTACCTGGGTGATGGCGCGGGTCACGCTTTCCAGGTTGCCGTTGTTCAGTGCTGCGACGCAGATGCGCCCGGTGCTGACGGCGTAGATGCCGAACTCGTTCTTCAGGCGCTCGACCTGCTCGGCGGTGAGGCCGGAGTAGGAGAACATGCCGCGCTGGCGGGCGACGAAGCTGAAGTCGCGCTTGGCGCCGAAGGCGGCCAGTTGCTCGACCATCGCCAGGCGCATGCTGCGGATGCGCTGGCGCATCTCGCCCAGTTCCTCTTCCCACAGGGCACGTAGTTCGGGGCTGTTGAGCACCGATGCCACTACCGTGGCGCCGTGGGTCGGCGGGTTGGAGTAGTTGGTACGGATCACGCGCTTGGCTTGCGACAGCACTCGGCTGGCTTCGTCGCTTGAGCCGGTGACGATGGACAGGGCGCCAACGCGCTCGCCGTAAAGCGAGAACGACTTGGAGAAGGAGCTGGAGACGAAGAAGTTCAGGCCGGATTGTGCGAACAGGCGCACCGCTTCCGCGTCTTCTTCTATGCCGTCACCGAAGCCCTGGTAGGCGATATCGAGGAAGGGAACGTGCTCACGCTCGCGCAACACTTCCAGTGCGGCTTTCCAGTCATCAAGGTTCAGATCGACGCCCGTCGGGTTGTGGCAACAGGCGTGCATCACGACGATCGAACGAGGAGGAAGGGCCTTGAGGTCTTCGAGCATGCCGGCACGATTCACGCCATGGGTGGCGGCGTCGTAGTAGCGATAGTTCTGCACCGGGAAACCGGCGGACTCGAACAGCGCCCGGTGGTTTTCCCAGCTCGGGTCGCTGATGGCGACAACGGCGTCAGGCAGCAAGCGCTTGAGGAAGTCGGCGCCGGTCTTCAGGGCCCCGGTGCCCCCGACCGCCTGGGTGGTGATGACGCGGCCGTCCGCGATCAGCGCCGAGTCGGCACCGAACAGCAGCTTCTGCACGGCCTGGTCATAGGCGGCGATGCCTTCGATCGGCAGGTAGCCACGCGGTGCGTGGGCTTCGATGCGGGCCTTCTCGGCCTCGGCAACGGCGCGCAGCAGCGGGATACGGCCCTGTTCGTTGTAGTAGACGCCCACGCCAAGGTTGACCTTGGTCGGGCGGGGATCGGCGTTGAATGCTTCGTTAAGGCCCAGGATCGGGTCGCGCGGAGCCATTTCGACGGCAGAAAACAGACTCATGATGCGGCTGCTCGAGAGGAGGGGAAGTTGGAGGCCTGGCAACCCCGCGAGCATCGTGCATTGGGGTTGCGCAATCGGGCCGGTATTATAGCGGCCAAGGTCGCGTGCGGCGACATCGTACGCTAGCTTTTCGCCTGGTTTGACGCTGCCCGCGGGCGGGTGTCACATCCTTTTGCCGAGGTCAGACATGTCAGAGTTTCAACTTGTCACCCGCTTCCAGCCGGCCGGCGACCAACCTGAGGCCATCCGTCAGTTGGTCGAGGGCCTGGAAGCCGGTCTGTCGCACCAGACGCTGCTGGGGGTGACCGGTTCGGGCAAGACCTTCAGCATCGCCAATGTCATCTCCCAGGTGCAGCGTCCGACGCTCGTGCTGGCGCCGAACAAGACGCTCGCCGCCCAGCTCTATGGCGAGTTCAAGGCATTCTTCCCGAACAACTCCGTCGAGTATTTCGTCTCCTATTACGACTATTACCAGCCCGAGGCCTACGTACCGTCCTCGGACACCTATATCGAGAAGGACGCATCGATAAACGACCACATCGAGCAGATGCGCCTGTCTGCGACCAAGGCCCTGCTGGAGCGTTCCGACGCCATCATCGTCGCCACGGTTTCGTCGATCTACGGCCTGGGCGACCCCCAGTCGTACCTGCGCATGGTTCTGCACCTGGACCGGGGCGACAAGATCGACCAGCGTGCGCTGCTGCGCCGCTTGGCCGACCTCCAGTACACCCGCAACGACATGGACTTCGCCCGCGCCACCTTCCGTGTCAGGGGCGATGTGATCGACATCTTCCCGGCGGAATCCGATCTGGAGGCGATCCGCGTCGAATTGTTCGACGACGAGGTGGAGAGTCTTTCCGCCTTCGATCCCCTGACCGGCGAGGTGATCCGCAAGCTGCCGCGCTTCACCTTCTACCCCAAGAGCCACTACGTGACGCCGCGTGAGGTGATCCTCGGTGCGGTGGAGAAGATCAAGGAGGAGCTCAAGGAGCGCCTCGACTACCTGCGCAGCAACAACAAGCTCGTGGAAGCCCAGCGCCTGGAGCAGCGCACCCGTTTCGACCTGGAGATGATCCTCGAACTGGGCTATTGCAACGGCATCGAGAACTACTCCCGCTATCTTTCCGGTCGTGAGCCCGGCCAGGCGCCGCCCACCCTCTACGACTACCTGCCGGCGAACTCGCTGTTGGTGATCGACGAATCGCACGTCAGCGTTCCGCAGGTCGGGGCGATGTTCAAGGGCGACCGTTCGCGCAAGGAAAACCTGGTGGAGTACGGCTTCCGCCTGCCGTCGGCGCTGGACAACCGGCCCATGCGCTTCGACGAATGGGAGGCGGTCAGCCCGCAGACCATCTTCGTTTCCGCGACGCCTGGGCCCTACGAGGCCGAGCATGCCGGGCGCGTCGTCGAGCAGGTGGTGCGTCCGACCGGCCTGGTGGACCCGGAGATCGAGGTGCGTCCGGCCACGACGCAAGTCGACGACCTGCTGTCGGAGATCCGCAAGCGTGTCGCCGTCGAACAGCGCGTGCTGGTCACCACCCTGACCAAGCGCATGGCCGAGGACCTCACCGACTACCTGTCCGACCATGACGTTCGGGTGCGCTACCTGCACTCGGACATCGACACGGTGGAGCGGGTGGAGATCATCCGTGACCTGCGCATCGGCGCTTTCGACGTGCTGGTGGGCATCAACCTGCTGCGCGAGGGCCTGGATATGCCCGAGGTTTCGCTGGTGGCCATCCTCGACGCCGACAAAGAGGGCTTCCTGCGTTCCGAGCGCTCGCTGATCCAGACCATCGGTCGGGCCGCGCGCAACCTGCATGGCAAGGCCATCCTCTACGCCGACAACGTCACCGGCTCGATGCAGCGCGCCATCGACGAGACCGAGCGTCGCCGCAACAAGCAGATCGCCTTCAACGAAGCCAACGGCATCGTCCCCAAGGGCGTGCAGAAGGACGTCCAGGACATTCTCGAAGGTGCCACCGTGCCGGGCTCGCGCAGCAACAAGCGCAAGGCGATGGCCAAGGCGGCGGAGGAAAACGCCCGCTACGAGGCGGAGCTGCGCTCGCCGAGCGAGATCACCAAGCGCATCCGCCAGATGGAAGAGAAGATGTACCAGTTGGCCCGCGACCTGGAGTTCGAGGCCGCCGCGCAGCTGCGTGACGAGATCCAGAAGCTCCGTGACAGGCTGCTGCAGGTGTGAATGGAAAGGGCGCCATCAGGCGCCCTTTTTACATCACGACGTCGTTTTTCA
Organism: Pseudomonas sp. No.21; assembly: GCF_054558415.1. NCBI lineage: Bacteria > Pseudomonadati > Pseudomonadota > Gammaproteobacteria > Pseudomonadales > Pseudomonadaceae > Pseudomonas > Pseudomonas sp. No.21. The sequence goes on from NZ_BAAJNO010000011.1 coordinate 161,589, forward strand.
GCGGCGTCCGAAGATGATCATCATCACCCCGCCCAGGGTTGCCAGGCAGGCCAGCAGCGCCGTGACGCTCAGGCGCTCGTCGAGGATCAGGTAGCCCAACAGGAGCGCGACCACCGGGTTGACGAAGGCGAAGGTCGATACCAGGCTCGGGCGCACTTCGCGCAGCAGCCAGAAGTAGGCGGGGTAGACGCCGAGACTCACCGGCAGCACCAGGTAGGCCAGCCACAGCCAGCCGCCCGGGGACAGGTGCCCCAGCTCGAAGCCCTGCCAGTCTCCGCGCCACAGGCCGAAGCCGGCCAGCAGCGCGGTGCCCACCAGCATCTGCATGGCCAGCCCCATCCAGCTGGAGCGGAACGGCCCGCGCTTGCGCAGCAGCCAGGCGCCGACGGCCCAGAGCAATGTGGCCGTCACCACCAGCGCGCCGGCGAACCACTGCTCGAAACCCGGGTTCTCGCCCAGGCCGTTGCCCATCAACAGCAGGATGCCGCCGCTGGCCACCGCCAACCCGCAGAGCACCCAGAGTGGCGGGCGCTCGTCCAGCAGCCATTCCAGTGCCACGCTCCACAGTGGCAGCGTGGTGTAGAGCATCGCCAGCATGCCGGTCGGCAGGTACTGGTTGGCATAGATCAGTGCGCCCTGGCCGACGGCGATCAGCATCACCCCGCCGATGAAAGCGCTGCCCAGGTCGCTGCGCTGCACCTTGGCCTGGCCACGCAACAGCACCCAGGCGAGGGCCAGCAGGCCGGCGAAGAGGAAGCGCAGCGTGGCGATGACGAACGGTGGCTGCTCGCGCAGGAGGAAGTGATTGGCCAGGTAGGTGGTGCCCCAGCCGATGTAGATGAGGGCGAAGGCGCCGACGAGGAGGAGGGCGCGGGTTCTCGGGTTGATGCTGGACATGCGAGGCCTGAGGCGGAACGCGCCGCTCCAGGCGGTGCGCGGGGTTAGTGAGCGGCGCCGCCGGTGGCGCCAGCGGGCAGGGAACGGGTCAGCAGCACGGCGATCATGCTGATGCCGAGTGCGATGCCGATGAAATGGAAGGCGTCATTGTACGCCATGATCGCTGCCTGCTGATGGGCGATCTCGCTGAGCTTGGCCAGTGCCGCCTGGTCGCTGCCGAGCTTCTCGCCAAGCAGGGCCAGGCGCTCGGCCACCTGCGGGTTGCTCGGTACCAGGGACTCGCGCAGGTAGTCGAAATACACCTTGGCGCGGCTATCCAGCAGGGTGGCGAGCAGGGCGATGCCGATGGCGCCACCGAGGTTGCGCAGGATGTTGAACAGGCTGGACGCCGAACCCGCGTCCTGCGGCAGGATGTAGGCCGTGGCGATCAGCGAGATGGTCACCATCACCAGGGGCTGGCCCAGGGCGCGGATGATCTGGATCTGGTTGAACTGCGGGCCAGCGAAATCCGGGTTGAGCACCCCGGAGGCGAAGCTGGCGGCGCCGAACAGGCCGAAGCCCAGGGCGCAGAGCAGCTTCGGCGAGATGATCTTCATCAGCTTGGGCACCAGCGGGATGAGGAACAGCTGCGGCACGCCCATCCACATGATCACCTCGCCGATCTGCAGCGCGTTGTAGCCCTGGATCTGCGCCAGGTACAGCGGCAGCACGTAGATCGAGCCGTAGAGCCCCATGCCCAGGCCGACGCTGGAGATGCTCGACAGGCCGAAGTTGCGGTTCTTGAGGATGCCCAGGTTGATCAGCGGGTTGGGCCGCGAGGTCTGCAGGATGACGAAGAGGACCAGGCTCACCAGGGCGATGCTGCCCAAACCGACGATCAGCTGCGATTCCAGCCAGTCCTTGCGATGGCCTTCTTCGAGGAACACCTGCAGGCAGCCCAGGCCCAGGCCGAGGGTGAGGATGCCGGCGTAGTCCGTGCTCTTCAGCAGTTCCCAGTGAGGCGCCTTCTTCTCCAGGCCGTACATCAGCCCGGCGATCATCAGCAGGCCTGGCGGCACGTTGATGTAGAAGATGTATTCCCAGCCGAAGTTCTCCGTCAGCCAGCCGCCCAGGGTCGGGCCGATCGAGGGCGCGAAGGTGGCGGTGATGGCGAACAGCGCCATGCCCTTGGCCCGGTGGTGCTCGGGCAGCTTGATCAGGGTCAGGGTGAAGGCCAGGGGGATCAGCGCGCCGCCGGTGAAGCCCTGCATGGCGCGGAACACGATCATGCTTTCAAGGCTCCAGGCCATGGAGCAGAGCAGGGAGGAGGCGAGGAAACCCAGGGAGACCCAGACCGCCAGGCGGCGTGCCGAGAGCACCTGCACCAGCCAGGCGGTGAGCGGGATCATGATGATCTCCGCCACCAGGTAGGACGTGGAGATCCACGAGCCTTCCTCCAGGGTGGCCGAAAGCGCGCCCTGGATGTCCTTCAGCGAGGAGTTGGTGATCTGGATGTCCAGCACTGCCATGAAGGCGCCGAGCATGGCGCTCATCACGGCGATCCAGTCGCGCCGGCTGGGCTCGCCGGTCGGGCGGATCAGGGCGTCACCGGCCACCGTCAGTCATCCAGCTTGATGGAGACTTTCACCAGCACCGACATGCCGGGGCGGATGCGGCCCTTGAGCGGGTTGTCGCGCTCGAAGGTCAGCTTCACCGGGATGCGCTGCACCACCTTGGTGAAGTTGCCGGTGGCGTTGTCCGGTGGCAGCAGGCTGAACTGGGCGCCGGAGGCGGCGAACAGACTCTCGACCTTCGCCTCGATGGGCGTATTGGGGAAGCTGTCGAACACCAGCTCGGCCTTTTGCCCTGGCTGCATATGCTCGATCTGGGTTTCCTTGAAGTTGGCCTGGACCCAGATGTCCTGGTCCGGGACCAGCGACATCAAGTGGGCGCCGACCTGCACGTACTGGCCGTTGCGCGCGGCGCGCTGGCCGACCATGCCGTCGATGGGGGCGCGGATTTCGGTACGGGTCAGGTTCAGCTCAGCCTGGGCGATATCGGCGCGGGCATTGGCGATCTGTGCCTCCAGGCGCTTCACGTCGGCACGCAGCGCATCGGTCTGCACGCGCTGGGCCTTGAGGTCGGCTTCGGCGCGGGCCACCTGGGAGCGGGCCACGCGGGAGTCGGCGGACAGTGTGGTGACGCGCTCTTCGGAGACATAGCCCGGTTTGCGCAGGGTCTGCGCGCGGGACAGGTCGATCTGGGTGCGGCCCAGGGTCGCCTGGCTGGCGGCAACGTCGGCCTCACTGGCGGCGATCATGCTGTCCTGCTGGGTGAGCTTGCTGCGCGACTGGGCCAGCTCCGCCTCGCGAGTGGCCAGGGTGGCCTGCGCGCGTTGCAGCGCCAGTTTGAAGTCCTCGGCCTCCAGGCGCACCAGCAGGTCGCCTTTCTTCACATGCTGGTTGTCGCCCACCAGCACTTCTTCTATACGCGCGCCGAGCTGGCTGGAGACCCGGGTGATCTCGCCCTGGACATAGGCGTTGTCAGTGGTTTCCAGGAAGCGCCCCACCAGCAGCCAGTGCAGGAAGAAACCGCCCACGACGAGGACCAGCAGGGCGATGAAAATGAACAGGCGACGTTGCAGTTTGGCAGGCATTCCAGAGGCTCGAAGTGCGGGCGGAAAGGCGGAAATCTAGCACTGTTCCAGTCAGGCAAATAGCCAGTACACTTCATAAACTTTGTTGCTTATGGGGAACAATAATGGGTCTGGATGACGCCCTGATCTTCACCCGTGTGGTGGAGTTGCACAGCTTCACCCAGGCCGCCCATAGCCTGGGCATGCAGAAATCCACCGTCAGTCGGCGCATCGCCTTGCTGGAAGAGCGCCTGGGCGTACGCCTGCTCAACCGCACGACGCGCAAGCTGCGGCTGACCGAGGTCGGCCAGGCCTATTACGAGCGTTGCCGGCAGATCATGGTCGACTTCGCCGAGGCCGAGCAGGCGGTCATGCAGTTGCAGCAGGAACCCTCCGGCCTGTTGCGCATCACCGCGCCCATCGAGTTCGGCCAGTTGTTCCTCGGCAGGGTGCTGGGCGACTTCATGAGCCAGTACCCGCAGATCACCGCCGAGGTGGAGATCACCTCGCGGGACGTGGACCCGCTGGAGGAGGGCGTCGACATCGCCATCATGGTCGGGCAGCCACAGGATTCCACCCTGATCGCCCGCAAGCTGTTCGAGAATGGCCGTCGTCTCTGCGCCAGCCCCGCCTACCTGGCGGCCCATGGCACGCCGCGCAATGTCCAGGCCCTGGCCGAGCACCGCGCCGTGCTCCTGCCCCATGACCCCCAGCGATACTGGCCGCTGCTCGATGAAAGCGTGCCCTGCCAGCGCGTGCTGCATTGCAACAACATCACCTTCGCCCGCGAGGCCGTGCTGGGCGGGGCGGGCATCGCCTCGCTGCCGCTGATGATCACCGAGGACGCGGTACGCCGTGGCGAGCTGGTCGAGCTGCTGCCCGGTGTGCAGCTGCCCAGCGGCGTGATCTACGCCGTCTATCCTTCCCGGCGCTTCCAGGCGATGAAGGTGAAGGCCTTCCTCGATTTCCTCATGGCCAGCCTGCCGATCGATCGCAGCCAGTGGCTGGAGCCCGCAGCTGCGCCCCTGCTAACATCGCGCCTTTGACCGTTCCTCCGTACCAGGACCCGCCATGACCACTGTCCGTACCCGCATCGCGCCGTCGCCCACTGGCGATCCGCACGTCGGCACCGCCTATATAGCCCTGTTCAACCTCTGCTTCGCCCGTCAGCACGGTGGCCAGTTCATCCTGCGCATCGAGGACACCGACCAGCTCCGCTCCACCCGCGAGTCGGAGCAGCAGATCTTCGACGCCCTGCGCTGGCTGGGCATCGAGTGGGACGAGGGCCCCGACGTCGGCGGTCCCCACGGTCCGTATCGGCAGAGCGAGCGCGGCGAGATCTACAAGAAGTACTCCCAGGAACTGGTGGACAAGGGCCACGCCTTCCCCTGCTTCTGCACCGCCGAGCGCCTGGACAAGCTGCGCGCCGAGCAGACCGAGCGCAAGGAAACCCCGCGCTACGACGGCCACTGCATCGACCTGAGCCGCGAAGAGGCGGACAAGCGCATCGCCGCCGGCGAGCCCCATGTCGTGCGCATGAAGATGCCCACCGAGGGCGTCTGCGTGGTGCCGGACATGCTCCGCGGCAATGTCGAGATCCCGTGGGATCGCATGGACATGCAGGTGCTGATGAAGACCGATGGCCTGCCGACCTACTTCCTCGCCAACGTGGTCGATGACCACCTCATGGGCATCACCCATGTGTTGCGCGGCGAAGAGTGGCTGCCCTCGGCGCCCAAGCTGATCAAGCTGTACGAGTACTTCGGCTGGGAGCAGCCGGTGCTCTGCTACATGCCGCTGCTGCGCAACCCGGACAAGAGCAAGCTCTCCAAGCGCAAGAACCCGACCTCCATCACCTTCTACGAGCGCATGGGCTACCTGCCCGAGGCGATGCTCAACTACCTCGGCCGCATGGGCTGGTCGATGCCGGACGAGCGCGAGAAGTTCTCCCTGGCGGAGATGATCGAGCACTTCGACCTGTCGCGCGTGTCCCTGGGGGGGCCGATCTTCGACCTGGAGAAGCTCTCCTGGCTCAACGGCCAGTGGATCCGCGAGCTGCCGGTGGAGCGTTTCGCCGCCGAGGTGCAGAAGTGGGCGCTCAATCCCGACTACCTGATGAAGATCGCCCCCCACGTGCAGGGCCGGGTCGAGACCTTCAGCCAGATCGCCCCGCTGGCTGGCTTCTTCTTCGCCGGCGCGCTGCCGCTGGACGCCAAGCTGTTCGAGCACAAGAAGCTGTCGCCCGACCAGGTTCGCCAGGTCATGCAACTGGTGCTGTGGAAGCTGGAATCACTGCGCCAGTGGGAGAAGGAGCGCATCACCGCCTGCATCCAGGCCGTCGCCGAACACCTGGAACTCAAGCTGCGTGACGTGATGCCCCTGATGTTCCCGGCCATCACCGGCCAGGCCAGCTCCGTCTCCGTGCTGGATGCCATGGAGGTACTCGGCGCCGACCTCACCCGCTTCCGCCTGCGCCAGGCGCTGGAGCTCCTGGGCGGTGCGTCGAAGAAGGAAACCAAGGAGTGGGAAAAGATCCGCGACGCCATTCCTGGCTGAGTGATCCCGCTTCCAGCAGGCCCGCCTCGTGCGGGCCTTTTCATCTCTTGGGAAGGGCAGCGGGTTGGCTCGGCGGCAGCGGAGCATGGGCGCTTCTCGCGGAATCCGGTAAGTGATTGTTCTTGCGATGAAAATTTTTCGATCCTGTGGAAAAATTTTGTTGACAGCCTTCAGGGGCGCCCTTAGTATGCGCCCCGTTCTCACGACGAACTCGAAAGCGACGTGAGATGTTCCAGCGTTGTTCGTGGGGCTATAGCTCAGCTGGGAGAGCGCTTGCATGGCATGCAAGAGGTCGACGGTTCGATCCCGTCTAGCTCCACCAAATTGCCGGGATTCGCAGCCATGGTTGCGGTTCCACGAAGGTTAAGTCCCCTTCGTCTAGTGGCCTAGGACACCGCCCTTTCACGGCGGTAACAGGGGTTCGAGTCCCCTAGGGGACGCCACTTTCCAGCAGCGACAGCCACAAGGCCGGTCGCGCACCGAGAAGGTTTCGGGGCTATAGCTCAGCTGGGAGAGCGCTTGCATGGCATGCAAGAGGTCGACGGTTCGATCCCGTCTAGCTCCACCAAATCAGATGCCCAGCGCATCGAATTAAGGCCAGCCGCAAGGCTGGCCTTGCTTTTCGAAGGTTCAAAGTCCCCTTCGTCTAGTGGCCTAGGACACCGCCCTTTCACGGCGGTAACAGGGGTTCGAGTCCCCTAGGGGACGCCACTTTTCCCGCTCTGCGGGGTTTTCAAGGGTCATTCCGTCATGGGGTGGCCCTTTTGTTTTTCCTCTTCCGCAACATCCGCCCACCCTCATTCACTTGCCTCCCGGCCCACGACGGGCGGCACGCGTATCGGCTTGCCAAATTGGATGACGGATATAATATTATATCCGTCATTCCACGGGAGGCCGTCATGAGCGACAAACGCACCCAGACACGCAAGCGCATCCTCGCCGAAGCGGGCAGGGCGCTGTTCGCCCGGGGGCCGCTGGAGCCTAGCGTCAGCGACGTGATGGCGGCGGCCGGGCTCACGGTGGGTGGTTTCTATACCCATTTCGACAGCAAGGAAGCCTTGATGGCGGAGGCGTTCGGTGAGCTGCTGCGGGAGCGGCGCCAGCAGATGCGCCAGCTCGATTCCGCACTGGCGCCACAGGACCGGCGCACCCTGGCGGCGGCCTTCTACCTCTCGCGCAGGCATCGCGACAGCACTGATCGTGGCTGCCCGCTTCCCGGTTCCCTCGGCGAAGTGGCGCGCAATGCCGAGCCCTATCAACTGATGCTGGCCGAGCACCTCGAACTGCTCGCTGCCGACCTGGCCGGTACGCCGGAGGATGGCGACAAGGCCCTGGCCGACATCGCCCTGATGGTGGGTGGCCTGGCCCTTGCCCGCGCCCTGGGAGCCGGCGAGTTGTCGGACCGGATACTGCGTGCCGCCCGTACGGCGGTGATCTAGGAGAAACGAGATGAACAGCCTGGACCTGCTTCGAGGATTCAACGCCACTGTCGGCCGGGTCGCGCCCCGGCACGTCGCCGACCGGGCCCGGCGGCGCTTCATGACGCCGCGCGACACCACGCCTCGCGATTGGGAGCTGCCCTGGCTCGAGCGCGCCGAGCGCATCACCCTGCGCTTCGGCCTTTCCGCCCTGCGCTGGGGCAGCGGCCCGACCGTGTTGCTGATGCACGGCTGGGAAGGACGCCCGACCCAGTTCGCCAGCCTGATCGACGCGCTGGTGCAGGCCGGCTACGGCGTGATCGCCCTCGATGCACCTGCTCACGGCCGTTCTCCGGGGCGCGAGGCGAACATCGTGCTCTTCGCCCGCGCGCTGCTCGAAGCCGCCGAGGACCTGCCGCCGCTGCACGGCGTGATCGGCCACTCCATGGGCGGTGCCAGCGCCATGCTGGCCATCCAGTTGGGGTTGCGGCCCCGGGCCCTGGTCACGGTGGCCGCCCCCAGCCGCATTCTCGGCATGCTGCGCGGCTTCGCCCGCTTCATCGGCTTGCCGCCCCGGGCGGGCGAGCAGTTCATCAAGCGGGTCGAGGATCACGCCGGCATCCCCGCTGCGGACCTCGACGTGCAGCACTACCGGCTCGGCATGCCCGGCCTGGTGGCTCATGCGGAGGATGATCCCCTGGTGCCCGCCGCCGAAGCCGGGCGTATCCACGAAGCCTGGTTCGGCAGCCAGCTGCTGCGCCTGGAGGGCGGTGGCCATCAGCGGGTGCTGGCGGACCCGCGCCTGGTGAAGGCGGTGTTGCAGCTGTTCGACGAAGTAGGCCTGCGCGCCAGCGCCTGAGCCTTTCCCATTGCACGGCGGGCTTGGCGACAGCCGCCGGGTGCAGGAAGATTCGCCTATGGAATGCGTCGGTGGCCCACCGCTGGTCGGTGACCTGCCGCCGATGCTGCGCTTCCAAGGTCCATGTCTGTTGCGCGCCACCGACGGCGGCCCGGGCATGGTCGCCGGGGCGAATCAAGTCCGGACCCGAGCGCGGGGCCGGAGGCACGAATCAAGGGGAAAGATGCAAATGAGCCTGACTATGGATGTGGTGCTGCAGCGGGCGCGCCCCGTCCTTCCGGTGCTGGTCATCGAGGACACCGGGCTGGCCCTGGACCTGGCCGGCGCCCTCGCTGCCGGTGGGATCGAGGTGCTGGAGGTGACGCTGCGCACGCCACGGGCCCTGGATGCGGTGGCGGCGATCCGCAAGGAATTCCCGGACCTGCTGGTGGGGGCGGGCACGCTGATCCATACCGAGCAGTTCCTCGAAGCCCGCGATGCCGGTGCCCACTTCGCCGTCAGCCCCGGCTGCACCGAGCGCCTGGCGGCCGCTGCCGAGGATTCCGGCCTGCCCTACCTGCCCGGGGTGATGACGCCTTCGGAAGTGCTGCTGGCGCTGGAGTATGGCTACCGCTCGCTGAAGCTGTTCCCGGCCAATGGCAACGCCAGCGTGAAGATGCTCAAGAGCTTCAAGGGCCCCTTCACCGGCATCCGCTTCTGTCCCACCGGCGGTGTGACGCCGGACAACCTGCAAGGCTTTCTGCAACTGCCCAACGTCGCCTGCGTCGGCGGCACCTGGATCGCGCCGTCGAGCCTGATCCGCGCCCGCGCCTGGGACCAGATCACCCAACTCGCCGCCGAAGCCCGTGAACTGGCCAGCAGCTCGGAGCACGCCTGATGAACTGGGACCTGCCCACCCCCTTCGTCATCGACATCAAGGTTGTCGCCGATGACATCGACGGCCTCGGCCACGCCAATAACGCCGTCTACGTCAGCTGGCTGGAGCGCTGCGCCTGGCGCCACTCCCAGAGCCTGGGCCTGGACCTGGTCGAATACCGCCGGCTGGACCGTGCCATGGCCGTGGTGCGCCACGAGATCGACTACCTTGCCGCCGCCTACGAGGACCAGGAGCTGCAGATGGCCACCTGGATCGTCGAATCCGACCAGCGCCTGAAGATGGACCGGCGCTTCCAGCTGATCCGTCCCGAAGATGGCGCCACGCTACTGCGGGCGAAGACCACCTTCGTCTGCATCGAGCTTTCCAGCGGTCGGCCCAAACGCATGCCGCCCGAGTTCATCGAAGGCTACGGCCGTGCCTTGATGCCGCCGTTCGCCCTGGAGCTCTGAGCGGGCCCGTTCAGTCCACCGCGGGCGACAGGAACAGCTCGGTCGGGTTCTGCACGATGCGCAGGTGCCGTCGCTCGCCGGGCTGGATCAGAACCGACTGCGGGCGCCCGGTGAGGTTGCCGGCGCAGTAGCCGGAAGGGCTCTGCGCCACGTTCAGGGTCATCTCGCCGGCCGGCACGCTCAGGCTGACGGCCTGCCCGGCGGAAATCTGCGCCACCAGCTCGTCCTGCAGGTAGAGGCCGACCTCGCAGGCATTGGCCGCATTCTCGTCGCGACTGACCACCAGTTCCGCCAGCGAGTCGGGGGCCGGCTGCAACTGGCCTTCCAGTGCGCCGGCCGCGTTCACGAGGGGTGCCAGGCCACCGAGAGCCAGGCAGAGCAGGGTGGGTCGGATCTTTTTCATCGGCCATTCCTTTTCCTGAGGCTTACCGGTTCGACTGCACCGGGGCGCGGCTTGCTCCCGCTGTTTTCGTCGGGAGGATTCTGCGCCGGGCTGCTCCGCGCTTACACTACGCGCCCATTTTTCCAAGGCTTCCCCTATGCAAATCGCCCTGGCGCCCATGGAGGGCCTGGTCGACGAGATTCTCCGTGACGTGCTGACCCGCGTGGGTGGCATCGATTGGTGCGTCAGCGAGTTCATCCGCGTCTGCGACCGCCTGTTGCCCGCCAGTACCTACCAGAAGCTCGCCCCCGAGCTGGAGAGTGGGTCGCGCACCCGTGCCGGTACGCCGATGCGTGTGCAACTGCTGGGTTCCGACCCGGTGTGCCTGGGGGAGAACGCGGCCTACGCCTGCGAGCTGGGCGCGCCGGTGATCGACCTCAACTTCGGCTGCCCGGCCAAGACGGTGAACAAGTCCCGTGGCGGTGCCGTGCTGCTCAAGGAGCCCGAGTTGCTGCATGCCATCGTCAGTGGCGTGCGTCGCGCGGTGCCGGCGGCCATCCCGGTGACGGCGAAGATGCGCCTGGGCTTCGACAGCCCCGATGGCGCGCTCGATTGCGCCCTGGCCCTGGCCGAAGGCGGCGCCTCGCAACTGGTGGTGCACGCCCGCACCAAGGTGGAGGGCTACAAGCCGCCGGCCCACTGGGAATGGGTGGCGCGGGTACAGGACGTGGTCAAGGTGCCGGTGTTCGCCAATGGCGAGGTCTGGACCCTGGATGACTGGCGGCGCTGTCGTGAAGTCAGTGGCGTCGAGGACATCATGCTCGGCCGTGGGCTGGTTTCGCGCCCCGGTCTGGCCCGGCAGATCGCCGCCGTGCGTGATGGCGCGACGCCGGAGGAGATGAGCTGGGAGGAGTTCCAGCCGCTGCTGCGTGATTTCTGGCGCCAGGCGCGGCGCAAGCTCGCCCCGCGCTACGCACCGGGGCGCCTCAAGCAGTGGCTGGGCATGCTCACCCGCACCTACCCGGAAGCCGTGGTGCTGTTCACCGAGATCCGCCGGGAAAGCGACTGCTCGCGCATCGATGCCCTGCTGGGCATGCCGAGCCTGGAGCGGGAGTTCGCGGCGGCCTGATGCGCTTTGCCGGTTCCGTCGCCGTCCCGCTCTGAAGCCCGGGCTACGCCCGAGGCACGAAGCACAACGCCAGGCAGTCTCGTCGGGCCTCGCTGCGCTCGGCGCCAACCTGCGACTCGGACTGCTCAGCGGCCGCCACTGACGTCCAGCAGCGCGCCGGTGGTGTAGGAGGCCTCGTCGCTGGCCAGCCAGAGAATGGCATTGGCGATTTCCTCCGCTTCGCCGCCCCGCCCCATGGGCACGCTGGCGGCGACCCGCTCGACCCGTCCCGGCTCCCCGCCGCTGGCATGGATGTCGGTGCGGATCACCCCCGGCCTCACCGCGTTCACGCGGACCCCTTCGCTCGCCAGTTCCTTCGCCAGCCCCACGGTCATCGCGTCGATGGCGCCCTTGGCCGCCGCATAGTCGACGTACTCGTTGGGTGCACCCAGGCGGGCGGCGATGGAGGAGAGGTTGATGATCGATCCGCCTCGTCCGCCGTGGCGGGTGGACAGCCGAAGGATCGCCTCGCGGGCGCAGTGGAAGCTGCCGAATACATTGGCGCCGAAGACCCGCAGCAGCCGGGCGCCGTCGATCTCCTCCAGGCGTGCCTGGCGCTCGAGCATCCCGGCGTTGTTCACCAGTACGTCGAGGCGGCCGAATTCGCGGTCGAGGGTGGCGAACAGCTCTGCCACCTGCCGCTCGTCGGCGACATCCGCCGCCACGGCGATGGCCCGGCCGCCCTGGTGTTCGATCTCCGCCACCAGTCGCTCGGCGGCGTCCCTGCGCTGCCGGTAGTTGATGCACAGCGCGTAGCCACGCGCTGCCGCCAGGCGCGCCGTGGCGGCGCCTATGCCCCGGCTGGCGCCGGTGATCAGCATGACCTTGTGCATGAATCCTCCGTGGAAGGGGGGGCCTTGAAATCATTTCCGGCATCCCTATCTAGGGGAATGCGGGATGCCGAAGTCGGGTCCCGCGACTTTAGACCTTGCTGATTATTCAGGAGAGATTGTCATGACCAGCGCATTTTCCCTCGCTCCGCTGTTCCGCCATTCCGTAGGCTTCGACCGGTTCAACGACCTGTTCGAATCGGCCCTGCGCAACGAGAGCGGCAGCACCTACCCGCCTTACAACGTCGAGAAGCACGGTGACGACCAGTACCGCATCGTGGTCGCTGCGGCCGGCTTCCAGGAAGACGACCTGGAGCTGCATGTCGAGCGCGGCGTACTGACCGTCAGCGGCGGCAAGCGCGATAACGGCGCCGAAAGCGTGACCTACCTGCACCAGGGCATCGCCCAGCGCGCCTTCAAGCTGTCGTTCCGCCTGGCCGACCACATCGAGGTGCGTAACGCGGGGCTGCAGAACGGCCTGCTGAACATCGACCTGGTACGCATCGTGCCGGAAGAGGCCAAGCCCAAGCGCATCCCGATCAACGGCACCCGTCCGGTGCTGGAAAACTGATCCGACGCGCAAGCGGCACGAGAAAGGGCGCCCCAGGGCGCCCTTTCTCATTGGGGCGGCTGGCGCTCAGCCCTGTTGGCGGTTCCTGGCCAGCAGCGCGCGGAACTCGTCCAGCGGCACCGGCCTGCTGAACAGGTAGCCCTGGTACAGGTGGCAGCCCTGCTGCTCGAGGAAGTCCAGTTGCTCCTGCTGCTCCACCCCCTCTGCCACCATGCCCAGCCCCAGGCTGCGCGCCATGGCGACGATGGCGCGGATGATCTCGGCGTCGTTGGGGTCGTTGGTGGCGTCGCGGACGAATGACTGGTCGATCTTCAGCACATCCACCGGCAGGCGCTTGAGGTAGGTCAGCGACGAATAGCCGGTGCCGAAGTCGTCCATGGCGAAGCTGACGCCGAGCTTCTTCAGGCGGCGCATCTTGCCGATGGTGTCGTCGAGGTTCTGGATGACGATGCCTTCGGTGATCTCCAGCTTGAGGATGCTGCGCGGCAGGTTGGTATCGGCCAGGCTCTTCTCGATGCGCTCGACGAAGTCGCTCTGGCGGAACTGCCGCGGGCTGATGTTCACGCACAGGCTGAAGTCGTCGGCGTTGGCCAGCCCCTCGGCCAACAGTTGCCCGCAGGCGCGGCAGGCTTCGGCCAGCACCCAGCTGCCCACTTCGACGATCAGGCCGCTTTCCTCCAGCACCTGGATGAACTGCGCCGGCGATTGCGGGCCGAGCGTCGGGTGCTTCCAGCGCAGCAGGGCCTCGGTGCCGATCACGCGGTTGTCCCGGGCATCCACCTGGGGCTGGAAGTGCAGCTCGAACTCGCCGCGCACCAGCGCCAGGCGCAGGTCGTTCTCCAGCCGCAGGCGCTCGCTGGCGGCCTCCTGCATGGTCGCGCGGAACAGCTGGATGGCATTGCGCCCGGAGTCCTTGGCCCGATACAGGGCGATGTCGGCGCGCTTGAGCAGGTCGGCGGGTGTCTCGCCGTGATCGGGGATCAGCGCCACGCCCATGCTCGGCGTCACCTGCAGGTGGTGGCCGTCCAGCAGCATGGGCTCGGCCAGCAGCTTGCGCAGCTTGTCGGCGATCTGCCGCACCTGGCGCGTCACTTCCGAGCGCTTGCCCTCCAGGCCGGTGAGCAGCACGACGAATTCGTCACCGCCCAGGCGCGCCACGGTGTCTTCCAGGCGCACGCTGGCTTCCAGGCGCGCGGTGACCATCTTGAGCACCGAGTCGCCCACCGGGTGGCCGAGTGAATCATTGATGTGCTTGAAGTGGTCGAGGTCGAGGAACAGCAGGGCGCCACGCAGCTTGTGGCGCTTGAGCAGGGCGATCTGCTGGGTCAGGCGGTCCATCAGCAGCGCGCGGTTGGGCAGGTTGGTCAGCGGGTCGTGGTAGGCCAGGTGCTGGATCTGCGCCTGGGCGTCCTTCAGCGCACTGATGTCGCGGGCGGTCAGCAGCAGGCAGGCCTTGCCGTCCAGGTCGATCTGCTCGACCGACACCTCTACCACCTTGCGCGTGCCGTCGCGGTGCTGGCCGGACATCTCCAGGTGGTGCGCGCGGCCGTCGCGGCGCATCACCTCGACCAGGCGCTGGCGCTCCTCGGGGCGGGCCCAGATGTTCAGGTCATGGGCGGTGCGGCCGATGACTTCCTCGGCGCTGTAGCCGGTGAGGCGGCAGAACCCCTCGTTGACCTCGATGTAGCGGCCGGTGTCGCGCTCGGTGATGGTGATGGCGTCCGGGCTGGAGTGGAACGCCTTGGCGAACTTCTCCTGGCTGGCCTTCAGGGCGGCCTCGGCCTGCTGGCGCTCGGTGATGTCGCGGAAGGTGGTGGTGATGCACAGCTGGCGGTCGACGCGGATGAAGCGGCTGGACACCACGCAGGTCAGCGTCCGTCCGTCCTGGGTCAGGTACTGGGCCTCGACGTTGTCCAGGCCCTTCTCGCGCATCAGCTCGCGTGACAGGCGGTCGCGTTGCTGCAGGTCGACCCAGAAGGCGATCTCCGGCGCACAGCGGCCGACGATCTCGTCCGGTCGCCAGCCGAACACCTCGGTGAAGCTGGGGTTGATCTCGATGAAGGCGCCATCGCGCACGCGGGTCACGCAGATGGGGTCGGGGCTGGCCTGGAACAGGGTGACGAACTTCTCCTCCGAGGCCGCCAGGCGCTGCTCGCGGCGTACCCGTTCGGTGATGTCGATGAGGATGCCGGCCATGCGCAGCGGCTCGCCGGCTTCGTCGCGGTAGAGCTTGGCGGTGCTTTCCAGGTAGTGGATCTCACCGTTGGCGAAGCGCGAGCGGTAGGTGAACTGGTAGTCCTTGGTCACGCCAGTCAGCAGGTCCTGGTAGGCCTGGCGCATGGCCATCTGGTCTTCCAGCGGCACGAAGCTGAAGAAGTTCTTGAAGTCGCCCTCGTAGGGCTCGGCCGCCAGCCCGTGCAGGGCGGAGGCACGCGCCGAGCCGTACAGGCAGCTGCTGGGGATGTGCCAGTCCCAGGTGCCCAGGTCGGCGGACTCCAGGGCCAGGGCCAGGCGCTCCTGGCTCTCCTTGAGGGCGCGTTCCTGGGCGCGCATGCGGGTGATGTCGCGCACCGTCAGCACCAGGCAGGTGCGGCCGTTGAGCTGGATCTGGTCGCCGTAGAGCAGGTTGGTGCTGACGCTGCCGTCACGGCCGCGCAGTTGCACTTCGAGGCCATCCAGGGTGCCGTGGCGGTCGAAGTCCTCGAGCATCTCGCGGCGCTGCCCGGCATGCACCCAGATGCCCAGTTCCAGGGAGCTGCGGCCGATCGTCTCGCTGGCGTCCCAGCCGAACTGGCGCTGGAAGCCGGGGTTGGCCTCGATGAAGCAGCCGGTCTCGCGGTCGGTGATGACCACGGCATCGGGCGTGCTGCGGAAGGCCTTGGAGAATTTTTCCTCGCTGGTGCGCAGGGCGGCTTCGGCGCGCTTGCGCTCGGTGGTGTCGAGGAAGGTGCTGATGAGGAAGGACTCGCCCTCCAGTTCGATGAACTGGCTGGACAGCACGCCGTCGAGCACGCGCTCGTCGCGGGTGCGCAACTGGACTTCCTGGACGATGGGGTCTTCCGAGTCGCTGCGGCTGCGATACAGCAGCTCGCGTTGCTGCGGGTGTACCCAGATGCCCAGCTCCGCCGTGCTGCGGCCGACCACTTCGGCCGCCGGCCAGCCGAATACGCTCTCGAAGTGCTGGTTGGCCTCGGTGATGATGCTGCCTTCCATGCGCACCAGCAGCACCACGTCGGGGCTCAGGTGGAACAGGCTGGAGAAGCGCCGCTGGGAGTTCTCCAGGGCCTCGGCGCGTTCCTGCTGCTCGGTCACGTCGCGGATCACGCCGATGATGCGCTTGCGGCCATCGGCATCCTGCTGCGGGCTGCCGCTGATCTCCAGCCAGTGCAGGCTGCCGTCGGGCCAGCGGATGCGGTGGCGGAAGGCGCGCTCGGGGTGGGCGCCGGAAAGCACGCGGGCGAAGAGTTCCAGGACCCCGGCGCGGTCCTCCTCGGGAATCAGCTCGATGTAGTCGACCTGGGTACGCAGCGGGCGCTTGGGGTCCAGGCCGAACAGCGCCTGCGCACCGCGCGACCAGTTGACCCGACCGCTGGCGATGTCCCAGTCCCAGGCACCCAGGCGTGCGCCATTGAGGGCGGCGAGCAGGCGTTGCACGTCCTGCCAGCTCTGCTCGAATTCGGCCGGGTCGAGGGCGGGGATGTAGGGCAGCGGCGGATGGTCAGTTGGCTTGGACATGGCGGCCCCTTCCGGTCCGGTGACTGCAATCTGGCGGGAGGACGGGTGGGAGTGGGCGGGGTGGACAGGGCATGCGCGGGCCTTTTCTTATCGTTATGCGGCTCACGTTAGCCCCAGCCTCGGGGACTACGCAAGGTGATCGCGCTGGGCGTCGAGCAGCGCCATGAAGGCCTTGGCAGCGTTCGACAGGGTGCGGTCGGTGTGCAGGATGTAGCCGAGCTTGCGGCTCAGCTGGATGTCCTGCAGCGGCAGGCGGACCACCTGTTCGTCGAGCATGGTGCGCGGTAGCACGCTCCAGGCCAGGCCGATGGAAACCATCATCTTGATGGTCTCCATGTAGTTGGTGCTCATGCCGATGTTCGGCGTCAGCCCCTCGGCCTCGAACAGGCGCCGCACGATGTGGTGGGTGAAGGTGTTGCCGCCGGGGAACACCGCCGGATGCTTGGCCACGTCGGCGAGGAAGATGGTCTTGTCGCGGGCCAGCGGGTGCTCCGGGGCGGCGACGAAGTCCAGGGCGTCGTCCCAGACCGGCACCGCCTGCACCGGCAGCGCGGTTTCCGGGGCCAGGGTGATCACCGCCAGCTCGGCGCGGCCGTGCAGGATCTCCTCGTAGGCGACCTCGGAGTCGAGGAACTGGATGTCCAGCGCCACCTGCGGGTAGGCGCGGGTGAAGGCCCGTAGCAGCGGCGGCAGGCGGTGCAGGCCGATGTGGTGGCTGGTGGCCAGGGTCAGGCGGCCGCTGATGTCGCCGGACAGGTTGGAGAGGGCGCGGCGGGTATCGTCCAGCACATTGAGGATCTGGTAGGCCCGCGGCAGCAGGGCGCGGCCGGCCTCGGTCAGCCCCACTTCGCGGCCGAGGCGGTCGAACAGGCGCACGTTCAGTTGCTGCTCCAGGGAGGCGATGCGCTTGCTCACCGCCGGCTGGGTCAGGTGCAGGCGCTCGCCGGCTTCGGAGAAACTGCCGGTTTCGGCGATGGCGATGAAGGCATTGAGGCTGGCGAGATCCATGGCGCTGGGGCTCCGGGCCGCGTGGGCGGCGGGTGTGCGGGAGAGGGCGGTCGCGTGGGTGGCGGTCGACTGCGGGGCTATCGATTCCTTGTAGGAATCCATTGGATAAAAAATATGAATTTGAGTTATTCATGTCAAATCCCTAGGATCATCCCCACAAGCCAAGGGGCCTTTTTGTCCAATGAGAGCCCCGGCATGGAAACACGCTGATGAGGAACGCCCGATGGCCGGCAAGACGCTCTACGACAAGCTCTGGGAAATGCACGAGGTGAAGCGCCGCGACGATGGTTCGTCGCTGATCTACATCGACCGCCACATCCTTCATGAAGTGACCTCGCCCCAGGCGTTCGAAGGCCTGCGTCTGGCCGACCGCAAGCCATGGCGCATCGACGCCAACATCGCCACCCCGGACCACAACGTGCCGACCACCCGCGCCGAGCGCCAGGGTGGCCTCGAGGCCATCGCCGACGAGGTGTCGCGCATCCAGGTGCAGACCCTCGATGAGAACTGCGACGACTTCGGCATCCTCGAGTTCAAGATGAATGATGTGCGCCAGGGCATCGTCCACGTGGTCGGCCCGGAGCAGGGCGCCACCTTGCCGGGCATGACCGTGGTCTGCGGCGACTCGCACACCTCCACCCACGGTGCCTTCGGTGCGCTGGCCCACGGCATCGGTACCTCCGAGGTGGAGCATGTGCTCGCCACCCAGTGCCTGATCGCCAAGAAGATGAAGAACATGCAGGTACGCGTGGAGGGCACGCTGCCCTTCGGCGTCACCGCCAAGGACATCGTGCTCGCGGTGATCGGCCGGATCGGCACCGCCGGCGGCAACGGCCACGCCCTGGAGTTCGCCGGCAGCGCCATCCGCGGCCTGTCCATGGAAGGCCGCATGACCATCTGCAACATGTCCATCGAGGCCGGTGCCCGCGTGGGCATGGTGGCGGTGGACGAGAAGACCATCGCCTATGTCGAGGGCCGTCCCTTCGCACCCAAGGGGGCAGACTGGGAAAAGGCCGTGGCGGTCTGGCGCGGCCTGGTTTCCGACGCCGACGCTCACTTCGACACCGTGATCGAGATGCGTGCCGAGGACATCATTCCCCAGGTCAGCTGGGGCACCTCGCCGGAGATGGTGCTGCCGGTCGACCAGCGCGTGCCGGACCCGGCCGTCGAGGCCGACCCGGTCAAGCGCGACTCCATCACCCGCGCCCTCAAGTACATGGGCCTGGCCGCCAACCAGGCGATCACCGATATCCAGCTGGACCGCGTGTTCATCGGCTCCTGCACCAACTCGCGCATCGAAGACCTGCGCGCCGCAGCCGAAGTGGCCAAGGGGCGCAAGGTCGCCGCGACCGTCAAGCAGGCGATGGTGGTGCCGGGCTCGGGCCTGGTGAAGCAGCAGGCCGAGCGTGAGGGGCTGGACAAGATCTTCATCGAGGCGGGTTTCGAATGGCGTGAACCGGGCTGCTCCATGTGCCTGGCGATGAACCCGGACCGCCTGGAAAGCGGCGAGCATTGCGCTTCCACCTCCAACCGCAACTTCGAAGGCCGCCAGGGTGCCGGTGGGCGTACCCACCTGGTCAGCCCGGCCATGGCCGCCGCAGCCGCCGTCAACGGCCGCTTCGTCGATGTTCGCGAGATGCTCAAGTAAGGAGAGCGAGATGAAAGCCTTCACCCAACACACCGGTCTCGTCGCTCCGCTCGACCGTGCCAACGTCGACACCGACCAGATCATCCCCAAGCAATTCCTCAAGTCGATCAAGCGCACCGGCTTCGGCCCGAACCTGTTCGACGAGTGGCGCTACCTGGATGTCGGCCAGCCGAACCAGGACAACTCCAAGCGCCCGGTGAACCCGGACTTCGTCCTCAACTTCCCCCGCTTCCAGGGGGCCAGCGTGCTGCTGGCCCGTGAGAACTTCGGCTGCGGCTCCTCCCGCGAGCATGCACCGTGGGCCCTCGAGGAGTACGGCTTCCGCGCCATCATCGCGCCGAGCTACGCCGACATCTTCTTCAACAACAGCTTCAAGAACGGCCTGCTGCCGATCATCCTGAAGGACGAGGAAGTGGACGAGCTGTTCAAGCAATGCGAAGTGCAGGAGGGCTACCGGCTCACCGTCGACCTCGCCGCGCAGACCGTGACCCGCCCGGACGGCAAGACCTACTCCTTCGATGTAGATGCCTTCCGCAAGCACTGCCTGCTCAATGGCCTGGACGACATCGGCCTGACCCTGCAGGACGCGGATGCCATCCGCGCCTTCGAGAGTGGCCACCGCCAGGCGCAGCCCTGGCTGTTCCGCGACGCCTGAGGCGAGGACGCGAGATGAGCGACAAGGCCCATGCCCAGGTGGTGCAGCGCCAGTTCGGCGAACAGGCCAGTGCCTACCTGAGCAGCGCCGTGCATGCCCAGGGCGCGGAGTTCGCGCAGTTGCAGGCGGCGGTCGCGGGCCGGGGCGATGCCCGGGTGCTCGACCTCGGCTGTGGCGCCGGGCATGTCAGCTTCCATGTCGCGCCGCTGGTCGGCGACGTGGTGGCCTACGACCTGTCGCAGCAGATGCTGGATGTGGTCGCCGCGGCGGCCTCCGAGCGTGGCCTGGGTAACGTGCGCACCGAGCGTGGGGCGGCCGAGCGCCTGCCCTTCGACGATTCCAGCTTCGACTTCGTCTTCAGCCGTTATTCGGCGCACCACTGGAGCGACCTGGGCCTGGCCTTGCGCGAGGTGCGCCGGGTGCTGAAGCCGGGCGGCACCGCTGCCTTCATCGATGTGGCCTCGCCGGGCAGCCCGCTGCTGGACACCCACCTGCAGGCGGTGGAAGTGCTGCGCGATACCAGCCATGTGCGCGATTATTCCGTCGCCGAGTGGTTGCGTCAGGTCAGCGAGGCGGGATTGTTCGTCGAGCGCCATGCGCGTCAGCGCCTGCGCCTGGAGTTCGGCTCCTGGATCACGCGGATGCGCACGCCCGATGTGTTCCGCGATGCCATCCTGGCCCTGCAGAAGGCGGTGGGCGAGGAAGTCCGCACCTATTTCGAGATCACCGAAGACGGCTCCTTCAGTACCGACGTGCTGGTGCTGTGGGCCACCCAATAACCGAGCGTCAGGCTGCAAGCTCCAAGCGACACGTACTTGGGGCCTGCGACTTGGGGCTTGAAGCTTTTTTCCGAAGGAAAGACTCATGAGCAAACAGATTCTGGTTCTCCCTGGCGACGGCATCGGCCCGGAAATCATGGCCGAGGCGGTCAAGGTGCTGGAGCTGGCCAATGACAAGTTCCAGCTCGGCTTCGCGCTGACCCACGACGTGATCGGCGGCGCCGCCATCGACAAGCACGGCGTGCCGCTGGCCGACGAGACCCTGGAGCGTGCCCGCCAGGCCGACGCCGTGTTGCTGGGCGCCGTGGGCGGCCCGAAGTGGGACAAGATCGAGCGAGACATCCGCCCGGAACGTGGCCTGCTGAAGATCCGTTCGCAACTGGGCCTGTTCGCCAACCTGCGCCCGGCCATCCTTTATCCGCAACTGGCCGATGCCTCCAGCCTCAAGCCGGAAGTGGTCGCGGGCCTGGACATCCTCATCGTCCGCGAGCTGACCGGCGGCATCTACTTCGGCCAGCCCCGCGAGCAACGCGTGCTGGAAAACGGCGAGCGCCAGGCCTACGACACCCTGCCGTATGCCGAGAGCGAAATCCGCCGCATCGCCCGCGTCGGCTTCGACATGGCCCGCGTGCGTGGCAAGAAGTTGTGCTCGGTGGACAAGGCCAACGTGCTCGCCTCCAGCCAGCTGTGGCGCGAAGTGGTGGAGGAGGTGGCCAAGGACTACCCGGACGTCGAGCTGTCGCACATGTACGTCGACAACGCGGCCATGCAGCTGGTGCGTGCACCCAAGCAGTTCGACGTCATGGTCACCGACAACATGTTCGGCGACATCCTGTCGGATGAGGCTTCCATGCTCACCGGCTCCATCGGCATGCTGCCTTCCGCCTCCCTGGACGCGAACAACAAGGGCATGTACGAGCCGTGCCACGGTTCCGCGCCGGACATCGCCGGCCAGGGCATCGCCAACCCGCTGGCGACCATCCTCTCGGTCTCGATGATGCTGCGCTACAGCTTCAACCAGGGCGCCGCCGCGGATGCCATCGAGAAGGCCGTGAGCAACGTCCTCGACCAGGGGCTGCGCACCGGTGACATCTTCTCCGCCGGTACCACCAAGGTCGGTACCCAAGCCATGGGCGATGCAGTGGTCGAGGCCCTGCGTAATCTGTAATCTGTCGGGCCCGCTGCATGGCAGCGGCCCACTTTTTCCCTGAAAGGTGTAGTTGTCATGAAGCGTGTAGGTCTGATCGGTTGGCGCGGCATGGTGGGTTCCGTACTCATGCAGCGGATGCTGGAAGAGCGGGATTTCGACCTGATCGAGCCGGTTTTCTTCACCACCTCCAACGTCGGCGGGCAAGGCCCGGCGATCGGCAAGGACGTCGCTCCGCTGAAGGATGCCTACAGCATCGATGAGCTGAAGAGCCTCGACGTGATCCTGACCTGCCAGGGTGGCGACTACACCAGTGAAGTCTTCCCCAAGCTGCGCGAAGCCGGCTGGCAGGGCTACTGGATCGACGCCGCCTCCAGCCTGCGCATGCAGGACGACGCGGTCATCGTCCTCGACCCGGTCAACCGCCGCGTGATCGACCAGCAGCTGGACGCCGGCACCAAGAACTACATCGGTGGCAACTGCACCGTCAGCCTGATGCTGATGGCCCTGGGCGGCCTGTTCGAAGCCGGCCTGGTGGAATGGATGAGCGCCATGACCTACCAGGCCGCCTCCGGCGCCGGTGCGCAGAACATGCGCGAGCTGATCAAGCAGATGGGCGCCACCCACGCTGCGGTCGCCGATGACCTGGCCAACCCGGCCAGCGCCATCCTCGACATCGACCGCAAGGTGGCCGAGACCATGCGCGGCGAAGGCTTCCCGACCGAGAACTTCGGCGTGCCGCTGGCCGGCAGCCTGATCCCCTGGATCGACAAGGAGCTGCCCAACGGCCAGAGCCGCGAAGAGTGGAAGGGCCAGGCCGAGACCAACAAGATCCTCGGCCGCTTCAAGAGCCCGATCCCGGTGGACGGCATCTGCGTGCGCATCGGCGCCATGCGCTGCCACAGCCAGGCGCTGACCATCAAGCTGAACAAGGATGTGCCGATCGCCGACATCGAAGGCATGATCAGCCAGCACAACCCCTGGGTGAAGCTGGTGCCGAACCAGCGCGAGATCAGCATGCGCGAGCTGACCCCGACCGCCGTGACCGGCACCCTCAGCGTACCGGTGGGCCGCCTGCGCAAGCTCAACATGGGCACGCAGTACCTGGGCGCCTTCACCGTCGGCGACCAACTGCTGTGGGGCGCGGCCGAACCGCTGCGCCGCATGCTGCGCATCCTCCTGGAGCGTTGATCGACACCGGGCGCCGATGAGGCTCGTCGGCGCCCGGTTTCCCTCGATTGCCTGCGTGCGGGGCGGCGGTTACAGTGCCGCTCCCGTTTCGCCAGAGGCAATGTCCATGAGCCAGTCCTTCGATATCGCCGTTGTCGGCGCCACCGGCACCGTTGGCGAAACCCTCGTCGAGCTCCTCGCCGAGCGTGAGTTCCCTATCGGCACCCTGCACCTGCTGGCCAGCATCGAGTCCGCCGGTGCCTCCGTGCCGTTCCGTGGCAAGAACCTGCGCGTGCGCGATGTCGCCGAGTTCGACTTCTCCCAGGTACGCCTGGCCTTCTTCGCCGCTGGCGAAGCGGTGAGCCGCAGCTTCGCCGATCGCGCCAGCCAGGCTGGCTGTGCGGTGATCGACCTGTCCGGGGCACTGGATGATGCCAAGCCTCTGGTGCCCGAGGCCAACGCCGGCCTGCTGGGCGAACTGGCCCCTCCTTATAGATTGAGCAGCCCGAGCGCGTCCGCCGTGGCCCTGGCCTGCGCGCTGGCCCCTCTGGCCTCCCTGGGCATCGAGCGGGTCACCGTCACCGCCTGCCTCGCGGTTTCCAGTCGTGGGCGCGAAGGCGTGAACGAACTGGCCCGGCAGACCGCCGAGTTGCTCAATGCTCGCCCACTGGAGCCGCGCTTCTTCGATCGCCAGGTGGCTTTCAACGTCCTCGCCCAACCCGATGCGGTGGACGGGGAGGGGCATGCGCAACTGGAAAGAAGACTGGCACGCGAATTGAAAGCGCTGCTCGTCGCCCCGGCGCTGGACGTGGCCGCCACCTGCGTGCTCGTACCGGTGTTCTTCGGCGACAGCCTGAGCGTCTCGCTGCAGGTGCGTGAGGATGTCGATCTGGCTCGTGTGCTGGAGCGACTGGAGGCTGCGCCAGGCATCGAGCTGGTCGAGCGGGACGACTACCCGACGGCAGTAGGTGACGCTGTTGGGCAGGATGTGATCTACGTCGGCCGGGTGCGAAAAGGCCTGGAAGACCCGCGCCAAGTCAATTTGTGGATTGCGTCTGATAATGTGCGAAAAGGCGCTGCACTCAACGCCGTACAGTCCGCCGAGTTATTGATAAAACACTATCTGTAAAAGATACTTACCTGAAAATTTGAAGAACTTTTCTAGCTTGACAATACTGGTTTAGTTTTCATCGCTGACGGGGAACCGCTATGGCGTGTTGTGGCAGCGATCAAAATACTCTCTCGTTCGGCCGAGAAAAAAAGATAAAACAAGGGATTACGCTATGATTCGGGTTCGCAAACTGGTGCTGGCAATTGCGGCTGCTTCGGCGCTGACCTCCGGCATGGCACATGCTCTGGGGCTCGGGGAAGTGACCCTGAAGTCCGCCTTGAATCAGCCGCTGGTGGCTGAGATCGAGTTGCTCGAGGTCCGCGACCTGGCTTCCAACGAAGTCGTTCCGAACCTGGCTACGGCCGAGGAGTTCAGCAAGGCGGGTGTCGATCGCCAGTACTTCCTGACCGATCTGAAGTTCACGCCAGTGCTCAAGCCCAACGGCAAGAGCGTGATCCGCGTTACTTCCAACAAGCCGGTGCGCGAGCCCTACCTCAATTTCCTGGTAGAAGTGCTGTGGCCCAATGGCCGCCTGCTGCGCGAATACACCCTGCTGCTGGACCCGCCGACCTATTCCCCCGAAACCACCGCCGCCGTCGTGCCGAGCATGCCCATCGCCGCCCCGGCCCAGGCCCCGCGTCCGGCCGCTGCCGCCCCGCGTCCGAGTGCCAGCCCGGCCGCCCAGGCTCCGCGTGCTTCCGCTCCGGTGGCGTCGACCGCTTCCACCACCAAGGCGGGCGCCGAGGAATACAAGACCACCGGTAGCGACACCCTCTGGGAAATCGCCCAGCGCAATCGCTCCAGCGGCTCCGTACACCAGGCCATGCTGGCCATCCAGGACCTGAACCCGGATGCCTTCGTCGGCGGCAACATCAACCGCATGAAGAGCGGCCAGGTGCTGCGCATGCCGACCGATGCGCAGATCGCCAGCCGTTCGCAATCCGAAGCCATCGCCCAGGTCGCCGCTCAGAACGCCGCCTGGCGTGACGGCAGCGCGGTTGCGGGCAGTGCCGGTCAGCGCCAGCTGGACGCCACCAAGCGCGCCACTGCCGGTGCCGCTCCTGCCAAGACCGAAAGCAAGGACAGCCTGCGCCTGCTCTCCGCCGACAGTGGCAAGGCCACCGCTGGCAGCGAGAAAGGGGCCGGCAACGGCAACAACAAGGCCCTGTCCGAGAAGCTGGCGGTCACCCAGGAAAGCCTGGACACCACCCGTCGCGAGAATGACGAGCTCAAGGGCCGGATGAGCGACCTGCAGAGCCAGCTGGACAAGCTGCAACGCCTCATCCAGCTGAAGGACGACCAACTGGCCAAGCTGCAGGGCGACCTGGCGAAGAAACCCGAAGCAGCGGCCCCGGCGACTCCGGCCACGCCGACCCCGGCAGCGCCAGCCGCTTCCGCCACCCCGGCGGCTCCGGCTGCCGAACAACCCGCAGTGGTGCCGGCTACTCCGGCACCCGACGCGACCCAGGCCACTCCCCCGGCCGGGCAGGCACCGGACTACAACTACAACGAGGAGCCGGCTGCACCCGATGCAGCCGCCCAGTCCCAGAACCAGCAGCCGGCCAGTGAGCCGGCTGATGCCGTTGAAAAACCTGCCGCTCCGGCCGAAGCCGCCAAGCCGGTCGAGCCGGCGCCGGTTGCTGCCGCGCCCGCTCCGGTCGAGCCGGAAGCCGAGCAGCCTGGTTTCATCGACGACCTGATGGGCAATCCGATGCTGCTGGGTATCGCCGGTGGCGGCGCGCTGCTGGCGCTGCTGGTCGCCCTGATGATCCTGTCCCGTCGCAATGCGATGAAGGAAGCCGAGCTGCAGAACAGCCTGGCGGCCCAGGATGACGACACCCACTTCGACAACGACCTGGACATCCAGGACAACGCCTTCGCCGGTCTCGAGAACGAGCCCGCCGTAGCGGCCGCTGCGCCCGCCCAGGCCGAAGAGCGCGTCACCGCCCAGACCGGCGACGCCATCAGCGAAGCCGACATCTATATCGCCTACGGTCGTTTCAACCAGGCCGCCGAGCTGCTGCAGAACGCCATCAATGACGAGCCGCACCGCGCCGACCTGCGCCTGAAGCTGATGGAGGTCTACGCCGAACTGGGTGACCGCGACGGCTTCGCCCGCCAGGAGAGCGAGCTGCGTGAGATCGGCGGTGCCTACGCCGAAGTCGATCAGCTCAAGGCCAAGTACCCGGCCATGGCGCTTGCCGCCGCTGCGGGCCTGGGCTTCGCCGCCAGCTCTGCCGCTGCGGACGACCTGGACAGCTTCAGCCTCGACGACCTGACCCTGGACGAGCCTGCCGCTCCCGCTGCCCAGGCGCCCGCCGCTGCGGAGTCGGATCTGGACGACGCCTTCGACCTGAGCCTCGACGAACTGGAAGCCGACCTCGATCGCGACCTGCAGGCGTCCGCCGGCAACGACGCGCTGGCCGGCCTGGACGATCTCGACCTGAGCCTCGACGAACCCGCCGCTCCGGCTGCGAGCCTCGACGACGAACTGGGCTTCGACCTGGAGCTGGATAGCAAGCCGCTGGCGGAAGAGCCGCTGGACCTGGGCGACGATCTCGCCGACTTCAGCCTGGATCTCGAATCCGACACCAAGTCGACCGTTGCCGAGGAAGACGACTTCCTCCTCAGCCTCGACGACGAGCTGGGCCTGGGTGGGGCCGAACCTGCCGCCGAGCCGGCCAAGGAAGAAGCCGCCTCCGCCTTCGAACTGCCGTCCGACTTCGACCTGTCGATGCCCGAGGACGAGCCAGCCGCCGAAGTGGACGCGCCGCTTTCCGACAGCTTCGCCGCCAAGCTGGATGAAGTGACCGCCGAGCTCGACCAGCTCGCCGAGAGCCTCGACCAGCCGCCGGCAGAAAGCGCGCCGGCCAGCACCGCCGCTCCGGCGCTGGACCTGGATGGCGAAGACGACTTCGACTTCCTCTCCGGAACCGACGAAACCGCCACCAAGCTCGATCTGGCCCGCGCCTACATCGACATGGGTGACACCGAAGGCGCCCGCGACATCCTCGACGAAGTGATGGCCGAGGGCAGTGAGAACCAGCAACAGGAAGCGCGCGAGCTCATCGCCCGTATCAGCTGATCAATGACCCAAGCAGTACCCACAACGGCAGCCGACTCGGCTGCCGTTGGCATTTACAGAATCGCCCTCGGCGTCGAGTACAAGGGCTCCCGCTATCGCGGCTTCCAGCGCCAGCGCGCCGGGGTTCCATCGGTCCAGGAGTGCCTGGAGAAGGCCCTGTCGAAGGTGGCCGGCGGCGCGCCGGTGACGCTCAGCTGTGCCGGCCGCACCGATGCGCTGGTGCATGCCAGCGGCCAGGTGGTGCATTTCGACACGCCGGTCCAGCGCTCCATGCATGCATGGGTCATGGGGGCGAACATGAACCTGCCGGGCGACATCAGCGTGGCCTGGGCCCAGGAGATGCCGCGGCATTTCGATGCCCGCTTCAGCGCCATGGCGCGGCGTTACCGCTACGTCATCTACAACGACCAGATCCGCCCGGCGCACATGGCCGAGGAGGTCACCTGGAACCATCGGCCGCTGGATGTCGAGCGCATGCGCGAGGCCGCCGCCCACCTGGTGGGCACCCATGACTTCAGCGCCTTCCGTGCCCGCCAGTGCCAGGCCAAGTCGCCGATCAAGACGGTGCACCACCTGCGCCTGAGCGAGCATGGGCGCTTCATCGTCCTGGACATCCGCGCCAACGCCTTCCTCCACCACATGGTGCGCAACTTCGCCGGGGTGCTGATGACCATCGGTGCCGGCGAGCGGCCACCGGAGTGGGCCCGCGAAGTGCTGGAAAGTCGCGTCCGGCGTACCGGCGGCGTCACCGCCCATCCTTATGGGTTGTACCTGGTGGAAGTGGAATACCCCGAGGAGTTCCAGCTGCCCAAGCGCTACATCGGGCCGCATTTCCTTTCCTGGCTGCCGGAAAACCCGGGCTGACGCTCCGCCGAGCCTTTGCTACCATCCAGCATCTTTTACCCACCCGGTGTCAGCAACTTGCCAGCCGTTCGCATCAAAATCTGTGGCATCACCCGCGTCGAGGACGCCCTGGCGGCGGCTGCGGCCGGTGCCGATGCCATCGGCATGGTGTTCTATCCCGCCAGCCCGCGCGCGGTCACGGCCGAGCAGGCCCGGGCGATAGTCGCGGCGCTGCCGCCCTTCGTCACCAGTGTCGGCCTGTTCGTCGACATGCCCGCCGCCGAGCTGGCGGCCATCCTGGATGTGGTCCCCCTCGACCTGCTGCAGTTCCATGGTGACGAGACCCCGGATGCCTGCTCGGGCCATGGCCGTCCCTATATCAAGGCGCTGCGGGTCCGGCCCGGCGATGACGTGGCCGCCCGCGTGCGCGAGTTCCCCGGCGCCTCGGGCGTGCTGCTGGACACCTATGTACCCGGCATCCCTGGCGGTACGGGCGAGGCGTTCGACTGGAACCTCGTCCCGGCCGAGCTGGACAAACCCGTGATACTCGCAGGCGGCCTCACCCCGGAGAACGTCGGGCTGGCCGTTGCACAGGTCAGGCCGTATGCCGTGGATGTCAGCGGTGGCGTGGAGGCGAGCAGGGGCATCAAGGACCATGACAAGGTGCGGGCCTTCATCGATGCGGCAAGAGCGGCATGCTGAACCCGTCGCCTGCATATGTGACGGCGCCGCTCGCGCTGCCGTCCATAACCCAGTTGCCCGGGCACGCGCGTATGCGCGCGCTGTCGGAACGGGCCGATTTTGCTTTTCGCGACGGTGCCATGCCGGCCTCCGTCGCCCAGATGGCCGGGGCTTTCCCGGCGACGCCGAGCGGGGCAGGGCGCACCATCGCCATCCCGCGGGTGCCGCCAACCCCGTCCGCAATCGTGAATTCGCTCAAGAACATGCGCAGGGCTCCGGGCCGCTAGCGCGTGTTCGGGCCTGAAGCTATGGAGAACGAGAGCATGAGCAACTGGCTGGTAGACAAGCTGATCCCTTCGATCATGCGTTCCGAGGTGAAGAAGAGCTCGGTTCCTGAAGGCCTCTGGCACAAGTGCCCGTCCTGCGAGGCTGTGCTGTACAAGCCCGAGCTCGAGAAGACCCTCGACGTCTGTCCCAAGTGCAACCACCACATGCGCATTGATGCGCGCACCCGCCTGGACATCTTCCTCGACGCCGAGGGCCGCGAGGAGCTGGGTGCCGAGCTGGAACCGGTGGACCGCCTCAAGTTCCGCGACAGCAAGAAGTACAAGGACCGCATCACCGCTGCCCAGAAGGACACCGGCGAGAAGGACGCGCTGATCGCCATGAGCGGCAGCCTGGAAGGCATGCCCATCGTGGCGTGTGCCTTCGAGTTCTCCTTCATGGGGGGCTCCATGGGGGCTGTGGTCGGCGAGCGTTTCGTCCGCGCCGCCAACGTCTCCCTGGAGAAGCGCTGCCCGCTGGTATGCTTCTCCGCCTCGGGCGGCGCGCGCATGCAGGAAGCGTTGATCTCCCTGATGCAGATGGCCAAGACCTCCGCGGTACTGGCGCGCCTGCGCGAAGAAGGCATTCCCTTCATCTCCGTGCTCACCGACCCCGTCTATGGCGGTGTTTCCGCGAGCCTGGCGATGCTCGGTGACGTGATCGTCGCCGAACCCAAGGCGCTGATCGGCTTCGCCGGCCCCCGCGTGATCGAGCAGACCGTACGCGAGAAGCTGCCCGAAGGCTTCCAGCGCAGCGAGTTCCTGCTGGAGCACGGCGCCATCGACATGATCATTCCCCGTCAGGAACTGCGCGCCCGCCTATCGCGGCTGCTGGCGCAGTTCATGCGTCTACCCTCACCGGCCACCGCATGACCCAACGAACCCTCGCCGACTGGCTCGCCTACCTCGAGCAACTCCACCCCACAGCCATCGACATGGGGCTGGACCGCAGCCGCCAGGTCGCCCAGCGACTCGGCCTGCACAGGCCGGCGCCGCTGGTGGTCACGGTTACCGGGACCAACGGCAAGGGTTCCACCTGCGCCTTCCTCGCTTCCTTGCTGAGGGCGCAGGGCCTCAAGGTCGGGGTCTACAGCTCCCCGCACCTGCTCACCTACAACGAGCGCGTACAGATCGATGGCCTCGACGCCAGCGACGCTGCGCTCTGCGAGGCCTTCGCCGCCGTGGAGGCTGCGCGTGGCGATATCTCCCTGACCTATTTCGAGATGGGCACCCTGGCGGCCTTCTGGCTGTTCGAACGCAGCGGGCTCGACGCCGCGGTGCTCGAAGTCGGCCTCGGTGGACGCCTGGATGCGGTCAACCTGGTCGATGCCGACCTGGCGCTGGTCACCAGCATCGGCATCGACCATGCCGACTGGCTCGGCGACACCCGTGAAAGCGTCGCCTTCGAGAAGGCCGGCATCTTCCGTGCCGGCAAGCCCGCCCTCTGCGGCGACCTCGATCCCCCTGCACCGCTCATCGAGCAGGCCGCGACCCTGGGCGCTCCCTTCATCCTGCGCGGGCGTGACTACGACCTGGCGGTGGGCGAGGGCGCCTGGAATTGGCGGGGCGTCGACCAGAAGGGCCAGCTGCGCCACCTGCACGACCTGCCGCTGCTCGACCTGCCCCTGGAGAATGCCGCGCTGGCCCTGCAGGCCTACTCGCTGCTGGGCCAGGCCTGGGACGAGGCCGCCATCACCCGGGCGCTGCAGGCCACCCGGGTCACCGGCCGGCTGGATCGCCGCTCGCTGAAATGGCGTGGCAAGTCACTCACGCTGCTGCTGGATGTTGGGCATAATCCCCACGCTGCCGGCTACCTGGCCGAGCGCCTGCGCGCCCGCCCGGTCGCGGGTCGCCGCCTCGCGGTGTTCGGCCTGCTGGCCGACAAGGACCTGCCCGGCGTGCTCGCGCCGCTCAAGAACGTACTGCCCGACTGGGCGGTGACCACCCTGCCGTCGACGCGCAGCCGACCCGCCGCCGAATTGCAGGCCGCGTTGCTCGCCCTGGGCGTCACGGCCAGCAGCCATGCGGATGTGGCTGCGGCGCTGGATGCGCAGTGCGAGAAGGCCGGGGAGGGGGATGAAATCCTGGTGTTCGGATCTTTCTATTGCGTGGCCGAGGCGCTGGCCTGGCTCGCGCATCAGGCTTAAGGGGGAGTGGCTGTGCTGGACAAGGGACTCAAGCAACGCATCGTCGGTGCCCTGGTGCTGCTGGCGCTGGCGGTGATCTTCCTGCCGATGCTGTTCACCCGCGAGGACGAGCTGCGCCAGGTGCGCATCGACGCCCCGGCCATGCCGCAGACCCCGGAGATGCCGCCGGTGGAGATGGAAGCCGTGCCGGTTCCCGAGCCGCAGGTGCTGCCTGAAGAGCCCGTCCCGCCGCTGGATGGCTCCGGCCAGGCCAGTGCCCTGCCCGTCGCCCCTGCCGAGCAGCCCGGCACGCCCGTGCAACCGGCCCAGCCCCAGGCCCCCGCGCAACCCCAGGCCCAGCCGCAGCAGGCCCAGGCCGTGCCGCCGGCTGCCACGCCGCCCAAGGCGGAAGAAAAGCGCCTGGACCCGAACGGCCTGCCGGTCAGCTGGTCGATCCAGCTCGCCAGCCTGTCCAACCGGGCCAGCGCCGAGAAGCTCCAGCAGACCTTGCGCAACCAGGGCTACAACGCCTATATCCGCAGCGCGGACGGCATGAACCGGGTGTTCGTCGGCCCGGTCATCGAGCGCGCGGAGGCCGACCGGCTGCGTGACTCCCTGAGCCGCCAACAGAAGCTCAACGGCTTCATCGTTCGCTTCCAGCCCGAAAAAGGCTGATTCGCTCGCTCTATCAGAGCAATCTGATCCGCGGGTTACCGGAGTGACGGGGCTCTGCTAAAATGCAGCGCCTTTTCTGTTCGTGAGCTGCATACGTGGCATTCACCTGGGTCGATTGGTCGATCATCGCCATCATCGCCATTTCCAGTCTGATCAGTCTGAAGCGCGGCTTCGTCAAGGAAGCGCTTTCACTGCTCACTTGGATCATCGCCGGCATAGTCGCCTGGATGTTCGGCGGGGCCTTGTCACAGCACCTCACCGAGTTCATCGAAATGCCGTCGGCGCGCGTGATCGCGGCCTGCGCCATTCTCTTCATCGCCACCCTGCTCGTGGGGGCGTTGGTCAATTTCCTGATCGGTGAGCTGATCAGGGTCACCGGCATGGACGGCACCGACCGCTTCCTCGGCATGGTCTTCGGCGCGGCGCGCGGGGCTTTGCTGGTGGTGGTGCTGGTCGGCCTGCTGAGCCTGGCGCCGGTGCAAGAGGATCCTTGGTGGCAGCAGTCCACGCTGCTGCCGCATTTTCTCATGGTCGCCGACTGGTCGAAGAACCTGATTCTGGGCTTCACCAGCCAGTGGCTTGCCGGCAGCGTCAGCGCACCAAGCTGAGCCGCCAAACAACGGTCGGCGAGCGGGGCACCAACTGCCCGGCCCGTCGCCCGGTATTAGCCTGAACTACTAGCAGCAGGGGTTGCACCGCATGTGTGGCATCGTCGGTATCGTCGGTAAGTCGAACGTCAATCAGGCGCTGTATGACGCGCTCACCGTTCTCCAGCATCGCGGCCAGGACGCTGCCGGCATCGTGACCAGCCATGACGGCCGGTTGTTCCTGCGCAAGGACAACGGCCTGGTCCGCGATGTCTTCCAGCAGCGGCACATGCAGCGCCTGGTCGGCCACATGGGCATCGGCCACGTGCGCTACCCGACCGCGGGCAGCTCCAGCTCCGCCGAGGCGCAGCCGTTCTACGTCAACTCGCCCTACGGCATCACCCTGGCGCACAACGGCAACCTGACCAACGTCGAGCAGTTGGCCAAGGAGATCTACGAATCCGACCTGCGCCACGTGAACACCAATTCCGACTCGGAAGTGCTGCTCAACGTGTTCGCCCACGAGCTGGCACATCGCGGCAAGCTGCAGCCCACCGAGGAGGACGTGTTCGCCGCCGTCTCCGGCGTGCATGACCGCTGCCTGGGCGGCTACGCCGTGGTGGCGATGATCACCGGCTACGGCATCGTCGGCTTCCGCGACCCCAACGCCATCCGCCCGATCGTCTTCGGTCAGCGTCACACCGACGAAGGTGTGGAATACATGATCGCCTCCGAGAGCGTCTCCCTCGACGTGCTCGGCTTCACCCTGATCCGCGACCTCGCGCCGGGCGAAGCGGTGTACATCACCGAAGACGGCAAGCTCTACACCCGCCAGTGCGCCAAGGCGCCGAGGCTCGCCCCGTGCATCTTCGAACACGTCTACCTGGCGCGCCCGGACTCCATCATGGACGGCGTCTCGGTCTACAAGGCGCGCCTGCGCATGGGCGAGAAGCTGGCCGAGAAGATCCAGCGCGAGCGCCCGGACCACGACATCGACGTGGTCATCCCGATCCCCGATACCAGCCGCACCGCGGCCCTCGAGCTGGCCAACCACCTGGGCGTGAAATTCCGCGAAGGTTTCGTCAAGAACCGCTATATCGGCCGCACCTTCATCATGCCGGGCCAGGCTGCGCGCAAGAAATCGGTGCGCCAGAAGCTCAACGCCATCGAACTGGAGTTCCGCGGCAAGAACGTGATGCTGGTGGACGACTCCATCGTCCGTGGCACCACCTGCAAGCAGATCATCCAGATGGCCCGCGAAGCCGGCGCCAAGAACGTCTACTTCTGCTCGGCCGCCCCGGCGGTGCGCTACCCCAACGTCTACGGCATCGACATGCCCAGTGCCCACGAGCTGATCGCCCACAACCGCTCCACCGAGGAAGTGGCCGAACTGATCGGCGCCGACTGGCTGATCTACCAGGACCTGCCGGACCTGATCGAGGCGGTCGGTGGCGGCAAGGTGAAGATCGACCAGTTCGACTGCGCGGTGTTCGACGGCAAGTACATCACCGGTGATGTCGACGAGCACTACCTGAACAAGATCGAGCAGGCGCGCAACGACGCCAGCAAGAACAAGGTCAACGTGGTCAGCGCGATCATCGACCTGTACAACAATTGAGCGGCCGCCACTGAGCCGCACGTTGCAAGCCAGCAGCCCGGACCCGATCCGGGCTGCGTTTCTGATGAGGTAGCGATATGACGCAGGAATGGGAAGCCGGGCGGCTGGACAGTGACCTCGAAGGCGCAGCCTTCGACACCCTGGCGGTGCGTGCGGGGCAGCACCGCACCCCCGAGGGCGAGCACGGCGAGGCGATGTTCCTCACCTCCAGCTACGTGTTCCGTACCGCCGCCGACGCCGCCGCGCGATTCGCCGGCGAGGTGCCGGGCAACGTCTACTCGCGCTACACCAACCCCACCGTGCGTGCCTTCGAAGAGCGCATCGCCGCCCTTGAAGGCGCCGAGCAGGCCGTGGCCACCGCCTCGGGCATGTCGGCGATCCTCTCCATCGTCATGAGCCAGTGCAGCGCGGGCGACCATGTGCTGGTCTCGCGCAGCGTGTTCGGCTCGACCATCAGCCTGTTCGAGAAGTACCTCAAGCGCTTCGGCGTCGAGGTCGACTACCCGCCGCTGGCCGACCTGGCCGGCTGGGAAGCGGCCTTCAAGCCCAACACCCGGCTGCTGTTCGTCGAATCGCCGTCCAACCCCCTGGCCGAGCTGGTGGACATCGCCGCCCTGGCCGAGATCGCCCACGCCCGTGGCGCGCTGCTGGCGGTGGACAACTGCTTCTGCACCCCCGCGCTGCAGCAGCCGCTGAAGCTCGGCGCCGACATCGTCATGCATTCGGCCACCAAGTACATCGATGGCCAGGGCCGCAGCATGGGTGGCGTGGTCGCCGGCCGCAAGGCGCAGATGGAAGGCGTGGTCGGCTTCCTGCGTACCGCCGGCCCGACCCTCAGCCCGTTCAACGCCTGGATCTTCCTCAAGGGCCTGGAAACCCTGCGCGTGCGCATGCAGGCCCACTGCGCCAGTGCCCTGGAGCTGGCCCGCTGGCTGGAACAGCAGCCGGGCATCGAGCGCGTGTACTACGCCGGCCTGGAAAGCCACCCGCAGCACGAACTGGCCAAGCGTCAGCAGAGCGCCTTCGGTGCCGTGGTCAGCTTCGAGGTGGCCGGTGGCAAGGAAGCGGCGTGGCGTTTCATCGACGCCACCCGGGTGATCTCCATCACCACCAACCTGGGTGATACCAAGACCACCATCGCCCACCCGGCCACCACCTCCCACGGTCGCCTGTCGCCGCAGGAGCGTGCCAACGCCGGCATCGGTGACAACCTGATCCGCGTCGCCGTGGGCCTGGAAGACATCGCCGACCTCAAGGCCGACCTCGCGCGTGGCCTCGCCGCGTTGTGATCGAGTGGTCCATGGAGTCGTTGCCCGCCCATAACGGCAAGGTCGCGCTGGTCACCGGCGCGGCCCGTGGTATCGGCCTGGGCATCGCCGCCTGGCTGATCGCCGAGGGCTGGCAGGTGGTGCTGGCGGACATCGACCGTGCCCGGGGCAGCAAGGTGGCCAAGGCACTGGGCGGCAATGCCTGGTTCGTCGGCATGGACGTGGCCCATGAAAGCCAGGTCGCCGTGGGCGTCGCCGAAGTGCTCGGCCAGTTCGGCCGGCTCGATGCGCTGGTGTGCAACGCCGGCGTCGCCGAGGCCCATGGCGCGCCGCTGGAAAGCCTCGAGCTGATGCAGTGGAACCGCACCCTGTCGGTCAACCTCACCGGCCCGATGCTGCTGGCCAAGCACTGCGCGCCCTACCTGCGCGGCCACCGGGGCGCCATCGTCACCATCGCCTCGACCCGCGCCCATCAATCCGAACGCGACACCGAAGCCTACGCCGCGAGCAAGGGCGGCCTGGTGGCGCTGACCCACGCGCTGGCCATCAGCCTGGGGCCGGACATCCGCGTCAACGTGGTCAGCCCCGGTTGGATCGACTCCCGCGACCGCGCCGCTCGTGAAGAGGCGCCGCTGTCGGAATGGGATCACGACCAGCACCCGGCGGGCCGCGTCGGTACGGTGGAAGACGTCGCCGCCCTGGTCGCCTGGCTGCTTTCGGACAACAGCGGCTTCGTCACCGGCCAGGAGTTCCTGGTCGACGGCGGCATGACCCGCAAGATGATCTACCTGGACTGATCCCGATCTTCCCGGGGCTCTCGTGCGCGGGCGTCGGGTTTCACCCGACCTACCAGCCGGGCACATCGCTCTGGCAGATGCAGGGTGGAGGTCGCTCTTTACCTCCACCGTGCGGAGCCCCCGGTACGCACCGTTCCCGATCGTTCCACAGGCTTCCGGCACAAACAAAAAACGGGTGGCAGTGCCTTCGCACTGCCACCCGTTGGTTTTCCAGGGGCTCGGGTATCAGGGCGCCGGGCTTTCCGGCGGGCGCACGTCGATGGCCGGGGTGCCCTGGCCGCCGTCGAACAGCTGCACCGGGCTGCGCGGCAGGATGCTCGGGCGGTTCTCCCTGTCGCTCTGGTCGCCCAGCACGCGGATGTCGCTGTACTTCTTGCCCGAGAGCGCGGCGAGGCCGGCGCGGTCGCGGACCACGGTCGGGCGCAGGAAGACCATCAGGTTGCGCTTCACGTGGCTGTCCTTGGTGGAGCGGAACAGGCGGCCGAGCAGGGGGATGTCGCCCAGCAGCGGTACCTTGGAGTCGGTGGTGGTGACGTCGTCCTGGATCAGGCCGCCGAGCACGATCACCTGGCCGTCCTCGGCGAGGATGGTGCTCTTGATCGAGCGCTTGTTGGTGATCAGGTCCACCGCCTGGGCGGTGAGGGTGGCGCTGGGAGCGATGGAGGAAATCTCCTGCTCGATCTCCAGGCGCAGGGTGGCGCCCTCGTTGATGTGTGGGGTGACCTTGAGGGTCACGCCGATGTCCTTGCGCTCGATGGTGGTGAAGGGATTGTTGGCCCCGGCCGCATCGGTGGTGTAGGAGCCGGTCTGGAAGGGTACGTTCTGGCCGACGAGGATTTCCGCCTTCTGGTTGTCCAGGGTCAGCAGGCTCGGCGTGGACAGCAGGTTGCTCTTGCTGTTGGCCGAGAGTGCGGTGACCAGGGCGGCGAAGTGGTCGGTGCCGATGCCGATGATGGCGCCGTCGGGCAGGGTGGTCGGCAGCTTCTCGTCCTTGATGGCGTTGAGCACGGTGCCCACCGAGAGGCCGGTGTTGCCGAAGTTGACCCCGCCCAGGCCGCCGGTCTTGCCGCGGGCGTCGACGGCCCACTGCACGCCGAGGGCGTCGGTGATGTCGCCGGAGATTTCCACGATGGCGGCTTCCACCATCACCTGGGCGCGCGGCACGTCGAGCTGGCGGACGATGTCCTCCAGCGCGTTGACCGTGTCCGGTTCGGCCAGCAGGACCAGGGCGTTGAGGCTCTCGTCGGCACGGATGAGGATGTTCTGCGGCTTGCCCTGTTGCTCGCCGCCGCCTTCCGGGGTCTTCAGGCCCTCGGAAATCTCGCCCAGGGTGGTGGCCAGGGCCTTGGCGTCGTTGTGGCGCAGGCGGATGACGCGGGTATTGGCCGAGCGCGAGGTCGGGGTGTCGAGGGATTGCGCCAGTGCCACCAGCTTGGCGCGTGCCGAAGGCGGGCCGACGATGATCAGGCGGTTGGTGCGCGCGTCGGCGATCACCTGGGCGGCGTTGGTGCCCTTGGCCTGGCCGCGGCTGACCGCGCTGTTGAGCACCTCGGCGGCGTCCATCACCCAGGCGTTCTGCAGGTTGAGCACGGTGTAGTCGCGGTCGCCCTTCTGGTCGAGCTGGCTCATCAGGCTTTCGATCCGCGCGATGTTGGCGCTGCGGTCGCTGATGATCAGGGCATTGGACGAGGTCACGGCGGCGAGGTGGCCGTATTGCGGCACCAGCGGGCGGATCAGCGGGATCAGCTCGGTCACCGGCGTGTGCTGCACTTGGATCACCCGGGTTTCCAGCTTGTCCGGCGCGGCCGGCCCGCCCTCGGCTTCGGACTTGGCCTCGGCGTTGGGGATGATGCGTGCCTGGTCGCCCTGGGTGACCACGGTGAAGCCATGGGTGGCCATCACCGAGAGGAACAGCTGGTAGACCTCGGAGAGGCTCAGCGGCGCCTTGGACACCACGCTGACCTGGCCCTTGACCCGGGGGTCGACGATGAAGGTCTCGCCGGTGATGTCGGCCACCTGGTCGACGAACTCGCGAATGTCGGCGTCCTTGAGGTTGATCGTCCAGCCATCCTGCTGGCTGCTTTCGGCCTGGGGTTGCGGGGTTGCCGCCAGCAGGGGCAGCGGCGCGGTAGCGAGGCCGGCGGCCAGCAGGGCGATACTCAGGCGCGAGAGGAGTGTGGGCATTGATTCATTCGCTTTCCGGGGGCTGTTCGGGCGGTAAGTCCGGCGGCAGGCCACCGGATTCTTCCATCTGTTTTCTCAGTGCTTCCATGCGTTCGCGCAGCTCGGCGGCGTTCTCCTCCTGGAGGCCGCCAAGGTCGTTCACAGCATCGTTCGCCGGCTCCGCCTCCATGGCGGGCGATCCGGGGGCGGCCAGGCGCGCCCGGGGGAATGTCAGGGTTTCGAGGCGGCCGCCACGGTCGATCTCCACACGGTCGCGGTAGACGGCGTGCAGCTTCACGCCGGGGCTGAGCTCATCGCCGCTGTGCAGGCGCCGGGGCTTTTCGCCCTCGGTGCGGATGATCACGCTGGAGCGCGCCGGGTCGGCATTGATGAAGCTGCCCAGCAGGGTCAGGCGCAGGTTGGTCGCCGGTGGCGGCGCATCGCTCTGCACGCGGCTCGGGCCGAACAGGGGTTCGAGGCGTTCCAGGCTGGCTGGAACCACGGCCTCGAGGGTGGGGTCACTGCTGGTGACGGGTGAATTGCGGAGCAAGCGTATCCAGTCGGCGGATTGCCAGGCGAGGCTCAGGCTCATGGCGATCACCAGGCCCGCGCCCAGCAGCGCAGGCGAATGCTGTTGCAGCCAGTGTCGAGCACCAGGTGTGGGCAAGTTGGGGGTTCTCCGCGAGTCGTTCTTGGTTTTCTGGATCGGCGAAAGTGCTGAATCATAGCAGTACGACGCAATCACGCTACAACTCGCTGGCACGTGTGTCGTGGAGGTCGATGTGCTAAGAATATTCCAGATTTTTTACGGGTTTGCGTGCGCGCCCGATCACAACGACAAGAGAAATGGCAGGGATTGCCGCACAACCGTCAGGCAGTGTTGTGATAATTGCCCCAGGTGATTTCATGAAGGCATTACACGGATGAACCCCTCTTCGATCGAGGCGCCGCTGCGGCGCCTGCCGTTCGGCTTCGCCAAGCGCCACGGCGTCTTCCTGCAGGATGGCGTCGAGCCCTGCCTGGCCCATCGCCAAGGTGCCGAGCTGGTCGCCCTGGCCGAGGCCCGGCGCTTCGTCGGTCGCTCGCTGCCGTTGCGCCCGCTGCCCGCCGAAACCTTCGACCAGGCCCTGGCCCAGGCCTACCAGCACGACTCCTCCGCCACCATGCAGCTCGCCGAAGACCTCGGCGGCAGCCTCGACCTGGCCGCGCTCGCCGAGCAGATGCCGGAGACCACCGACCTGATGGAGCAGGAGGACGACGCGCCGATCATCCGCCTGATCAACGCCATCCTCGGCGAGGCGATACGCGAGAACGCCTCGGACATCCACCTGGAGACCTTCGAGAAGCGCCTCGTGGTGAGGTTCCGTGTCGACGGCATCCTGCGCGAGGTGCTCGAACCCAAGCGTGAACTGGCGGCGCTGCTGGTGTCGCGGATCAAGGTCATGGCCAAGCTGGACATCGCCGAGAAGCGCGTCCCGCAGGACGGCCGCATCTCCCTGCGCGTGGCCGGGCGCGAGGTGGACATCCGCGTCTCCACGCTGCCCTCGGCCAACGGCGAGCGCGTGGTGCT
The DNA here is from genome assembly GCF_054558415.1 of Pseudomonas sp. No.21. Lineage (NCBI taxonomy): Bacteria > Pseudomonadati > Pseudomonadota > Gammaproteobacteria > Pseudomonadales > Pseudomonadaceae > Pseudomonas > Pseudomonas sp. No.21. Next base: position 201,199 of record NZ_BAAJNO010000011.1, read on the forward strand.
GCGCCTGCTGGACAAGCAGGCCGGGCGCCTCACCCTGCAGCACCTGGGCATGAGCGCGCGCGACCGCGAACTGATGGAGGCCACGGTGCGCAAGCCCCACGGCATCCTGCTGGTCACCGGGCCCACCGGCTCGGGCAAGACCACCACGCTGTACGCCAGCCTGGTGACCCTCAATGACCGCACGCGCAACATCCTCACGGTCGAGGACCCGATCGAGTATCACCTCGAAGGCATCGGCCAGACCCAGGTCAACGCCAAGGTCGACATGACCTTCGCCCGTGGCCTGCGCGCCATCCTGCGCCAGGACCCGGACGTGGTGATGGTCGGCGAGATCCGTGACCACGAGACCGCCGAGATCGCCGTGCAGGCCTCGCTCACCGGCCACCTGGTGCTCTCCACCCTGCACACCAACAGCGCCATCGGCGCCATCACCCGCCTGGTGGACATGGGCGTCGAGCCCTTCCTGCTGTCGTCCTCCCTGCTCGGCGTGCTCGCCCAGCGCCTGGTGCGCGTGCTCTGCAATCACTGCAAGGCGCCCTACAGCGCCGACGCCGCCGAATGCGCGCTGCTGGGCATCGACCCGGCGCAGCCGCCGACCCTCTACCACGCCCGTGGCTGCGCCGAATGCCACCAGCAGGGCTATCGCGGGCGTACCGGCATCTACGAACTGGTGGTCTTCGACGACCACATGCGCACCCTCATCCACAACGCCGCTGCAGAGCAGGAAATGACCCGCCATGCACGCCGCTTCGGTCCCAGCATCCGTGACGACGGCAAGCGCAAGGTGCTCGAAGGCGTGACCACGGTGGAAGAAGTGCTGCGCGTGACCCAGGAAGAATAAATGGCCGCCTTCGAATACCTCGCTCTGGATGCCCGCGGGCGCCCGCAAAAGGGTGTGCTCGAGGCCGACAGTGCCCGCCAGGTGCGCCAGCTGTTGCGGGAGAAGCAGCTGGCCCCCCTGGAGGTGAAGGCCACCCGCACCCGCGAGCAGGCCGCCAGTGGCGGTCGCTTCGGTTTCACCCGTGGCCTGTCCGCCCGCGACCTGGCGCTGGTGACCCGGCAACTGGCGACCCTGGTGCAGGCTGCGCTGCCCATCGAGGAAGCGCTGCGCGCCGCTGCCGCCCAGTCCACCTCGCCGCGCATCCAGTCGATGCTGCTGGCGGTACGCGCACGCGTGCTGGAGGGCCACAGCCTGGCCGGCAGCCTGCGCGAATTCCCCGCCGCGTTCCCCGAGCTGTACCGCGCCACGGTCGCGGCCGGTGAGCACGCCGGCCACCTCGGCCCGGTGCTGGAGCAACTGGCCGACTACACCGAGCAACGCCAGCAGTCGCGGCAGAAGATCCAGCTGGCGCTGCTCTACCCGGTGATCCTGATGTGCGCTTCGCTGGGCATCGTCTCCTTCCTCCTGGGCTACGTGGTCCCGGACGTGGTGCGCGTGTTCATCGATTCCGGGCAGACCCTGCCGCTGCTGACCCGGGGCCTCATCGCCCTCAGCGACCTGGTCAAGCACTGGGGCTGGCTGGTGGCGCTGGCGCTCATCGCGGCATTCGTCGGTGCGCGCCTGGCGCTGCGCGAGGAGGCGGTGCGTGCCCGCTGGCATGGCCTGGTATTGCGCATTCCGCTGGTGGGCGGGCTGGTGCGCGCCACCGACACCGCGCGCTTCGCCTCCACCCTGGCGATCCTCACCCAGAGCGGCGTGCCGCTGGTGGAGGCGCTGGGCATCGGTGCCGAGGTCATCGCCAACCGGGTGATCCGCGCCGATGTGGTGCTGGCGGCGCAGAAGGTCCGCGAAGGCGGCAGCCTGACCCGCGCGCTGGAAGCCAGCGGCCAGTTTCCGCCGATGATGCTGCACATGATCGCCAGCGGCGAACGCTCGGGCGAGCTGGACCAGATGCTGGCGCGTACCGCGCGCAACCAGGAAAGCGACCTCGGCGCGCAGATCGCGTTGCTGGTCGGGCTGTTCGAGCCCTTCATGCTGGTGTTCATGGGCGCGGTGGTGCTGGTCATCGTCCTCGCCATCCTCCTGCCGATCCTTTCTCTCAACCAACTCGTGGGGTAATCGCGTGAAACTGCGCCGCAAACAGTCGGGCTTTACGCTCATTGAAATCATGGTGGTGGTGGTCATCCTCGGCATTCTCGCCGCGCTGGTGGTGCCCCAGGTGATGAACCGCCCGGACCAGGCCAAGGTCACCGTCGCCAAGGGCGACATCAAGGCCATCGGCGCCGCGCTGGACATGTACAAGCTCGACAACTTCGCCTACCCCAGCACCCAGCAGGGCCTGGAGGCGCTGGTGAAGAAGCCCAGCGGCAACCCGCAGCCGAAGAACTGGAACAAGGACGGCTACCTCAAGCGCCTGCCGGTCGATGCCTGGGGCAACCCCTACCAGTACCTGGCACCCGGCACCAAGGGGCCCTACGACCTGTACTCCTTCGGCGCCGACGGCAAGGAAGGCGGCACCGATGCCGACGCCGATATCGGTAACTGGGAAAACTGATGCACCCACGGCCGCGCTGCCCAGGCTGCCCGCCCGCCACGGGGCAGGGCGGCTTCACCCTGATCGAGTTGCTGGTGGTCCTGGTGATCATCGGCTGCCTGGTCGGGCTGGCGGTGCTCAGCACCGGCGTGGCCGGCCCCTCCCGTGAACTGAACAACGAAGCCGAGCGCCTGGCCGGGCTGATCGGCGTGCTGGTGGACGAAGCCGTGCTCGACAACCGCGAGTACGGCCTGCGCCTGGAGGGCGACGGCTACCGCGTGCTGCGCTTCGACGAGGCGAAGGCGCGCTGGCAGGAAGTGGGGGATGAAACCCACAAGCTGCCGGCCTGGGCCGAGCTGAAGTTCGAACTCGAAGGCGCCGCGCTGGCGTTGCCCGGGCCGGTGGCGGACGAGGAGGAGAAACCCAAGGACCAGCCCCGGACGCCGCAGTTGCTGATCCTCTCCAGCGGTGAGCTCAGCCCGTTCCGCCTGGAACTGGGCGAGCGGCGCAAGGACGGCCTGCGCCTGCAGATGAGCAGCGACGGCTTCCGCCTGCCCAGGGTCGAGGCGATGCCGGGCAAGGGGAGGGCGGGATGAGCACCCAGCGCGGCTTCACCCTGCTCGAAGTGCTGGTGGCCCTGGCCATCTTCGCCGTGGTCGCCGCGTCCGTTCTGGCCACCAGCGCGCGCAGCCTGCAGAACGCCGCGCGCCTGGAGGACAAGACCCTGGCGATGTGGATCGCCGACAACCGCCTCACCGAGATGCAGCTGGCCGCCACGCCGCCGGGGGACGGGCGCGACCAGGGCGAGCTGGATTTCGCCGGGCGCCGCTGGGAGTGGCAGAGCCAGGTCGAGGCGACCTCAGACCCGGCCCTGCGCCGCGCCACGCTCTGGGTGGCCCAGCGCAACGACCGGGGCCCCCGGGGCAAGCTGGAGGAGCGTGCCGCCGCGCGCCTGGTCGGCTTCATCGAGACCCGCCAATGAAGCGCTCCGCCGGTTTCACCCTGCTGGAACTGCTGATCGCCATCGCCATCTTCGCGCTGCTGGCACTGGGCACCTACCGCATGCTCGACAGCGTGCTCGCCAGCGACCGGGCCACCCGCGCCCAGGAACAGCAGCTGCGGGAGCTGGTGCGTGCAATGGCCGCCATCGAGCGTGACCTGCAGCAGGTCAATCCACGCCCCGTGCGCGATGCCTACGGTGAGTGGCGCGGGGCGCTGGTGGGCGAGAGCGGCGACAACGATGCCATCGAACTGAGCCGTGGCGGTTGGCGCAATCCGCTTGGCGCCCCGCGTTCTCGGCTGCAGCGGGTGCGTTGGCAACTGTCCGGGGAGAAGCTCGAGCGCCGCTACTGGACGGTGCTCGACCAGGCCCAGGACAGCCAGCCGCAGGTGCAGCAGGCGCTGGACGGCGTGACCCGCCTCAAGCTGCGCTACCTCGACAAGTCCGATAACTGGGTGGAGGTCTGGCCGGCCGACGGCGAGACCGGCGACAAGAGCCTGGAGAAGCTGCCCCGGGCCATCGAACTGACCCTCGAACACCGCCGCTACGGCGAGTTGCGCCGCGTGCTGCGCTTGGTGGACGAGCCGCCGGAGCGCAAGCCCCAGGTCCCCGACAACGGCGGTGGCGATGACGGCGGCGACGTACCGCCCGACGACGGTGGTGCGCCATGACGCGGCAGCGTGGCATGGCCATGATCACGGTGCTGCTGGTGGTGGCGGTGGTGACCGTCGTCTGTGCCGGCATGATCGCGCGGCAACAACTGGCGATCCGTTCCAGCGCCAACCAGTTGCACGCGCGCCAGGCCCTGCACTATGCGCTGGGCGGCGAAGCGCTTGCCCGTGGCATGCTGCAGCGCGACCTGCGTGCCGGCGACCCGCGCACCCCGGTGGACCACCTCGGCGAAGCCTGGGCACGACCGCTGAACAATTTCCCGCTGGATGACGGCGGCGAGCTGCTGGTGCGCATCGAGGACGCCACCTCGCGCTTCAACCTCAACGCCCTGGTGCGCCAGGGGCGGGTCAACGAGCAGTCGTTGCAGCAGTTCCGTCGCCTCCTGCTGCGCCTGCAGATCGAGGCGCCCTATGCGGAGCGCCTGGTGGACTGGCTCGACAAGGACCAGGAGCCCACCGGGGCCAATGGCGCCGAAGACAACGAATACCTGCTGAGCCAGCCGCCCTACCGGGCAGCCAACCGTGCCATGGTCGACGTCTCCGAGCTGCGCCTGCTGGCGGGCATGACCGAGGCGGACTATCGTCGCCTGCTGCCCTACGTCAGTGCGCTGCCGGACGACGCCACGCTCAACGTCAACACCGCTGGCGCGATGGTGCTTTCCAGCCTGGCCGACAGCCTCACGCCCAGCGTGGGGGAGGCGCTGGTGGCGGCCCGGGGCAAGGCCGGCTTCCAGACCCTGGACGCCTTCCTCGGGCAGTCGGCACTGGCCGGCATGGGGTTGCAGGCGCAGGGCCTGGCGGTGGGCAGCGAATATTTCCGGGTGACCAGCGAAGTGCATCTGGGCGGACGACGCCAGGTACTGGTCAGCACCCTGCAGCGCAGCAATGACGGCCGCGTGCGGGTGCTTTCCCGCGACATGGGGCAGGGCGGATTGCCGCCGGCCCTTCTCAAGGAAAAGGACGAAGAATGAAGCAGGCAAGTATTTTCCTGCCGGCGGCGGCGGTCACGCGCGTCGAAGGCGAGCTGGAGGTCTGGCTGGTGCAGGGGGGTGACGCCCGGCAACTGCCATTCGCGGCGGCGGTGACGGCGCTCTCCGGTGACTGGCGCCTGGTATTGCCGGTGGAGGCGGTGACTGCCTGCGCCGCGCGCCTGCCCACGCAGAAGGCGCGCTGGCTGCGCCAGGCGCTGCCTTTCGCGGTGGAGGAGTTGCTGGCCGAAGACGTCGACAGCCTGCACCTGGCCCTTGGCGGCGGCCTGCCGGATGGCCTGCACCGCATCTTCGCGGTGCGCCGCACCTGGCTGAGCGCCTGGATCGACCTGGCAGCGGAGCTGGGCTCGGTACCCACCAGCCTGCAGGTGGACGCCGACCTGCTGCCCGATGAAGGCACCCAGCTGTGCTGGCTGGATGGTCGCTGGCTGCTGGGTGGCGAGCAGAGCGCGCGTATCGCCCTGCTGGACGAGGACTGGCCGCACCTGCGCGATGCCTGCGTGCTGCCGTTGCAGGGGCATGCGCCCCAGGCACGGCAGGTGCTCGACGGCATCGAGCACTGGCAGGAGCACGCGCAGCCGCACCTCTGGCTCGCCGGACGTTCGGGCAGCGAACTGGCCCAGGCGGAGTTCGAGGTGCGCCAGGAACATCGCCACCAACGCTTCCTGCGGCCGCTGCTGGGGCTGGTCGGACTCTGGGTGGTGCTGCAATGGGGGTTCTACCTGGCCCAGGGCTGGCATTTGCGGCACGAGGGCGATCGCTATGCAGCGGCCAACGAGGCGCTGTACCGCGAGCTGTTTCCCCAGGACAGCAAGCTGGTCAACCTGCGTGCGCAGTTAGACCAGCACCTGGCAGCCAGCTCGGTGTCGGGACAGGGCCGCTTGCTCGGCATGCTCGACCAGGCAGCCGAGGCGCTGCTGGCGGAGGGGGCCCAGGTGCGCGTGCAGCAACTGGATTTCAGCGACACCCGGGGTGACCTGGCGATGCAGGTGCAGGCCCCTGGCTTCGACGCCCTGGAGCGTTTGCGCGAGCGGCTGATCGCCGCCGGGCTGGCCGTGCAGCTGGGCTCGGCCAGCCGCGAAGGCAATGCGGTGAGCGCACGACTGGTGATCGGAGGATGAGCATGGCCATGGTTTTCAAGGACAGGGTGCAGGCGCAATGGCAGGCATCGGCGCTGGCCGGGCGCTGGAAGGCGCTGCCACCCCGTGATCGCCTGGCGCTGATGTCGCTGGGCGGCTTCCTGTTGCTGGTATTGCTCTACCTGGCGCTTTGGCGCCCGGCTCAGCAGGGTGTTGTCAGTGCCCGCGAGTATTTCGAGCAGCAGCGTGCGCTGCATGCCTATATGCAGCAGCAGGCACCGCGAGCCCGCTCCATCCAGGAAACGCCGCAGGCCAGCGTCGAACCGGAGCGCCTGCAGGGGCTGGTCACCGCCAGTGCCGCCGAGCAGGGGCTGTCGGTCGAACGCATGGACAGCGACGCTCCGGGGCAGGTGCAGGTCAGCCTGCAGCCCACCAGCTTCGCTCGCCTGCTGCGCTGGTTCGCCGGCCTCCAAGCCCAGGGCGTGCGCATCGAGGAGGCCGGCCTCGACCGCGCGGATGAAGGACAGGTGACGGCGCGTCTGACCTTGCGCGTCGGTGGCTGAATGCACCTTCCTGTGGCCGGAGGCACCGTCGTGCACCGGCCTGGGGATCGCCGGTGGTGATCGGTGATCGCTGCGACGCACCGTTTTACCCTGGGCGGGCGCTGCCATCGACGGTGTGGAAAAAACGATTCCGAGAAAAAACTTCAAGCAGGGTGTTGACTTAGGTGGGGCCTCTGCGTAAATTGCGCGCCTCGCAAGGCGATGGGTGATTAGCTCAGCCGGGAGAGCATCTGCCTTACAAGCAGAGGGTCGGCGGTTCGATCCCGTCATCACCCACCATCCCTTGTGAATTCGGACGAAAGTCCGGCCGACGCGCAGCGGTAGTTCAGTCGGTTAGAATACCGGCCTGTCACGCCGGGGGTCGCGGGTTCGAGTCCCGTCCGCTGCGCCATATTTCCCATGCCAGGTTCTGCCGGGCATGAGGTGACGAGAAGCTCGAAACTCTCATCGCCAGACGAAGCAAAGGTTCCACCGGACGAAAGTCCAACCGACGCGCAGCGGTAGTTCAGTCGGTTAGAATACCGGCCTGTCACGCCGGGGGTCGCGGGTTCGAGTCCCGTCCGCTGCGCCATATAAAGGAAAGCCCTCAGGTAGAAATACCTGGGGGCTTTTTCTTTGTCTCGAAAAAATGCAACTCGCAGGGTTCGGCACCGATCGACTTCGCGGGGCATTGTCCTGGGTTAATTTTTCGGTCACCCGCACTCGTTACCCTTTTGGCACGGTCCTTGTTTCATTCAGGGAGCGACAGAACGGGAGAGTGATGATGGATGAGTATCAGGAAGAAATTCTCGACTTCCACGCCAGCGAGCAGGACGGGGTGGAGCCGGCGGACGATGCCACCGAGATGTGATCAGCCCGCCTGGCGCTGGGCGCGGCGGAACTCACCGGGGGTGCTGCCGCTCCAGCGCTTGAATGCGCGCTGGAAGGCTTCGGCCGAAGCGAAGCCCAGCAGGTAGGCGATTTCCCCGAAGGCCAGTTCGGTGTCGCGGATATAGGCCATGGCCAGGTCCCGCCGGGTGTCGTTGAGGATGCTGCGGAACTGCGTGCCTTCCTCCGCCAGCTTGCGTCGCAGGGTCCAGGTCGGCAGTTGCAGGCGCGCGGCCACCTCCTCCAGGTCCGGCTCGCGGCCGTGCAGCAGGGGCCCCAGCAACTGGGTGATGCGTTCGCGCAGGCTGCGGGTGCGGGTGCGTTGCTCCAGTTCCTGCTCGCACAGCTCCAGCAACTGTCGCCAGGTGCTGGGGCAGTGCTCGCGTCCGCGCAGGGCGAGGGTCGGCTGGGACAGGCGCAACTGGTTGGCGCCGGCAGCGAACTCCACGGGGCAGCCGAACAGTTCCGAGTAGCGCTCGGCGTAGTCGGGGGCGGGAAACTCGATCTCCACCCTCTCCACCGCCAGCGGTTCGCCCACCAGCATGCCGAACTGGCAGGCCCAGCTGGCCAGCACCGAATCCACCACGAAGCGGTTGTAGGCGTTGTACGGGCTGATGGAATAAAAGCGCAACCAGGCACCGTCGGTGTCCTCGTGGAAGCTCGACTGGCCCCGGTAGTTGTGGGCGTACAGCGGCTCGAAGCGGATCAGCGTGCGAGCCGCCTCGCGCACGTTGGGCGCCTGCATCGCGGTGACGCCGGTGAGGCCGACCTGGCTCAGCCGGCTGATGCGCCCCATGCGCAGGCCCAGCGCCGGGTCGCCGATCAGTTGCATCGCGGCGTGGCCCAGGCGCATGTAGCGGGGGATCGACAGACGCCCGCGCGGTTCGGCCAGGCGGGCGGCGTCCAGCCCGTACTGGGCGAGCAGGGGGGCCGGATCCCGGCCGGCGTCGCGCACCGCCTCGGCGAGGTTCTGCACGAAGCCCACCGAGAGGTCGCCCAGGCGTACCCGTGTCGGTTTCATAGCCAGATGTTCAGCAGCTTCGCGCCGCGACCGGCCTCGGCGATGTGGATGCCGTTGGCATCGGCGGCGAGGCCGGGGCCGTCGCTGCCCAGGTCCCACAACTGGCCGCGGAGGAAGACCGTCATGCCGGCGCGGGCGCCGCTGCCCGGCAGGCGCCCGGCCTGGGCCAGGCGCTGCCAGGCTTCGCCTTCGCTGAGTGCGCCGGCCTGCAGGCTCACGTCATCGGGCGTCGGCGCGCCTTTTTCGCCGTTCCAGGGCTTGCTCCAGCTGCCGTTGCCGGTGAGGAAGGCCGGCACTGCCAGCAACTCGAGGCCCTGTTCGTGCAGCGCCGCGTAGCCTTCGGGGGACCAGCTGTCGGCGCAGATCAGCACGCCCAGCCGCCCGGCCGGGGTGTCGACCACCTGGAGCTGGTCGATTCCTGCGGCGGCGGTGAAGCCCTGTTCGTCACGGATCGGGAAGAGCTTGCGCTGGGGCTGGCCGACGGGCCTGCCGTGGCGGTCGAACACCAGGCTAACGTTGTACAGCGGCCCGCTCTCGGCCAGCAGTCTGCCCCCTTCGACGCGCGGCGCTGGGAGCAGGATGGAGCCCGCCACCAGGGTGATGCCGAACTCCCGGGCGAGGCCGCCGAACAGGGCCTGGTAGTCGCCGGCCATGCGCGTCGCCTTCATGCGCAATAGGGCATCGACCAGGCGTTGCTCGCCTTCGGCCGCGACGAGCGCGCGGGCGAGCCTCATCGGGTTGGCGGCGGCCAGCCAGAGCATGGCGTCATCCAGGGTGTGGGCGCTGTAGACCTGGTCCTTCTCGCCGGCGGCCACCAGCCAGGTGCCGATGTGCTCGGGCAGCACGACGACGGTGCGCTCGTTGAGCAGGCCTTCGTCCCGGGCCTTCTCCAGGTAGGCCGCAAGCTTCAGGCGCAGGCGCTCCACGCTCTGGTAGTCGGCGGCGAAGAGTTCGGGCTGGATGCCCAGCAGGTTGCCGCGCCCGCCGGGCTGGCCGAGGTTGAGGGCCACCTCGCTGCGCAGGTCGGAGAGGTAATGGCCGACGGGGCGCTTGTCGGTCCAGATCGCGTAGCTGGCCAGCACGCCGGCGAACAGGGCGGAGGCCAGGACAATCAGCAGTTTGCGCATGGGATTGGGTGTCGATGGATGTGCCGGTCAGGGTAGGGGAGCGCGTTGTGCTTGCCAAGTCGCGCTGTGCGTTTGGATCAATAACTTGTCACTTTCGATCATTGAGCGCGCCCGGCTGGCTGACTATCGTCTGCCCCATAAACCGACCGTGGCCCACGACGCTGCGGCATCCCGTGAATGCAACGCCCGCTGTGGAGACATCCATGACCGCTTCCGCCTACCCGAACCTGCTCGCGCCCCTGGACCTGGGCTTCACCACCCTGCGCAACCGCACCCTGATGGGCTCCATGCACACCGGCCTGGAAGAGAAGCCCAATGGCTTCGAGCGCATGGCCGCCTATTTCGCCGAGCGTGCCCGTGGCGGCGTCGGCCTGATGGTGACCGGCGGCATCGGCCCGAACGACGAGGGCGGCGTGTACTCCGGCGCCGCCAAGCTGACCACCGTGGAAGAGGCCGAGAAGCACCGCATCGTCACCCAGGCGGTGCACGAGGCGGGCGGCAAGATCTGCATGCAGATCCTCCATGCCGGGCGTTATGCCTACAGCCCCAAATCCGTCGCACCGTCCGCCATCCAGGCGCCGATCAACCCGTTCAAGCCGCGCGAACTGGACGAGGAAGGCATCGAGAAGCAGATCCAGGACTTCGTGAACTGCTCCGTGCTGGCGCAGAAGGCCGAATACGACGGCGTCGAGATCATGGGTTCCGAGGGTTACTTCATCAACCAGTTCCTCGCCGCCCACACCAACCAGCGCACCGACCGCTGGGGTGGCAGCTACGAGAACCGCATGCGCCTGCCGGTGGAGATCGTCCGCCGCGTGCGCGAGGCCGTGGGCCCGAACTTCATCATCATCTACCGCCTGTCGATGCTCGACCTGGTGGAAGGCGGCAGCACCTGGGACGAGATCGTCCTCCTGGCCAAGGCCATCGAGGCGGCCGGCGCCACCCTCATCAACACCGGCATCGGCTGGCACGAGGCGCGCATCCCCACCATCGCCACCAAGGTGCCGCGCGCGGCCTTCACCAAGGTCACCGCCAAGCTCAAGGGCGAGGTGTCGATCCCGCTGATCACCACCAACCGCATCAACACCCCGGAAGTGGCCGAGCAGGTGCTGGCCGAAGGCGACGCCGACATGGTCTCCATGGCCCGTCCCTTCCTCGCCGACCCGGACTTCGTCAACAAGGCCGCCGAAGGCCGCAGCGACGAGATCAACACCTGCATCGGCTGCAACCAGGCCTGCCTGGACCACACCTTCGGCGGCAAGCTGACCAGCTGCCTGGTCAACCCGCGTGCCTGCCACGAGACCGAGCTGAACTACATCCCCACCACCCAGGTGAAGAAGATCGCCGTGGTCGGCGCAGGCCCGGCCGGCCTCGCGGCTGCTACCGTCGCCGCCGAGCGTGGCCACCAGGTGACCCTGTTCGATGCCGCCGCCGAGATCGGTGGCCAGTTCAACGTCGCCAAGCGCGTGCCGGGCAAGGAAGAGTTCTACGAGACCCTGCGCTACTTCAAGCGCAAGCTGGAGACCACCGGCGTCGACGTTCGCCTGAACACCCGCGTCGGCGTCGACGACCTGGCCCAGGGTGGCTACGACGAGATCCTCCTCGCCACCGGCATCGCCCCGCGCACCCCGGAGATCCCCGGTGTCGACAACCCCAAGGTGATCAGCTACCTGGACGCCATCCTGCAGCGCAAGCCGGTCGGCCAGAAGGTCGCGGTGATCGGTGCCGGCGGCATCGGTTTCGACGTGTCCGAATTCATCACCCACGAAGGCGAGGCCACCAGCCAGAACCGCGATGCGTTCTGGAAGGAGTGGGGCATCGACGGTGATCTCGAGGCCCGTGGCGGCATCGCCGGGATCAAGGCCCAGCCGCACCCGGCGGCGCGCGAGGTGTTCCTGCTGCAGCGCAAGAAGACCAAGGTCGGCGACGGCCTGGGCAAGACCACCGGCTGGATCCACCGCACCGGCCTGAAGAACAAGAACGTGCAGATGCTCAACTCGGTCGAGTACCTGAAGATCGACGACGCCGGCCTGCACATCCGCATCGCCGAGGGCGAGCCGCAGGTGCTTCCGGTGGACACCGTGGTCATCTGCGCCGGCCAGGACCCGCTGCGCGAGCTGCACGACGGCCTGGTCGCCGCCGGCCAGACGGTGCACCTGATCGGCGGTGCCGACGTGGCCGCCGAGCTGGACGCCAAGCGCGCGATCAACCAGGGCTCGCGCCTCGCCGCCGAACTCTGATGAAAAGACGCCCCGCCTCGTGCGGGGCGTTCTCTTTAAGGGCATCTCTGAAAAACGTAGGCGAGGTCGTCAGCGCAAGGCAAAAACAGGCGAAAAAGCGCAGTTTACGCACGGTAAATGAGCATTTTGAGCGTGTTTTTAACGCAGCGATGACAACGCAGGTAGTTTTTTGAGGTGCCCTTTATAGGCTGATAAAAACAAGGAATAGCCGATGTCCCTCGACGCCCGATTGACCCCTGCCGTGGCTGCCAGCCTGCAGCGCTGGCACCACTTGATCGCCAGCCAGGACCTGAGCCAGCTGCCCGAGCTGCTGCACCCCGAAGCAGTGTTCCGCTCGCCCATGGCGCACACGCCCTACCCGGGCGCGCAGGCGGTCAACCTGATCCTCAACACCGTGATCCAGGTGTTCAAGGACTTCGCCTACCACCGCGAACTGGCCAGCGCCGACGGCCTGAGCGTGGTGCTGGAATTCAGCGCACGGGTCGGTGAACGCGAACTGAAGGGGATCGACATGATCCGCTTCGACGAAGCGGGCCGGATCGTCGATTTCGAGGTCATGATCCGCCCGATGAGCGGCCTTGCCGCCCTCGGCGAGGAGATGGGGCGTCGCCTGGCGCCCTACCTGGCGACGATGAAAAGCTGAAAGTCTCCAACCCCATCACATTTTCACTGTGCACCCGGTCCGCTACCTGATGGGGGCGGGTCGAGTGCCAACCCAGTCACATTGCCCGTTGCACTTTTTCCCCTAGACTCCGTGAATCAGGATGTACGCCTGTCTCCCAGGCGTAGCTCCACCGACAGGAATGTCACCCGTCCCGCCCCAGGGACTCACCGCGTTGGCCTAGAGGGAAACCGATGAGCATGCAGAACAAGCCGCAGATGGTTGAAGCCGTGCTGTTCTTCAATGAGCGTGGCATCTGCAAGGAAATGCTCTTCCCCGAGTTCGAAGCGATGCTCGATGGCGTGGTGAACATGCCCGAGTTCGCCGACGAGCAGATGCGCCTGGCGTATGTGCTGATCAACCCCCGCCTGCTGGTGCGTTCGCTGGTCTTCTTCTATCTGGATTTCGACGAGAAGGGCCAGGCCGACACCGGCTGGAACATGCCCCTGCGCCACCTGGCCGAGCGCGCCGGTCGCGGTCCCGACCTGGGCGCCGGGCCGATCCGCCTGGCCTGCCGCAGCCAGTGCCCGGTCTCCTGGCACCAGATGCACATGTGGGACCCGAACCTGGCCCCGGGCAACAACGACCTCGCCCTGGTCCGCGACACCGTCAAGCGCAATGGCCTGGGCCTGATGGTCGAGGACGACCTGCCCCAGGCGGTCGAGCCGGAGCGGCTGCAGATGGCTCCGGAAGACAAGTGGTACGCACCGCCGGATGCCAGCGCCGAAGTGGCCGAGCAACTGGCGCAGAAGCTGGAGCAGGAACACCGCCTGAAGACCGCGCAGCTGATCAAGCAGCAACGCCTGCGCATCGCCAGCCTCGGCCAGCAGAACGAAGAGGCCCTGGCCAAGTACCGCCTGGCTGCCGAAGAGCAGATCCGAGGCCTGCAAGGCCAGATCCAGGCGTTGCAGCAGAACGTGCGCCAGCAGGAAGAACTCAACGCCGATCTCAAGCGCCAGCTGCTCACCCAGACCGAAGGCTTCCAGAAGTCCCGCGAGGAGATGAGCCAGCAGCTGCGTGCGCTGGAGCGCCACGGTCGCACCGAGGTGGACATCCTGCGCTCGCAGTTCGAAAGCGAGATGCAGGCCAAGATCGCCGCCGCGGTGATGGACTACAAGGAGCAGATCGCCATCCGTGATGTCGAGCTGGCCTACCGCAACGAGCTCGATGCCCAATTGCAGCAGGAGATCGACCGTCTCAAGCAGGAGCGTGAGCAACTGGTCAACCAGGGCGGCGACCAGATCCTCGAGCGCCTGGCCCGACTCGGCGTGGTTTTCGTCGTCTATCACCCGGGCGCCGGGCACCTCACCATCCCGCTGCAGGACGTCGCCCGCTACCAGGACAACCCGTTGGCCTATGCGGCCTCCAAGTGCTTCGTCTCCGAGGCCCAGTACCGCCAGTGGCTGGCCCACTACCAGCAGCCCACCTGCGAAGCGGCGCTGCCCAGCGGCGAGCGCTGCTCGATGCCCATCGACCGGGTGGACTCGCCCAGCCGCTTCGTCGCCGGTGATTCCAACTGCTGCGCCCGGCACAAGGCCAGCAGCCGCCTGCGTACCGTCAGCTGAGATCGCAGCGGCATCGCCGCTGCCGTATCCTGCCGCCCTTCGTCGCCCGGTTGCCGGAACCCGCCTTGCCCCTTCGATTGCCCGACTGGACACCCAGCGCCAGCCTCGACCCCGTCCATCTCGATTGGCTCGACCGCGCGTCGGTGAGCCTCGCCCTGTTGCGCCTGGAGCGCATCGACCCGCTGGTGAGCGGCAACAAGTGGTTCAAGCTGGCGCCTCACCTGGCGCGTGCCGCGGCCCTTGGGGCGGAAGGCGTGATCAGCCTCGGCGGCGCCCATTCCAACCACCTGCACGCCCTGGCGGCGGCGGGGTGTCGCTTCGGTTTCCCCTGTGTCGGTCTGCTGCGCGGCGAGCCCGTGGAGACGCCGACGGTGAGTGACCTGCGCGAGCTGGGCATGGCGTTGCACTGGCTCGGCTACGGCGGCTACCGCGCCCGCCACCTGCCGGGCTTCTGGGAGCCCTGGGCCGCGCGCTATCCGGGCTTCCTCCAGGTGCCGGAGGGCGGTGGTGGCCTTGTCGGCGCCCAGGGCTGCGCCCCGCTGGTGGCGATGATCCAGGAACAGCTCCCTCGCCTTGGCTGGGACGACTACGACGCGCTCTGGCTGGCGGCCGGTACCGGCACCACCCTGGCCGGGCTGGTGCTGGGAGAGGGCGGCCGTCATCCGGTGTTCGGCGCCCTGGCGGTGTCTCCCGACCATGGTGTCGCCCAGCAGGTGAGTGCAGTGCTGGCCGAAGCCGGCGCCGAGGATGCCGGCTATCGGTTGCTGGATGCCAGCCGAGGCGGCTTCGCCCGTGTCGATGCGGCGCTGGCGCAGGAGTTGTTCGACTTCGAGGCCCGCACGGGAATCGAACTCGACCCGCTCTATACCGCCAAGGCGTTAATAGCGTTGCGCCAGCACGTGGAGGCCGGTTACCTTGCCGCCGGCAGTCGCGTGATCATGCTGCACACCGGGGGCTTGCAAGGCCGCCGAGCCATGTTGCCGCGCCTGCAGCGACTGGCTGGCTACACTGCCACTTCAGCTGAAGCCTCAAGGTGATGGGATGACCGAACCGCTCAATCCGGACCAACTGCGCAGCCTGACGCCGCTCAATGCTCTGTCCGAGCAGCAGTGGCGTGAATTGCGCAGCCAGCTGGTACCGCAGCCGCTGCTTGCCGGCCAGGCGCTGTTCCGCCGTGGCGACCAGGCGCGGCTGACCTACTACCTGCTGGCCGGTGAGCTGCAACTGCGCGACGCCGACGGTGCGGAGCAGCGCCTGGTGGCCGGCAGCGAAGCCAGCTGTCACCCGCTGTCACCCAGCCTGCCGCGCCTGCAGGAGGCCCTGGCACTGACTGAAGTCAGCGTGCTGGCCATCGACAGCGCCACCCTGGCGCGGCTCATCACCTGGCGTTCCGCCTATCAGGACCTGCTCCTGCAACTGGACCCGGACGGCGACCAGGAGTGGCTGGAACACCTGCTGGAAAACCCGCTCTTCGCCAAGGTGCCGCCGGCCAACGTGCAGGAGATGGTGAAGCGCCTGCAACGCGTCGAGCTGCCCGCTGGCAGCGAGGTGCTGCGCGAAGGCGAGGCGGGGGACTGCTGCTATTTCCTGCAGTCCGGCCGCGCCGAGGTGATCCGCGGCGCCGGCAGCGATCACCAGGTGCTCGCCGAACTCGAAGTGGGGGCCTGTTTCGGCGAGGAGGCGCTGCTGTCCGATCGTCCGCGCAACGCCACCGTCACCCTGCTCGAGGATGGCGTCGTGCTGCGCCTGGACCGCCAGGACTTCTTCGCCCTGCTCAAGGCCCCGGTGGTGGATGAGGTCTCCCTCGGCGAGGCCTCGCGCCTGCTGGCCGCCGGCGCCCAGTGGCTGGATGTCCGCCTGCAGGACGAATACGAACGCGCCCACGCCCCCGAAGCGCTGAACATGCCGCTGCACCTGCTGCGCCTGAAGGCGCGCCTGCTCGACCGCGAGAAGGCCTACCTGTGCTACTGCGACAGCGGCAAGCGCAGCGCCAGCGCGGTGTTCCTCCTCTCCCAGCTGGGCTTCAAGGCCTATGCCCTGCGCGACGGCCTGGATGCACTGCCCGCCATACAGCGTGACGCACTGCTTTGCGAGGACGGCGCCGGCTACCTGGCCCGCTCCGGCGGGCGGGTCGAGCGCAGCCGCTAGCGCCACGCCCCATCGCGAATGAATTCGCGCCGGCAGGGGGCATTCGTAGGACGGGTGAAACCCGCGGGTTCCGAGCCGAGAGCCGTCGGGTTGCACCCGACCTACAGGCGCTGGCGTCAAAGGGGGGCATAACTCCGCTTCAGGCTTCAGGCTTCAAGCTTCAGTCTTTCCAGCTTCCAGCTCTCAGCCCCCCACCGTCTGCGGCCAGCGATCGCTGACCAGGAACACCCGCTCGCGCTCCTCCCAGCATTCCCCGTCCCGTTCCAGCCTCACCAGCATCCGCGCGGGGGCGTCGAGGGGCAGTGCCTGCAGCCAGTGCTCCAGGCGCTCGCGGGGCCACAGGTCGTCCCGTACGCAGCGCGACGGGGCGAGCCATGAATGGCGTTCCAGGGGTTGCCAGGCGGCAGCGGGCGCCAGGGCGAGGAAATCCGCGATCTCGCTGCGCCGCAGCCAGCGTCCGCGCAGGTGCTCGCCATTGGCGCCCAGGGGCGCGGTGCAGTCGCCCGGCCAGGGGTAGAAGAGGTAGCCGCCCAGCCAGAGTTCGGCGCTGGCCGGCCAGGCACCCAGCGCTTCCAGCAGCGGGCGGCATTCCGGGTTGGAGGAGAGCGGCAACTGGTGTTGGGCGAGGTGTTCCAGCTTGAGGTCGAGGCGGTCCAGGCTGCCCGGGCCGAGCCATTGCGAGGCGTCCTCGCCCTGGCCGTGGCGCGGGCCGAGGTAGAGCTTGATGGCGAGTTCCAGGTGATGCACGCCCTCGTCGTCGTGGAGCAGCAGGTCCAGCTCGCCGAGGGTCTGCCCGGCCACCCGCACCGGCAGGTTGGCGCCCAGCAGGCGGATGCCCGGTGCGCGCTCCAGGGCGAACTGCCAGAGGCGCTCGTAATAGAGGCCGAGTCGCCTGCTGGAGCCCTGGCTCAGCCAGTGCTCCAGTTCGGCGGGGGCAGCGTCCTGCTGCTCCAGCCAGGCCGCCAGGCGCGCCGGCTCGGCGGCCCATCCGCTGGCGCTGAGCGGGTGGCGCTGGCGCCAGGGGGCATGGGCCAGCAACGGCTGGGACAGCAGCACCCAGGCCAGGTCGCGCACGGCGTTATGGCGCAGATGGCGGGGCAGGGCGGCGAGGGCGGCGAAGGGATGCATGCTGCGAGCATAGTCGAGCCTGGTTTGCCGCTGTCACGGGCTTTCGCCCATAATCCGGGCATTCCTCCCGTTGCAGAGCCCTGCTGGAGCCCCATGGAGCAATTCCGCAATATCGGCATCATCGGTCGCCTGGGCAGCCCCCACGTGCTCGACACCATTCGCCGCCTGAAACGATTCCTGCTGGACCGCCACCTGCATGTGATCCTCGAAGACACCATCGCCGAAGTCCTGCCGGGCCACGGCCTGCAGACGTCTTCGCGGAAGATCCTCGGCGAGGTCTGCGACCTGGTCATCGTGGTCGGCGGTGACGGCAGCATGCTCGGTGCCGCCCGCGCGCTGGCGCGCCACAACGTGCCGGTGCTGGGCATCAACCGGGGCAGCCTGGGTTTTCTCACCGACATCAAGCCGGACGAGCTGGAAACCAAGGTCGCCGAGGTGCTCGACGGCCAGTACCTGGTGGAGAGCCGTTTCCTGCTGGAGGCCGAAGTGCGCCGCCACGGCGAGGCCATCGGCCAGGGCGACGCGCTCAACGACGTGGTGCTGCACCCCGGCAAGTCGACCAAGATGATCGAGTTCGAGCTGCACATCGACGGCCAGTTCGTCTGCAGCCAGAAGGCTGACGGCCTGATCGTCGCCACGCCCACCGGCTCCACGGCCTATGCGCTGTCCGCCGGCGGCCCGATCATGCACCCCAAGCTGGACGCCATCGGCGTGGTGCCGATGTACCCGCACACCCTGTCCAGCCGGCCGATCGTTGTCGACAGCAACAGCGAGCTGAAGATAGTGGTGTCCCCTGACATGCAGATCTACCCGCTGGTTTCCTGTGATGGCCAGAACCACTTCACCTGTGCCCCCGGCGACACCATCACGGTGGCGAAGAAGCCGCAGAAGCTGCGCCTGATCCATCCGCTGGACCACAACTACTACGAGGTCTGCCGCACCAAGCTGGGCTGGGGCAGCCGCCTGGGTGGTGGCGACTGATGAAACTCGACGCCGTGCGCGGCTACGACCTGATCGGCGACGTCCATGGCTGCGCGCGCACCCTGGAGCGCCTGCTCGATCGCCTCGGTTACCGCAAGCACGGCGATGTCTGGCAGCACCCCCGGCGCATGGCGCTGTTCCTCGGCGACATCATCGACCGGGGCCCGCGCATCCGCGAGGCGCTGCACCTGGTCCACGCCATGGTCGAGGCCGGCCAGGCGCGTTGCATCATGGGCAACCACGAGTTCAACGCCATCGGCTGGAACACCCCGGCGCCGCCCGGCAGCGGGCGCCAGTTCGTCCATGAGCACACGCCGCGCCATGCGCGCCTGCTCAAGGAGACCCTGGAGCAGTTCGAGGGCCATCCGGGCGACTGGCACGACTTCCTCGGCTGGTTCCAAGAGTTGCCGCTGTTCATCGACGGCGGTCACTTCCGCATGGTCCATGCCTGCTGGGACAGCGAGCTGATCGAGCCGCTGCGTGCCCAGCATCCTGACGGGCGGGTCGACGAGGCGTTCATCCAGGCCGCCGCCGAGCGTGGCAGCTTCGCCTTCCGCGTATTCAACCGCCTGCTGCGCGGCACCGACATGCCGCTGCCCAGCGGCATGACCCTGACCGGCAGCGACGGCTTCACCCGCTCGGTGTTCCGCACCAAGTTCTGGGAGGAAGACCCGCAGACCTACGGCGACGTGGTCTTCCAGCCCGATGCGCTGCCCGAGCAGGTGGCCCGGCAACCCTTGTCGGCAGCGCAGAAGTCCGCGCTGCTGAGCTATGGCGCCGACGAGCCGCTGCTGTTCGTCGGCCACTACTGGCGGCGGGGCCGCCCGGCACCGATCCGCCCCAATCTCGCCTGCCTCGACTACAGCGCGGTGATGTACGGCAAGCTGGTGGCCTACCGGCTGGACGCCGAAACCCGGCTGGACCCGGACAAATTCGTCTGGGTCGAGGTGGAGCGCCCGGAAACGCCGCACTGAGCGGCGTCCGTCCCGAATCCTCAAATGGAGTCCTCGCGCACTATGGATGACGCGACACTGGTTCAACTGGAGGCGGCGCTGTCGGCGTCTCCCGACAACGATGCCCTGCTGGCGCTGCTGCTGCCGGCCTGGATCGAGCGCAACGAGTGCGCCCGCGGCCTGCCCTTCCTGCCCGAAGGGCTCGCCACGCGGCTCGACGCCTCGGCATTGCGCCAACAGGCCGCGCGCCTGTGCCTGGGCGCCGGCGAGGCCGAGCGGGCGCTGGCGCTGCTGGGGGGCGATGAGCCGGCCGAGCGCCTGCTTCGCGCCCGCGCCCTGGCCGACCTGGAGCGCCGCGAGGAGGGCCTGCGCGAGTACCGCGCCGCTGTCGAGGCCAGCCCGGCGCTGGAGGACGTCGCCCTGCAGCGCCGCCTCAGCGCTTCGGTGGTGGACTTCCGCGGCGGCGAGGGGCGCCCGCGCCTGCGGGTCATCTCCAACGACGACACCGACAAGGCCGAGACCACGCGCCTGCTGACGCCGAACGCCGAGACCCTGACCTTCGACGATGTCGGCGGCCTCGACGAGCTGAAGAAGACCATCCACAAGAAAATCATCCTGCCGTACCAGAAGCCGGGGCTGTTCCAGCGCTTCCGCAAGCGTGTCGGCGGCGGCATCCTGCTCTACGGCCCGCCGGGCTGCGGCAAGACCATGCTGGCCCGCGCCACGGCGGGGGAGTGCAAGGCCACCTTCCTCAATGTCGCCATCTCCGATGTGCTGGACATGTACATCGGCGAGTCCGAGCGCAAGCTCCACGCCCTGTTCGAAGAGGCCCGGGCCAAGGCGCCGGCGGTGCTGTTCTTCGATGAGGTGGAGGCCCTGGGCGGGCGCCGTACCAACACCCGCGAAGCCACCTCGTCCAAGCTGGTGAGCCAGTTCCTCACCGAGATGGACGGCTTCGCCCAGTCCAACCACGGCGTGCTGATCCTTGCCGCCACCAACGTGCCCTGGTCGGTGGACGCCGCCTTCCGCCGTCCCGGCCGCTTCGACCGGGTGCTCTTCGTGCCGCCGCCGGACCGCCCCGCGCGTGCCAGCCTGCTGCGCATGCTGATGGCCGACCGGCCCAGCGAAGGGGAGATCGACTACGAGTTCCTCGCCCGCAGCACCTCGGGCTTCTCCGGCGCCGACCTGCGCGAGCTGGTGGAGACGGCGGTGGACGAGGCCATCGAGGAATCCATCGCCGAAGGCCGCGAGCAGCCGGTGACCGACCGCCACCTCAAGGCGGCCCTCAAGGAGGTGCGCGCCACCACCCTGGAATGGCTGACCACCGCGCGCAACTACGCGCGCTACTCCAACGAGGGCGGCCAGTACGACGAAGTGCTGGCCTTCCTCGACAAGCACGGCAAGGGGCGCTGATGGACAACCGCAACCTCTATAGGCTGGACGACGAACCCCGGCCCGGCGCCCTGGCGCGCCTGGCGGTGGAGCCGCTGTGGCCATTGCTCGGCCTGATGCTGGGCGGTGCCTGGCTGGGCCTGCCCTGGTTCGTGCTCAACGGCGTGGCGGTGGGCAGCCCGACGCGGGTGCGCGAGGCCGTGCTGGCCGCCATCGGCCTCCTGGGCAGCCTGGGCCTGGCCTTCGGCCTGCTCTACCTGTGGCAGGCCGGCATCCTCGACAAGAACGGCCTGCAGTACGCGATGCTGGTGCTGGTGGTGTGGAAGCTGGCCATCGGTTACGCGCTGTTCGTCATGCAGGCCTCCACCATCGAGCTCTACCAGTACTACGGCGGCGTGCTCAGCCGCTTCGGCCTGCCGGTGGTGCTGCTGGGCGCCTTCTTCCTGCGCTCTCTGGTGCTCAACCTGCTGCCCTTCACCCTCTGGTTCCTGGTGCTCAGCTGATGAACGAAACCAACCTGTTGCACCTGGCCTACCAGCGCCTGCAGAGCGGCCATGTCGAGGGCGCGATCAACAGCCTGCGGCAACTGCTCAGCGACGACCCGGAACACGCCGAGGCCCACGCGCTGCTGGCTCTGTGCCTGCTGATGATGCGCCGCGCCTTCGCCGCCGAGCGCGAGGCCGGGCTGGCCCTGGCCGCCGACCCGCAACTGGAGTTCGCCCATTACGTCGCGGCCCGCGTGGCCATGGCGCGGCGGCGCTTCAAGCTGGCCGAGAAGCACCTGGACCAGGTGCTGGAGCTCAATCCCCAGGAAGCCGGCTATCACCTGGCCCGCGCCGAGCTCGCCGACCTGATGGGCCGTCGCGGTCAGCAACTGCCCAGCCTGCAGCGGGCCCTGGAGCTGGCGCCGGACAACCCCGACTGCCTGGCCGCACTGGCCCACTACCATCGCCTGCGTGGCGAGGTGGAGCCGGCGGAGCGCTATGCCCGCGAGGCGCTGCAACTGCGCGCCGACCACCCCGGCGCCATCGTCACCATGGGCCACCTGCTGCTGCGCCGGGGCGACCTGCAGGGCGCGCGCGACCACGCGATATGGGCCCTGCGCGAGAATGCCAACGACGTTTCCGCGCTCTACCTGATGTCTGCCATCAAGGCGCGCGGCAACCCCTTCATGGGGCTCTGGTGGCGCTACAACTCGTGGATGTCCGAACTGGGGCCGACCCGCTCGATCATCGTGCTGCTGGGCATGTTCGTGCTCTACCGCGTGGCGGTGATCGCCAGCAACCAGCACGGCCACGAGACGCTGGCCCAGGCCATCGAATGGGCCTGGCTGGGCTTCGTGGTGTATAGCTTCGCCGGCCCGCAGATCTTCCGCCGCTCCCTGGAGAAGGAACTGGAGCAAGTGAAGCTTTCCCGCGATTTCTAGGTTGCCGGCCCCCCAGCAGGCATCGGCGCCCTGACCGGCGTCGGTGCGCAACACCGGCAGTGCCGCTAGAATGTGCGCTCGTTTTCGCCGCCCTTCAGGAAGCCGCCGTGTCCGATTTCGCCAAGCTGATCAGCAACATCACCGAGGATGTCTACCAGAGCCTCAAGCTCGCCGTGGAGATCGGCAAGTGGTCCGACGGCCGCAAGCTGACCCAGGAGCAGAAGGAGCTCAGCCTGCAGGCGGTCATCGCCTGGGAGATCAAGAACCTGCCCGAGGAAGAGCGCACCGGCTACATGGGCCCGCAGGAGTGCAGCTCCAAGTCCGAGAAGATAGAGAACATCCTGTTCAAATCCTCCGACTCGATCCACTGATGGGGGCCAGCGACATGCAAGAGCTGGGGCGCGGCGCGCTGAGCAAGATGTCCGCGCAACTGGGTGATCCGGTGGTGCAGTACGCGTTTCGTCTCGGCGATGGGCAGGTGGCGGTCAATCCGCTGCTGGGCCGGCGCATCCGCCTGGAGTTCCTCGGTGCGATCCACTGCTCCCATTGCGGGCGCAAGACCGGCAAGAGCTTCGCCCAGGGCTACTGCTACCCCTGCTTCACCAAGCTGGCGCAATGCGACAGCTGCATCATGAGCCCGGAGCGCTGCCACTACGAGGCCGGCACCTGCCGTGAGCCCGCGTGGGGCGAATCCTTCTGTATGACCGACCACGTGGTCTACCTGGCCAACTCCTCGGGCATCAAGGTCGGCATCACCCGCGCCACCCAGGTACCGACCCGCTGGATCGACCAGGGGGCGCGCCAGGCATTGCCGATCATGCGCGTCGCCACCCGCCAGCAATCCGGCCTGGTGGAGGACCTGCTGCGCAGCCAGGTGGCCGACCGCACCAACTGGCGCGCCCTGCTCAAGGGCGAGGCCGAGGCGCTGGACCTGCCCGCGATGCGCGAGGCCATCTTCCAGGCCTGCGACGCCGGCATCCAGGGGCTGCAGCAGCGCTTCGGGCTGCAATCGGTGCAGAAGCTCGAGGATGTCGAGCCGCTGGAGATCCGCTACCCCGTGGAGGCCTACCCGACCAAGGTGGTGAGCCTCGATCTGGACAAGACGCCGGTGGTGGAGGGTACCCTGCGCGGTATCAAGGGCCAGTACCTGATCCTCGACACCGGGGTCATCAACATCCGCAAGTTCACGGCCTACCAGGTGGTGGCGAGCAGCGAGCCGTAAGGCCGCCGCGCCCCGCCTGGCAGGAACACACACCGCAGCCGGGGCATCGCGCCCGGGCTGCCTCGGAGAGGCAAGCATGCGAACCGAACAACCGAAAGTCATTCACCTCAAGGACTATCAGGCGCCGGACTACCTGATCGACGAGACCACCCTGACCTTCGAGCTGCACGAGGACCACACCCTGGTCCACGCCCAACTGGTGATGCGCCGCAACCCCGATCGCGCCGACGGCAGCCTGCCCGCGCTGGTCCTGGACGGCCAGCAGCTGGAGCTGCTGGCGCTGTCCATGGACGACCGCGAGCTCGGTGCCGCCGACTACCAGCTGACCGACAGCCACCTGACCCTGCAGCCGGTCAGCGACAGCTTCACCCTCGACAGCACGGTGCGCATCCATCCGGAGAGCAATACCGCCCTGGAAGGCCTGTACAAGTCCGGCAGCATGTTCTGCACCCAATGCGAGGCCGAGGGCTTCCGCAAGATCACCTACTACCTCGACCGCCCGGACGTGATGAGCCGCTTCACCACGACCGTCAGCGCCGAGCAGCATCGCTACCCGGTGCTGTTGTCCAACGGCAACCCGGTGGCCAGCGGGGCGGAGGAGGGCGGTCGCCACTGGGCCACCTGGGAGGACCCGTTCAAGAAGCCGGCCTACCTGTTCGCCCTGGTGGCGGGCGACCTGTGGTGCGTGGAAGACGTGTTCACCACCATGAGCCAGCGCGCGGTGACCCTGCGCATCTACGTCGAGCCGGAGAACATCGACAAGGTGCAGCACGCCATGGACAGCCTGAAGAAGTCCATGCGCTGGGACGAGGAGGTCTACGGCCGCGAGTACGACCTGGACATCTTCATGATCGTCGCGGTCAACGATTTCAACATGGGCGCCATGGAGAACAAGGGGCTCAACATCTTCAACTCCAGCTGCGTGCTGGCCAGGGCCGAGACCGCCACCGACGCCGCCCACCAGCGCGTCGAGGCCGTGGTGGCCCACGAGTACTTCCATAACTGGTCGGGCAACCGCGTGACCTGCCGCGACTGGTTCCAGCTGTCGCTCAAGGAAGGCTTCACCGTGTTCCGCGATGCCGAGTTCTCCGCCGACATGAACTCGCGCACCGTCAAGCGCATCGAGGACGTGGCCTTCCTGCGTACCAACCAGTTCGCCGAGGACGCCGGCCCCATGGCCCACCCGGTGCGGCCTGACTCGTTCATCGAGATCTCCAACTTCTACACCCTGACCGTCTACGAGAAGGGGTCGGAAGTGGTGCGCATGATCCACACCCTGCTGGGCGCCGCAGGCTTCCGCAAGGGCACCGACCTGTACTTCGAGCGCCACGACGGCCAGGCCGTGACCTGCGACGATTTCGTCAAGGCCATGGAGGACGCCAACGGCGTCGACCTGACCCAGTTCAAGCGCTGGTACAGCCAGGCCGGCACCCCGCGCCTCGCCGTCGAGGAAGCCTTCGATGCCGTCGCCAGGACCTACAGCCTGACCTTCCGCCAGAGCTGCCCGGCCACCCCCGGCCAGGCCGAGAAGCTGCCCTTCGTCATTCCCGTCGAGCTCGGCCTGCTGGACGCCGCAGGCAACGACCTGCCGCTGCGCCTGGCGGGCGAGGGCGAAGCCCTTGGCGGCAACCGGGTGATCTCGGTGACCGAGGCCGAGCAGACCTTCACCTTCGTCGATATCGCCGAGAAGCCGCTGCCCTCGCTGCTGCGCGGGCTGTCCGCCCCGGTGAAGCTGAGCTTCCCCTATGGTCGCGACCAGCTGATGTTCCTCATGCAGCACGACAGCGACGGCTTCAACCGCTGGGATGCCGGCCAGCAGCTCTCCGTGCAGGTGCTGCAGGAGCTGATCGGCCAGCACCAGCGTGGCGAGGCGCTGGTGCTGGACACCCGCCTGCTGGACGCCTTCCGCAGCCTGCTGGAGGACGAGTCGCTGGACCAGGCGATGGTGGCCGAGATGCTCTCGCTGCCCAGCGAGGCGTACCTGACCGAGATCAGCGAAGTCGCCGATGTCGACGCCATCCATGCGGCGCGTGAGTTCGCCCGTCGTTCGATCAGTGATGCCCTGTTCCCGCAACTGCTGGCGCGTTACCAGGCCAATCGCGCCATATCGCGCGAGACGCCCTATGTCGCCTCCGCCGAGCACTTTGCCCGCCGCACCCTGCAGAACATCGCCCTGTCCTACCTGATGCTCAGTGGCAAGGCCGAGGTTCTAAAGGCCTGCCTGGAGCAGTTCGAGGCCTGCGACAACATGACCGAACGCCTGACCGCGCTCTCGGTGCTGGTCAACTCCGGCTTCGAGGACGAGAAGGCCAAGGCGCTGGCGAGCTTCGCCGATCACTTCAAGGACAACCCGCTGGTGATGGACCAGTGGTTCAGCGTCCAGGCCGGTTGCACCCTGCCGGGGGGGCTGGAACGCGTGCAGGCGCTGATGGGCCACAAGGCCTTCACCCTGAAGAACCCGAACAAGGTACGTGCGTTGATCGGCGCCTTCGCCAACCAGAACCTGGTGAACTTCCATCGGGCCGACGGTGCGGGTTATCGCTTCCTCGCCGACCATGTGATCACCCTCAACGCGCTGAACCCGCAGATCGCCTCGCGCCAGCTGGCGCCACTGACCCGCTGGCGCAAGTACGACCAGGCGCGGCAGAAGCTGATGCGCGCCGAGCTGGAACGCATCCTCGCCTCCGGCGAGCTGTCCAGCGATGTCTATGAAGTGGTGAGCAAGAGCCTCGCCTGACCCTCCGGGACCACGTCCGTGGTTCCGTTGCCGTTCCCCGGCGTCGACAAGTGTTACTGGCAATCTGCCGGTAACACTTTTTTGTTACTCAAAGGAATATCCCTTCGGTCTCTGAGGCGTAAATGGCCTGTTCCCTGGCATTTCTTTCTTGACGGGGTGAGCGAGGTATGAACGCGCAAGCGCTATAGGTGTGGTTTTGAGTGACAAATCGAGCCAGCTTGTAGGACAAAGTCGGCCGATTCGTCGGTTTTGATCAGTGGATGATCAGTCACTCGTTTGAATTTAATCTGTCCCTTCGTTCAGAAAAATATAACGACCCATAAACGTGCACTTGGCACCATGGTTGCACGTCTCGACGCCGTCCCAGGCCCTCCAGTCCCGCAAGAATTGCTGGAGGCCGCGGTTCAGACGCGTTGGTGCTTCCGCCCACGCCAGAAGAAAGGTCGCACGAGCGGCTGAACAGCGTCCCTGCCAGACGGGGCCGTAATAACAAATGAATGATCTGTCCACGGAGTAAAGTCTCGATGGAACTCAAGTCCCGCAAGCCCCTGTTGCGCTTCGCGCCGGCCAAGGCCGGTTTCGCCCTCGCCGGTCTCCTGCCCCTGATGTGCGCCGTCCAGGCCCAGGCGGTCGAATTCAGCTTCGCCGACGATGAGATCAGCGGTTCCATCGACACCACCGTCTCCTACGGCCAACTGTGGCGCGTCCAGGGCCAGGACAAGACCAACAACGACATCAACACCAACGACGGCAACCGCAACTTCGACACCGGCCTGGTTTCCGAGGTGTACAAGATCACTTCCGACCTGGAAGCGACCTACAAGAACTACGGTCTGTTCGTCCGCGGCACCGCTTTCTATGACACCCAGATCATGGACAAGCGCAACGATTACCTGGACAACAACAGCCCGAGTCAGCCCAGCCAGAGCTATCCGAAGGACGACCGCTTCACCCACGACACCCGCCACAAGGCCGGTCGTGATGCGCAGATCCTCGACGCCTACCTCTATGGCAACTGGGACATCGCCGACATGCCGGTCACCGGTCGTATCGGCAAGCAGGTCTTCAACTGGGGCGAGGGCATCTTCTACCGGGGTGGCATCAACACCACCAACCCGCTGGACGCTGCCAAGTTCCGCTTGCCCGGTTCTGAGTTGAAAGAGGTTCTGGTTCCGGTCGAGGCCCTGAGCTTCAACGTCGGCTTGACTGACAACCTGTCGATGGAAACCTTCTACCAGTTCAACTGGAAGGAAAGCGCCATCGACCCGAGCGGCACCTTCTTCTCCGAAACCGACCTCTTCGCGGATGGTGGCAACACCGCCTACACCAGCCTGGCTGGTAGTGCGCTGACTGCTCCTCAGGCCGCCCTGGGCGGAGCCTCTCTCGTGCAGTTCTATAACGCGGGTGCTGGCGGCTTGTGTGCCGGTCAGGTGGGTGGCCTGTGCGCTGGTGGGAAGAACTTCGTTTATCCAGGTAACCAGATCGTCAAGGTCGCCAATATCGGCACTGACCTGAATGCGAAGAACGACGGCCAGTACGGCGTTGCATTCCGCTATATCGCCGAAGAACTCAATTCGACCGAGTTCGGCTTCTACTACGTGAACTATCACGCGAAAGAGCCGAGCATCTATGCGGATCTGGGCAACTACCAGGGCGTAAACCTGGATACCGTCGCCGGTCTTCTGCCAGGCGGCCTGACCCCGGGCAACATCCAGGCTGCGGGTGGTCTGGCTACGCTCGACACCCTGGCGAACGTCCAGGCTCGTCGTGAGTATGCTGAAGACATCCGCATGTTCGGCCTGAGCTTCAACACCACCATTCAGGAAACTTCGGTATTCGGTGAGCTGGCCTACCGCCCGAACATGCCGATTGGCATCGCCACCACCAACGACCTGCTGGGTGACCTGATCGGTCAAGCGGCGAAGCTGGTCAATACCGGTCCGATTTCCAGTGCGCTCGGCGGCCTGAACGGCTCGGCACAAATTGCGGGCAGCACTGTTCGTCTGGGTGACTCGATCCACAACTACGAGCGCGTCGAGGTCTTCAACACCTCGCTGGGTGCTATTCACAACTTCGGGCCGAGCCTGAGTTTCGACTCGCTGATCGGCGTGGCCGAACTGGCGTCCGAGCATCTGCGTGGCAGCGACCTGCAATACACCGGTTACAACGGCGTCAATCGCTACTACTCCGGTCGCGGCAACAGCTCCTACGTGTCCGGCGGTGATCGTGGCGATCAGGTCAACAAGGACGCCTACGGCTACACCCTTGTGCTGTCCGGTACCTGGAACGACGTGTATGCCGGTGTGAACGTTTCCCCGTTCGTCGTCTACAAGGATGACTTCCAAGGCAACTCCCACCAGACCGGCAACTTCATCGAAGGTCGCAAGGCCTACACCGTCGGCCTCAAGGCGAGCTACCTGAACAGCCTGGAAGGCGAGATCCAGTACACCGAGTTCTATGGCGCCGGCCAGAACAACTCCAGCCGCGATCGCGACAATATCGGCGTCAACGTCAAGTACTCCTTCTAACTAGAAAGAATGCGGGCACCTGCGGGTGCCCGCCGCTGAACCCTCACGGAGAACCAACATGCTGAAAAAGCTTTCGCTGGTTGGCGCGGCAGTCGCGTTCGCACTGTCCGCCGGTAGCGCACTGGCCGCGGTGTCGGCTCAGGAAGCCGCCAAACTGGGCACTAGCCTGACTCCCTTCGGTGCCGAAAAGGCCGGCAACGCCGCCGGCACCATCCCGGCCTGGACCGGTGGCATCACCCAGGCTCCGGCCGGCTACAAGCCGGGCCAGCACCATGTCGATCCGTTCCCGGAAGACAAGCCGCTGTACACCATCACCAAGGCGAACCTGGACCAGTACAAGGCCAACCTGACCCCGGGTCAGATCGCCCTGTTCAACGCCTACCCGACCACCTTCCAGATGCCGGTCTACCCGACCCGCCGCTCCGGCTCCGCGCCGCAGTGGGTGTATGACAACACCATCAAGAACGCCACCACCGCCAAGCTGCTGGACGGCGGCAACGGTTTCGCCGACGCCTACGGCGGCATTCCGTTCCCGATCCCGCAGAACGGTGTCGAGGCGCTGTGGAACCACATCGTCCGCTACCGCGGTTCCTACATCGTGCGTCGCGCCTCCGAAGTGGCCGTGCAGCGCAATGGCGACTACTCCCTGGTCACCTCGCAGCAGGAAGCCCTGTTCAAGTACTACAACCCGAAGGGTTCGTATGCCGACCTGAACAACATCCTGTTCTACTACCTGTCCTTCACCAAGAGCCCGGCACGCCTGGCCGGTGGCGCCGTGCTGGTGCACGAGACCCTGGATCAGGTGAAGGAGCCGCGTCAGGCCTGGGGCTACAACGCCGGCCAGCGCCGCGTGCGCCGTGCGCCGAACCTGGCCTACGACACCCCGATCGCTGCTGCCGACGGCCTGCGTACCGCCGACGACACCGACATGTTCAACGGTGCTCCGGATCGCTACGACTGGAAACTGGTGGGCAAGAAGGAAATCTACATCCCGTACAACAACTACAAGGTCTCCAGCCCTGAGGTTAAGTACAAGGACCTGCTGCAGCCCGGCCACCTGAACCCGGCCGTCACCCGCAACGAACTGCACCGCGTGTGGGTCGTCGAGGGCACGCTGAAGTCCGGCGCCCGCCACATCTACTCCAAGCGCACCCTGTTCCTCGACGAGGACAGCTGGCAAGCCGCCGTGGTCGACCAGTACGACGGTCGTGGCGAGCTGTGGCGTGTATCGATGGCCTACCTGAAGA
Source organism: Pseudomonas sp. No.21 (assembly GCF_054558415.1). Lineage (NCBI taxonomy): Bacteria > Pseudomonadati > Pseudomonadota > Gammaproteobacteria > Pseudomonadales > Pseudomonadaceae > Pseudomonas > Pseudomonas sp. No.21. The sequence goes on from NZ_BAAJNO010000011.1 coordinate 231,218, forward strand.
ACTACTACGACCTGCCGACCACCTGGTCCGCACTGGACGTGTTCCATGACCTTCAGGCCCGTCGCTACCACGTGCAGAACCTGGACAACGAAGAGCCGACCACCATCGACTTCACCCAGGCTGTTCCGGACGACGGCTACTTCAAGCCTTCGGCACTGCGTCGCCGCGGTACCCGATAAGCGCCTTGTAGCCTGACGAAAAGGCCGCTACAAACGTAGCGGCCTTTTTGCTATCAGGGCCCCTGATAAGGCCTCAATCACGCGGGTTTGCCTTAACAAAACATAACGTCCAGCCGATTGTCATGGCTTTCCAAAGCTGGATAGCATAGGCGGCCTGCCAAAAGGCAAGGTCCACCTATAACAATAAGGGGGAAAGGTGTATGAGTGAGCCCGTCCTGCGGCGCACCCAGTCCGGTCATGACGTGCAGTCCCTTGCGCAACCGGCGTTCCGCTTCCACTCGCCGCTGGCCAAAGCGCTCTCGCTGTTCAGTGTGCTCTCCGTCCTGACTCTCGGTGCCGCGCCCATCGCGCAAGCCGCCGAATCAGCACCCGTGTTCTCCATCGAATCGCCCAAGGCGGCCAGCAGCCTGCTGCTGGATATCGCCCATGCGGGCAAGCGCCTGGTTGCCGTCGGTGACCGTGGCCACATCCTTTACTCCGACGACGACGGCAAGACCTGGACCCAGGCCAAGGTGCCGACCCGGCAGATGCTGACCGCCGTCTACTTCGTCGACGACAAGAAGGGCTGGGCCGTCGGCCACGACGCGCAGATCCTCGCCAGTGAAGATGGCGGCGCCACCTGGACCCAGCAGTTCGAAGACCTGGAGCGTGAGGCTCCTCTTCTCGATGTCTGGTTCAAGGACGCCAACACCGGCTTCGCCGTCGGCTCCTACGGTGCCCTGCTGGCCACCGAGGACGGTGGCAAGAACTGGGAAGACGTCAGCGACCGCCTGGACAACGAAGACCAGTACCACATCAACGCCATCACTGCGGTGAAGGACTCCGGCCTGTTCATCGTCGGCGAGATGGGCAGCATGTTCCGCTCCCCCGACTGGGGCCAGACCTGGGAACGCCTCGAGGGTCCCTACGAGGGTTCCCTGTTCGGCGCCACCGGCACCAACGAGCCGGGCGTGGTCGTGGCCTATGGCCTGCGTGGCCACCTGTTCCGCTCCGCCGACTTCGGCAAGACCTGGGAAACCATCGAACTGAAGAATGCCCGTGGCGGCACCCTGGAGTTCGGTCTTTCCGGCGGCACCCTGCTCGATGACGGCACCCTGCTGGTGGTCGGCCATGGTGGCAGCGTCCTGAAGAGCACCGATGCCGGTCGCACCTTCAGCGTGGTCAACCGTTCCGATCGCCTGTCGCTGGCCAGCGCCACCGCAGATACCAAAGGCAACCTGATCCTGGTGGGACAGGGCGGAGCGCGCGTCGCCTCGCCGACTGGCGCCGAGCTGGGCCAACAATAACGAGCCGGGGGAGTTTCGATGAGTAACCATCACCAGGACAAGGCGACCTTCCTGGAACGCCTGATCTTCAACAACCGGCCGGCCGTGATCGTCATCTGCCTGCTGGTCAGCATCTTCCTCTTCTGGCAGGCCACCCAGGTGCGTCCGTCCACCAGCTTCGAGAAGATGATCCCGCTGCACCACCCCTTCATCCAGAAGATGATGGAGCACCGCAACGACCTGGCGAACCTGGGCAACACCGTGCGCATCTCGGTGGAAGCCAAGGACGGGGACATCTTCAGCAAGGAGTACATGGACACGCTGCGTCAGATCCACGACGAGGTGTTCTACATTCCCGGCGTCGACCGTTCCGGCCTGAAGTCCCTGTGGAGCCCCAGCGTGCGCTGGACCGAGGTCACCGAGGAAGGCTTCGCCGGTGGCGAGGTGATCCCGCAGACCTACGACGGTTCCGACGACAGCCTCGACGAGCTGCGCAACAACGTGCTCAAGTCCGGCCAGATCGGCCGCCTGGTGGCCAACAACTTCAAGTCCAGCATCGTCGACGTGCCGCTGCTCGAGTCCTACCCGGACCCGAACGACCAGGGCAAGCTGCTGAAGCTCGACTACCGCCAGTTCTCCCACGAGCTGGAAGCGAAGATCCGCGACAAGTACCAGGCCCAGAACCCCAACGTTCAGGTCCACATCGTCGGCTTCGCCAAGAAGGTCGGTGACCTGATCGATGGCCTGATCATGGTCGTGGCCTTCTTCGGTATCGCCTTCCTCACCACCCTGGTGCTGCTGTACTGGTTCACCTGGTGTATCCGCAGCACCATCGCCGTGCTCTCCACCACCCTGGTGGCGGTGATCTGGCAGTTGGGCCTGATGCACTCGGTGGGGTTCGGTCTCGATCCCTACTCGATGCTGGTGCCGTTCCTGATCTTCGCCATCGGCATCTCCCACGGGGTGCAGAAGATCAACGGTATCGCCCTGCAGTCCAGTGATGCGGACAACGCCCTGACGGCGGCCCGGCGTACCTTCCGGCAGCTGTTCCTGCCGGGCATGATCGCCATCCTGGCCGACGCCGTGGGCTTCATCACCCTGCTGATCATCGACATCGGCGTGATCCGCGAACTGGCCATCGGCGCCTCCATCGGTGTGGCGGTGATCGTGTTCACCAACCTGATCCTGCTGCCGGTCGCCATCTCCTATGTCGGCATCAGCAAGAAGGCCATCGAGCGCAGCAAGAAGGACGCGACCCGTGAACACCCGTTCTGGCGCCTGCTGTCCAACTTCGCCCATCCGGTCGTGGCCCCGATCTCCGTGGTCATCGCCCTGGTCGCCTTCGGTGGCGGCCTCTGGTACGGCCAGAACCTGAAGATCGGCGACCTCGACCAGGGTGCGCCGGAACTGCGTCCGGACTCGCGCTACAACAAGGACAACAACTTCATCATCAGCAACTACTCCACCAGCTCCGACGTGCTCGTGGTGATGGTCAAGACGGCTCCGGAAGGCTGCTCCACGCACGAAGCGCTGGCGCCGATCGACGAGCTGATGTGGACGATGGAGAACACCCAGGGCGTGCAATCCGCCATTTCGATGGTCACCGTGTCCAAGCAGGTGATCAAGGGGATGAACGAAGGCAACCTGAAGTGGGAAACCCTGTCGCGCAACCAGGACGTGCTGAACAACTCCATCAGCCGTGCCGATGGCCTGTACAACACCGACTGCTCCCTGGCACCGGTGCTGGTGTTCCTCAACGACCACAAGGCCGAGACCCTGCAGCGCGCGGTCAAGGCGGTGGAGGGCTTCGCCAAGGAACACAACAAGGAAGGGCTGGAGTTCATGCTCGCCGCCGGTAACGCCGGCATCGAAGCGGCCACCAACGAGGTGATCGCCCAGTCCGAGCTGACCATCCTGATCCTGGTCTACATCTGCGTGGCGGTGATGTGCCTGATCACCTTCCGCTCCATCGCAGCGACCATCTGCATCGTGCTGCCGCTGATCCTCACCTCGGTGCTGGGCAACGCGCTGATGGCCTTCCTCGGCATCGGCGTGAAGGTGGCGACCTTGCCGGTGGTGGCGCTGGGCGTGGGTATCGGTGTCGACTACGGCATCTACATCTACAGCCGCCTGGAAAGCTTCCTGCGTGCCGGCCTGCCGCTGCAGGAGGCCTACTACCAGACGCTGAAGTCCACCGGCAAGGCCGTGCTCTTCACCGGCCTGTGCCTGGCCATCGGCGTGGCGACCTGGATGTTCTCGGCGATCAAGTTCCAGGCCGACATGGGCCTGATGCTGACCTTCATGTTCATCGTCAACATGTTCGGTGCGCTCTGGCTGCTGCCTGCCCTGGCACGCTTCCTGATCCGCCCCGAGAAGCTGGCGGGCAAGACCGGCGGTTCGCTGCTGGCCCACTAAGCGTCAAGGCAATGAAGAAACCGCGGCCCAGGCCGCGGTTTTTTCATGGGCGTTCAACTACCTGAAAACCACGCGCACAACCCTGTAGGGGCGACTTCAGTTGCCCAGCGACCCCAGGGGGTTGCCGCTCTGTAGGGTGGGCTGGGTGCTTCTGCACGAGGCTTCGGCGGGTTCACCCGCCCTGCAGCGAGCACCCTACATCCGTAGCCCGGGCTTCAGTCCGGGAACTCCGGCCACACCTTCCCCGCGCTGAAGCACGGGCTACGAGGCGGTCACAGGTTTTAGGTAGGTCGGGTGCAACCCGACAGGCCCGGCACGATGCTCCGGCAGGTTTCACCCGGCCTACGGCGAGTACATCCCCACCCTGTAGCCCGGACTTCAGTCCGGGGCGCCGGAGACGCCTTTCCCGCGCTGAAGCACGGGCTACGAAGTGGCACCCCGAGTTGGGGTCGAGGGCGGATCAGCGCGGATAGAGCGGCGGCAGCCCGCTGTCGCCAGCGGCCTGCTGCTGAACCTGCGGCGTGGGCAGTGCGCGGATGGCCTTCCACAGCTCCTCGCCCTGCCAGTGCTGGCCGCTCTCGCTGTAGAGGGCGCCGTTGAGGCCATCCATGGCGTCGGAAAGCGGCACGAAGCGTGCGGCCATGTCCGCCAGGGTTTCCGGTTGCTGCCGCGCCCAGGCGTCCAGGGCCTGGCGCGTGGCGTGGGGGTCGTTGGCCAGGCAGGCGCGCTTGAGGTCGTCGAGCAGGGTGCGCGGGCTGGGGCCGGTCTGTGCGGTGGGCAGGATCGCCGGTTGCCGGCGTGCGTGCCACCACAGGCCGAAGCCCAGCAGCGTGGTCAAGGCCAGCAGCAGCGTGGCGAGCTTCCAGGGCCACAGCGGCGGGCCCTCGACCACGCGCTGGGCGTCATTGGCGTTTTCCACCGGTGCTTCCGGCTCCAGCGCGGGGTTGTTGGCCACTTCAAGGGTGCGCCCCGGCAACTGGCTGCGTTCCAGGTGATCCTCGCGGGTGTTCCACCACACCACTTCGACCGGCGGCAATTCGATGCGCCCGCTGGTGGTGGGCACCAATGCCTCGCGTTCCTCGCGGCTGCCGAGCACGCCGCGCTCGCTGGCCTGGTTGGAGAGCTGCGGCTGGTCGGGATAGCGGCGCAGGCCCGGTGCATGGGTGGCGGGCAGGGCGGGCAGCTGGGCGCTGGCCAGGCCCTCGACCTTGACCATCAGGCTGCGGGTCAGCGAATCGCCGACCTGGGCCTTGTCCGGCTCCGGGTTCCAGGCCTCGGCCAGGGTCAGGTTGCGTGCCGGCAGCCAGGGTGCATCGGCAGGGTAATCGGCCGGCTTGGCCTTCACCGTCAGCGGGATTTCCGGCGAGCTGACCCGCGTCAGCCGACCCGGGCGTGGGCCGAAGGGTTGGTAGTCGTTCTGCCCGGAGCGCTCCACCAGGGTGGCGCTGAACACCTGGGCGGGGATGCTCAGCTGGCCGCTCTTCTGCGGGAAGATCGCGTAGCGCAATTCGATCACGCCGTGGCGGATGCCGTTGATCTCCTTCTCGTAGGTGCGCGCCTCGCCCAGTTGCTCGATGCGTGCATCGGCCATCTGCAATGGGGTCAGGCTGCTGTCGTCGTACAGCGAGACGGAGTGGTAGATGCGCAGGGTAAGGATGGTCTGCGCCTGCACGTACACGCTTTCCTCGTCCAGGCTGGCGTCGATGAACACCGGGGCCAGCTTGCTGTTGCCGGCGGCGTTGTCGCTCTTCTGGATATGCAGGGTGATCGGCCGGGTCTCGGCCTCGCCCAGGCGCAGCGGCGGGATCACCACGAAGCCGCTCTGTTTCGGCTGCAGGGTGACGATCCAGCGCGTGGCGCGGTCGTCCTGGCCGTTGAGCGTGCTGATGCGGTTGATCTGGCGCGTGCCGAGCACCTCGAACAGCGACTCCAGCGGCTTGAGGTCGGGCTTGCCGAACAGTGTCGGGTCGGAAGACTCCAGGATCAGCTCCACCGTCTCGCCCTCGCTGAGGCGCGCGCGGTCGACGCTGGCGGTGAAGCCCGCCGCGCTGGCGGTGCAGGCCAGCAGGCTGAGGAGGAGGGCGCAGAGGAGGCGCATCATTCTTGGTTTTCCTGGCGGCGTTGCTGTTCGTACCAAAACTTGCGGCGCAGCAGTTCGGCGGGGTCGTCGGGAATCTGCCGCAGCCATTGCTCCAGGGACTGGCGACGCTCATCGCCCAGCGGCTCGGCCTTGCCGGGTGCGTCCGTGGGTTGCTGCTGGTCCTCGGGCTTCTGGCCGGGCTCGGCCGGCTGGTCCTGCGCACCGGCCTGCTGGCCCGGCGGCTTGCCCTCTTCGGGCGGTGTGGCGGAAGCACCTTCGGCACCCTGCTGCTCGTCCTTGTCCTCGCTCTGCTCCGGGTCGCCACCCTGGGCGGCGGAGGGTGGCTCCTGGGGCTGCTGCTGGCCCTGCTGGCCGTCCTGCGGCTGTTGCGATTGCTGCTGCTTCTGCTGCTGCAGCACCTGTTCCACCAGCGCCTTGTTCTTCAGTGCCGGTTGCAGGTCCGGCTCACGCTCGAGGGCTGATTCGTAGGCGTCCAGGGCGGCCTCCAACTGGCCGGCCCTGGCCAGCGCGTTGCCACGGTTGTAGTGGTCGGCGGCGCTGTCGCCACCGGCGAAACGCTCGGCGGCTTCGGCGTGCTTGCCGGCCTCGTAGAGCGCATAGCCCTGCCAGCGCGGGTCCTCGAAACGACGGGCCGCCTCGGCAGGCTGCTGGGCTTCCAGCAGGCGCTGGCCCTGCTGGTCGGGCCGCAACCACAGATCCTCCGGTTCGAAGGCCAGGGCAGGGCGGGGCAGCACGAAGAACAGTGGCAGGCAGAAGATCCAGCCCCGGCGTCCGGCGCAGGCGGTGATCAGCAGCAGCGGCAGCAACAGCCAGTGGCCCTGGTCGGCCCAGGCTTCCAGCCGCGTGGTTTCACCACTTTCGCGCAGGGTCTGGGCACCGCCGAGCAGGTCCAGGTTGCGCAGGTCGCGTTCGTCGACGCGGGCGGTGGCGTATTTGCCACCCAGGCTGCCGGCGAAGCGCTTGAGGCTGGGTGCGTCCAGGCGCGGCAGGAGGATGGCGCCCTGGGCGTCCTTGATGAAGCCGCCGTTCTCCTGGGCGATGGGCGCGCCCTGGGACGTGCCGATACCGAGGATGCTCAGGCGTTCGCTCTTCGAGCCCAGCGCCTTGCGGATGCCGTCGCGTTCCTCCTCGCTCAGGCTGCTGGTGATCAGCAGCAGGCGGCCCTGGCCCTGGGCACCCTGCTTGAGCAAGGCGAGGGCCTTCTCCACGGCGAGGTCGGCGCGCTGGCCGGGCTCCGGCATGATCGATGGCTTGAGCGACTCCAGCAGGTTGCCGGTGGTCATCAGGTCGTCCGAGAGCGGCACCAGGCTATGAGCGCTGCCGGCATACAGGACGATGGCGGTCTGCGCATCGTGGCGGGCTTCCAGCAGGTCGCGCAGCTTGCGCTTGGCCTGCTCCAGGCGTGTGGGCGGCACGTCGGAGGCGAGCATCGAGGGGGTCAGTTCGAGGATCACCACCAGCGGGTCCGCGCGTTTCTGCGTGCTTTGCTCCACCCGCTGCCAACTGGGGCCGATCAGCGCCAGCAGGCCCAGGCCCCAGGCCAGGCCGAGGGCGATCCATGGCAGGCGGTTGCTGCGTTCGCGGCCACCGCCCAGCAGCCAGGGCTGGAAGGCGATGGGCAGCAGTTGCTGCCAGCGTCCGCTGCGGCGCTCGCGGTGCCAGAGCTGCCAGATCAGCCAGGCCAGCAGCGGCAGCATGAGCAGCCAGAGCGGGCGCGACCAGTGCGGCCAGAGTTCGCTCATGGGCGCCTCCTCAGCCACTGCGGCCGTTGCTGCAGGGCGTGGGGCCACAGCTCGCGGCTGATCAGCAGCAGGCTCAGCAGGAGGGCGGCGCCCAGCGGCCAGCAATACAGCGCCAAGGCGGGGCGGGCCTGGCTGGGCAGCTGCGAGACGGGCTCCAGCTGGTCCAGCTCGCGCTCGATCTCCTCCAGCTCCTTGCTGGAGCGGGCGCGGAAGTAGCGGCCACCGGTCTGCTCGGCGATGCGGCGCAGGGTCGCCTCGTCCAGGTCCAGGCCGGGGTTGAGGCCGAACATGCCGAGCACGCCGCCCTGTTCCGGGTCGGCACCGATGCCGATGGTGTAGATCTTCACCTGCTCCTCGGCGGCCAGGCGGGCGGCGGTGAGCGGCTCGATCTCGCCGCCGGTGTTGGCGCCATCGGTGACCAGCACCAGCACGCGGCTGTTGGCCGGGCGCTGGCGCAGGCGCTTCACCGCCAGGCCGATGGCGTCGCCGATGGCGGTGTTCTTGCCGGCGATGCCGATCAGCGCCTCGTCGAGCCAGACGTGCACGGTCTGCCGGTCGAAGGTCAGCGGCGCCTGCAGGTACGCCTGGCTGCCGAAGAGGATCAGGCCGATACGGTCGCCGATGCGGCCGTCGATGAACTCACCCATCAGGTGCTGCACCAGGGTCAGGCGGCTGACTTCCTTGCCGTCGAGCTCCATGTCGGCGTAGTCCATGGAGCCGGACACATCCACCGCCACCAGCAGGTCGCGGCCGCTGGCCGGCAGGGGTTGCGGCTCGCCCACCCATTCCGGGCGCGCGGTGGCGCACAGCAGCAGCAGCCAGAGCAGGATGAACGGCGCCTGCTGGCGCCAGGCCGGCAGGTTGGCGCGGGCGCGGCGGCCGGCGAGGGCCTCCAGCTCGCCGAGGAAGCTCACCTTGAGCGCCGCCTCGCCGCTGTCGGCCGGCGGCAGCAGCACGCGCAGCAGCCAGGGCAGCGGCGCGAGCAGGAAGATCCAGGGCCAGGCGAGCTCAAACATGTTTGCGGATCCAGGTGTCGACCGCCTGGGACAGGCCCTCGATGGCCTTGTCGTCGAGCTTGCACTCGGGGCGGTAGGCGCCTTCCACCAGCACCATCCAGCGGGTCAGGCCGGCGGCGGGGCAGCGGTTGTCCAGGTAGGCCAGCCAGGCACGGCCGCTGAGGGTCAGGCTGTGGTCGTTGGGATAATGCAGGCGGCACAGGCGCTTGAGCAGGCCGTTGAGCTGCTGCAACCAGGGGCCTGCGGGCGCGCCGTCGTAGGGCTTGCGCAGCTGGGCGAGTTCCCGGAGGGCGGCCTCGCGCATGGGCTCCAGGGGCTGTTCCGCCCGCTCGCCGCGTTGCCGGCGAGGCAGGCGGTGGCGCAGGCGCCAGAGGCCCCATAGCAGCACCGGCAGCAGCGCCGCCAGCACCCACCAGCCCGGCGCGGGCGGCCACCAGGGCACGGCGGCGGGGGCGATCAGCGGTTCCAGCTGGTCCAGCGGGTTCATCGCTTGCCACCGCGGTGCTGCAGATGGTCGCGCAACTGGTCGACCATCCCGGCCTGGGTGCTCAGGGGCAGCAACAGCACGCCCAGGCGCTGGGCCAGGCGCTGCCAGCGAGCCTTGCGGGCCTCGCCCTGATCGCGATAGGCCTGGCGCAGCTCGGGGTTGTGGGTGTCCAGCTCCAGCCTGGCACCCAGCTCGGTGAAGCGCAGCAGCCCGGCGGCGGGCAGCGCGTGGTCGAGCGGGTCGGAGAGCGGCAGGAGGATCAGGTCGGTGTGGCGGGCGAGCAGGGCGAGCTGCTGCTCCGAGGTGTCGGACAGGGTGCGCTCGTCACAGAGGATCACCACCAGGCTGCCGGGGCGCAGCACTTCGCGGGCGCGGCGCAGGGCCAGGCTGAAGCCTTCACGGGGGGCGCCCTGCTGGCCGCCGAGCGCCTGGTTGGTGCGCACCAGGCGGTTGAGCAGTTGCAGCAGACTCTGCTTGCTGCGCCGGGGCTTGATCTCGTGGTGCTCGCTGTCGCTGAAGACCAGGCCGCCGATGCGGTCGTTGTGCCCGAGGGCGGCCCAGCCGATGAGGCTGGCGGCGTGGGCGGCGAGCACCGACTTGAACATCTGCCCGGAGCCGAAGAACAGCCGCTGGCTCTGCTCGACCATGATGAATACCGGGCGTTCGCGCTCTTCGTGGAACAGCTTGGTATGTGGCTCCTGGGTACGCGCGGTGACGCGCCAGTCGATGGTGCGCACGTCGTCACCGGGCTGGTAGACGCGCACCTGGTCGAAGTCGACGCCGCGCCCGCGCAGCTTGGAATGGTGCAGACCGATGAGCGGGCTGCGCCGCGAGGGCGTGGAGAACAGCTGCACCTCGCGGACGCGGTGGCGCATGTCGATCAGCTCGGCGAGGCTGACCTTGATGCCGGTCGGGGCGGCTGGGCTGTCCATGGGTCAGGCGACGGCGACCACATCGAGGATGCGCTGGATCACCCGGTCCTGGTCGATGCCGGCGGCCTCCGCCTCGAAGGAGAGGATCAGGCGGTGGCGCAGGGCGTCGAAGAGCACCGCCTGGATGTCCTCGGGGCTGACGAAGTCGCGGCCGGCCATCCACGCATGCGCGCGGGCGCAGCGGTCCAGGGCGATGGAGCCGCGCGGGCTGGAGCCGTAGGCCAGCCATTCGGCCAGCTCGCTGTCGAACTTGGCCGGGGTGCGCGTGGCCATCACCAACTGCACCAGGTACTCCTCCACGGCATCGGCCATGTACAGGCCGAGGATTTCCTTGCGTGCGGCGAAGATCGCCTGCTGGCTGACCTGGTGCTCGGGGCGGGTCTCGCCGTTGAGGGCGACGCCACGGGCCTGCTGGAGGATCTTGCGTTCCACCGAGGCCTCGGGGAAGCCGATCTTCACATGCATGAGGAAGCGGTCGAGCTGGGCCTCGGGCAGCGGGTAGGTGCCTTCCTGCTCGATGGGGTTCTGGGTCGCCATTACCAGGAACAGCGGCGGCAGGTCGTAGGTGGAACGGCCGATGGACACCTGGCGCTCGGCCATGGCTTCGAGCAGCGCGGATTGCACCTTGGCCGGCGCGCGGTTGATCTCGTCGGCGAGCACCAGGTTGTGGAAGATCGGCCCCTGCTGGAACACGAAGCTGCCGGTCTCCGGGCGATAGATCTCGGTGCCGGTGATGTCGGCGGGCAGCAGGTCGGGGGTGAACTGGATGCGATGGAACTCGGCTTCCACGCCTTCGGCCAGGTCCTTGATCGCCTTGGTCTTGGCCAGGCCGGGCGCCCCTTCCACCAGCAGGTGGCCATCGGCGAGCAGGGCGATCAGCAAGCGGTCGATGAGCTTTTCCTGACCGAGGATCTGGGTGGACAGGTACTGGCGCAGGGCGATCAGTGCTTCGCGGTGTTCCATCGTCGGGCTCGCTCGGGTTGGACGGGGGCAGCCAGGCCCCCGGAGAAGGCGAGGTACTTTAATCCAAGCAGAGGCCTGCGGCCTAGGCGAGCGCGTGGACGCGCAGCGAAATCGTGACGGGCCGAGCGCTACTCGCCCGGCCCGCGAAGGCTCAGGCGATCAGCTCGACCTTGCCGCTGGCCAGCCGGTAGATGCCGCCCACCACCTTCAGGCGACCTTCGGCAACGGCATCGCGCAGCAGGCTGGAGCGCCCGGTGAGCTGCTTGAGGTTATCCCGCACGTTCTGGGCGATGGCGCTGTCCAGAACGTCGCCCTTGTGTTTGAGCACCGCCTGCGCCGACGGCGCGATGGCCGCTGCCAGGCCCTGGATATGGCCGGGGTAGCTGGCGCCGTCGCGGGCCATCTTGAGGCCGGCCTCCACCGCGCCGCAGCCCTCGTGGCCGAGCACCATCAGCAGCGGGATGCCGAGCACGGCCACGCCGTATTCCAGGCTGGCCAGGCCGTCGTCGGTCACCAGGTTGCCGGCCACGCGCACGGCGAAGAGGTCGCCCCGGGCCGTGTCGAAAGCGTATTCCGGGGCAATGCGCGAGTCGGCGCAGCCCAGCACGGCGGCATAGGGGTTCTGCGCGGAGACCAGGGCCTCGCGCTCGGTGAGGAAGTCGTGGCGGCGGGTCAGCCCATCCACATAGCGTTGGTTGCCCTGCATCAGGCGTTCCAGGGCAGCGTCCGGGGCCAACTGGTTCTGTGGCTTGGGCGTGGGGGCCGCAGCCGGGGTGGCGGCCAGGGCGGTTTGGCCCAGCAGGGGCGCGGCGGCCACTGCGGCGGCGGTCATGCCGGCCAGGCGCAGGAAGCGCCGGCGCTCCGGGCGGTCAGGGGTATGCGGTTCGTGGCAGGTGCACATGGTGGGTGCTCCGGTGGGAAAGGGGAGTGGCGAGTCTAGGGGCCGCACCGGGTCTGCCGCTGTGGGCGCGCTGTAGGCGCTACCGAAGTGCTCGTGTCGTCATTTTTCCGTGATCCATGTCGGCTTGCTGAAGGCGGCTGTCCGAGATTGACCGAATATGTCGCAGGGCTAAAAGCGTCGCACCGGGTGCCGCCCTTAATCTGTTCACGAGGATGACTGGTCGGTCCCAGGCGGCTCCGACTCGTCACACTGCCTTGAATCTCCTCCTGATCCATCACCGCGCGATAAGCGTTCTACGCTTAACCCCCAACAACAGAGCCAAGCGGAGCACAACCATGGCGTTCTTCACCGCGGCCAGCAAAGCCGACTTCCAGCACCAACTGCAAGCGGCCCTGGCGCAGCACGTCAGCGAACAGGCCTTGCCACAAGTAGCCCTGTTCGCCGAACAATTCTTCGGCATCATCGCCCTCGACGAACTCACCCAGCGGCGCCTGTCCGACCTGGTGGGCTGCACCCTGTCGTCGTGGCGAATGCTGGAACGCTTCGACCCGGCCAAGCCGCAGGTGCGCGCCTTCAACCCCGACTACGAAAAGCACGGCTGGCAATCCACCCACACGGCGGTGGAAGTGCTGCACCCCGACATCCCCTTCCTGGTGGACTCGGTGCGCATGGAGCTGAACCGCCGCGGCTACAACATCCACACGCTGCAGAACAGCGTGCTCAGCGTGCGCCGCAACAAGAAGGGCGAACTGCAGGAAGTGCTGCCCAAGGGCACCCAGGGCAAGGACGTGCAGCAGGAATCGCTGATGTTCCTGGAGATCGATCGCATCGCCGCGCCCGCCGCCCTCAAGGCCCTGGAGAAGGCCATCGAGGAGATGCTCGGCGAGGTGCGCATCGCCGTCGCCGACTTCCAGCCCATGACCGCCAAGGCCCGCGACCTGCTGGCCTGGCTGGACAAGGCCAAGCTGAAGGTGGACAAGGCCGAGCTGGCCGAGATCAAGGTCTTCATGAACTGGTTGCTGGACAACCACTTCACCTTCCTCGGCTACGAGGAGTTCACGGTGGTGGACGAGGGTGAGGCGGGCGGTCACCTGGTCTATGACGAAGCTTCCCTGCTCGGTGTCTCGCGCCTGCGCCGCACCGGCCTCAGCGCCGCCGACCTGCATGTCGAGAAGGAGGCCGTCGACTACCTGCGCGGCCCGGTGCTGCTGTCCTTCGCCAAGGCCGCCGAGCCGAGCCGCGTGCACCGCCCGGCCTACCCGGACTTCGTCTCCATCCGCGAGCTGGACGCCAAGGGGCGCGTGGTCAAGGAATGCCGCTTCATGGGCCTGTACACCTCCGCGGTGTATGCCGAGAGCGTGACCGAGATCCCCTTCATCCGCGGCAAGGTCGCCGAGATCCAGCGCCGCTCCGGCTTCGATCCGCGTGCCCACCTCGGCAAGGAGCTGGGCCAGGTGCTGGAGGTGCTGCCCCGCGACGACCTGTTCCAGACCCCGGTGGACGACCTGTTCTCCACCGCCATGGCCATCGTGCAGATGCAGGAACGCAACAAGATCCGCCTGTTCCTGCGCCGTGATCCCTACGGGCGCTTCGCCTATGCGCTGGCCTACGTGCCGCGCGATGTCTATTCCACCGAGACGCGCCTGAAGATCCAGCAGATCCTCATGGAGCGCCTGCAGGCCAGCGATTGCGAGTTCTGGACCTTCTTCTCCGAATCCGTGCTGGCGCGCGTGCAGTTCATCCTGCGCCTGGACCCGAAGAACAAGGCCGTGGTCGACCCGGTGCGCCTGGAGAAGGAAGTGATCCAGGCCTGCCGTTCCTGGAAGGACGACTACGCCAGCCTGGTCAACGAAAGCTTCGGCGAGGCCCAGGGCACCCGTGTGCTGGCCGACTTCCCGAAAGGCTTCCCCGCCGGCTACCGCGAGCGCTTCGCCCCGCATTCGGCCGTGGTCGACATGCAGCACCTGAACAGCCTCTCCGACGAGCGCCAGCTGGTGATGAGCTTCTACCAGCCGCTGACCCAGGGCGAGCAACTGCTGCATTGCAAGCTGTACCACGCCGATAAGCCGCTGCCGCTGTCCGACGTCCTGCCGATCCTGGAGAACCTCGGCCTGCGCGTGCTCGGCGAGTTCCCCTATCGCCTGCACCGCCAGGATGGCCGCGAGTTCTGGATCCACGACTTCGCCTTCACCAGTGCCTCGGGCCAGGAAGTCGACATCCAGCAGCTCAACGACACCCTGCAGGACGCCTTCATCCACATCGTCGGCGGTGACGCCGAGAACGACGCCTTCAACCGCCTGGTACTGACTGCCTCAATGCCCTGGCGCGACGTGGCGCTGCTGCGCGCCTATGCCCGCTACCTGAAGCAGATCCGCCTGGGCTTCGACCTGTCCTACATCGCCAGCACGCTGCTGAACCATGTGGACATCGCCAAGGAGCTGGTGCGCCTGTTCAAGACCCGCTTCTACCTGGCCCGCAAGCTCACCGCCGAGGACCTGGAAGACAAGCAGCAGAAGCTCGAACAGGCCATCCTCGGCGAGCTGGACAACGTCGCCGTACTCAACGAGGACCGCATCCTGCGGCGCTACCTCGACCTGATCAAGGCGACCCTGCGCACCAACTTCTACCAGCCCGATGCCAACGGCCAGAACAAGGGCTACTTCAGCTTCAAGCTCAGCCCGCGGCTGATCCCCGACATCCCGCGTCCGGTGCCCAAGTTCGAGATCTTCGTCTACTGCCCGCGCGTGGAAGGCGTGCACCTGCGCTTCGGCGACGTCGCCCGGGGCGGCCTGCGCTGGTCCGACCGCGAGGAAGACTTCCGCACCGAAGTGCTGGGCCTGGTCAAGGCGCAGCAGGTGAAGAACGCGGTGATCGTGCCCATGGGCGCCAAGGGTGGCTTCATCCCCCGTCGCCTGCCCGTTGGCGGCAGCCGTGACGACATCCAGGCCGAGGCCATCGCCTGCTACCGCATCTTCATCAGCGGCCTGCTGGACATCACCGACAACCTCAAGGAAGGCCAGGTGGTGCCGCCGGCCAACGTGGTGCGCCACGACGCCGACGACCCCTACCTGGTGGTGGCGGCCGACAAGGGCACCGCGACCTTCTCCGACATCGCCAACGGCATCGCCCTGGAGTACGGCTTCTGGCTGGGCGACGCCTTCGCTTCCGGCGGCTCCGCCGGCTACGACCACAAGGGCATGGGCATCACCGCCAAGGGCGGCTGGGTCTCGGTGCAGCGCCACTTCCGCGAGCGCGGCATCGACGTGCAGAAGGACAACGTCACCGTGATCGGCATCGGCGACATGGCCGGCGACGTGTTCGGCAACGGCCTGCTGCTGTCGGAAACGCTGCAGCTGGTGGCGGCCTTCAACCACATGCACATCTTCATCGACCCGAACCCGGACGCGGCCAGCAGCTTCGTCGAGCGCAAGCGCCTGTTCGACCTGCCGCGCTCCTCCTGGGCCGACTACGATGCCAAGCTGATCTCCGCCGGCGGCGGCATCTTCCTGCGCAGCGCCAAGAGCATCGCCATCAGCCCGGAAATGAAGGAACGCTTCGACATCCGTGCCGACAAGCTGACCCCCACCGAACTGCTCAACGCCCTGCTCAAGGCACCGGTCGACCTGCTGTGGAACGGCGGCATCGGCACCTACGTCAAGTCCAGCAAGGAAAGCCACGCCGACGTCGGCGACAAGGCCAACGACGCCCTGCGCGTGGACGGCCGCGAACTGCGCGCCAAGGTGGTGGGCGAGGGCGGCAACCTGGGCATGACCCAGCTGGGCCGTGTCGAATACGGCCTCAACGGCGGCGCCAGCAACACCGACTTCATCGACAACGCCGGTGGCGTGGACTGCTCCGACCACGAGGTGAACATCAAGATCCTCCTGGGCGAGATCGTCGCGGCCGGCGACATGACCGGCAAGCAGCGCAACAAGCTGCTGGCCGAGATGACCGATGCGGTGGGCAGCCTGGTGCTGGGCAACAACTACAAGCAGACCCAGGCGCTGTCCCTGGCGCAACGCCGTGCCCGCGAGCGCATCGGCGAGTACAAGCGCCTGATCGCCGCGCTGGAAGGTGCCGGCAAGCTGGACCGCGCGCTGGAGTTCCTGCCCGGTGACGAGGAGCTCAACGAGCGCGCCGCCAACGGCCAGGGGCTGACCCGGCCGGAGCTGTCGGTGCTGATCTCCTACAGCAAGATCGACCTCAAGGAATCGCTGCTCAAGTCCCTGGTGCCGGACGACGACTACCTTGCCCGCGAGATGGAGACCGCCTTCCCGCCGCTGCTGGCGAGCAAGTTCGGCGAGGCCATGCGCCGCCATCGTCTGAAGCGCGAGATCATCAGCACCCAGATCGCCAACGACCTGGTCAACCACATGGGCATCACCTTCGTGCAACGCCTGAAGGAGTCCACCGGCATGAGCGCGGCCAACGTCGCCGGTGCCTACGTGGTGGTGCGCGATGTGTTCCGCCTGCCGCACTGGTGGAAGCAGATCGAGTCGCTGGACTACAAGGTGCCCGCCGAGCTGCAGCTGACCCTGATGGACGAGCTGATGCGCCTCGGCCGCCGTGCCACCCGCTGGTTCCTGCGCAGCCGCCGCGAAGACCAGAACGCTGCCCGTGACGTCGGCCACTTCGGCCCGCGCGTGGCCGAACTGGCCGGTCGCCTGGACGAGCTGCTGGAAGGCCCGGCCCGCGAGCAGTGGCTGGCCCGCTACCAGGCCTACGTCGAGGCCGGCGCACCGGAGGAACTGGCCCGCGTGGTGGCCGGCACCAGCCACCTGTACACGCTGCTGCCGATCATCGAGGCCTCGGACGTCACCGGCAAGGACACGGCCGAAGTGGCCGCCGCCTACTTCGCCGTCGGTGGCGCGCTGGACCTGTCCTGGTACCTGCAGCAGATCACCGGCCTGCCGGTGGAGAGCAACTGGCAGGCGCTGGCGCGCGAAGCCTTCCGTGACGACCTCGACTGGCAACAGCGGGCGATCACCGTATCGCTGCTGCAGATGGTCGATGCCCCGGTCGACATGGACGAGCGCGTGGCCCTGTGGCTGGAACAGCACCGCCCGCTGGTGGAGCGCTGGAAGGTGATGCTCACCGAACTGCGCGCCGCAACCGGCACCGACTACGCCATGTACGCCGTGGCCAACCGCGAGCTGATGGACCTGGCCCAGAGCGGCCAGCATGGGGTCAAGACCTCCTGAGCCATCGTTCGCTGAAAGGTTGAATGTGCTCTGGCCCCGCTTCGGCGGGGCTTTTTTTGCCTGGTGCTTCCGTGGTCGGACCGGATGACGCTGGCGTCCCCTCAGTACTCCGGGCATTGAAGTGATTGGGTTCCTACAGCAGCTCCCCTCATTTCTTCGGACACTTCCCGAGCCCTTTGGGGGCTTTTCCCTATTCCCAGCCCATCGGGGTTTTCAGCCTACTGTCTCGCCCCGGATGCAGGGCTTGGCGGTCTCATCGAGATACGGTCACGAAGCGGCGATGCATACGGGCCATCCCATCGATGAGGCCTCGACATGCTTGCCGAACTCCGCCATTTCTTCGATCACAGT
>NZ_BAAJNO010000012.1:0-234388 GCF_054558415.1 Pseudomonas sp. No.21
CAGCGCGGCGGGTGCGGGAACGGCCGGCGGCGGGGCCAGGGCTTCGCCACCCGGGAGCGGCGCGGCGGCCGCCTGGGGCTCGTCGGCGCTGTCGCCCTGGCCTCCGAACAGGCGCTGCAGCAGGCCGGGCTTGGGCGCGGCGGATTCGGCATTGACGATTTCGTCGAGGGCGCGCTGTTGCAGGCCGCTGAGCTCACCGAGGAGGGCGGGCATCTCCCGCGCCTGGCTGGCGCGCTCGTCGATGCGCTTGGCGAACTGCTTGAGGGCCTTGCGCACGTCACGCGGCACATCCAGCTTGAGCAACTGGTTGGTCAGCCCGGTGAGGGCGCCGACGTTCTGGTCGATGCGTTGCTGGCGGCGCTGCTCGGAGTCCAGCACGGCCTTTTCCAGGCGCGGGATCAAAGCGGAGAGGCCGGCGTCGATCTGGTCGCCACGGATGATCTCGCGCAGCTCCTGCATGCACTGGTCGACGGCCTTGTCGGTGCCTTCGGCGGCGAGGGAGCTGCGCACCAGGCCACGGCGCAGGAGGTCGAGGCGGGCGTCCCAGCGACGCTCCAGCTTCTCCTGCTGTTCGAGGCTCTGCAGGTACTTTTCTTTCCAGCGCTGGCCGTCGTCGCTCATGAAGGTGTTCCGTGGGGGGTGTCCACCAGGGCCGGCAGCGCATCCCCGGCGAGGGAGGCGGGCAAGCGGATGTCCACCGCCACTGGCAGGTGGTCGGAGATGGGTTGGCTGAGCACCTGCACGCGCTCCAGGGTGAGGCTGGGGCTGAGCAGGATGTGGTCGAGGCAGCGCTGTGGGCGCCAGCTCGGGAAGGTGGCCTCGACCTGCGGCGCGAGCAGCCCGAGATCACGCAGGGGCGAGGTCTTCAGCAGGTCGTTGGCGTGGGTGTTCATGTCGCCCATCAGTACCTGGTGGCGGTAGCCGCCGATCAGCTCGCGGATG
This sequence comes from Pseudomonas sp. No.21, assembly GCF_054558415.1. Taxonomy (NCBI): domain Bacteria; kingdom Pseudomonadati; phylum Pseudomonadota; class Gammaproteobacteria; order Pseudomonadales; family Pseudomonadaceae; genus Pseudomonas; species Pseudomonas sp. No.21. The sequence continues at coordinate 943 of NZ_BAAJNO010000012.1, forward strand.
TAGGCGAGCTGGCGGGTACGGGCCTTGGTGCCGAGGGCCAGGTGCATCATCACCACCACCAGCGCGTCCTCGCCCTCGCCGAAGCGCAGGAGGATGGCGCCGCGACCGGGCGGGCCGGGGAGGGGGTGGTCTTCGAGGCAGGTGGGCTGCAGGCGGCTGAGCAACCCGTTGCTGTGCTGGGCGATGCGCCCGAGGTTGCGGTTGAGCTGCTGGTACCAGAAGGGAAACGCGGCCAGGTGGGCAAGGTGCTCGACCTGGTTGACGTAGCCCGAACGCAGGCTGCCGCCGTCGACTTCCTGCAGGGCCACGAGGTCGAAATCGCCGAGCAGGGCACCGATGCGTTGCAGGTTGCTGGCACGGCCGGCATGGGGCAACAGGTGCTGCCAGCTGCGGGTCAGGTAGTGCCTGTAGTGGCCGGTGCTGATGCCGACCTGGATGTTGAAGCTGAGCAGCCGGAGGCGGCCGTCCTGGGGCAGGCCGCCGGAGTCGCAATGCGGGTTGACCTGCGGAGTCCGCAGGCCAGCGGTGCGATCGTTGCTCCAGCGGCGCAGCATCTTCGCTCTGCCGGGCGCCGCTTACTTCGCGGCGCGCTCCTTGGCGATGAGGAAGTCGGCAACCTGGGTGGCCTGCTCGGGGCCGCCGGAGGAGCCGATGTCGAAGCGGTATTTGCCGTTGACGATCAGGGTCGGCACGCCGGAGATCTGGTACGCCATGGCGAGCTTCTTGGCCTTCTCCATCTGGCTCTTCACGCCGAAGGAGTTATAGGCCTTGATGAAGGCGGCCTTGTCCACGCCCTGGCCAGCGAGGAACTCGGCCATCTCGTCGGGGGTGGAGAGCTTCTTGCCTTCCTTGTGGATGGCCTCGAACACCGCCTTGTGCACGGCGTGCTCGACGCCCATGCTCTCCAGGGTGATGAACAGCTGGCCATGGACGTTCCACACGCCGCCGAACATGGCGGGGATGCGCACGAAGTTGACGTCTTCGGGCAGCTTCTCGGTCCAGGCGTTCAGGGTGGGTTCGAATTGGTAGCAATGGGGGCAGCCGTACCAGAACAGTTCCACCACTTCGATCTTGCCGGGCTTGGACACCGGGACCGGGCTGCTCAGTTCGACGTACTGTTTGCCGGCCTGGATGTCCTCGGCCTGTGCGGTCATGCCGAAGAGGCTCGCACTGGCAAGAACGGCGGAAAGAATCAGGTTACGCATGCTTAACTCCTAAGCGGTCAGTATGGTTCTGCGGCGGGCCTTGCTTCGACCGATCGCGGTGCGACGGGTTCCGGCAATTGTAGCGGCGGAACCAATGAAAAAGGGTGGCCATGGCCACCCTTTTATTTACCGATTTCTACCGCTGGGTCGGACTCAGTGCAGACCCTGAATGTAGCTGGACACGGCTTCGATGTCCTTGTTGCTCAGCTTCGCGGCGATGGCGCGCATGATCATGCTGTCGCCGTCGTTGGTGCGGTTGCCTTCGCGGAAGTCGGTCAGCTGCTTGGCCACGTACTGGGCGTGCTGGCCACCCAGGTGCGGGAAGCCGGCGGCGGCATTGCCGGCACCGTTGGGGGAGTGGCAACCGGTGCAGGCGGGCATGCCTTCTTCCAGCTTGCCGCCACGGAACAGGGCTTCACCCCGGGCGACCAGCTTGGGATCGGCGGCGCCGACGCTGCCGGACTGGCTGGAGAAGTAGGCGGCGATGTCGGCCAGGTCCTGGTCGCTCAGGTTGGTCAGCAGGCCGGTCATTTCCAGCACTTGGCGGTTACCGGACTTGATGTCGTGCAGCTGCTTGAGCAGGTAGCGCTCGCCCTGGCCAGCCAGTTTCGGGAAGTTGGGGGCGGCGCTGTTGCCGTCCGGACCATGGCAGGCACCACATACGGCAGCTTTCGCCTGACCGGCTTTGGCGTCGCCAGCGGCGTGGGCCAGACCGGTGATGCCCAGGGTCAACAGCAGACTCACGAGTACTTTGTTCATCAGCTAATCCAATTACGGCTAAGGGTGAAAGAGTTAGCGCCGGGCTACCTTGATTATTGGCTCATCCACTGGATGACCGCTTGGTAGTCCTCGGCACTGCAGTCCATGCACAAGCCTCGGGGAGGCATGGCGTTCAAACCATTGGTGACGCTCTTGACCAGAGCATCGTTGCCCTTGGCCAGACGCGGCTCCCAGGCGGCCTTGTCGCCTTTTTTCGGCGCCATAGGCAGTTGACCGTTGTGACAGGCACCGCAGGCCCGGTTGAAAACCGCTTCCGGATCCTGGGCGGCCTGAGCGCCAAAGGCCAGCGCCGCAAGGCTTGCGACGAGTAGCACTTTCTTCATGATCAACCTCATCAGAGGGGCCCTGCCATGCGTTCTGTCGCGCAACGGTCAGTCCCGTGGACACTGAACCCTGGGGGATAAAGCGCACACTAAATCTGCGGCATTATATACTGGCGATGCTCAAACGGAAACGAAACAGCCCCCTGCGACACCGCGTCGCACCCGTGGACACCTCATGTCATTCAAGAACCCGATCATCGGCCTGTGCCAACAGGCCCGCTTTCTCATCAGTGCCGCCAAGGTCGACCAGTGCCCTCCCGACGAAGGCCTGGAAGTGGCGTTCGCCGGGCGTTCCAACGCCGGCAAGTCCAGCGCGCTGAATACACTCACCCACGCCAGCCTGGCGCGCACCTCGAAGACCCCGGGGCGCACCCAGCTGCTCAACTTTTTCTCGCTGGACGAGCAGCGGCGCCTGGTCGACCTGCCCGGCTACGGCTACGCCAAGGTGCCGATCCCGCTCAAGCAGCACTGGCAACGCCACCTGGAAGCCTACCTGAGCAGCCGCGAGAGCCTGGCCGGGCTGATCCTGATGATGGACATCCGCCACCCGCTGACCGACTTCGACCGCCTGATGCTCGACTGGTCCGCCGCCGGCAACATGCCCATGCACATCCTCCTGACCAAGGCCGACAAGCTGGCGTTCGGCGCCGCCAAGAACGCGCTGCTCAAGGTTCAGCAGGACATCCGCAAGGGGTGGGGCGAGGGCGTGACCATCCAGCTGTTCTCGGCACCCAAGCGCCAGGGCATCGAGGAAGCGCAAGCGGTGCTGGCCAACTGGCTGCAACTGGGCGAGGAATTCGAGCAGGTCGAGCCGGAGGCCTGAATCGCAGGCAAAAAAAACCCCGAGCTTCGTATGGGGAGGGGGAAGTTCGGGGTTCAAGTCTGAACCGCTAGGGCGGGGTCCAGATATCTGCCAACACTAAACACAGCAAAAGGAGCATCGAAGGCTTCACCAGCCATTCCCGAACTCTGACTCTGCGCTCAGTGGAAAAGTTCACCCTCTTTCTGAAATCCGTTCGTTATGAAGGCCTCCGGCGTTATGCGCCGGAGGCCTAAGCCAGGGCTGGCGCCGCCTCAGTGCGCCTCGTCCCAGTTGTCACCCACCCCGACTTCCACCAGCAGCGGCACGTCCAACTGCGCCGCGCCGCTCATCAAGGGGCGGATGGCCTCGCGCACCTGTTCCACCAGGTCTTCGCGCACCTCCAGTACCAGTTCGTCGTGCACCTGGAGGATGACCCGCGCATCCAGGCCGGATTCGCTCAGCCAGTTATCCACAGCCACCATGGCGCGCTTCATGATGTCGGCGGCGGTGCCCTGCATCGGCGCGTTGATCGCGGTGCGTTCGGCGCCCTTGCGCATGGCCTGGTTCTTCGAGTTGATCTCCGGCAGGTACAGGCGCCGACCGAACAGCGTCTCGACGAAGCCCTGCTGCGCCGCCTGCTCGCGGGTGCGCTCCATGTAGGCGAGCACGCCGGGGTAGCGGGCGAAGTAGCGGTCGATGTACGCCTGGGACTGCTTGCGGTCGACGCCGATCTGCTTGGCCAGGCCGAAGGCGCTCATGCCGTAGATGAGGCCGAAGTTGATCGCCTTGGCGCTGCGTCGCTGGTCGTTGCTCACCTGCTCCAGCTCGACGCCGAAGACTTCCGCCGCCGTGGCCCGGTGCACGTCGCGGTCGTGACGGAACGCGTCCAGCAGGCCTTCATCCTTGGCCAGGTGAGCCATGATGCGCAGCTCGATCTGCGAGTAGTCCGCCGCCAGCAGCTTGTAGCCCTTGGGCGCGACGAAGGCCTGGCGGATGCGCCGGCCCTCGGCGGTGCGGATCGGGATGTTCTGCAGGTTCGGGTCGGTGGAGGACAGCCGCCCGGTGGCCGCCACCGCCTGGTGATAGGAGGTGTGGATGCGCCCGGTGCGCGGGTTGATCTGCTCCGGCAGCTTGTCGGTGTAGGTGCTCTTGAGCTTGCTCACGGTGCGGTACTGCATGATCACCTTGGGCAGCTCGAAGTCCTGCTCGGCCAGCTCCGCCAGCACGTTCTCGGCGGTGGACGGCTGGCCGGTGGCGGTCTTGGACAGCACCGGCAGGCCCAGCTTCTCGTAGAGGATGGCACCGAGCTGCTTGGGCGAGCCGAGGTTGAACTCCTGGCCGGCCAGCTCGTAGGCCTGGCGCTCCAGCTCCACCATGCGGGTGCCCAGCTCGATGCTCTGCTGGCCGAGCAGCTTGGCGTCCACATAGGCGCCGTTGCGCTCGATGCGCGCCAGCACCGGCACCAGCGGCATCTCGATGTCACGGAACACGGAGGCCAGCGACGGCGTGGCCTCGAGCTTCTGCCACAGGGTCTGGTGCAGGCGCAGGGTGATGTCGGCGTCCTCGGCGGCGTAGGGGCCGGCCTGCTCGATGGCGATCTGGTCGAAGGTCAGCTGCTTGGCACCCTTGCCGGCGATGTCCTCGAAACGGATGGTGCTGTGGCCGAGGTACTTCAGCGACAGGCTGTCCATGTCGTGGCGGGTCGCGGTGGAATCCAGCACATAGGACTCGAGCATGGTGTCGAACGCGATGCCCTGCATGAAGATGGGCGTCGAGGCGTTGGCCAGGACGTTCATGTCGTACTTGGCGTGCTGGCCGATCTTGCCCTTGGCCGGGTCTTCCAGCAGCGGCTTGAGGGCCTTGAGCACGGCGTCGCGGTCCAGTTGCTCGGGCCCCCCCATATAGGAGTGGGCCAGCGGCACATAGGCCGCCTCGTGCGGGCTGACGGCAAAGGACACGCCCACCACCTGCGCCTGCTGCGGGTCGAGGCTGGTGGTCTCGGTGTCGAAGGCGAACAGCGGCGCGTCCTGCAGCTTCTTCAGCCAGGCATCGAACTGCGCCTGCTCCAGCACGGTTTCATAGCGGGTCTCGACCGCATCGGCCGGCTGCGCGGGCGGCGGCAGCGTCTCGCCGGCGGCCTTGGCCTGGCGCTGCAGGTCATCCAGGCCGGTCTTGAACTCCAGGGTGCGGTACAGCTCGGTCAGGGCCTCCACGTCCGGCTCGCCGGGGTGCAGCGCCTCGATCTCGACGTTCAGCTCGACGTCACACTTGATGGTCGCCAGCTTGTAGGAGAGGTAGGCCATCTCCTTGTGCTCTTCGAGCTTGGCCGGCAACCCCTTGGCACCGCGGATCGCCAGCTCGGGCACCTTGTCGAGGTTGGCGTAGAGCACGTCCAGGCCACCACCGACGCCGGTCAGCAGGCCCAGGGCGGTCTTCTCGCCGACGCCGGGCACGCCGGGGATGTTGTCGACCTTGTCGCCCATCAGGGCCAGGTAGTCGATGATCAGCTCAGGACCGACGCCGAATTTCTCTTTCACGCCATCGATGTCCAGCACGCTTCCGGTCATGGTGTTGACCAGCGTAATGTGCCCGTCGACCAGCTGCGCCATGTCCTTGTCACCGGTGGAGATCACCACCGCACGGCCCAGCGCCGCGCTCTGCCGGGCCAGGGTGCCGATCACGTCATCGGCCTCCACGCCCTCCACGCACAGCAGCGGCAAACCCAGGGCACGCACGGTGGCGTGCAGCGGTTCGACCTGCACCCGCAGCTCGTCGGGCATCGACGGCCGGTTGGCCTTGTACTCGGCGAACATCTCGTCGCGGAAGGTTCCGCCCTTGGCGTCGAAGACCACTGCGAAGGGGCTGTCCGGGTACTGCTTGCGCAGGCTCTTGAGCATGTTCAGCACGCCCTTGACCGCACCCGTCGGCAGGCCGGCGGAGGTGGTCAGCGGAGGCAGGGCATGAAAGGCACGGTACAGGTAGGAGGAACCGTCCACCAGGACGAGAGGGGCTTGGCTCATGCGTGAATTCAACCTTTATTCGCCGGACCCGCAGTAGAATGGCCCGATCATTGACGATAAGGGACAAGGTTACCACCATGCGCGCCATCAACCGCCTGTTGCTTGCCAGCCTGCTGGTCGTCGCCCCGGCCGGCGTATTCGCCGCCGACGACGCCCCCTCTGCCGAGCCCGACGTGACCATCCGCCAGGACGGCGACAAGACCATCCAGGAATACCGCGTCAACGGCTTCCTCTATGCCATCAAGGTCACCCCCAAGGGTGGCAAGCCCTATTTCCTGGTCCGCGCAGACGGCGACAGCAACTTCATCCGGTCGGACAACCCGGACATGCTGATCCCGCAGTGGGAAATCTTCAGCTGGTAAGGCCGCCGTGCCGGCCGTAACAAGGTAGTCCAATGTCCGTTTTCACCCCGCTCGAACGCCCTGAACTCGAAACCTTCCTGGCCCCCTACGGGCTGGGGCGCCTCAAGGACTTCAAGGGCATCGCCGAAGGCTCGGAGAACAGCAACTTCTTCGTCAGCCTGGAGCGGGGTGAATACGTGCTGACCCTGGTGGAGCGCGGCCCCAGCCACGACCTGCCGTTCTTCATCGAGCTGCTCGACGTGCTCCACGACGCCGGCCTGCCGGTGCCCTACGCCCTGCGTACCGCCGATGGCCAGGCCCTGCGCGAGCTGGCCGGGAAGCCCGCACTGCTGCAACCCCGGCTCGCCGGCAAGCATGTGCGCGAGCCCAACGCGCATCATTGCAGCGAGGTCGGCGCACTGCTGGCCCGCCTGCACCTGGCCACCCGCGCACACCCCATCGAGCGCAAGAGCGACCGCGGCCTGGACTGGATGCTCAAAGAGGGCCCGTCCCTCGCCCTGCAGCTGGACGCCGCCGCGCTGCCGCTGCTCCGTGACGCCCTCAAGGAAATCGCCGAGCTCAAGCCGCGCATCCTCGCCCTGCCCCGCGCCAACCTGCACGCCGACCTGTTCCGCGACAACGTGCTGTTCGACGGCCCGCACCTGGCCGGGCTGATCGACTTCTACAACGCCTGCTCGGGGCCGATGCTCTACGACCTGGCGATCTGCCTGAACGACTGGTGTTCCGACGACGAAGGCCGCCTGGACGCCCAGCGCGCCCGCGCCCTGCTTGGCGCCTATGCCGCCCTGCGCCCCTTCAGCGCCGCCGAGGCGGAACTCTGGCCGGCCCTGCTGCGCATCGCCTGCGTGCGCTTCTGGTTGTCGCGCCTGATCGCCGCCAACGCCTTCGCCGGCCAAGACGTGCTGATCCACGACCCCGCCGAATTCCAGCGCCGCCTGGCCCACCGCCAGGACGTGCACCTGCCGCTGCCCTTCGCGCTCTAGCTGGAAGGCTCGTCCACCACCGCCCAGCCGAAGGCGGGGTACAGCGCGCCGTCCGCGTCGCGCTGGGCCACGCCGAACAGGCCGCCCACCAGGCGGGCATTGCGCTTCGTGCCGGTGGTGAATTCATCGATCAGCAGCGCCGCGCTCACCAGGCTCTTGGGGATGGCCTGCAGGCCCGGCCCCTGGGCCTGGTCCGCCATCAGCCAGTCACCGTTCAGCGCCGCGGCACCCGCCCGCTCGAAGCGTGCCTGCCAATCCCCCAGGTAGGGGTTCGGTCGCAGCGCGTCGGTGGCCGTGTCGACGATGTAGGGGAAGAGCGTGAGGATCCAGCCCGTCAGCTCCGACGGGCCCGAACCGCTGCGATAGCGGAAGAAGGACTCCCAGAAGGCGCGATCCACCTCGCCGGCCGCAGTGCGGGCGATCGCCTCCAGCACCGGCTTCAGGCTCGCCACCCAATGACCCAGGCCGTAACCCTCCAGGGCAGTGAAACGCTCGATGATCAGGCGCCAGTCATCCTCGCTGCCCTGCAGCTCGATTTCGGGGATGCCGCAGCCGGCCAGCATCTCGTAGTCGAAGTAGCCGCTGAAGGCATCCATCCAGCACAGCGAGAAGGCCGCCTGCTCGATGGGCCCGGTGGTGGAAAAGGCCGTGGCGATGAAGTCGGAGAACGGCGGGATCTCCCCGGCGATCTGCCGGGAGAAATCACCGAACAGCTCGACCCAGCGGCTGTTATCGGCGAAGGGGTAGTCGGGGCAGAACACCGTCAGCGTCTTCTTGCCCTGATGGCTCACCAGGTCGGGCCGCAGCTGCTCGCCATGCAGGGCCATGTGGTTCGCGAAGCCCTGGGCAATGCAGAACCAGATGTCGTCCGGGCGGATCACCAGCGGGTGATGCCCATAGAAGGCACGGCACGCGGCCTTGGCGAAGGCGTTGCAGTTGTCCTCCTCCAGCAGCTCGGCGGCCGCGCAATCCAGCGCCTCCACCGGCCGGTTGAGCAGCGTGCGCATGACGGTATCCGCCGGCAGGCGCCGATAGGCCGCACCGTGTTCTACATCCGAAAGGGTGAAGCGGATCATTCGGGTTCTCCCTGAACCTGGAAAAGCGCCATGGTGCCGGTTTGCCGGAAGCGGTGCAGCTACCTACGTCCGACTCTGGAGCCACGAAATGGCACGGACAGAGGGCAGATGTAGCCTGGGCTTCAGCCCAGGAAATGCGCGCGAGGACGAAGCATGCTTGTCCGAGGAAAGGTAAAGCCCGCTGTAGACGTCCCTGTCGGTGTTCCGCTGCCTCGGTTCGACCCCGGCCCGGCCATCCTTGGCCGGGCGTTCGCCGGCGCAACGCATGCTTGTCCGAGAAAAGGTAAAGCCCGCTGTAGACATCCCTGTCGGTGCTCCGCTGTCTCGGTTCGACCCCGGCCCGGCCATCCATGGCCGGGCGTTCGCCGGCGCAACGCATGCTTGTCCGAGAAAAGGTAAAGCCCGCTGTAGACATCCCTGTCGGTGCTCCGCTGCCTCAGTTCGACCCCGGCCCGGCCATCCATGGCCGGGCGTTCGCCGGCGCAACGCATGCGTTGCGAAAACCCCGGCTCACCCACATTTCGAATGCCCGCAGTTGAGGCAGGTGGCGCAGCCGTCCATCTGCACCACGGCCTGGGTGTTGCACTTGCCGCAGAGCTGGGAGCCGGGCGGGAAGCCTTCGCCGGGTTCGGCGGTGCTGGTGCCCAGGCTGGCCTCGTAGGCGGCGCGTTTCTCGGCGAGGTAGAGCTTCTGCTCCTCGTCCAGTTGCTGGCCTTCCATCAGGCCGATGGCGATCAGGTGGCGCTCCAGCACCGCGCCGATCTCCGCCACCAGCGAGGGCATGTAGATGCCGCCGCGCTTGAGGTAGCCGCCGCGCGGGTCGAACACCGCCTTCAGCTCTTCCACCAGGAAGGTGCAGTCACCGCCCTTGCGGAACACCGCCGACATGATGCGGGTGAGGGCGACTATCCACTGGAAGTGCTCCATGCCCTTGGAGTTGATGAAGATCTCGAAAGGCCGGCGCTGCTCGTAGGCCGTGCCGGGGTTGAGCACCACGTCGTTGATGGTCACGTACAAGGCATGCTCGAACAGCGGCGACTTGATCTTGTAGGTGGCACCCACCAGGGTTTCCGGGCGCTGCAGGGTCTCGTCCATCTGCACCACGGCAGCGGCTTCCTCGGCGGCCAGGCGCACGCGCTCGGCCTCGACGTCGACCACCTTGAAGCCCTTGATCTTCTGGCTGATCTTCACGCTCATCACGGCCTCCGCCAATCAGTACTTGCCGTAATAGCCTTCTTTCAAGGCGTCGAAGAGGTTGGCGGCGCTGTGCAGCTCGCCGTCGTACTCCACCTGCTCGTTGCCCTTGAGCTCCACCACGCTGCCGTCTTCCAGCTCGAAGCGGTAACGGGTCTTCTCCAGGTCCGCGTCCTTCACCAGCACGCCCTGGAAGGCCGCCGGGTTGAAGCGGAAGGTGGTGCAGCCCTTGAGGCCCTGGCGCCAGGCGTAGCGGTAGATGTCCTTGAAGTCTTCGAAGGGGTAGTCGGTGGGCACGTTGGCGGTCTTGGAGATGGACGAGTCCACCCACTTCTGCGCGGCCGCCTGGATGTCCACATGCTCGGCCGGGCTGATGTCGTCGGCGGCGACGAAGTAGTCCGGCAGCTTCTGCGCCGCGGCCTCGGCCCCCGGCACGGCATGGGCGTTGACCAGGGTGCGGTAGGCCAGCAGCTCGTAGCTGCACACCTCGATCTTTTCCTTGGTCTTGCGTCCGGGGCGGATCAGGTTGCGCGAATAGGCATGGGCGAAGCTCGGCTCGATGCCGTTGGAGGCGTTGTTGGCCAGGCTCAGGCTGATGGTGCCGGTGGGCGCGATGGAGCTGTGGTGGGTGAAGCGCGCGCCGACCCGGGCCAGCTCCTCCACCAGCTCCGGCGCGTACTCGGCGATGCGCTGCATGTAGCGCGAATAGCGCGCGTGCAGCAGGCTGCCGGGCACCTCGTCGCCCACCTTGAGGCCGTCCGCGGCCATCTCCGGGCGCTTGCGCAGCATCTCCGCCGTCACCGCGAAGCGCTGGGCCAGCAGCGGCGCCGGGCCTTTCTCCCGGGCCAGCTCCAGGGCCTGCTGCCAGCCCACCAGGGCCATCTCGCGGGCCACTTCCTCGGTGAACACGCAGGCTTCCGGGCTGCCGTAGCGCAGGCGCAGCAGGGTCAGCGCCGAGCCCAGGCCGAGGAAGCCCATGCCGTGGCGGCGCTTGCTGGTGATCTCCTCGCGCTGCTGCGCAAGCGGCAGGCCGTTGATCTCCACCACGTTGTCGAGCATGCGGGTGAAGACCTTCACCACCTCGCGGAAACGGTCCCAGTCGAAGCGCGCATCCTCGCTGAAGGGCGCCTCGACAAAGCGGGTCAGGTTGATCGAGCCCAGCAGGCAGGAGCCATAGGGCGGCAACGGCTGCTCGCCGCAGGGGTTGGTGGCGCGGATCGCCTCGCACCACCAGTTGTTGTTCAGGTCGTTGACCCGGTCGATGAGGATGAAGCCCGGCTCGGCATAGTCGTAGGTGGAGACCATGATCATGTCCCACAGGTGCCGCGCCTTGAGCCGGCCATAGACGCGGCAGGCCACCAGAGCGTCCTCGCGCACCTGGTAGCCCTCGTGCACCGGCCACTCGCGCCACACCACCTGCTCGGGGTCGCCCAGGTCCACCTCGCCCAGCTCCTTGGCGTGCACGGGGAATACCAGGGGCCAGTCGTCGTCGGTCTCCACCGCCTGCATGAAGCCGTCGGTGATCAGCAGGCTGAGGTTGAACTGGCGCAGGCGCCCGTCCTCGCGCTTGACCCGGATGAACTCGCGTACGTCCGGGTGGCTGACGTCGAAGGTGCCCATCTGCGCGCCCCGGCGGCCGCCGGCGGAGCTCACCGTGAAGCACATCTTGTCGTAGATATCCATGAACGACAGCGGCCCGCTGGTATGCGCGCCGGCGCCGGAAACATAGGCGCCGCGCGGGCGCAGGGTGCTGAATTCGTAGCCGATGCCGCAGCCGGCCTTGAGGGTCAGCCCGGCCTCGTGGACCTTGGCCAGGATGTCGTCCATGGAGTCGTGGATGACCCCGGAGACGGTGCAGTTGATGGTGGACGTGGCCGGCTTGTGGCCCAGGGCGCCGGCGTTGGAGATGATCCGCCCGGCGGGGATGGCGCCGTTGCGCAGCGCCCAGAGGAAGCGTTCGTACCAGTGCTCGGGGTCGTTTGCCTCGACCTCGGCCAGGGCCTTGGCGACCCGCTGCCAGGTGTGGTCGAGCGTGGCGTCGACCGGGGTGCCGTCCTTGTGCTTGAGCCGGTATTTGCTGTCCCAGATATCTTCCGAAGCGGGCTGCAGGGCGATGCCCTCGCGCGCCTGGATCGTGGTGCCTGTCTTGGCCATTCGCCGGAACCTCCTGTCGTCTGGATGAACCCTTGGAAGCGGCTCACCCTATCAACATGTAGTGCCAGATCGATGACGCATATCAACATCTTGTGTCACCGAGCCAAAATCCTCGATGACACCTTAGTCGCTGGAACGCCCCCTCGCCGGGCGTTCCGTCCGAACCTTCAGAGCGCTTCCAGGCAACCGGCCAGGCCGTCGCCCAGGTTCTCCAGCAGCTTCTCGTAGCCACCGGCATCCAGGGTTGCCTGCATGCCCAGGGCGTCCAGCTCGGCCAGGCGCACCGGCAGGCCGGCGGTCAGGGTTTCGGCCAGGCGCGGACGCACCGGCGGCTCGTTGAACACGCAGCTGGGGCCGGCTTTTTGCAGCCGCGCGCGCATGGCGGCAACGTGACGGGCACCGGGCTGCACCTCAGCGGCGACGCTGAAGACCCCGGCGTGGCGCAGGCCGTAGGCGGACTCGAAGTAATCGAAGGCCTCGTGGAAGACGAAGAACGGCTTGCCCGACACGGCGGCCATGCGCGCCTTGAGGCGCTGGTCGAGCTGGCCCAGGCGCTCGTCGAAGGCCTTGAGGTTGGCCTGGTAGCGGGCGGCGTTGGCCGGGTCGGCGACGGCCAGGTCGGCGGCCATGCGCGCGGCGATCACCCGCGCATTGGCCGGCAGCAGCCAGAGGTGGGCGTCGAGTGAGCCGGGGCGGTGGTCGTGGTCATGCTCGTGTTCATCCTCGGCCCCGTGCTCATGCTCGTCGTGGCCGATGGCCTCGAAGTGGCGCAGGGTCATGCCGGGCAGGGACTGCACTGCCACCGCCGGCTTGCCGCGGCCTTCCAGCACGCGGGGGAGGAAGCCTTCCAGGTCCGGGCCGACCCAGTACAGCAGGTCCACCTCGCGCACGCGCCGCACGTCGGAGGGGCGCAGCGCGTACTGGTGCGGCGAGGCGCCCGGGGGCAGCAGCACCTCGGGCTGGCCGACGCCGTCCTGCACGGCGGCGGCGATCAGTTGCAGCGGCTTGATGCTGGCCAGCAGGCGCACGTCGGCCTGGGCCGGAAGGGCCAGGCAGGCGAGGAAAAGAAGGGGCAACAGACGTGACACGGGAACAGACTCCGGCTCGAAAGCGTAATAGAATAACGTCTCTTTGCCCGGACGTCGCCGCCCATGCTCAAGCCCATCAAGACCAAAGCCCCCCTGGCCTGCATGCCCCACGACCATTCCCATTGCGTGCGTGATGCCCTGGCCGAAGCCGAGGTGCTCTGCGCTCGCGACGGCCTGCGCCTGACCACCCTGCGCAAGCGCGTGCTGGAGCTGGTCTGGGCCAGCCACAAGCCGCTGGGCGCCTACGACATCCTCGGGGTGCTCACCGAGGAAGACGGTCGCCGCGCCGCGCCGCCCACCGTCTATCGGGCGCTGGATTTCCTCCTGGAAAACGGCCTGGTGCACCGTATCGCTTCCCTCAACGCCTTCGTCGGCTGCAACCACCCGGGCGACGCCCACCAGGGCCAATTCCTCATCTGCCGCGAATGCCAGACCGCCATCGAGCTGGAACAGCCGACCATCAGCAACGCCATCGTCGCCAGCGCCCAGGCCGTGGGCTTCGCCGTCGAAGGGCAGACGGTGGAGATCGTCGGCCTCTGCGCCACCTGCCGGGAGGCGGCATGAGCGATCCGCTGATCCGTCTCGACGGCGTCGGCGTCAGCTTCGCCGGCCAGGCGGTGCTGCAGGACGTCGGCCTCAGCCTCAAGCCCGGCGAGATCGTCACCCTGATCGGCCCCAACGGCGCCGGCAAGACCACCCTGGTGCGCACCGTGCTCGGCCTGCTCAAGCCCGAGCGCGGCAGCGTCTGGCGCAAGCCGCGCCTGCGCATCGGCTACATGCCGCAGAAGCTCCAGGTGGACGCGACCCTGCCGCTCTCCGTGCTGCGCTTCCTGCGCCTGGTGCCGGGGGTGGACCGCGACGCCGCCCTGGCCGCGCTCAAGGAAGTGGGCGCCACCCACGTCATCGACAGCCCGCTGCAGAGCGTTTCCGGCGGCGAGCTGCAACGGGTGCTGCTGGCCCGCGCGCTGCTGCGCCAGCCCGAGTTGCTGGTGCTGGACGAGCCGGTGCAGGGCGTCGACGTCGCCGGCCAGGCCGAGCTCTACCGCCTCATCACCCGCCTGCGCGACCGCCTCGGCTGCGGCGTGCTGATGGTCTCCCACGACCTGCACCTGGTGATGAGCACCACCGACCAGGTGGTCTGCCTGAACCGCCACGTGTGCTGCTCCGGCCACCCCGAGCAGGTCAGCTTCGACCCGGCCTTCGTCGAGCTGTTCGGCCAGGACGCCAAGAGCCTCGCCGTCTACCACCACCATCACGACCATGCCCACGACCTGCATGGCGAGGTCGTGGCCACCCCCACCTTCCCCGAGGGCACCCGCTTCACGCCCGTCCACAAGCACGGCCCCGACTGCAACCATGGCTGATTTCCTCGTCAACGCGCTTCTCGCCGGCCTCGCCCTGGCCCTGGTGGCGGGCCCGCTCGGCTCCTTCGTGGTCTGGCGGCGCATGGCCTACTTCGGCGACACCCTGTCCCACGCCGCCCTGCTGGGCGTCGCCCTGGGCCTGATGCTGGATGTCAGCCCGACACTGGCGGTGACCGTCGGCTGCGTGCTGCTGGCCGTGCTGCTGGTCACCCTGCAGCAACGCCAGCCGCTGGCCTCGGACACCCTGCTGGGCATCCTCGCCCACAGCACCCTGTCCCTCGGCCTGGTGGCCCTGAGCTTCATGAGCGAAGTGCGCATCGACCTGATGGGCTACCTGTTCGGCGACCTGCTGGCGGTGAGCCCCACCGACCTGGCCTGGATCCTCGGCGGCAGCGCCCTGGTGATGCTGATCCTCGTCCCGCTGTGGCGGCCGCTGCTGGCCATCACCGTGCACGAGGAACTGGCGCGGGTGGAAGGCCTGCCCGTGGCGGCCATCCGCCTGGCGCTGATGCTGCTGATCGCCGTGGTCATAGCCGTGGCCATGAAGATCGTCGGCGTGCTGCTGATCACCTCGCTGCTGATCATTCCCGCCGCTGCCGCCCAGCGCCATGCGCGCACCCCGGAGCAGATGGCCGCCGGTGCCAGCCTGCTGGGCCTGGTGGCGGTGTGCGCCGGCCTGGCGCTGTCCTGGTTCAAGGACACCCCCGCCGGCCCCTCCATCGTCGTCTCGGCGGCGGCGCTGTTCCTCCTCAGCTTCGCCCTGCCCAAGCGCGCCTAGCCGCTCACCACCTGCGCCACGGTCGCCTTCGCAGCGCCCGTGGCCGCGTCTTCCAGGATCATCCGCGCCGCCTTCTCGGCGATCATCAGGGTCGGCGAGCAGGTGTTGCCGGAAACGATGGTCGGCATGATCGACGCGTCCACCACCCGCAGCCCCGGCACCCCGTGCACCCGCAGGCGCGCGTCCACCACCGCCTCGCGGCCCTGGCCCATGCGGCAGGTGCCCACCGGATGGAAGATGGTGGTGCCGATGTCGCCCGCCGCCTGGCGCAGCTCCGCCTCGCTCTGCAGGGCCGCGCCCGGCAGGTACTCCTCCGGCTGGTAGCGCGCCAGCGCCGGTGCGCCGGCGATGCGCCGGGTCAGGCGGATGGCGTCGGCGGCCACGCGCAGGTCCTCGTCCTCGCTCAGGTAGTTGGGCTGGATCAGCGGCGCCGCACTGGCCTCGGCGGCGCGGATATCCACCCGCCCCCGGCTGGCCGGGCGCAGGTTGCACACCGAGGCGGTGAAGGCCGGGAAGGCGTGCAGCGGCTCACCGAAGCGCTCCAGCGACAGCGGCTGCACGTGGTATTCGAGGTTGGCGCGGTCCTGCTCCGGGCCGCTGCGGGCGAAGGCGCCCAGCTGGCTCGGCGCCATGGCCAGCGGGCCGCTGCGGCTCAGCAGGTAGCGCAGGCCCATGCCGGCCTTGCCCCAGAGGCTGCCGACCAGCTGGTTGAGCGTCGGCACGCCGCTGACCTTGAAGATCAGCCGCAGTTGCAGGTGGTCCTGCAGGTTGCCACCGACGCCGGGCAGCTCGTGGCGCACGGCGATGCCCAGCCCTTCCAGCAACGGGCGCGGGCCGATCCCCGAGCGCTGCAACAGGGTGGGCGAGCCGATGGCCCCGGCGCTGAGGATCACCTCGCGGGCGCGGAACTCCCGGGCCTGGCCCTGCCAGCGAGCCAGCACGCCCCGGGCGCGGCCGTCCTCCAGCAGCACCCGCTCGGCCTCGACGCCGGTGAGCACGGTGAGGTTGGGGCGCTGGCGCGCGGGGCGCAGGTAAGCCTTGGAGGCATTCCAGCGCACCCCGGAGCGCTGGTTGACCTGGAAGTAGCCGCAGCCTTCGTTGTCGCCGGTGTTGAAGTCCTCCACCGCGGCGATACCGGTCTCGCCCGCCGCCGCGCGGAAGGCGTCCAGCAGGTCCCACGACAGCCGCTGGCGCTCCACCCGCCATTCGCCGCCGGCGCCGTGGTGCTCGGAGGCGCCGCCGTGGTGGTCCTCGCAGTGCTTGAACAGCGGCAGCACGTCGCTCCAGCCCCAGCCCGGGTTGCCCAGCGCCGCCCAATGGTCGTAATCCGCCGCCTGGCCGCGCATGTAGATCATCCCGTTGATCGACGAACTGCCACCCAGCACCCGCCCGCGCGGGTAGCCCAGGGCACGGCCGTTGAGGCCCGGCTCGGCCTCGGTGCGGTAGCACCAGTCGGTGCGCGGGTTGCCGATGCAATAGAGGTAGCCGACGGGGATGTGGATCCAGGGGTGGTTGTCGCGGCCCCCGGCTTCCAGCAGCAGGACCCGATGCCGCCCGTCGGCCGAAAGCCGGTTGGCCAGCAGGCAACCGGCGGGGCCGGCGCCGACGATCAGGTAGTCGTAGTGGCTGTTGTCAGGCTGCATCGGAACCTCGCCAGAGCATGTAATTGTTGTCGTTCACCATGGTAGGGAAGCCGCCGCAGAAATACAGGACGAACGGCGAACGGCGCGCGGGCCGCCGGGTCTGATAGCACGCAGATGGCAAAAAAGTGGCCCCGACTTTTGTCCTGCCCGGTCGCGCAGTGTAGAATTGCGCGTTTTTTGAGCAACACGAGACTTGCAGGAATGATGCTGTTCGCAACCCGATACCTTCCCGTTATCGCGATTTCCCTGCTGTTAGCCGCGTGCCAGAGCAAACCGCAGGTGGCCAGCCTGCCCACCGACGATTTGGTCACCAGTTTCCGTCAACTGGACCTGAGCCTGAACAACGGCCAGTTGGCCGATGCCGAGACCCAGCTCAAGGACCTCCAGCAGCGCGCCGCCGGCGACACCCGCCTGGAGCAGTACCAGCGCCAGCTCACCGAAGCCTGGCTGAAGAAAGGCCAGGCCGCGCTGCAGCAGGGCGACCTGGACACCGCCACCACCGCCCTCAGCCACGCCCGCAGCCTGATGCCCCAGGCACCGGCGCTGACCACCGGCCTCGACGGCGCCATCGCCCAGGCCCGCGCCAGCGAGCTGGACCGCGCCCAGCAGGCCCGCACCGCCAGCGAGCAGGCCGCCGCCAAGGAAGTCGCCGCCCGCACCGAGCAGGCCCGCCAGCAGCGCCTCGCCCTCGAGCGCCAGGCTGCCGAGGCCGCCAGGCTGGTCGCCATCCAGCCCGCCGCCAAGCCGGCCGAACCCGCCAAGCCGGTGCGCCGCGTGGCCAACCAGGTAGCGCTGCCGATGCTCGACAACGACGACAACGAGCGCCTGCGCAGCCTGCTCGACGCCGTGGCCGCCGACGTGGTCGCCTTCGACTGCGGCGTGCGCCTGCAGGTGCGCGAAGCCAGGCAGTACCCCTGGGTCGTGGCCCTGCTTTCCGCCCGGGTGAAGAAGCTCGACCCCAGCTACAAGCTGCGCGTGGACCACAGCATCGACCCCGCCAAGGTGCCGAACCTGGTGCTCAGCCCGAAGAGCTGAAGCCCGGCCAGCGCGCGCCGGGTTCCACCCGACCTGCGTCACGCAACGCTGATCCGTAGGGCGGGTGAACCCCGTGTTCACCCCCGCCTTGGCGTGACGTTGGCGGGACGCGCGCACCTCCATTCTTATTCCAACTGGCTATAGCCATAGGCCGACAAAGATTTCCGGCGCCTATGCGTGAACAGGTAAACTAGCCGGCTTTTTAGGCCCACCCGGCCCCCGAGAACCCACAAGGTTTCCCCCGTGATCGAATTCCATGACGTCCATAAGGCGTACCGCGTCGAAGGCCGCGAGATTCCGGCCTTGCAGCCCACCGACCTGCGCGTCGAGCAGGGCGAGGTGTTCGGCCTGATCGGCCACTCCGGCGCCGGCAAGAGCACCCTGCTGCGCCTGATCAACCGCCTGGAAGAACCCAGCGGCGGACGCATCGTCATCGCCGGCGAAGACGTCACCGCCCTCGATGCCGAAGGCCTGCGCCGCTTCCGCCAGCGCGTCGGCATGATCTTCCAGCACTTCAACCTGCTGTCCTCCAAGACCGTCGCCGACAACGTCGCCCTGCCGCTGAAGCTGGCCGGCGAGCTGTCCCGCACCGAGATCGACGCCCGCGTCGCCGAGCTGCTGGCCCGTGTCGGCCTCAGCGACCATGCGAAGAAGTACCCCGCCCAGCTTTCCGGCGGCCAGAAGCAGCGCGTCGGCATCGCCCGCGCCCTGGCCACCCAGCCGAAGATCCTGCTCTGCGACGAGGCCACCAGCGCCCTCGACCCGCAGACCACCGGCCAGGTCCTGCAGCTGCTGGCGGAGATCAACCGCGAGCTGAACCTGACCATCGTCCTCATCACCCACGAGATGGACGTGATCCGTCGCGTCTGCGACCGCGTCGCGGTGATGGATGCCGGCGTCATCGTCGAGCAGGGCCCGGTGGCGGATGTCTTCCTCCACCCGCAGCACCCCACCACCCAGCGCTTCGTCCAGGAAGACGAGCAGGTGGACGAGGGCGAGCAGCGTGACGACTTCGCCCACGTCCAGGGCCGCATCCTGCGCCTGACCTTCCGCGGCGAGGCCACCTACGCGCCGCTGCTGGGCACCGTCGCGCGCCGCACCGGCGTCGACTACAGCATCCTCGCGGGGCGTATCGACCGCATCAAGGACACCCCCTACGGCCAGCTCACCCTGGCCCTCACCGGCGGCGACATCGAGGCCGCGCTGACCTGCTTCCGCGAAGCGGACGTGCACCTGGAGGTCCTGCGCTGATGCAAGAGCTCATCGCCAACATCGACTGGTTCGAAATCTGGCTGGCCAGCCTGGACACCCTGCTGATGCTCGGTGGCTCGCTGCTGTTCACCGTGCTGCTGGGCCTGCCCCTGGGCGTGCTGCTGTTCCTCACCAGCCCGCGCCAGCTGTTCGAGAACCGCGCCGTCTACAGCCTGCTGTCGCTGGTGGTGAACGTGCTGCGTTCGCTGCCCTTCATCATCCTGCTGATCGTGATGATCCCCTTCACGGTGTTCATCACCGGCACCTCCCTGGGTGTCGCCGGCGCCATTCCGCCGCTGGTGGTGGGCGCCACGCCGTTCTTCGCGCGCCTGGTGGAAACCGCCCTGCGCGAGGTGGACCGCGGCATCATCGAAGCCACCCAGTCCATGGGCGCCACCACCCGGCAGATCGTGGTCAACGCCCTGCTGCCGGAAGCGCGCCCGGGCATCATCGCCGCCATCACCGTCACCGCCATCACCCTGGTGTCCTACACCGCGATGGCCGGCGTGGTGGGTGCGGGCGGCCTGGGCGACCTGGCCATCCGCTTCGGCTACCAGCGCTTCCAGACCGACGTCATGGTGGTCACCGTGGTGCTGCTGCTGGTGCTCGTCCAGATCCTGCAAACCATCGGCGACAAGCTGGTGGTGCATTTCTCGCGCAAGTGAAAGGATGGCCGGCGTCCACCCGACCCGGCCCTCGCATTCCCATAAGGAGCGTTCCATGAAAAAACTGCTGGTGGCCGCTGCCGCCTTCGCCGCCCTCTCCGCCCAGGCCGACACCCTGACCGTGGCCGCCACCCCGGTGCCCCACGCGGAGATCCTCGAATTCATCAAGCCGCAGCTGGCCAAGGAAGGCGTGGACCTGAAGATCAAGGTCTTCACCGACTACGTGCAGCCCAACGTGCAGGTGGCCGAGAAGCGCCTGGACGCCAACTTCTTCCAGCACCAGCCGTACCTGGATGAGTTCAACAAGGCCAAGGGCACCCAGTTGGTGAGCGTCGCCGGCGTGCACATCGAGCCCTTCGGTGCCTACTCCACCAAGATCAAGAAGCTCGACGAGCTGCCCCAGGGCGCTGCGGTGGTCATCCCCAACGACGCCACCAACGGCGGCCGTGCGCTGCTGCTGCTGGACAAGGTCGGCGTGATCAAGCTGAAGGACAACACCAGCATCACCGCCACCCCCAAGGACATCGCCGAGAACCCCAAGGGCATCAAGGTGCGTGAACTGGAAGCGGCCACCCTGCCGCGCGTGCTGACCCAGGTCGACCTCGCCCTGATCAACACCAACTACGCCCTGGAAGCCAAGCTGAACCCCACCAAG
Source organism: Pseudomonas sp. No.21 (assembly GCF_054558415.1). NCBI lineage: Bacteria > Pseudomonadati > Pseudomonadota > Gammaproteobacteria > Pseudomonadales > Pseudomonadaceae > Pseudomonas > Pseudomonas sp. No.21. The sequence continues at coordinate 21,321 of NZ_BAAJNO010000012.1, forward strand.
GACGCCCTGGCCATCGAAGGCAGCGACTCGCCCTACGTGAACATCCTGGTGTCCCGCCCGGACAACAAGGACAGCGCCGACATGCAGAAACTGGCCAAGGCCCTGCACAGCCCCGAGGTGAAGCAGTTCATCCTCGAGAAGTACAAGGGCGCCGTGGTCCCGGCGTTCTGATCGCTTCCCGGTCATCAAGAAGCCCGCTCATCGAGCGGGCTTTTTTGTGGGCGCTGAACGGCGTCGATCAACACCGTAGGGCGGGTGAAACCCGCGTGTGCACCGTGCTCGGTCGTCGGGTTTCACCCGACCTACGAAACGGCGCCAGGGTGCGGGCCTTCAGCCTGCGTCGGGCAGCCTCTCCGGGCGCGACCAGATCCACGCGGCACCGATGGCCATGCCGACACCGGCCATGATCACCGACGGCAGGTGCGGCACGGTGCAGGCCAGCAGCGTCAGGCCCAGGCACATGCTGGTACTGGCGACGACCTTGGTGCGGCGGGTGATGACCCCGCCGTTGCGCCAGTTGCGCAGCGAGGGGCCGAGCAGGCGGTGGTTCTCCAGCCAGGCGCTGAGGCGCGGCGAACCCTTGGCCGCCGCCCAGGCCGCCAGCAGCACGAACTCGGTGGTGGGCAGCCCCGGCAGCACCACGCCCAGCAGCGCCAGGCCGATGAACAGGTAGGCGAGGGCCTGCCACAACCCGCGCAGTGGCCCGCGCGCGCCGGCCTCAGGCAAAGCAGCGTTCCAGGTGATCGGCGAAGCGGTTGAAGGCGGCGATGGCGGCGGCCTCCGCCTGGCGTTCCTGTTCGGCGTCCAGCTCGATGTCGTCGAGGGTGGCGACGAAGCTCTTCCAGCCCTGGGCGCGCCCGCCTTCCGGATCACCCAGGTGGCGGGCGCCGAAGCTGTCGGACAGCTGCAGCGCCTCGGCGCGCTTGTAGAGGAAGGCGGCGCCGAGCTTGGAGCCCTCGGACACGAACAGCCAGCCCAGTGCAGCACCCAGCGGGTGCTTGGCGCCACGCACGCTCTCGTCGCCCTCGGGCACGGCCTGGCCCAGGTCGGCCAGGTCGAGGCGCGCCTGCTCGTGGCGGGCGCGGCTGGCGAGGTTGTCGAAGATCAGGCCCAGCCCGGCGTCGGCATAGAGCGCCGCCAGGTCGTACTGGAACAGGTACTGGGCGGCGACGAAGCGGGCGAAGTTCTCGCGGCTGCCGAAGGGGTCGTGGCTCTTCACCAGGGCGTCCAGGCGGCTGTGGGGCTCGTGGGTGAGCTGGTTGAGGCGCTGGGAACGCAGGGGATGGGAGAGTTGCGGCTGGGAAGCGGTCATGACGATGTCTCGATTCGGGTTGGCCTGCCCGGTCGATCGGCCGGGCTTTGCACTGGATGACGTTTCAGCGAATGAAACTCAGTAAAAAATGTTCCGAACGGTTTTCCCCGGGCTGCAGCCCGGGCGACCTGCCGGGACGGATCGATGCCCGGGTCAGCTACGGGCCCGGAAGTACCCGGCCAGCACGTCCAGGTCGCCGGCCTCCAGCAACCCGGCGTGGTACTTCAGCTGCAGCCAGGCGCGCAGGTAGCCGTAGCGCGCCTGGGCCAGGTCGCGGCGGGCGCCGTAGAGCTGCTGCTCGGCGTTGAGCACATCGAGGTTGACCCGCTCGCCACCGGCCACGCTGCGTCGGGTGGCCTCGATCAGGGTGCTGGCGGATGCCACCGCCAGCTCGTAGGCCCGCACCTTGGCACCGCTGCTGACGCAGAGGTTGAACTGCTTGCGCAGCTGGTTGAGGGTCGCGGCGGTCTCTGCATCCAGGGCGTGGCTGGCGCGCTCCAGTTCGGCGGCGGCCTGGCGGGTGGAGGCGGAGACCGCGCCGCCGGCGAACAGCGGCAGGCTGATCTGGATGCCGATGCTGTCGGTGTCGTACCTCTGGTTGTAGGTGCTCTCTGACCCTGATCGGGTCTTGCCGGTGCTGGCGTAGGCGCTGAGGCTCGGCAGGTGCCCGGCACGGTTGCGCTCCACCGCGTAGCGGGCGGCGTCCAGGGCGTGGCGCTGGGAGGCCAGCTCGGGGTTGCTGGCCAGGGCCAGGTCACGCCAGGTCTCGAAGCGCGCCGGCTGCAACGGCTGCACGCGGAAGCCCTCGGCCAGGGGCGTCAGGTCCTGGATGTCCAGCGGCTCGCCGACGATGGCCTGCAGCTCGCGCAGGGCCGCATCGAGGTTGTCCACGGCCTCGATCTCCTGGGCCTGGGCCAGGTCATGGCGGGCGCGGGTCTCCAGCAGGTCGGTGCGGGTGCCTTCGCCGGCCTCGAACAGGCGCTGGTTGAGCCGCAGCTGCTCGGCATAGGCGCGGCGCTGGGCCTGGGCGAGGGCGATCTGCTCGTGGGCGAACAGCGCCTCGCAGTAGGCGTTGAACAGGCGCACCGCCAGCTCCTGGCTGCGGCTGCGCAGGCGCTCGTCGGCCAGCAGCGCCTTGGCCTCGCCCTGGCGGTACTCGGCCCAGGCGGCGTAGTCGAACAGCGGCTGCTGCAGGGTGAAGGTGGAGGAGTAGCTGCGGTAGTCGCGCTCGCTGGTGATGTCGCCGATCACGGTGGACTGGGTCACCTTCGAGTCGTTGCGACCGTTGTTGTAGCTGTAGGACAGCTTGGGCAGCAGCGCGGCGCGGCCGATGACGCGCGCCTCCTGGCCGGCGTCGCGCTCGGCGAGGGCGGCGTGGAAGGTCGGGTCGTTGCGCAGCGCCAGGGCATAGGCGTCGCGCAGCTCCAGGGCGCTGGCGGGGAGGACGGGCAACGACAGCAAGAGGGCGAACAGCAGGCGCATCGGGCTCACTCCTCCGCCAGCGCCACGTGGGCGCGGTCGGTCAGCGGCTTGAACAGGTAGTTGAGCAGCGAACGCTCGCCAGTGCGCACGAAGGCCTCCACCGGCATGCCGGGGCGGATGGCCTCGCCGGCGAGCTGGCGCATGCCTTCGTCGGCGACCTTCACCCGCACCTGGTAATAGGGCTGCTGCGTGGCCTCGTCCAGCAGCCTGTCGGCCGAGACCAGCGCCACTTCGCCGGTCACCCGGGGCGTGCGGCTCTGGTTGAAGGCGACGAAGCGCAGCTCCACCGGCAGCCCGGGGCGCAGCCGGTCCACCAGCTCCACCGGGGCCCGCGCGTCCACCAGCAGGGGCGCGTCGGCCGGGACGATCTCCATCAGCTGCTGGCCGGCCGCGACCACGCCACCCTCGGTGAACACGGCGAGGCCGACCACGGTGCCGCTGGCCGGTGCCCGCACCTGGGTGGCCGCCAGCTCGGCCTCGGCGCTGCGCAGGCGGCTGGCCAGGTCTTCGGCGCTGGCCTGGGTATCGGCGAGCTGCTGGTGCACGTCGCGCTGGAACTCCTGCCGGCGCTGCTGGATGCGCAGCTTCAGCTCGAGAATCTGCTGCCGGGTGCGACCGACGTTGCCGAGGTCCTCGGCGATCGCACCGTTGACCTGGGCGTAGAGCCGCTCGTTTTCCAGCAACCGGTTGCGCGCGATGTAGCCGTCCCGGGCCAGTGCGCGCAAGCCGCCCAGCTGCTCCTGCAGGGCGGCGCGCTGCTCTTGCTTGTGGCCCATCGAGGCAGTGAGGCCCTGGAGCATGGCCCGGGCACCGGCGATGTTCTCGCGCAGGCCGTCCAGCTCGCTCTCCAGCGCCTCGCGGCGGCTGGCGCGAAGCGCCTCCTGCAACGCCAGGGCATCGTTCACCCGGGGCTCGCCGGCATCGGCACGCAGCGCCTCGGGGAAGGCGATGCGCGTGCTGCCCTCGCGCTCGGCGCGCAGGCGTGCCTCGCTGGCGCGGGCGTTGAGGTACTGCGCCCGCAGGGCATCGCGCTGGGCGCGCGCCCGGGTGGTGTCCATCCGCAGCAGCACCTGCCCGACCTGCACGCTGTCGCCGTCGCGCACCAGCAGGCGTTCGACCACGCCGCCCAGCGGGTGCTGCACGGCCTGGCGATGACCGGAGACGACCACGGTGCCCGCCACCGGTACGCCCTTGTCGAGCGGGGCCAGGGCGGCCCACAGGAGCAGGCCACCGAAGCCGGCCAGCACCAGCCAGAGGCCGAGCCGCGCGGGGTGGCGATCATCCACCGGCGGTGCCTCATGCAGGGCGGGGCGCGGCGGGAGGGGCGGGCTGTGCAAGGCGGTCATCGGTCAGTTACCCGGGGAGCCGTAGCTCATGCTGATGGTGGGCGCGACCCGCAGGGCGGGGGCCGGTTGAGGGGCGGTCGGCGCGGGCCTGGCGCCGCGCTGCAGGTCCTGCAGCACCCGGGCGCCGGGCCCGAAGGCCTGCATCTGCCCGCCCCGCAGCACTAGCAACTGGTCGGCACCGGCGATCAGGGCCGGCTTGTGGGTGATGAGGACCAGGGTGCGCTTGCACTCGCGCAGCCGGGTGATGGCGGCCAGCAGCGCCTGTTCGCCCGCCTCGTCCAGGTTGGCGTTGGGCTCGTCCAGCACGATCAGCGCCGGCAGGCCGTAGAGCGCGCGGGCGAGGCCGATACGCTGGCGCTGGCCGCCGGAGAGCCCCGCGCCGCCTTCGCCGAGGCGGGTGTCGTAGCCCTGCGGCAGCTTGAGGATCAGCTCGTGCACACCCGCGAGCCGGGCAGCCTCGACCACCCGGGCCGGGTCGACGGCGCCCAGGCGCGCGATGTTCTCGGCGATGCTGCCGGCGAACAGCTGCACGTCCTGGGGCAGGTAGCCGATATGCGGGCCGAGGGCGGCCCTGTCCCAGTGCTGCAGGTCGGCACCGTCCAGGCGCACCTTGCCGGAGGCGGGCTGGGCCGCCCCCACCAGCAGGCGGGCGAGGGTGGACTTGCCCGACCCGGAGGCACCGAGGATGCCCAGGGTCTCGCCCGCGGCCAGCTCGAAGCCGATGTTGGCCAGGCAGGGTTTGCGGGTGCCGGGCTGCATCGCGCCGAGCTGCTCGACCGCCAGGCGGCCCTCGGGCGGCGGCAATGGCATGCCGGCGCTGCGCGGCGGCTGGGCCTGGAGCAGGTCGTGCAGCCGGGCGTAGGCCAGGCGCGCGGTACTCCATTGCCGCCAGACGGCGATGAGCTGGTCGATGGGCGCCAGCACCCGGGCCATGAGGATGGAGCCGGCGATCATCATCCCGGGGCTGATCAGCTGCTCGATGGCCAGCCAGGCCCCCAGCCCCAGCACCAGGGACTGCAGGGCCAGGCGCGCGACCTTGGACAGCGCGGTGATGGCCGCCATGCGCTCGCTGGCCTGGCTCTGCCGTGCCAGGAAGCCCTGGTGCAGGCCCGCCCACTGCTGGCGCAGGGCCGCGAACATGCCCATGGCCTCGGCCACCTCGGCGTTGCGCAGGTTGGCGGCGGCCTGCTGCCCGGCCAGCTGCGAGAGCCGCCCGGCCTCGCTCAGGGGCTCCAGCGTGACGCGCTCGTTGAGCCAGGCCAGCCCCATCAGCACCAGGGCACCGACCAGCGCGAGCAACCCCAGCCAGGGGCTGAACATGAACATCACCAGCAGGTAGAGCGGGAACCAGGGCGCATCGAAGAAGGCGAACAGCGCCTGCCCGGTGGCGAACTGGCGCAAGGCGTTGAGATCGCCCAGAGCCTGCGACGCCGCGCCCCCGCCATCCGCCGCCAGGCTAGCCTGGAAGGCAGCCGCGAAGACGCGCGGATTGAGCTGCATGTCCAGCCGGCTGCCGAGGCGGATCACCACCAGGCTGCGCACCCACTCCAGCACGCCCATGAAGGCGAACAGGCCGAGCACCATGATGCTGAGCATCAGCAGGGTCATCTCGTTGCCGGATGACAGCACCCGGTCGTAGACCTGCAGCATGTAGATCGCCGGGGCGAGCATCAGCAGGTTGGTCACGGCGGTGAACAGGCCGATGTTGAGCAGGGCGGCCCTGCAACCCCCGAGGGCCTGCAGCAGGTCGTCCGGCTTGGGAAAAGGCATGCGCTTCATCGAAGACCCCAGAAGGGCCGCGCCCGGCGATTGACGCCCGCCGGGCGCGGCCACAGAATTCGCGCCACCGCAGCCTGGGCCCTGCAAGACACGGGCTGCGGTGGCAACAACGGAGCGAATGGAGGAGTGATCTTCCATTCGCTTTTTTTACGCCTGGGCTCAGGCGGCCAGGGCCAGGTCCTCGACCGGCGCCTGCACGCCCACCGCCTCGGCCGGAGCCAGGCTCAGCGGGCCGGCGGCCAGGGCGGCGGCCACCACGTCGAAGGTGTCGCCGGTGTCCACGCCGTAGTCGTCCAGCAGGCCGTCGAGCACGCCCTGCAAGGCGGTGGCGTCGCCGCTCATCAGGCCGTAGACGACCTGGTGGACGATGCCGGCATGGCCTTCGCTGAGCAGGCTGGACAGGCCCAGGCCGCTGAAGCTGGCTTCCGCGCCACCGCTGAAGTCGAAGCCGGATGCATCCCGGGTGACGTCGGCGCCCAGCGAGACGGTGTCCAGCGAGCCATACAGGGTGTGGGCCGGTGCGGAGAACAGCGAGTAGGTCAGGTTGCCTTCGGCAACGAAGCCGGCATCGCTGTTCGGGCTGGTCAGCGCGTACTGGGTGCCGCTCAGGGTGCCCGGGTAGAAACCACCGGTGTTCACGCCGTCCTCGACTTCACCGACGCGATGGTTGGCGTCACCGAAGTAGCCCGCCCAGTCGGCCAGGTAGTCGCTGATGGTCCAGCTGGAGTAGGTGGTGGAGTAGGTGATGGAAAGGCTCATGCTCGTTCTCCGATTGAGGTTTCACAGGTTGGCGCCGCACGGCAGGCAGCCGCGCGGCGGTTTTGCCCTTCATGGGCAAATGCGGCTCAGAAGCTGTATTCCACGGTCCCCTGCAAGGTGCGGCCACGGCCGAGGGTGAAGGCCAGCACGTCGCCCAGCGGCACCAGGTAGGCGCGGTCGGTGACGTTGTCGAGGGCCAGGCGCAGGGTCAGGGAGTCGCTGGCCTGGTAGCTGCCGTAGAGGTCGTAGACGGTGTAGGACTTCCAGTCGGCGGGGTAGATCTGGTCGCGGGCATCCGGGTCCCCGCTGTCCAGTGCATAGCCTTCGCTGTAGCGGGCGCGGGCGCCGACATCCAGGCGACGGTCGAACAGGCGGGTGCCGAGGGTCAGGCTGCCGCGGTCCATGGGCATGTGCTCGGCGGTGCCCATCATCCCGCCACAGCCGACCATGGCGTTCGCGGCCTGGTTCGGCACCATGCCGATGACCGGGGGGCGACGCCCGGTGCCATATACCGGCGAGGTGACGCCACCCAGCCAGGCCTGGTTCCGGCAGTACTGGTTCGCGCCGATCATGTGGGTGTAGGTGAGGTTGCCGTAGTAGCCGCCCGTGTCGTAGTCGAGGGCGTATTCGACACCCCGGAAGCGCGTGCTGGTGAGGTCGTTCACATAGGCGGCGATGCCCAGCGCGGGCAGGCCATAGCCGGGGCGCTGCAGGCCGACCGACATGAAGGTGAAGTCTTCGATGCGCGTGTCGAAATAGGCGACCTTCAGGCCCAGGGCATCGCCCTCGGTGATGAGGTTCCGCCTGAAGACGTTGAACCCCGCCTCCCAGGACTGCGAGCGCTCCGGCTTGAGGAGCGGGTTGGGGTACAGGGTCTCCGCGCTGCCGCCGTGGGGGCGGCCGGAGATCAGCGTCTCGGTCACCGCCGGCGGGCGCCAGCCCTCCCCATAGCTGGCGAACAGCTGCAGCCAGTCCACGCCGGGCCTGACCGAGAGGCCGAAGGTCGGGGAAAACCGGCCCTCTTCCCGGTCCACGTCATAGCGCAGCGGCACGGTGGCCTGCTGGGTGGTGCCGAGGGTGAAGGTGCTGATGTTCATGCCGGTCTCGCCCTTGAGGCGGTAGCGGTCGTAACGCAGGCCCGCGCTCAGCGTCAGCCAGTCGTCGTAGTCGAATTCGAGGTTGCCGAACAGGCTGCCCATGGCGCGCTCGCCCCGGGGCGTCATGCCTTCGGATACCGGATAGTCCACCGCCGAGCTGGCGGCCGTGGCCTGGGTGGAGTCGGGGCGGACCTTGTCGAGGAAGTACTCGAGGCCGTAGTTGGCCTTCAGGCCGGCACGGTCGAGCAGCGCGAGGGTCGAGGTGTTCTGCAGCTGCAGGCCATAGGTGTCGGTCTGGTAGGTGACGTCGTAGCCGGCGGCGGCGCCGCGGGTCAGGGTGCTCTGCTCGTTGCGATTGTCGACGTGGTAGAGCTTGGCCTTGAGGTCGACCAGCGGGTCGTCCGGGCTGTAGCTGTAGTCCAGGGCGAAGTTCTGCGACACCACGTTGCTGCTGCCGAGCTTTTCCCAGAGCTCGGCGTTCTCGACGTTCATCATGTTGGCGTCGTCATAGGCCACCTGGGTGCGCAGGTAGGCGAACTGGAGGCGCTGGTCGGCGGGCAGGTTCCACCCCAGCTTGGCCAGGCGCGAGCGCATGGTGGAGCCGGAATAGGCGACGGGCGAGTGTTTGATGCGGTCGGCGACGCCCGGGTCGCTCCCGGCACCGGTGCGCAGTTCGCCGATGCCGCCGTGGGTCCCGGGATCGTAGTCACCCAGGTGGCGCTCGCTCGCCGCGACGAGGATGTCGCCGATCTCGTTGCCCAGGGCGAAGGCGCTGCTGCCGATGAAATCGGTGCCGTTGGCGTGGCCACCGAGGCCGGTGGTGGCGCGCAGGCGGCCGCCGAACTCCTTGCCCGGGCGGATGAATTCGCGGGCATCGAGGGTGCTGAACTCGGCCACGCCACCGATCACCCCGGCGCCGCCCATCCCGGAGGTGGCGCCCTTCTCGAGGGTCACGGCCGAGAGCAGCTCCGGGTCGATGTACATCGTGCCGTTGCGCTGCTGGTGGCCACTCTGCTGGAAGTTCTGGCGCATGCCGTCGATGTTCATGTTGACCCGGCCATAGTCCTGCAGGCCGCGGATGTTCACCGAAAGCCCCGGGTCCTGCTGACTGACGGCGGTGTACACGCCCGAGGTGGCCTCCAGCATGTCGGCGGCGTGGCGCGGCGGGTTGCGATCGATCTGCTCGCGGCCGATCACGGCGACGGAGCGGGGTGCCTCGTAGACCCAGTCATCGGCGATCGCCTGCCCCTGGACATGGGTGGCGCCCAGTTGCAGGGCGCGGCCATCGGCCCCGGCGTAGGTACGGCTCAGGCTCACCTGGCGCGGCGAGGCGAAGCTGAAGCTCACCGGGTGGCCATGCAGCAGGGCCCGCAGGCCCGCCTGCACATCGAGGCGACCGCGCACCGCATTGCCCTGCAGCCCCTCGAGCAGGGCGGCGTCGAAGATCACCTGCACGCCGGACTGCTCGGCGAAGGCCAGCACCGCGCTGTCCAGCGGCTGCACCGGAATGTCGAAGGCGATCAGGACCTGCTGTGCCTGCCTCGCCAGCGGATCGGACTCGACGGCCTGCAGCGCCCCCGCGCAGGCCAGCACCCAGCTTCCCCCCAAGGCGAGCAGCGCACGACGGCATCGCTGGCCCGGCCCCTTGCATACGTTCATCGGTCTTCCTTACGGCTTCGCTGTTGTTGGTGAATGAAAATCACTCTCAACACCAAGACGAGCCAGCCGGGAAAACTCAGTAAGTTTTTTTCGGGATTCTTGCAGGGGGAATGCCGGAGCCCGCATCGGGCGGGCTGCCGGCTCAGTAGAGGAAGGTGACGCCGGGCAGGTCGAGGCGGTTGACCCCGAGCTCGTGGGTGAGGGTGTCCAGGGCCTCGTCGAGGATGTCGAGGCGGAACACGCCGCTGACCTCGCGACCGGCCAGGGCGGAGTCGCTGATCAGCACGCGGCCGGGGCGGTAGCGGTTGAGCTGCTCGGCGACCTGCCCCAGCGGCACGCGCTCGAACACCAGCACCCCGCGCCGCCAGCTGGTGGCGCGCTGCAAGTCACGCGGGGCGAGGGTCTCGATGCCGCCATGGGCGTCGTAGCGGGCGCTCTGGCCCTCCTGCAGGATCTGCTCGCGCGCCCCCCGCTCGGGCGCCCGTTCCAGCGCCAGCGCGACGCTGTGTTCGGTGACGCCGACCCAGGCGCCGTGCGCATCGTCCTGGCTGACCAGGAACTGGGTGCCCAGCGCGCGGGTGGTGCCCCCGGCGCTCTCGACCACGAAGGGTCGCGTCTCGTTGGGCCCCAGCGGCGCCACGGTGAAGTAGGCATCACCGCCGAGCAGGCGCACCCGGCGCTCGGTGTCGCTGAATTCCAGGTCGATGGCGCTGCGGGTGTCGAGCTCCACGCGGCTGCCGTCCGGCAGCTGCACCTGGCGCACCTCGCCCTTGGCGGTGGCATGGTCGGCCAGCAGGGGCAGCAGCATCTGCTGGCCCTGCTCGACGCCGAGCCCGGCCAGCAGCAACACGGCGGCAGCACTGGCCGCCCAGCGCAGGCGCGGACGCCGGCGGGCCGGCTGCTGTGGCCGCGCCCGTGGCAGCACGGGCGCATACGCGGGCGCGGGCATCTCGCCCAGGCGCGCGAGGTCCGCCCAGGTGCGCTGGGCGAACTGCAGCGCCGGCCCATGGCGCGGGTCCTCGGCCTGCCAGCGGGCCAGGGCCTGCGCCTGTTCGGCGTCCAGGGCCCCGGCGCCGAGGCGGATGGCCCAATCGGCGGCTTGCTGGCGGATGTCCTGCTCGCGCAGGTCGTGGCTGATCACGGCGGTCTCTCGAGTTCTCGTTATAGGAATGCTGACGTCCGAGGGGCCGATACTCGGTAAACCATTTGTCATCTTTCGCTCGAAGCGCCGGTTTGCAGGCGCTGCATGACATGCGCCAGGGCCTTGGACAGGTGCTTCTGCACCGAGCTGTCGGAGATATCCAGCTGCCGGGCGACCTCGGCGTGGGTCAGGCCTTCGAGGCGGTTGAGGCGGAAGATTTCACGGGTGCGCGGCGGCAGTTCCGCCACCGCCTCGCGCAGCCGGTGCATGTGCTGGGCCTCGGCGGCTTCTTCGTCGAGGCCGGGGCGTTCTTCGACTATTTCCTCCAGCGCCTCGTGGGGCACCGACTCGGTCTTGCGCCGCGACTGCTGCCGGGCGTGATCGATCATCAGGTTGTGGGCGGTGCGGTAGAGGTACGCGGGGCTGTTGTCGATGCGTTCCTTGCCACGCTGCTCGGCCAGGCGCAGGAAGCTCTCCTGGACCAGGTCGGCGGCCAGCTGCGGGTCGCGCACCTTGCGCGTCAACAGGCTTTGCAGGGCCTTCGCATGCTTGATGAAAAGGCTCTTGAGATCGGGCTCCGACAAGCGCGCTCCCTGACTGGCGGAGGTGAGGGAGCGCCATTTTATTTTTATTGAGAATTAGTTGCAATTGAGAAAGAGGCTTCTCAGCTGGCCGGCACCAGCAGGGTGGGCAACTGGTCCTTGAGCTTCTGGTTGTTCAGCGGCGCGCGGATGAAGCCGCGCTGGGTGCCGTCCGGGCCGATCACCACGAGGTTGCCGCTGTGATCGACGGTGTAGTTTTCCTTGCTGGTATCGGCCGGGATGAAGGGGATGCTCACGGCATTGGCGAGCTTCTGGATCGAGGCCAGCTCGCCGGTGTAGCCGAGGAAGGCCGGGTCGAAGTAGCCCAGGTACTGCTTGAGCTGCTGCGGGGTGTCGCGGTTGGGGTCGACGCTGACCAGCACCACGCGCAGGTTGTTGCGCGCCGCCTCCGGCAGCAGGCCCTTGAGCTCGCGCATCTGCGCCAGGGTGGTGGGGCAGATGTCCGGGCAGAAGGTGTAGCCGAAGAACAGCAGGCTCCATTTGTCCTTGAGCTCGTTGACCGCCACCGGCTTGCCGTCCTGGTCGGTGAGGCTGATGGACGGCAGGGTGCGGCTCTGCGGCAGTAGCACGATGCCGGCATCGAGCAGTTGGGTGGGGTCGGCCTGGCGCTGGTTGTTGAGCACCTTGTGCACGGTCAGGCCGAGCACCAGCGCCACCAGGGCGATGAGGACGAATACGGTTTTCTGCACACGGGTCATGGGCGGTCTTCACTCGGGAATTCGGTGGCGGCAAGACTAACCGCGAAGCGCGCCGATGGCACGGTCCGCGGTGTAACAGCCTTTGGAGTCAGATGTTCAGCAGCAGGTAGTGGTCCACCAGCAGGGCGATGAACAGCAGGAACAGGTAGGCGATAGAGTACTTGAAGGTCTTGATCGCGGCGTGCGGTCGGCTGTCGCGGTAGAGCACCCAGGCCCACTGCAGGAAGCGCCCGCCCAGGGCGACGGCACAGACCAGGTAGAGCAGGCCGCTCATGTGGATGGCGTAGGGCAGCAGGCTCACGGCGAACATCACCAGGGTGTAGAGCAGGATGTGCACCTTGGTGTAGTGCTCGCCATGGGTCACCGGCAGCATGGGGATGTCGGCCTTGGCGTACTCCTCCTTGCGGTGGATGGCCAGGGCCCAGAAGTGCGGCGGGGTCCAGGCGAAGATGATCAGCACCAGCAGCAGCGGCTCGGCGGACAGGTGCCCGGTGACCGCGACCCAGCCGAGCAGCGGCGGGGCGGCGCCGGCGAGGCCGCCGATGACGATGTTCTGCGGCGTGGCGCGCTTGAGGAAGCCGGTGTAGATCACCGCGTAACCCAGCAGCGAGGCGAGGGTCAGCCAGGCGGTGAGCTCGTTGGTGAAGTGCAGCAGCAGCACCTGCCCGGCCACCGCCAGGAGCAGGGCGAACACCAGCGCAGCGACGGGCGAGACGCGGCCGTTGACCACCGGGCGCTTGAGGGTGCGCGCCATGATCGAGTCGATGCGCCGGTCCACCACGTGGTTCACCGCCGCCGCCGACCCGGCGCACAGGGCGATGCCGAGGTTGCCGAAGATCAGCACCTCCCAGGGCACGCCCGCGCGGGTGGCGAGGAACATGCCCACCAGGGACGTGATGAGCATCAGCACCAGCACCTTGGGCTTGGTCAGCTCCAGGTAGTCGCGCCAGCTGGCGTGGACCCGGGCCTGGCGTTCGCTGAGCGGAATGGCCATGGCGTCTCTCCTTCTTCTTGTGTTCAGGCAGGCTTGCCGGCGTGCAGCCGGACAGCCGTTGTCGAGCGTTCGGCGGCGAGGGCCGGCGCGCGCACGCGGTAGTTCACCAGCACCAGCGTCAGCAGCAGCAACGCGCCGCCGCCGTTGTGGGCCACCGCCACGGGCAGCGGCAGGTGGAAGATCACGTTGCTGATACCCAGGCCGACCTGCAGCGCCAGGGCACCGAGCACGAGCGCGGCGAGGCGGCCGAGACCGGCGGCGCGCAGGCGCCAGGCGAGCACCAGCAGGGTCAGGGTCACCACCAGGGCGCCGAGGCGGTGGGTCATGTGGATGGCGGTGCGGGCGTCGCTGTCCAGCTGCCCGCCCAGGTAGTTGGGGCCGATGTGCTGGCTGAGGTGGAAGCCGTTGGCGAAGTCCATCGCCGGCCACCACTGGCCGTGGCAGGTGGGCAGGTCGACGCAGGCCACCGCCGCGTAGTTGGAGCTGACCCAGCCGCCGAGGGCGATCTGCCCGATCACCAGCAGCAGGCCGAGGGCCGCCAGGCGCCGCAGGCGCGCAGGCAGTTGCAGCGGGGCGAAGGCGCCGGACAGGCGCAGGCTGAGCAGGAACAGCAGCGCCAGGGTGGTGAAGCCGCCGAGCAGGTGCGCGGTGACCACCTGGGGCCAGAGCTTGAGGGTCACCGTCCACATGCCGAACGCGGCCTGGGCGATGACCACGCCCAGCAGCAGCAGCGGCAACTTGCGCGGCTGGCCGTCACGCCCGCGCCGTACCAGGGCATGCACCGCGAGGCCGAGGATGGCCAGGCCCAGGGTGCCGGCGAAGTAGCGGTGGATCATCTCGTTCCAGCCCTTGTCGGCCTCCACCGGCGCCTCGGGGAAATGCACCTCGGCGTGGGCCAGCTGGGCTTCGGTCTTGGGCACGCCGATGAAGCCATAGCAGCCCGGCCAGTCGGGGCAACCGAGGCCGGCATGGGTCAGCCGGGTGTAGGCGCCCAGCAGCACCACCACCACCGCCAGCGCGGTGGCCAGCACCGCGAGGTAGAAACCGGGACGGGAAGATATTTGCATGTGGAGAACTCCGTTTTCTCAGCTGCAAGCTTCAAGCCTCAAGCGACAAGGGAAGAGCAGGCCTCTTGCAGCTTGTAACTTGCAGCTTGCCGCTGCCCTCAACCTATATTCGAGAGCTTCATGAGGTGCCGCAGGTCGTTGAGGATCTGCTTGCCCTTGATCTTCGCGTCGTAGCGCAGCACCAGGTTGCCGTGGGGGTCGACGATCCACAGCTGCGGGCCGGTGACGTCGCTCTCCACCGCCTTGCCGTACAGGGCCGGGTCCAGGCCGTAGCGCTGCAGGCGCGGGTACTCGCGCTCCAGGGTCTGCTGGTAGTCCGCCGACAATGGCTGGCCGACGGCGAAGGCGTGGCTGGCGCGCCCGGCCTCACGGCCGAGGCCGATGTGGATCTGCCGGGCGACGTAGACCAGTTGCTGGCAGTCGGCCTCGCAGCCTTGCGGTGCGGTGACCAGCAGCTGCCACAGCGCCTCGTCGCCTGCGCCCTGCACGCCGAGGTCGGCGCGGGTCTGGCCGTTACCGATCAGCGCGCCGTGGTAGCTGCGCCCGTCCGGCACCCAGAAGCGCAGGTGGTACATGGCCGAGGCCAGCACCATGGGCCCGATCACCACCGCGAGGATCAGCAGCAGCTGCAGGCGCCCGCGCGAGCGGCGCGGCGGCGTATCAGGCAGAGCGAGGGCTGGGTTCATCCGTTGTCTCCCGTGCTTGGCGAAAACCGAAATAGATGAAGAGCGCGCAGAGGGCCGCCGCCATGGCGAACCACTGCACGGCGTAGCCGAGGTGCTTCTCCGGCCCCATGGCCACCACCGGCCAGTCGGCCTCGTAGGCGGCGAGGCCGGGCTCGATGCGCAGCTCGAAGGGCAGGCCGCCACGGCCGAGCTTCTGCCACAGGGTGCGCGGCTCGACCTGGTTGATCAGTTGCGGCCATTCGGTGCCTTCGACGTGCTTGAGCTCGAAGCTGGCGCCGGGCGGCACGTAGACCCAGGCGTCGAGGGCCAGGGCCTGGTGCGGGGTATCGAATTGCGGCGGGGTACGCCGATCCAGCCAGGGCAGCCAGCCCCGGTTGACCAGCAGCCAGAGCCCGCTGGCCTGGTCGTAGAAGGGTTGCAGCAGCTCGACGCCGGGCTTGCCGGCACGGATGCGGCTGTCCAGCAGCAGGCTGTGCTGGTCATCGAAACTGCCTTGCAGGCGCACCCGCACATAGGCCGGGTCGGGCAGGCGCTCCAGGTCGGTGATGGCGATGGGCTCGGCGTTGCGGCGCGCCTCGTAGCCGGCCAGCAGCTGGCGCTTCTCTTCGGCGCGGGACAGCTGCCAGATGCCCAGCCCGACGAGCACGGGCAGCAGCGCCAGCACCACGAGGGTGGGCACGAGGCCAGGCCGGAAAGACCTCACCCGGCGCGGCCTGGAGCCTGGAAAGCTCTGGCTATACTGCACGACATCCCCCTCGCCCCCGGAGTCGCCCCATGCTCAAGGCGCTCATCGTTCTCTTGCTGCTGGCCACCGTGGTCAGCCTGTTCAGCGGCCTGTTCTTCCTGGTCAAGGACGAGGGCCGCGGCTCACGCGTGGTCAACGCCCTCACCGTCCGCGTCATCCTTGCCGCCCTCACCATCGGCCTGGTGGCCTGGGGCTTCTACAGCGGACAGCTGGTGTCGCATACGACCTGGTAACCAGAGCTGGAAGCTTGAAGCCAGAAGCCGGAAGAACTGCTTCGGGCTTCCCGCTTCCGGCTTCCAGCTGCTTTTTCAAAGCACATACACAAAGATGAACAGCCCCACCCAGACCACATCGACGAAGTGCCAGTACCAGCTGGCGGCTTCGAAGCCGAAGTGGTGGTCCGCGTCGAAGTGGCCGCGCAGGATGCGCACCAGCATCACGGTGAGGATCAGCGTGCCCATGGTCACGTGGGCGCCGTGGAAGCCGGTGAGCATGAAGAAGGTGGCGCCGTAGATGCCCGAGCCCAGGGTCAGGCCCAGTTCGGTGTAGGCGTGGATGTATTCCTCGGCCTGCAGGGCGAGGAAGGCGACGCCCAGGAGGATGGTCAGGGCCAGCCAGATCTTCAGCAGCTTGCGGTTGGCCTTCTTCAGCGCGTGGTGGGCGAAGGTGACGGTGAAGCTGGAGGTCACCAGCAGGATGGTGTTGATCAGCGGCAGGTGCCACGGGTCGATCACTTCCTTGGGCCCGGGGAAGAGTTTCGGGTCGGGTGTGTTGAGCAGGGGCCAGGTGTACTGGAAGTTGGGCCACAGCATGTTGGCCACGCCCTTGTCGCCTTCGCCGCCCAGCCAGGGGCCGGCCCAGGTACGCACGTAGAACAGCGCGCCGAAGAAGGCGGCGAAGAACATCACCTCGGAGAAGATGAACCAGCTCATGCCCCAGCGGAACGAGCGGTCCATCTGCGGGCTGTAGAGCCCGCCACGGCTTTCCTTGATCACGGCGCCGAACCAGCCGAACAGCATGTACGCCAGGCACAGGGCGCCGACGAAGAAGATCAGCGGGCCGTTGGAATCGGGGCGCGCGGCCTTGAGGTCGTTGAACCAGGTGCCCAGGCCGTAGACGGTGACGAGCATGCCGATGGTGGCGATGATCGGCCATTTGCTCTGGGCGGGGACGTAGTACTGCTCGTGACTTGCCATCGTTGTTGTTCTCCTTGTCGGCGCGTCAACTGCCGGTCTTGGCGACCGGGGGCTTGCGGGCCGTGATATCGAACAGCGTGTAAGCGAGTGTCAGGTGGTGCACGTCGGGCGGCAGGTCGCGGTCGACGATGAAGCGCACCGGCATCTCGATGCGCTCGCCCGGCTGCAGGACCTGCTGGGTGAAGCAGAAGCATTCGGTCTTGTGGAAGTACGCGGCGGCCTTGGACGGCGAGATGCTGGGCACCGCCTGGGCGGTCATGGGCTTGTCGGTGGTGTTGTGGGCGATGAACAGCATTTCGTTGCTCGCCCCCGGGTGCACCACCAGGTCGTCCGCCTTGGAGCGGAACTCCCAGGTCATGTCCGCCGCATTGGTGGCCAGGAACTGCACCCGCACCTGGCGCTTCTCGTCCAGCGCCTGGCTGCCCTCGTAGGCGTTGGCGTTGGTCTTGCCATTGATGCCGAAGGCCACGCACATCACGTCGTAGATGGGCACCAGGGCGAAACCGAAGCCGAACATCGCCACCACCAGCACCAGCAGGCGCGGGATGAGGCGGCGATTGTTCAGGTCCCCGCTCATTTCACTTCACCTCCGGCGGGGTGCTGAAGGTGTGGTAGGGCGCCGGCGAGGGCACGGTCCACTCCAGCCCCTCGGCACCGTCCCAGGGCTTGGCCGGTGCGGGTTTGCCGCCACGGATGCACTTGATGACGATGAACAGGAACAGCAGCTGGGTGGCGCCGAAGGTGAAGGCGCCGATGGAGGAGATCATGTTGAAGTCGGCGAACTGCAGGTTGTAGTCCGGGATGCGTCGCGGCATGCCGGCCAGCCCCACGAAGTGCATGGGGAAGAAGGCCAGGTTCATGCCGACGAAGCTCATCCAGAAATGCAGCTTGCCGAGGGTCTCGTCGTACATGTGGCCGGTCCACTTCGGCAGCCAGTAGTAGGCCGAGGCGAAGATGCCGAAGATGGCGCCGGGCACCAGCACATAGTGGAAGTGGGCCACCACGAAGTAGGTGTCGTGGTACTGGAAGTCCGCCGGGGCGATGGCCAGCATCAACCCGGAGAAGCCGCCGATGGTGAAGAGGATGACGAAAGCCACCGCGAACAGCATCGGTGTCTCGAAGGTCATCGAGCCCTGCCACATGGTGCTGGCCCAGTTGAACACCTTCACCCCGGTGGGCACGGCGATCAACATGGTGGCGTACATGAAGAACAGCTCGCCGGTCAGCGGGATGCCGACCACGAACATGTGGTGCGCCCAGACGATGAAGGAGAGGAAGGCGATGGAGGCGGTGGCGTAGACCATCGAGGTGTAGCCGAACAGCGGCTTGCGCGCGAAGGCCGGGATGATCGAGCTGACCGCGCCGAAGGCGGGCAGGATCATGATGTACACCTCGGGGTGGCCGAAGAACCAGAACACGTGCTGGAACAGCACCGGGTCGCCGCCGCCGGCCGCGCTGAAGAAGCTGGTGCCGAAGTGGATGTCCATCAGCATCATGGTCACGCAACCGGCCAGCACCGGCATCACCGCGATGAGCAGGAAGGCGGTGATCAGCCAGGTCCAGACGAACAGCGGCATCTTCATCAGGGTCATGCCCGGGGCGCGCAGGTTGAGGATGGTGGCGATCACGTTGATCGCACCCATGATCGAGCTGATGCCCATCAGGTGGATGGCGAAGATGAAGTAGGTGACGCTCTCCGGCGCGTAGGTGGTGGACAGCGGCGCGTAGAAGGTCCAGCCGAAGTTGGGCCCGCCGCCGGCGGTGAACAGGGTGCTGATGAGCAGGCCGAAGGCCGCCGGCAGCAACCAGAAGCTGAAGTTGTTCATGCGCGGCAGGGCCATGTCCGGCGCGCCGACCATCAGCGGGATCATCCAGTTGGCCAGGCCGACGAAGGCCGGCATCACCGCGCCGAAGACCATGATCAGGCCGTGCATGGTGGTCATCTGGTTGAAGAAGGCCGGTTCGACGATCTGCAGCCCGGGCTGGAACAGCTCGGCGCGGATCACCATCGCCATGGAGCCTCCGAGGAGGAACATGGCGAAGGCGAACCACAGGTACATGGTGCCGATGTCCTTGTGGTTGGTGGTGAGCACCCAGCGCATCAGGCCCTTGGCCGGACCGTGGTGGTGATCATGCCCGGCATGATCGTGGTCGATCACTGCACTCATGTCATTTCTCCTCGGCTTGTTTGAGGGCCAGGACTTCCTTGGGCGTGACCATGTCGCCCGTGTTGTTGCCCCAGGCATTGCGCTCGTAGGTGATGACGGCGGCGATGTCGACTTCCGACAGCTGCTTGCCGAAGGCGGCCATGGCGGTGCCGGGCTTGCCGTGGAAGACGATGCTGAGGTGGTCCTCCTTAGGCCCGGTGGCGATCTTCGAGCCCTTGAGCGCCGGGAACATGGGCGGCATGCCCTGGCCCTCGGGCTGGTGACAGGCCGCGCAGGTGGTGTGGTAGACCTTGTCGCCACGGGCGGAGAGCTCTTCGAGCGTCCACTCCTTGTCGGTCAGCTCCTTGAGCTTGGCGACCTCCTCCTTGCGGCCGGCGAGCCACTTGGCGAAGTCCTCCTTGGACTTGGCCTCGACCACGATGGGCATGAAGCCGTGGTCCTTGCCGCAGAGCTCGGCGCACTGGCCGCGATAGAGGCCGGGCTTGTCGATGCGCGTCCAGGCCTCGTTGACGAAGCCGGGGATGGCGTCGCGCTTGACCGCCAGCGCCGGGACCCACCAGGAGTGGATCACGTCGGCGGCGGTGATCAGGAAGCGCACCTTGGTGCCCACCGGGATCACCAGCGGCTCGTCCACCTCCAGCAGGTAGTGCTCGTCCTTCTCCGCCTTGTTGTGGATCTGCTCGGCGGGCGTGGCGAGGTTGCTGAAGAATTCGACGTCCTGGCCCAGGTACTTGTAGTTCCACTTCCACTGGTAGCCGGTGACCTGGATGTCCAGCTCGGATTCGGAACTGTCGTAGATGTCGATCAGGGTCTTGGTGGCCGGTATCGCCATCAGCACCAGGATGACGAAGGGCACGACCGTCCAGAGGATCTCCACCGTGGTGCTCTCGTGGAAATGCGCAGGTTCCTGGCCGGTGGAGCGGCGGTGGATGATCATCGACCAGAACATGGCGCCGAACACGATCACGCCGATCACGACGCAGATCCAGAAGATCGTCATGTGCAGATCGAAAACGGTGCGGCTGACCTCGGTGGCGCCCGGTGTCATGTTGACGGTCCAGGCGGCTTGCGCCTGGCTGAAAATCGACCACAGCAGGAGTCCCATCCAGACTCGTGGATGTCGCATCATTGCGGGTTCCCCTTATCGTTCTTGTTATCCCGCCGGCTGGGCCAGCGGCTAAGGGAGCGGTCGTTAATACGGCTGACTTTAACGGCCGACCTTCAGCACGGTGGTGCGCAGTCGGGTGTCATCAGGTAACGCCTTTCGAGTCGGAGTATAGACACCGACTTGAAGCTGGCAACGCGGGGGGAAAATTGGCGCAACGGCCACAAGCCTTGTCCTAAACGCCACGGCTGGCGCGGGGTTGGCGAAGGTGCACGCACCCCGTTATCGCGAGTGCGCATAAGCATTACGGCATTATGACAATCGGGTCTTAGCTGCCCGCGACGGCGAGCTAAGTTGTGTCTTCCCCCTCCCTTCGATCCATGTCCTATCCAGGAGCAGTCATGAATACCCTCGCCCTGCGCGAACTCATCCAGCGAGCCCACGAACAGGAAGCCCGGAGCGGGCACCTGGCGCGCATCCTCTCCACCCAGCTGGACCGCCTCCACCCCGCGATCCGCCTGCCCGCCACCGACGCCGAAGGCGTACTGGCGCGCTTCGTCAGCGCCTACATCGAGCAGGTGCCGGACGTGCTCGACGCCGCCGCCAACGTCGCCCGCGAGGCCGGCATCGAGGCGCAGGTCAAGCCGGTGCTGAAGGTCGCCGAGCAGTTCTTCCTGCAGCCGCCGAGCATGGTGGAAGGCCACGAGGGCCT
This sequence comes from Pseudomonas sp. No.21, assembly GCF_054558415.1. Classification (NCBI taxonomy): domain Bacteria; kingdom Pseudomonadati; phylum Pseudomonadota; class Gammaproteobacteria; order Pseudomonadales; family Pseudomonadaceae; genus Pseudomonas; species Pseudomonas sp. No.21. Next base: position 41,869 of record NZ_BAAJNO010000012.1, read on the forward strand.
GGATGGCCTGCTCGACGAGGCCTACCTCGCCCACCGCCTGGTGGAGGAGGTGAACGATCGCTACATCGCCCACCTGGGCGAGCCGCTGATCCCCCTGGACACCACCGTGGCCAACCTCATCGCCCACCAGCTGATCGGCGAGCCCTTCGCCAACCAGCTGGACGAAGCCGTGCACCATGCGGTGGACGGCATGCTCGACGAGGCGGTGTTCGAACGCGCATCCGTGCAGCATTACCGCGACAGGCTGCACGACCCAAAGGTGGAAGCGGCGTGGAAGCGCTGGCCCTGCCTCTCGCGCCAGCTCGGCGTCGAACTGCAGCTGGACCAGGCGCAACGCGCCGCCGGCTGAACTTCAGACGGCGCGGCCGCGCAGGCTGAGCAGCCGTCCTTCCAGGCGCCGGTTCAGGGCACGGGGCTCGATCTGCAGGGCCCCACCCTGTCGCTGCGCGGCGCGCCCCCAGTCCTCCAGCAGCTCCATGCAGGCGTGGTCGATGTAGCTGAGGTTATCCAGCGGCACCTGCAGCCGCGTGCCCGGCGCCACGCCCTCCAGCACCCGCGCCAGCTGCGGCACCCGCAGGAAGGTGGCAGCGCCGGTCAGGCGCAGCTCCGCCTCGCCGGGAGCCCCCTGTACCAGGGCGATCTTCAGGCGCGAAGCCTTCCAGGCCAGCTTGGCCAGGGTCAGGGCGAAGCCGATCAGCACGCCACTGAGCAGGTCGAAGGCGACGATGCCCAAAGCCGTGGCGGCGTAGATCAGCAAGGGCGCGCGGCCGTAGCGCGAGAGGCCGCGCATGGCCTTGGCATCCACCAGCTTGAAGCCGGTGAACACCAGCACGCCCGCCAGGGCCGCCACCGGAATGCTCTGCAGCACCATCGGCAGCAGGGCGACGAAGGCCAGCAGCCAGCCACCGTGCAGCACGGCGGACAGGCGCGTGCGGGCGCCGGCCTGGACGTTGGCGGAACTGCGCACGATCACCCCGGTCATGGGCAACGCGCCCAGGACGCCACACAGCAGGTTGCCCACACCCTGGGCCGACAGCTCGCGGTCCAGGTCGGAGCGCGGCCCGCCGTGCATGCGGTCCACCGCCGCGGCGGAAAGCAGTGTCTCGGCGCTGGCGACGAACGCCACCACCAGCGCCGCCAGGAGGATCTGCGGGTCGGCCAGGCCGAGCAGATCGGCCGGGCGCAGCCAGTCGATGGCCTCGCCCAGGGTGGCCGGCACCGTCACCCGCTGCACATCGAGCGCGAGAGCCAGGCTGGCCAGGGTCGCCAGGCTGACACCGATCAGCGCACCGGGCAGGAAGCGCAGCGACTGCGGGCGCCAGCGCTCCCAGCCCCACATGCAGGCGATGGTGCCCAGGCCCAGCGCTGCGGCAGCCAGGCCGCTGCCGGGCCCGACCTGGGCGAGCGCGTTGATCAGCGTCTCGGGGAACGCCAGCAGGTTTTCCAGCCCCGATGCCTGGGGCCTGGCATCGAACATCACATGCACCTGCGACATCACGATGAGCGCGCCGATGCCGGCGAGCATGCCGTAGACCACCGCTGGCGCCGTGACCCGGAACCAGCAGCCCAGGCGCAGGCGCCCGGCGCACAGCTGCAACAGCCCGGCCAGCACCAGGATGGGCCCGAGCATGGCCATGCCGTGCTCGCGCACCAGCTCGAAGACCAGCACGGCGAGGCCGGCCGCCGGGCCGCTGACCTGCAACGGCGAGCCCGCCAGCCAGCCGACCACCAGGCCGCCGACGATGCCGGTGATCAGCCCCTTGGCCGGCGGCATGCCGGAGGCGATGGCGATGCCCATGCACAGCGGCAGGGCGACGAGAAAGACGACCACCGAGGCCAGCAGGTCCCGGGGCAAGGTGGATTTCAAGGAAGCAAGGCGCATGTCGCGATCTCCTGCGGCACGAGGGGCGCGGCGGTCTCGACCGCCACGGCGTATGGGGAGGGGCGTCAGGACGCCAGGTAGCGCGGGCGGGGCGTGGCCATGGCGACGCGGCCTTGCTGCAGCGGCAGGAAGCACCCGGCCTCGGCGTCGTAGGCGCGGATGGCGGCGGTCTCGATGTCGTACACCCAGCCGTGGATGAACAGCTGCCCGGCGGCCATGCGCGCCGCCACGGCGGGGTGGGTGCGCAGATGGTCCAGCTGGGCCACCACGTTCTCCTCGGTCAGCACGCCCAGGGCATCGTGCCCGGCACAATCGCAGTTGCGCTCCACCAGGCTGCGAGCCACCTCGGCATGGCGCAGCCAGGCGCTGACGGTGGGCATGCCGCGCAGGGAATCCGGGGCCAGCACGGCCTTCATCGCGCCGCAGTCGGAGTGCCCGCAGACGATGATGTGGTGCACGCCAAGGGCCATGACCGCGTACTCGATGGCGGTGGAAACGCCACCGTTCATCTGGCCGTAGGGCGGCACCAGGTTGCCGACGTTGCGGGTGACGAACAGATCGCCGGGCGAACTGTGGGTGATCAGCTCCGGCGCCACCCGCGAGTCGGCGCAGGTGATGAACATGGCGCGCGGCGACTGCTGCCGGGCCAGGCGCTGGAAAAGACCGCGTTGCTGGGGAAAGGTCTCCTCGCGGAAGCGCCGGCAGCCACGCACCAGGGTGTCGAAGGTGGTTGCGGCGTCGTTCTCTGCCAAGGGGGCGGGCGGGATGCTGCGGATGTCCTGTTTCATGCTTTCTCCTGTTTGCGTTCCGAGCGGGCCGGTGGCCCTCGTGACCTGCCGGTTGGTGGCGGCCTGCAACCCGACCGGGCGGTCGGGATGGAGAAAAACCTTAGGCGCGAAGACTTAACTCAAACTGAAGAAACCGCTCTGGAATGAGCATTACAGACGAATGGCCGATAGCAGTCTGCCAGCCCGGGCCAGCGATGGGACCACCGTGCAGGCGCTCGACGCGACGCAGGCGCAGCCGCGAAAGGGAGGAAGGAAACGGACGTTGCCCCGGCCGAAGCCGGGGCACCGGGGCTCACAGGTAGCGGGCGCGGGGCGTGGCCATCGGCAGCGGGCCGTCGCCGATGGTGCGGAAGCGACCGCTCTCGGCGTCGTAGGCGCGGATGGCGGCGGTCTCGATGTCGTACACCCAGCCGTGGATGAACAACTGGCCGCTGGCCAGGCGCGCCGCCACCGAGGGGTGGGTGCGCAGGTGGTCCAGCTGGGCCACCACGTTCTCCTCGGTGAGCACGCCCAGGGTCTCGTGGTTGGCGCAGCCGCAGTTCTCGGCGACCACGGTGCGGGCCACCTCGGCATGGCGCAGCCAGGCCTTGACGGTGGGCATGCGCTCCAGCTGCTCGGGGTTGAGCACCGCCTTCATGGCGCCGCAGTCGGAGTGGCCGCAGATGATGATGTGGTGCACGCCGAGGGCCATGACGGCGAATTCGATGGCGGTGGAAACGCCGCCGTTCATCTGCCCGTAGGGCGGCACCACGTTGCCGACGTTGCGGGTGACGAACAGGTCGCCGGGGGAGCTCTGGGTGATCAGCTCCGGGACGATGCGCGAGTCGGCGCAGGTGATGAACATGGCGCGGGGTTTCTGCTCATGGGCCAGGCGCTTGAACAGCTCTTCCTGCTCCGGGTAGACCTGGTCGCGGAAACGCTGGAAACCTTCGACGATGTTGCGCAGCGCTTCTTCGGCGCTTTCCTGGAGTTGCGGGGTATCGTGCTCGTCGCTCATGCCGACCTCGTTCGCCTTGGGACTCTGTAGGGGTAAGTGGGATTACTTTACCGACATGGTCGGATTTATCCGACCCCCTACAGGACACCGTTCGGCGCGCTGCGGTCACACGCCGGGTACGTAAAAAGCCGTGCCGTTCATCCCATCGCTCAGAGCAGGGCCATCTGCCCGCCGGGCGGGCAGAAGCGCGAGCAGTCCAGCGCCACGTCGCCGCGCTTCTCCAGGCCCAGGCGACGCATGGCCACGGCGAAGCGCTGGGCCAGCAGCTCGGCAAAGGCGCCTTCGCCGCTGAAGCGCTTGCCGAAGCGGCTGTCATAGACCTCGCCGCCCCGGCACTGGCGGATGATGCTCATCACGTGGGCCGCACGTTGCGGGTAGTGGGCCTGGAGCCATTCCTCGAACAGCGGCGCCACCTCCCGGGGCAGGCGCACCAGCATGTAGGAGGCGCTGCGCGCGCCGGCATCGCGGGCCGCCTCCAGCAGGCTTTCCAGCTCGCTGTCGTTGATCATCGGGATCATCGGCGAGCACAGCACGCCCACCGGTACGCGGTTCTCGCGCAGCACGCGGATCGCCCGCAGCCGTGCGGAGGGCGCCGCGGCGCGGGGCTCGAGCACGCGCTTGAGCGCGTCGTCGAGGGTGGTGAGGCTGATCATCACCTTGACCAGGCGCTGTTCGGCCAGCTGGGTCAGCAGGTCGAGGTCGCGCAGCAGCAGCGAGCCCTTGGTGACGATGGTCAGCGGATGGCGGTAGCGCAGCAGCACTTCCAGCACCTGGCGGGTGATGCGGTGCTCGCGCTCGATGGGCTGGTAGGGGTCGGTGTTGGCCCCCAGGGCGATGGGCGCGCACACGTAGCCGGGCTTGCTCAACTGCTGCTCCAGCAGGGCAGCGGCGTTGGTCTTGGCGATCAGCCGGGTCTCGAAGTCGATTCCCGGGGACATGTCCCAGTAGGCGTGGCTGGGCCGCGCGTAGCAATAGATGCAGCCATGCTCGCAACCACGGTAGGGGTTGATGGAGCGGTCGAAGGGCAGGTCTGGCGACTGGTTGCGGGCGATGATGCTCTTGGCCGTCTCGATGCGCACCTCGGTGGCGCGGGTCGGTGGCACTTCCTGGTACCAGCCGTCGTCCTCGGCCACCGAGAGGGTCGGGGCGAAGCGGTTGTAGGGGTTGCTACCGGTTCCACGGCCACGGGGCGGAAGGGTGACGGACATGGCGGACGCTCCGAAAATACTGTATGCATGAACAGTATATTCTTACAGCGTCCTACGCCAGCCGGTTTTCGTCGGAAAGCCCTACTCGTCCTCGCTCGGCGGCGTGAACGGCTCGATCAGGTACTGGCGACCGTGGGCCTTGCAGTCGGCGAGGGTGCCTTCGGCGGAGGCACGCAGCTGCAGGAAGCTGCTGCCGAAACGCTGTTCGTCGGTCTCCACCAGGCCGTCCTTCAGGTCCACGCTGTTGGCCATGGCCATGGAGTCGGCGTACTTGAAGTCATCCCCCCAGCCGGACTTGCCGGTCCAGAGGACGATGCGCTGGCCCTCCTGCCAGTGCACCGCCGCCTTGCGCTTGCCGTCCGGCCACTGGTAGCCGACCACGCAGAAGTGGTTGGTGCCGTCGTTGCGCCGGGCCTGCACCAGCAGGTAGCGCATGTCCTGTTCGGGATCGGCGAAGGCCTTGTCCTGGGCGATGTCGAAGCGCGCCACCTGGCCGCTGTAGATCGACGGGCCGAAGGGCTCGGCCGCACAGGCACCGAGGGCGACGAGGAGCAGGGCGCCGGAGAAGAGTCCGGCCAGGCGTGGGCTGTTCATTTCTTCGGTTTACCGGGGTTGTTGGGGTTGTCGATGAAGGCCTGGGTGAGGCTGAAGAAGGTCTGGCCACCCTTGTCGACCGCCTTGATGAAATAGCCGCCCGGGTTGCTGCCTTCGGTCATCCAGCCGTAGACCGGCGGCTTGTAGGGCTTGGCCAGGCTCTTGCCCGCCGCCACGTCCAGCGCGTTCTGCACATGCTGGCGGACGAAGGAGAAACGCAGGTCGGAGCCGTCGTTGGCCAGGCGCAGGTAGCTGTCGATCTTGCCTTCCTTGCTGCCGATGGACGGGTAGTTGCCGAACCCCTCGAACTGCAGCGGGTCGCGGGCGGTGATGAAGCCCGTCATGGTCTTGTTGGCCGGCTTGCCGAAGTGCTTGGGTTCGGAGAACGCCATGCGGTTCTCGATGACCTGGCGCATCAGCTGCATGGAGAACAGGGCCTCCTCCAGGCCGCCGGCGTTCTTCGGCACCACCGATTCGGCCAGCAGCAGGCGCGCGAGGCAACCTTCGTCGGTGCTGGCATCGGGCAGCGTCAACGCTTCCAGCACGGTGATGACCACGTGGATGCCGGAAGGCAGGTCGTCGGTGGCGGAAAAGGCTTCTACGCGCACCGACTGGCAGGCGCGCAGCGCCTTGATGGTGATGCTCTGCTCGCTCTGGCGATCGTTCGCGTCCTGCTTCACTTCCAGGCAGGTGTTGGCGCTCTTGATCCGGTAGTGCTTCTTGCCCGGGCCCAGGCCGTTGAGCTTCAGCTTGAGGACGTTGCCGACCACCAGTTCGAGGCTGCCGACGACCGGAAGTTTGTTGCGGGTGAAGGTGGGCACCTGGGTCTCCTTGCTGTATCGCCGCCCTCTGCGGCGGCTCCCTGTGCAGCGGGGCACAGCAGGGAAAATTACTCCCGGCCCCGCGCTGCGGCAAGGCGCCCGGTCGGCGGAAGTGACGCAGTTCGCCTCAGTCTTCGCGGACGCAGCGCTCCAGGGCATCGAGGTCCGCCGCCATGATCGCCGCCATGTGCCGGCTGATCGTCTCCACCGGCCAGTCCCACCAGGCAATGGCCAGCAGGCGCTCCACCACTGCGTCGGGAAAGCGCTGTTTCAGCGGCTCGGCCGGGTTGCCGCCGACCACGGTGTAGGGCGGCACGTCGCGGGTCACCACCGAGCGCGAGGAGATGATCGCGCCGTCGCCGATCGTCACCCCCGGCATGATCAATGCCTCGTAGCCGATCCACACGTCGTTGCCGATCCGGGTATCGCCCTTGTTGGGAAACTCGGACAGCTCCGGCATGTGCCGCTCCCAGCCACCGCCGAAGATCTGGAAGGGGTAGGTGGAGAAGCCGGAAAGCTTGTGGTTGGCGCCGTTCATGATGAACTTCACCCCGCGCGCGATGGCGCAGAAGCGCCCGATCACCAGGCGATCGCCGATGAAGGGGTAGAGATACAGGACGTTGCGCTCGAAATTCTCCGAGTCGTCCGGGTCGTCGTAATAGGTGTATTCGCCGATCTCGATCTGCGGGTTGTTCACCGTATTGCGGATGAAGCAGACCTGCGGGAAGCCGGCCATGGGGTGCGGGTTGCGGGGGTCGGGTCCGTGCATGGGGCCTCCGGCTCGTGAGGGTGGGTGCTGCCCGGATCAGCCGGGCAGCCGCACCTGCAGGCCGCCGTAACCATTGGCGCCGGGCTTGCCCTGGATCTCGACACGGCCCTGGGCGGCCAGTTCACGGGCGCGCCAGAAGAGGAAGAAGTCGGTGGCGAAGAAGCCATCGCAACGGGCCATGACGTCGGCCATCGCGCGGTCCAACGGGCGCCACTCCGATGTGCAGGACCCGATCAGGTCGGCATCGATGAAGCTGAAGTCCTCGCCATGGAAAGCCCCTTCGCGCCAGCGGCGGATGCCCGCGCCTTCGGCCAGCACGCCGCGCCACTGGGCCGCCAGCGCCTGGCGGCGCTCCGCCTCGATCAGCCTGGGCAGGTACAGCTCGGCCAGGTCGTCCGGCGCATGCATGGCCACGGCGCGACGGCTGGCCACGCGGCTGTCACCACTGCCGCAAGGCACTTCCCAGAGCGGCAGCTGGCTGTGTTCCAGCGCCGCCGCGACGCGGGCCAGCAGCAGTTGCTCGGAGGCGCTGTCGCCATGCCAGACGGTCACCGCGTGGCTCTGGGCGGCGAGGCCGGCGAGCCACTGCGCATCCTCAGCCAGGCCGGCCTCGAAGTCCGGCACCGGCTGCACCGCCACCGGCCAGACCCCACGCCAGAAGGCGGCGCGGCGGGTGCAGGGCGGCTGTTCGATGTCCTTCAGCGGGCCGACCGCGAGATCGTCGCGCAGCACCCGCAGGAAGGTGCGCGCCGCGTCTGCGCCGAGCACGGACGCGACACCTTCGACCGCGTTGTCACCGCATACCAGGTGCCACATCACGCCCTCCTTGGCCTCGACGCTACTCGCTGGGCTTCTTCAGTTTCGGATTGGGGAAGAACTGCACGCCCTGGACCTTCGGGTCGGCCGGCTTGGGCACGGCCTTGTTGACCCGCGTGCCCAGCTCCTTGGGCACCGACTGGCCTTGCGCGTTGAGGGTGTCGGCATAGCCGCAGGCCACGCACTGGCGGTGCGGCACGCCGTCCTCGTCCCACATCTGGATGCGGTCCTGCTCGCTGCACGCCGGGCACACGGCACCGGCGATGAAGCGCTTCTTGGTGACGTTCACGGGGCCTTCGCTCATGCGGCCTCCGACGACAGGCCGAGGTGGCGCAGCAGGGCGTCGATGGAGGGCTCGCGGCCACGGAAATCGACGAACAGCACCATCGGCTCCTGGGAGCCGCCACGGGCGAGGATGGCCTCGCGGAAGGCGCGGCCGGTGTCGGCGTTGAACACGCCTTCTTCCTCGAACCTGGAGAAGGCGTCGGCGGAGAGCACTTCCGCCCACTTGTAGCTGTAGTAACCGGCCGCGTAACCACCGGCGAAGATGTGCGCGAAGCTGTTGGCGAAGCGGTTGAAGGCCGGCGGGCGCATCACCGAGACCTCGGCGCGGATGCCTTCGAGCACCTCCAGCACGCTGCGGCCATCGCCGTGGGTGGCGTGCAGCTCGAAGTCGAACAGGGAGAACTCCAGCTGGCGCACCATCATCAGGCCGGACTGGAAGTTCTTCGCCGCCAGCATCTTGTCCAGCAGGTCCTGGGGCAGGGGTTCGCCGCTCTGGTAGTGGCCGGAGATCAGCGCCAGGCCTTCCGGCTCCCAGCACCAGTTCTCCATGAACTGGCTGGGCAGCTCGACCGCGTCCCAGGCCACGCCATTGATGCCGGAGGCCCCGGCGTGCTCGACGCGGGTCAGCAGGTGGTGCAGGCCGTGGCCGAACTCGTGGAACAGGGTGGTGACTTCGTCGTGGGTCAGCAGCGCGGGCTTGCCGCCGACGGCCGGCGTGAAGTTGCACACCAGGTTGGCCACCGGGCTGACCAGCTTGCCGGCGGAGGTGCGGCGCTTGTCGCGGGCACCGTCCATCCACGCGCCACCACGCTTGTTGGCGCGGGCATAGAGGTCGAAGAAGAAGCGGCCGACGTGCTGGCCGTTCTCGCGGATCTCGAACAGGCGCACGTCCGGGTGCCAGGTGTCGAAGCCCGACAGCTCGCGGATCTCGATGCCATAGAGCTTCTGCACGATGGCGAAGAGGCCGGTGAGCACCTTGTCGATGGGGAAGTAGGCGCGGAGGATTTCCTGGGAGATGCTGTAGCGCTGCTCGCGCAGCTTCTCGCTGTAGTAGCCGGTGTCCCAGCTCTGCAGATCATCCAGGCCCTGTTCGGCGGCGAAGGCCTTGAGCTCGTCGAGGTCCTGCTGCGCGAAGGGCTTGCTGCGCACGGCCAGGTCGCGGAGGAAGCTCAGCACCTGGTCGCTGGACTCGGCCATCTTGGTCGCCAGGCTCAGCTCGGCGTAGCTGGCGAAACCGAGCAGGCCGGCCAGTTCCTGGCGCAGGTCGAGGATCTGCTCCATCACCGGGCCATTGTCGTTCTGGCCGGCGTTCGGCCCCTGGTCGGAGGCACGGGTGCAGTAGGCGGTGTAGACCTCTTCGCGCAGGGCGCGGTCGTTGGCGTAGGTCATCACCGCGTAGTAGCTGGGGAACTCCAGGCTGATCAGCCAGCCATCCAGGCCCTTGGCCTGGGCGGCCTGGGCCATCTGCGCGCGGGCGGACTCGGTGAGGCCGTCGAGCGCGGCTTCGTCGGTGACGTGCTTGGTCCAGGCCTGGGTGGCGTCCAGCAGCTGGTTGGAGAAGCGGCTGGTGAGCTCGGAGAGCTTCATCTGGATTTCGCCATAGCGCTGCTGCTCGTCGGCCGGCAGGTCGATGCCGGAGAGGCGGAAGTCACGCAGGGCGTGTTCGAGGATGGTCTTCTGCGCCACGTCGAAGCCGGCGGCCTCGGGGCTGCCGGCCAGTGCCTCGTAGGCCTGGAACAGTTCGCGGTTCTGGCCCAGTTCGGTCCAGTACTCGGAGAGCTTGGGCAGGCAGGCCTCATAGGCGCCGCGCAGCTCGGCGCTGTTGCACACGGCGTTGAGGTGGCTGACCGGGCTCCACGCACGGCCCAGGCGCTCGCCGAGTTCGTCCAGCGCCAGCACCAGGCCCTGCCAGGTCGGCGTACCCTGCTGGCCGGCGAGCAGCGCATCGATGGCGGCGCGGCTGTCGGCGAGGATGGTGTCGATGGCGGGCTCTACATGTTCCGGACGGATGCTGGAGTAGGGCGGCAGGTCGAAATCCTGAAGGAGGGGATTGCTGGAACTCACGGCATTCACCTGTTGCGTCTGGAAAGTTGATGGATCGTTGATACCGGGAAAGAGAGAGGGGGCACAAGGCCCCCTCCGAAAATCATTTCCTGCGCCTGGACAGATGCCAGGAGCCGTTCAGTGGCATACCGCTCACGCCCTTGGCGATCTTCTTGATCTGCCCTCCTCGCCGCAGATAGGCGGCTACATGGGCCTCGAGGGCTTCGCGGGTCACCGTGGCCGCTGCGGCCTTGGGACGATTCGCGGAAGATCTGAAACTCAAGGTAGTCATGGACACTCTCCTTTCCAGAGACGGCCGGCCACTATGCCAGAATTTTGACGTGCCTGCCTGGAAGGGGACTGAAGAGTGGGACAACCATCGAGCCGGGAGGTTTACCCCGGGTCGACAGCGGACATCTTAATTACAATCGGCGTACAACGCAGCCACAGGACTTTCTATGAGCGCGATACGAACCTACCGCGGCACCGCACCACAGCTGGGTGAACGGGTTTTCGTCGATCGATCCGCAGTCGTCATCGGCGATGTCGAACTGGGCGAGGACAGCTCGGTCTGGCCCTTCGCCCTGATCCGCGGCGACATGCATCACATCCGCATCGGGGCACGGACCAGCGTGCAGGACGGCAGTGTCCTGCATATCACCCATGCCGGCCCCTTCAACCCGGACGGCTTTCCCCTTCTCATCGGCGACGACGTGACCATCGGCCACAAGGTGACCCTGCACGGCTGCACCCTCGGCAACCGCATCCTGGTGGGCATGGGCAGCATCGTCATGGACGGCGCCGTGGTCGAGGACGAGGTGGTGATCGGCGCCGGCAGCCTGGTGCCACCGGGCAAGCGCCTGGAGAGCGGCTTCCTCTACGTCGGAAGCCCGGTGAAACAGGCCCGCCCGCTGAGCGACAAGGAAAGGGCCTTCTTCACCTACAGCGCCGCCAACTACGTGAAGCTGAAGGACCTGCATATCGCCGAGGGATACGACCAGTGACGCCACCGGCCGGCCATGCCCAGCGGATGCTCGGCACGGTCGGCCAACCCCGCTATCCTGCCCACCCCCGAGCCCAGACCGCCTAAAGCCATGCACCAGCCGAACATCCTCTTCGACCTCGACGGCACCCTCACCGACCCGCGCGAGGGCATCACCCGCTCCATCCAGTACGCCCTGGGCAAGCTGGATATCCACGAGCCGGACCTCACCCGCCTGGAGCATTTCATCGGCCCGCCGCTGTTGCAGTGCTTCATGCAGACCTACGGTTTCGACGAGCCGCGCGCCTGGGAGGCGGTGAACCACTACCGCGATCGCTTCAAGGTCACCGGGCTCTACGAGAACCGCGTGTTCGAGGGCGTCGCCCAGCTGCTGGGGATGCTCGGCGAGCAGGGCCGCACGCTGTACATCGCCACCAGCAAGCCGGCGGTGTTCGCCCGCGAGATCGCCCGGCACTTCGACTTCGCCAGGCATTTCAAGGTGATCTACGGCAGCGAGCTGGACGGCACCCGCACCAACAAGGTGGACCTGATCCGCCACCTGCTGGACGAGGAGGGATTGGACCCGGCGCAGACGCTGATGATCGGTGACCGCAAGCACGACCTGATCGGCGCCCGGGAGAATGGCCTGCAAGCCATCGGCGTCGGCTACGGCTTCGGCAGCCACGAGGAGCTGATGGCGGAAGCCCCGGCCTGGTACTTCGCCACCCTCGCGGAAATGCACCAGGCCTTCGAAGGCGTGTAGCCCGGGCTTCAGCCCGGGTGCTCCAGGGCTGCGGACTCAGGTCCCGTTGCGCTGGTAGACGATCTTCTTCGTGCCGTTCTCGCAGGTGCCGACCACCATGTTCGGGTCTTCCACCTCGGCGGCCGGCACGATTTCCAGCGTATAGGCGGTCACCCCGGCGGCCTGGATCTTCACCTCGATCTCCTGCTTGAGCGCCTCGCACGGCTTGGGCGCCGCCACGGCGGTGCTCCCCAGCAGGCCGAGCAGCACGGCCAATCCCCATCTGTTCATCGCACACCTCCTGTCAGGCGAATCCGCGTTCATTCGACCGATGCGGCCACCGGCGAGTTCTCCGGCATCAGCTCGGCCAGGGCGGCCTGGCGCTCGACCGGCGGACGCGCCGCCAGCGCTGCCACCCGCCCGTGGAAATCCGTCCAGCCGGCGCTGCGCCGATACAACTCGGCGAAGGCTGGCACCCAGCGGTCGTAGAGGCCGAAAGGCAGCAGCTTGGCGTTGTTCAGCGGGCTTTCGATCCAGCCGTCGTAGCGGCCCACGCCCTGCCACTGGCTGTCACGCAGCTGGCGATAGTCCCGGCGCAGGCGCTCGAACTCGGCCTGCTTGGCCAGGTGCTTCTGCGCCTCGGGCAGGTCGCTGGCGTAGAGCCGCTCCAGGCGCTCGCGGCAGGCCAGCACCAGCGCGGTGAACTGATCGCGCTGGCGCACCCCGGCCTCGCCGCCGACCGGCAGGCCCTGGCGAGCGCGCCACTGGCGCAGGCCCTCGCGCTCGACGAAGCTGGCGAAGGATTCGTTGAAGGCGCTGTCGTCGGCGACATAGAGCTTCTGGTGCGCCAGCTCGTGGAAGATCACCGCCGCCAGCCGGTCATCGTCCCAGCGCACCATGCTGCTGAGGATCGGGTCGTCGAACCAGCCCAGGGTGGAATAGGCCTCGACGCCGCCGATCCAGGTATCCAGCCCCTGCTCGCGCATCAGCGCCGCGGCGCCGCGTGCACGGCCGGGCTGGTAGTAGCCGCGGTAGGCGACGCAACCGGCGATGGGGAAGCAGTGGGTGATGGGCGCCAGAGACAGCGCCGGCGTGGCGAAGACGTTCCACACCACGAAGGGCCTGTGGATATCGGCATAGACGCGGTAGCTGCCGTTGTCCGGCAGGGCCAGTTCGGCGCTGGCGAAATCCCGCGCCCGTTGCGCCAGCGCCAGGCGCTGGCGCAACGCGGCATCACGGGCGGGATCGGCGAGCACCTGCGCCACCGGCTCGCGGGCGCGCAGCAGCTGGAACTGACCGCTGGCCAGCTGGCCGTAGTAGTCCAGGCTGGAGCAACCGTTCAGCGCCAGGGCGAGCAGCAACGGAACCGCAAAGGCGCGGGCGCGGTCGAGAGAGGCTAGAAGAATGGGGGCCGGCATGGCGTGAAGCTAGCGCATGGCCCCAAAGCACGCCACAAGGAGTTGCCGCATGCGTCGCCTGCTTCCCACTGTCCTGCTGCTCAACCTCGGCGGTTGCTCGCTGATCATGCCCAGCCCCGACCCCGACCAGGCCTGGATCGACCTTGACCCGCCGCAAAGGCATGCCTTGCAGGCGACCCGCGTCGACCGCCAGCCGCTGGAGGACGACCGCTACTTCCAGGTCACCCCCGGCAACCACGAACTGGAAGTGCGCTTCAGTTTCGACGTGGACGGCGACGACATCGGCCCCCAGCGCGAGCCCATGACCCGCACCTGCCTGCTGAAGCTGGACTACCCGGAATTCACTGCTGGCCAGCGCTACCAGCTCAAGGCCGGCGGCATCGGCTTCCGCCCCTGGGCGCGGCTCTACAGTGAAGACAACCGCGAGGTGGCGCGGGCGCGGGAAAGTCGCTGCGGCGATGTCTGAAAACGGGCGCCAGGTTTATCCTGAACGCCCCGCCCTTCCGAGGATTCCGCCATGCGCAAGCTACCCGCCGCATGCCTGCTGGCCAGCCTGACGGCCTGCGCCGGCCCGCTTCCCCAGCCCGACCCCGGCCAGGCCTGGATCGACCTGCGCGGCGAGCCGGGCACCACCTTCATGGCCGACCGCCTGGACGGCAAGCGCACCGCCGACGGACGCTACTACCAGGTCACCCCCGGTCGCCATGAACTGGAGATGCGCTACCAGTTCGAGGTTTCCAGCGGCGGCGGCTTCAACAGCGACGCAGGCCCCTTCCAGCTCACCTGCCATGTGCGCATCCGCTTTGACGGGTTCGCCGCCGGCGAGCGCTACCGCATCGACGCACGCCCGATCGTCATGCGCCCCCAGGTGCTGATGTACGACGCCCGAGCCCAGGTGGTGGCGCGTGGCGAGACGCTGGGCTGCGGGCCGATCTGAACCGCCCCTAGCCGCGCAGGCCGGCGAGGATGTCGAAGGCGCGCAAGCGGTGCTCGTGCTGGTAGACGTCGCAGGTGAAGATCAGCTCGTCCGCGCCGGTCTGCTCCAGCAGCACCTCCAGCTTGCCGCGGATCTTTTCCGGCCCACCGACCATGGCCATCGCCAGGAAGCTGCCGACCGCCTCCTTCTCGTGGGGCAACCAGCGCCCGGCCATGCTCTCCACCGGCGGGCGCAGCACCAGGCTCTCGCCACGCATCAGGCTCAGCACCCGCTGGTAGACGGTGGTGGCGAGGAAGTCCGCCTCCTCGTCCGTGGGCGCAGCCACCAGGGGCACGCCAAGCATCACGTAGGGCGCATCGAGCACCGCCGAGGGGCGGAAATGGTTGCGGTAGACACGGATCGCCTCGTGCATGTAGCGCGGGGCGAAGTGCGAAGCGAAGGCGTAGGGCAGGCCCTTCTGCCCGGCCAGCTGGGCGCTGAACAGGCTGGAGCCGAGCAGCCAGATCGGCACCCGGGTGTCCATGCCGGGCATGGCGATGACCTTCTGCCCTTCCAGGCGCGGGCCGAGCAGCAGCTCCAGCTCCTCCACGTCCTGGGGGAAATCGTCGGCGCTGCCGGAGCGCTCGCGGCGCAGGGCGCGGGCGGTCAGGTGGTCGGCGCCCGGCGCACGGCCAAGGCCCAGTTCGATGCGCCCGGGGTAGAGCGTGGCGAGGGTGCCGAACTGCTCGGCGATCACCAGGGGCGCGTGGTTCGGCAGCATGATCCCGCCCGATCCCAGGCGCAGCGTGGAGGTATTGGCCGCCAGGTAGCCCAGCAGCACCGAAGTGGCGGAACTGGCGATGCCTTCCATATTGTGGTGCTCGGCCACCCAGAAGCGCGAGAAGCCGAGCTGTTCCACATGGCGCGCCAGGGCCAGGGAGTTGTGCAGCGCCTGGGCGGGGCCGCCATCGTCGCGGATGGGCGCCAGGTCGAGGACGGAAAGGGGCAGGGAAGAAAGGGCTGACATAGCGAAGGGACCTTGCTGAGGGGAAGACTCGCGCCTTCCACGTGACACAGGGGTCCTACTCTAGGCCGACCCGCAGGCAGCCACCAGAAGGCACTTTTCGGTAACCAGGGCACCTCGGGGTAAGCAAGGCAGGCTGGCGAGCGCCCATGAAAAAGCCGGCGCGGACGCCGGCTTGACAGCTCATCGCGCGATCAATTGCGCTGGTAGACGATTTCCTTGGTGCCCGCTTCGCAGCTGCCGACCACCTTTTTGTCGGTCGCGCTGCCCTTGTCGACGATCTCAAGGGTGTAGGAGGTGGCTCCGTTCGCCTTGATCTTCGCGTCGATCTCGGACTTCAGCTCTTCACAGGGCTTGGCGGCGGCGAAGGCCGAGCCGGCAAGGGTGAACAGGCCAATGGCCAACAACAGTTTCTTCATCGGTAACGCTCCCTCGTTGTAGAAAAGAAAAGGCTCGAGCGAGCCGCGGAGACCAGCCGTCTCCAAGGGGATGGCATCTGTGGTCTTGTTCGATCCGACACCACATGGCCAAACCTGTGTGAGCCTAGCCCAGCGGCCGGGCGTTATCTGTAAGACGATCAGCTATCGCTGAGTCGGAAGCCGACCTTCAAAGTGACCTGGTAATGGCCGACCTTGCCGTTCTCGATGTGCCCCCGGGTCTCCACGACCTCGAACCAGTCGAGATTGCGGATGGACTTGGCCGCCTCGGCCAGGGCGTTGTTGATCGCCTCGTCGATGCTGTTGCGGGAGGAGCCGACGATCTCGATCTTCTTGTAGGTGTGATGATCCGACATGGATGTTCTCCTTGCGTTTCAGAAATGGGCCACTTGCCATCTCAGGCCCGGGATTTCCCGAATAAGTTCAGATTAGCTGCACTCCTCGGCGATACGGGGGTCGGACCTAGTACCCCAACCCGAAAGAGGAGGTACGACATGGCTCTCTTCATGTCTCGCAAGAAATCCACCCTGCAGGGCATCGAGCAGGAAATCGAACAACTGCGCAGCGGTATCGAGCGCATCAAGCACGTGGTGGAGGCCGAGTCGCAGCACTCGCTGGACGCCATCCAGAGCGGCGCCCTGCATACCCTGAGCCGCTCTCGTGACCTCGCCGGCCAGGCCTGGGAGCGCACCGCCAGAGCCGGCATCGCCACCCGCGACTACAGCCGCGAGCACCCGCTGGCCACCGCCGGGGTGGCAGCGGGCGCCGTGGGCGTGGTGGCACTGGCGGCCTACATGCTGCGCCACCGGAGCTGAGCCCGACGCGGCTGCGCGGCTATCCGGCCCCTTGCGGTACCTTACCGGGCCGGCCCCGCCATGGGGCCGGCCTGGTGCATGAACGGAAAGGATTGCCGGAGCGGCCACTTCGCCGCTGAGGATGTCGCCAACGACTTCGGTGATCGGCGCAACCTGATGCTCACGGTGAGGTACACCCCGGAGTGCTGAATCACCAGCACCCCTCGGCCCCGACACACCGGAGCATCGGGTGCTTCAGCCAGGCTGGGCAAAAGCCTGGCGCAGCCACTGCGCCAGGCGCTCGGCGCGCGGGCCCTGGCGCCCGGCCGGCACCCACAGGGCCAGCCGCGCCGGGGTCTCGACGAAGCCCCAGGGCGCCACCAGGCGGCCGGCAGCCAGGTCATCGGCCACCAGTTGCTGCGGCGCGATGGCCACGCCCAGGCCGGCCACCGCCGCCTCCAGCAGGTAGTACAGGTGCTCGAAGCCCTGGCCCAGCTGCAACCCTTCCGCGTCCAGTCCCTCCGCCCGGGCCCATTGCGGCCAGGCCTGTGGGCGCGATTCCGTGTGCAGCACCGGGCGCCGCAACAGACGCTCGGGCGGCGCCTGCTCCAGCTCGGCGAAACCGGCGTAGCGGGGGCTCAGCACCGGGCCGATGCGCTCCTCGGCCAGCGCGAACACCTGCATGTCCGCCGGCCAGGGCGGTGCGGCGAAGAGCAGGGTGGCGTCCAGCTGTGGGCTGCGCGGGTCCAGCTCGCCCTGGCTGCTGGAGAGCTGCAGGCGCAGTTCCGGCAGCTCGCGGTTGAGCCGGTCCAGGCGCGGGATAAACCAGCGCGCCAGCAGGCTGCCGGGGCAACCGAGGACGAAGGGGCGATCCTCCTCCTGGCGGCGCAGGTCCGCGCAGACGCCACGCAGCCGCTCGAAGGCATCCCCCGCCGCCTCGGCCAGGCGCTGGCCGGCATCCGTGAGTTTTATGCCGCGCCCATCCTTGGCCAGCAGCGCCACGCCCAGCTGTTCCTCCAACGCGCGCACCTGACGGCTCACCGCGCCGTGGGTGACGTGCAGCTCTTCCGCCGCTCGGCTTACGCTGAGCAGGCGGGCGGCACTTTCGAAGGCCTTCAGGGCATTCAGGGGAGGGAGGTCGCGGCTCATGGCTATATGTGAGTTTTACTGACAGGTCAGCGCAATCTAATCGCTTTTCCCGGAAGCGGCCAGCGTTAGAATGGCTGCCATCGGATACCACTCCCAGGAGTTCCACCATGACTTCACTGCGCACCGGCCCCGACGCCAAGGGCCTGTTCGGCTCCTTCGGCGGCCAATACGTCGCCGAAACCCTGATGCCGCTGATCCACGACCTGGCCCGCGAGTATGAAGCCGCCAAGGACGACCCGGAATTCCTCAAGGAACTGGCCTACTTCCAGCGCGACTACGTCGGCCGCCCGAGCCCGCTGTACTTCGCCGAACGCCTGACCGAGCACTGTGGCGGCGCGAAGATCTACCTCAAGCGCGAAGAGCTGAACCACACCGGCGCGCACAAGATCAACAACTGCATCGGCCAGATCCTCCTGGCCAAGCGCATGGGCAAGAAACGCATCATCGCCGAGACCGGCGCCGGCATGCACGGCGTGGCCACCGCCACCGTGGCCGCGCGTTTCGGCATGGAATGCGTGATCTTCATGGGCACCACCGACATCGACCGCCAGCAGGCCAACGTGTTCCGCATGAAGCTCCTCGGCGCCACCGTGATCCCGGTCACCGCCGGCACCGGCACCCTCAAGGACGCGATGAACGAAGCGCTGCGCGACTGGGTGACCAACGTCCACAACACCTTCTACCTGATCGGCACCGTCGCCGGCCCGCACCCGTACCCGGCCATGGTCCGCGACTTCCAGGCCGTCATCGGCAAGGAAACCCGCGAGCAGCTGGCCGAGAAGGAAGGGCGCCTGCCCGATTCGCTGGTCGCCTGCATCGGCGGGGGCTCCAACGCCATGGGCCTGTTCCACCCCTTCCTCGATGACCAGAGCGTTGCGATCATCGGCGTCGAGGCGGCCGGCCACGGCATCGCGACCGGCAAGCATGCCGCCAGTCTCAACGGCGGCATCCCCGGCGTGCTGCACGGCAACCGCACCTTCCTGCTGCAGGACGAGGACGGCCAGATCATCGACGCCCACTCCATCTCCGCCGGCCTGGACTACCCCGGCATCGGCCCGGAGCACGCGTGGCTGCATGACATCGGCCGCGTCGAGTACACCTCCATCACCGACGACGAAGCCCTGGACGCCTTCCACCAGTGCTGCCGCCTCGAAGGCATCATCCCGGCCCTGGAGAGCTCCCACGCCCTGGCCGAGGTGTTCAAGCGCGCACCCAACCTGCCGAAGGACCACCTCATGGTGGTCAACCTCTCCGGCCGTGGCGACAAGGACATGCAGACCGTGATGCACCACATGCAACAGGAGCCCCAGGCATGAGCCGCTTGCAGACCCGCTTCGCCGAACTGAAACAGCAGAACCGCGCCGCCCTGGTGACCTTCCTCACCGCCGGCGACCCGGGCTACGACGCCTCCCTGGCGATCCTCAAGGGCCTGCCGGAAGCCGGCGCCGACGTGATCGAGCTGGGCATGCCCTTCACCGACCCGATGGCCGACGGCCCGTCGATCCAGCTGGCCAACATCCGTGCCCTGGCGGCCAAGCAGAACCTGGCGAAAACCCTGCAGCTGGTCCGCGAGTTCCGTGAAGGCAACCAGGACACCCCGGTGGTGCTGATGGGCTACTTCAACCCCATCCACCACTACGGCGTCGAGCGCTTCATCGGCGACGCCAGGGAAGCCGGCGTGGATGGCCTGATCGTCGTCGACCTGCCGCCGGAACATAACGAAGACCTCTGCCACCCGGCCCAGGCCGCCGGCATCGACTTCATCCGCCTGACCACCCCGACCACCGACGACAAGCGCCTGCCCGTGGTGCTCGAGGGCAGCTCCGGCTTCGTCTACTACGTCTCGGTGGCCGGCGTCACCGGTGCCGGCTCCGCCACCCTGGAGCACGTGCAGGAAGCCGTGGCCCGCCTGCGCCGCCACACCGACCTGCCGGTGGCCATCGGCTTCGGCATCCGCACCGCCGAACACGCCGCCAGCATCGCCCGCCTCGCCGACGGCGTGGTGGTGGGCTCCGCCCTGGTGGACCAGATCGCCAAGGCCGAGACCGCCGAGCAGGCCATCGACGGTGTCCTCACCCTCTGCAAATCCCTGGCCGAAGGCGTGCGCAGCGCCCGCGCCTGAGGAGCAAGCCCACCCGCATGGACTTCGTCGGGTGGGCTGTAGGGTGGGCTTCAGCCCACCGAATAGGGCCCGAACACGAGGCAACGGATTGCCATGTCGAACTACCGCCGAAGCCTGGTGCCCGGCGGCACCTTCTTTTTCACGGTCACCCTGGCCGATCGCCGCGCCACACTGCTGACCGATGCCATCCCTTCATTGCGCCGGGCCTACTCCCTCGCCCTGCAACGCATACCCTTCGACACCGTCGCCATCTGCGTATTGCCGGACCATCTGCACGCCATCTGGACCCTGCCGCCCGGGGATGCTGACTTCTCCCGCCGCTGGAGCCTGATCAAGAGCCAGTTCTCCATGACGCTGTCTCCGTCCCCACGCTCGGCAAGCAAGGCGAACCGGCGGGAAAAAGGCATCTGGCAACGGCGCTTCTGGGAGCACCAGATAAGGGACCAGGTCGACCTGGAACGGCACGTCGACTACATCCACCACAACCCGGTCAGGCATGGGCTGGTGACACAGGTGAAGGACTGGCCCTATTCGAGCTTCCACCGCTACGTGAAAGACGGGCTGCTACCGGAAGACTGGGCCGGGGATGGGGAGGATGCCGGTGGTTTCGGTGAGTAGCGGGGGCATCGTGGTGGGCTGAAGCCCACCCTACGCCCGGAACCGGTGCTCTCGATAGGGTGGGCTTCAGCCCACCATTGTTCCTAAAGCCGCAACTCGACAGGCCGCCGGCCCAGGCGACTTATCCACAGGGAGGCGAGAATCACCGCACCGCCCAGGGCGAGGCGGGGGAGATCGGCGTCGCGGTTCCAGATCAGCAGGTTGACCACCAGCCCGGCGGGAACGTGGAGTTCGTTCATCACCGCCAGGGTGCCGGCGCTCACGGTGGTGCTGCCCTTCACCCACCAGAACATCCCCAGGGCCGTGGCGAACAGGCCCATCCACAGCAGCACGCCCCATTGCACGGCGGTCTGCGGCAGGCGTTCCGGGTTGCCGAAGAGCAGGAAGGAGGGCAGCGCCAGCAGCAGCGCACCGAGGAAGAAGTGGCCGAAGAAGCGGTGCAGCGGCTGCTCCACCGGGTAGCGCACCAGCAGGCGGCGGCACAGCACCTGGCCGGCGGCGAAGGTGGCGTTGGCCACCTGCAGCAGGATGAAGCCGAGCAGGTAGTCCCCTTCCAGGCGGTCGAGGCGGATGATCACCCCGCCGCCCACCGCCACCAGCGCGGCCAGCAGCGCCCAGGGGCTGAAGCGCCGGGCGAGGGCATCGTCCAGCAGGGTGACGTAGATGGGCGTGAGCACGGTGAACAGCAGCACCTCCGGCACCGTGAGCACGGCGAAGCTGCGGTACAGGCACAGGTAGGTGATGCCGAACTGCAGCGCCCCGGCCAGCCAGAACCCAGCCAGCAGCCTTGGCGGCAAGCCGCGCCAGCGGGTGAAGGGGAGGAACACCAGGGCGGCGATCAGCACCCGCGCCAGCACGGCGAAATCGCTGTCCACCCGCCCGGCCAGGTACTCGCCTATGAGGCTGAAGGAAAAGGCCCAGAGCAGGGTGACGACGAGCAGGTAGCGCATGGCGGGTCTCCGAAAACAGGCGGCGGATCATAGGCCGTGGCCTGGCGCGCGTCGATTCGCCACGGGGCCTTGACTTAACTTGGTAACCAAGTAGATTTTCCCGCCATGGACGAATTCAAGACACCCGCCCCCAGGGGGCACGCCGCCGACGCCGCGCTGGAAGGCCTGTTCATCGAGATACTCGACGGCCAGCTGGCGCCTGGCGAATCGCTGCCGGCCGAGCGCCTGTTGGCCGAGCGCTACGGCGTCTCGCGCATCACCGTGCGCCAGGCCGTGCACAAGCTGAAGGACATCGGCCTGGTGGAGGTCCGCCAGGGCGGTGCCAGCCGCGTGCTGGACCCGGGCCGGGCCGACGCGCGGATCTTCGAGCTGCTGCTGCGCTGCGCCGCCCGATTGCAGTCCGACGCCGCCTCGCGCCTGTTGCGGGACCTGGCCGAATACCAGCAGCTCTACGCCATCGGCCTGCTGGAGGCGGCCTCGCGCCATGCCACGGACGCA
This sequence comes from Pseudomonas sp. No.21, assembly GCF_054558415.1. Lineage (NCBI taxonomy): Bacteria > Pseudomonadati > Pseudomonadota > Gammaproteobacteria > Pseudomonadales > Pseudomonadaceae > Pseudomonas > Pseudomonas sp. No.21. Next base: position 63,722 of record NZ_BAAJNO010000012.1, read on the forward strand.
GAGCGGGAGCAGCTGCTGCAGCAGGTCGAGGCGTGCCCGGCCACGCTGGACGCCGCCGAGGCGCAGCGCCTGGAGGATGCGTTCTGGAAACGCATCACCACCCTCGGTCGCAATCGCATCCTGCAGATGGAAATGGCGCTCTGGCAGCGCTGGACCGACGACCGCGACGCCACCGACGACGACCCTGCCGAGCTGCGCTGGTTCTACCTGACCCTGTCCCGCCAGCTGCAGGCGCGCCAGGACCCCGTGCCCTTCTACCTGGCCTCGGTGCGTACCACCTCGGCCTGAACCCGACGACCGCCGGAAGCGGTCGTTTTTTTGCCTCCGGCAACTTGGTTACCAAGTGGAGAACACCATGCGCTATCGACTGCTCGAAACCACGTCCCTGACCCGTCGGCACCTGCTGTGCCTCAGCGGCGCCGCATTGCTCGCTGCCCTCACCCGGACCGGGCGCGCGGCGGTGCCTGGACCTTGCGTCCTGGAGGTGGACGTCGCGGTCATCGGCGCAGGCCTGTCGGGGCTGGTGGCGGCACGACACCTGGCCGACAGCGGCCTGAAGGTGGTGGTACTCGAGGCGCGCGAGCGGGTCGGCGGGCGCACCGTCAACCAGCCGCTGGGCGAGGGTCTGGAGGTGGACGGCGGCGGCCAGTGGGTCGGCGGCGACCAGCCGATGGTGATGGCCCTGGCCGGTGACCTGGGCGTGCCCCTGGTGCCGCAGTACCGCGCGGGGCAGATGGCCGCCCTGCTGGGTGGCGAGCGCTACACCTTCGATGCCGACGAGCCTGCGGGAGATGCCGTGCGCGCGTTGCACCTGCGGCTGCAGGCCATGGCGGAGCAGGTGCCCCTGGAAGCGCCCTGGGCTGCGCCCCATGCCGAGGAATGGGACCGCTGGAGCCTGGCCGCCTGGCTCAGGGCCGAGCGCGCCGACGCCGAGGCGGTCGAGGCGGTGTCCACCACGGTCGCCACCACCCTGAACAGCGCCCCGGAACGGGTCTCGCTCTTGTGGTTCCTGTTCTACCTGCACTCCGCTGGCGGTTTCGCCGCGCTGGACGACCAGGCACAGCAGTTCCGCCTGCAGGGCGGCGCCCAGCGGCTGTCCGTGAACCTGGCGCAGCAGCTCGGGCCCTCGGTGCTGCTGGGCGCGCCGGTGCGACGCATCGAGGGCTGGGACCAGGAGGCGGTCACCCTGGATTGCGCCCTGGGCCGCATCGGTGCCCGCCGCGTGATAGTCGCGATGATGCCCGCCGACATGGCCCGCATCGGCTTCGCCCCGGCGCTGCCGAAAGGTCGCGCCGCCCTGCAGAGGGGCTGGACCGGCGGCAGCGGCATGAAGGTGCACCTGAGCTATGCGCGTCCCTTCTGGCGGGAGGCGCAGCTATCGGGTGCCGGCTTCATCGACACCGCTCTGGTGCAGATGACCTTCGACAGCAGCCCTTCCGACCAGGGCGAGGGCGTGCTGCTGGCCTTCCTCGACCCGGCGCGGGCGGGGAACAACCCCCGCAAGCGCCAGGCCCGGGTGCTGAAGGACCTGGTGCGACTGTTCGGCGAGGAAGCGGGCCGGCCGCTGGCGTACGTGGAGCAGGACTGGAACCGCGAGCCCTGGACCGCCGGCTGCGTATCCCCCCTGCCGCCGGGCCTGCTGAGCCGCCATGGCCGCCACCTGCGTGCCCCGCTGGGCAACCTGCACTGGGCCGGCAGCGAGACATCGCCGGTCTGGTGCGGCTACCTGGAGGGCGCGGTGCGCGCCGGCCGGCGCGCGGCCGAGGAGGTGCTGGCGGCGCTGCGCCCGGCCTGAGTCGCTAGAGGTCGTACTCGATGGCGCCGTCGCTGAGGTCGGAGAGGTCCAGCGGCCGCACGGCGCCCATCCACATCGGGTAGTCGCGGTGGTCGCGCAGGTCGCTGCCGGTGATGGGATGAACCAGCACGTTGAGGCCCGCGCGGTTGAGCGCGAGCCAGGGGATCAGCTCGCCGAACAGCTCGGGGCGGAAGGCCAGCTGGCAGCTCCAGTCCGGGTGCGGGCCGACCGGCTCGCGGTGCAGGCGGCCCATCTTCAGGGGGAAACGGCGCGCGGCCTCTTCGCAGAGTTCGCGCGCCTGCTCGAAGCTTTCGGCATCGTAGTAGACATGGGCGTGGAAGCCCTTGATGCGGGGTTGGGATGCGGCCTGCATGTTCGCCTCTCTCGGGTACCGGCAAGCTCGCATGGTACCCGCAAGCCGAGCGGCTCCGCTCGGGGTTCGCCAGGGGCTGGGCTCAGACGGCGATGCCTTCGCGATGGCGGATCCTCTGCACCGGGTCGGTACCGTCGCCCAGCTCCTGCTGCAGCCATTCGACGAAACAGGCCACCACCCGCGCGCGGCGCTTGCGCTCGGGCAGCACCACGTAATAGCCGAAATCGGAGGTCAGGCTGCCCTCGATCACCCGCGCCAGCAGGCCCTGGTCGATCAGCTCGTCGACCAGGTAGCGCCAGCCGATGGCGACGCCCTGGCCGGCGATGGCGGCCTGCACCAGCAGGGTGTAGTTGTCGAAGCGCAGCGACCCGGAGCCCGGTGGCCGGTCGATGCCCAACCCGCGGAACACCGCCTCCCAGTCGAACCAGCGGGTGCGCACCTCGGGCTTCAGGTGCAGCAGCGGCAGCTGGGCGAGCGCGGCGGCGGGCAGGGGGGCTGGCTGGTCCTTGAGCAGGCGTGGGCTGCAGATCGGGAATACCTCCTCGCGGAACAGCAGCAGCGCATCGCCGTGCTTGAAGCGACCGTCGCCGAAGGCGATGCCGACGTCGATCTCCGAGCGCAGCATGTTCATGGTGCGGTCGCTGGTCACCAGGCTGACGTCGATTTCCGGGTGGGCTTCGTGGAAGCGGTGCAGGCGCGGCATCAGCCAATAGGCGGCGAAGGCGAAGTCGGTGGCCACCTGCAGCACCTCGTGCTGGGTCCGCGCACCGACGGCCTCGAGCCCGAGGTTGATGGCGCGCAGGCCGTCCTGCACATGAACGAAGAGCAGGCGCCCGCTGTCAGTCAGTTCGATGCCGCGGTAGATGCGGTCGAACAGCCGCGTGGCCAGCTGCTTCTCCAGGCGCTGGATCTGCTGGCTCACCGCCGGCTGGGTGGTGCCCAGCTCCACCGCAGCGGCGGTGAAGCTCAGGTGCCGCGCGGCCGCCTCGAACACGCGCAGCAGGTCGAGGGAGAGTTCGGGTTGCAGGTCTGCCATAAGATTCACTTATCCAAGGCATGTGCGCACATGCGGTTTACCGGAGGACTTCCGGGGTTCCATGATCGACGCCAGCACTCTCGCATAAACCGATCGTATGGATGAAGGCCCCATGACCCGCCCCAACATCCTCTTCATCATGGCCGACCAGATGGCGGCGCCGCTGATGCCCTTCCACGGTGGCCTGCCCCTGCACATGCCCCACCTGCAACGCCTGGCGGAACGCGCCGTGGTGTTCGACTCGGCCTACTGCAACAGCCCGCTCTGCGCGCCCTCGCGCTTCACCCTGGTGAGCGGCCAGCTGCCGTCGAAGATCGGTGCCTACGACAACGCGGCCGACTTTCCCGCCGACGTGCCCACCTACGCCCACTACCTGCGCCGCCTCGGCTACCGCACCGCGCTGTCCGGCAAGATGCACTTCTGCGGCCCGGACCAGCTGCACGGCTACGAGCAGCGCCTGACCAGCGACATCTACCCCGCCGACTACGGCTGGGCGGTGAACTGGGACGAGCCTGACGTGCGCCCGAGCTGGTACCACAACATGTCCTCGGTGCTGCAGGCCGGGCCCTGCGTGCGCACCAACCAGCTGGACTTCGACGAGGAGGTGGTGTTCAAGGCCCGCCAGTACCTCTACGACCACGTGCGCGAACAGGCCGGGCGGCCGTTCTGCCTGACGGTGTCGATGACCCACCCCCACGACCCCTACACCATCCCCCGCGCGTACTGGGACCTGTACCGCGAGGCCGACATCCCGCTGCCCTCGGTGCAGTTGGCCCAGCACGAGCAGGACCCGCACTCGCAGCGCCTGCTCAAGGTCATCGACCTGTGGGACAAGCCGCTGCCCGAGTCCAAGGTCATCGATGCCCGCCGCGCCTACTTCGGCGCCTGCAGCTACGTCGACGCGCATATCGGCGCGCTGCTCGCGACGCTGGAGGAGTGCGGCCTGGCCGAGGACACCATCCTGGTGTTCTCGGGCGATCACGGCGACATGCTTGGCGAGCGCGGCCTCTGGTACAAGATGCACTGGTTCGAGATGGCCGCGCGGGTACCGATGCTGGTGCATGCGCCGCGGCGTTTCGCGCCACACCGGGTGAAGGCCTCGGTGTCGACCCTGGACCTGCTGCCGACCCTGGTGGAGCTGGCCGGCGGCACCCTGGACCCGCAGCTGCCACTGGATGGCCGCTCGCTGCTGCCGCACCTGGCGGGCGAGGGTGGGCATGACGAGGTGTTCGGCGAATACATGGCCGAAGGCACCACCAGCCCGCTGATGATGATCCGCCGTGGCCCGTGGAAATTCGTCTATTCGGAGCAGGACCCGCTGCTGCTCTTCAACCTGGAAGGCGACCCTCGCGAGCTGGAGAACCTGGCCGCATCCGCGAGCCACCGCGAGGTGCTCGAGGCCTTCCTCGCCGAAGCCCGGGCGCGCTGGGACATCCCCGCGATCCACCAGGCGACGCTCGCCAGCCAGCGCCGCCGCCGCTTCGTCGCCGGCGCGCTGGAGCAGGGCCGGCTCACCAGCTGGGACCACCAGCCCTGGGTGGACGCCAGCCAGCAGTACATGCGCAACCACATCGACCTCGACGATCTGGAGCGCCGCGCACGTTATCCACAGCCCTGACCAGAGGGGACGAACCCACGGCCGGCCACACCTCCACTCACAAGGAAAAGGCATGAAGACCACCACCACGCTGTTCGCCGCCACGCTGCTCTGCAGCGCCCTGATCGCCACCGCCCACGCCGAGGACGCCCGCTGCGCGACCGTGAAGCTGGGCGACCCGGGCTGGAGCGACATCGCCGTCACCAACGGCGTCGCCCGCCTGCTCCTCGACGGCCTGGGCTACAAGGCCGAGACCCAGACCCTGGCGGTGCCGATCATCTTCGCCGGCCTGCAGAAGGGCCAGGTGGACGTCTTCCTCGGCAACTGGATGCCGGCCCAGCAGAGCAACTACGACAAGTTCGTCGCCACCGGCGAGGTGGACAAGGTGGCGCAGAACCTCGGCGGCACCGAGTACACCCTGGCGGTGCCCACCTACGCCTATGACGCGGGGGTGAAGACCTTCGCCGACCTGGACAAGCACGCCGACAGGTTCAAGCACACCCTCTACGGCATCGCCGCCGGCTCGCCGGCCAACATCTCCATCCAGGACATGATCAAGGGCGATGAATTCGGCCTGGGCGACTGGAAGCTGGTGGAGTCCAGCGAGCAGGCGATGCTGGTGCAGGTGGGCCGCGCGGTGAAGCGCAAGGACTTCGTGGTGTTCCTCGGCTGGACCCCGCACCCGATGAACGTGCAGTACGACATGAAGTACCTCAAGGGCGGCGAGAAGTACTTCGGCGCGAGCGGCACGGTGAACACCCTGGCGCGCAAGGGCTACGCCCAGCAGTGCCCCAACGTCGGCAAGCTGCTGGCCAACCTGGCGTTCACCCAGGAGATGGAGAACGCGGTGATGAACGAAGTGCTGAGCAAGAACGCCGGCAACGACGAGGCGGTGAAGGCCTGGCTCAAGGCCAACCCGCAGGTGGTCGAGGGCTGGCTGCAGGGCGTGACCACCCGCGAGGGCGGCGATGCACTGGCAGCGGTGAAGGCGAAGCTGTGATCCGTGGGGCCGATGGGATGGCCCCCGTCCACAAGAGGTGGCGTATGGTCGCGGCCCATCGCGAAGGAATTCGCCCACCCACACCGCCAACGAGACCGTGCCGCGTCACACGATGAAGATCACCACCCTCTTCCCCTTCCTCGACTGGCTGCCCCGGACCACCGGGCGCAGCCTGGGGCGTGACGCACTGGTAGGCCTGACCGGCGCCATCCTCGCCCTGCCGCAATCCATCGCCTATGCGCTGATCGCCGGGCTGCCGGCCGAATACGGCCTCTACGCCGCCGTGGTGCCGGTGATCATCGCCTGCCTCTGGGGTTCGTCCTGGCACCTGATCGGCGGGCCGACGGCGGCGATCTCCGTGGTGCTGTTCGCCAGCGTCAGCCCCCTGGCCCTGCCGGGCAGCGGCGACTACATCGCCCTGGTGTTGTTGCTGACCTTCCTCGCCGGGCTGTTCCAGTGGCTGCTCGGCGCATTGCGCTTCGGCGCGCTGGCCAACTTCGTCTCGCAATCGGTGGTGATCGGCTTCACCTGCGGCGCGGCACTGGTCATCGCCCTGGGGCAGATCCCCAACCTGCTCGGCCTGCCGAGCCTGGAAGGCCGCGCCACGGCGCTGCAAGGTGCACTGCAACTGGCGGGGCACGTGCGCGAGGTGCACCTGCCTTCGGTGCTGGTGGCGCTGGCGACCCTGGTGGTGACGCTGCTGCTGCGGCGCTTCGCCCCGCGACTGCCGGCCCTGCTGCTGGGGCTGGTGGCGGGCAGCCTGCTGGTGCTGGCACTGCCCGGCAGCATGGCCGGCGTGCCGCTGGTGCCACCTTTCGAGGGCCGCCTGCCGCCGTTCACGGCCTTGCGCTTCGACCTCGACGACATCCTACGCCTGCTGCCTTCGGCGGTGGCCTGCGGGCTGCTCGGCCTGGTCATGAGCCTGTCCATCGCCCGCGCCCTGGCCACCCAGTCGCAGCAGGTGCTGGACGCCAACCGCGAGACCCGCGGCCAGGGCCTGTCCAACCTGGTCGGGGCCTGGTTCTCCGGCTACCTCTCCAGCGGCTCCTTCACCCGCTCGGCGCTGAACCTGCAGGCCGGCGCCCGCTCGCCCCTGGCAGGGGTGTGCTCGGCGCTGTGGGTGGCGCTGTTCGCCCTGGTCGGCGCCGGCCTGATCGCGCATGTCCCGCTGCCGGCGATGGCGGCGAGCATCCTGCTGATCTGCTGGAACCTGATCGATGTGCCGGGCATGCGCCAGCTGTGGCGGGTGAGCCGGGCGGAGTTCGTGGTGATGGCGCTGACGGCCCTCGCCACCCTGGTGCTGGAGCTGCAGACGGCGATCTATGCGGGGGTACTGGCGTCGCTGTTCTTCTACCTCAAGCGCACCTCGCGGCCGCGCGTGTTGCAATCGGGTGACGCCGAGGAGGAGGTGCTGCGCATCGAGGGCTCGATCTTCTTCGGCGCCTGCCCCTACGTGCAGCGGCTGATCCAGCGCAGCCTGGGCAAGCGCCTGGTGCTGGACGCCCACCACATCAACTTCATCGACTTCGCCGGGGTGAGCCTGCTGCACAACGAGGCCCGTCGCCTGCACGGGCAGGGCCGCACCCTGGTGCTGCGCCACGCCCGGCCCCACGTGGAGCGCGAGCTGCGCAAGCTGGAAGACGAGCACAGCCGCCTGGTGATCGAGGGATAGGACGGGCGCGGCAGCATGGGTTTCGCTGCGCTCTAGCCATCCTACGCCCGGGACGATCCACTCATCCCTGGGCGAGCAGCCGGCGCAGTTCGGCGAGGACCGGCGCCGTTTCCGGGCGCACGCCGCGCCAGAGCAGGAAGGCTTCGGCCGCCTGCTCCACCAGCATGCCCAGGCCATCGATGGTGCGCGCGGCGCCCTGCTCCTGGGCCCAGCGGTTGAAGGCGGTGGCCTGCGCGCCGTACATCATGTCGTAGCAGGCCGTATGGCCGGCCTCGATCAGGCTTGGCGAGATGGGCGGCAGCTCGCCGGCGAGGCTGGCGGAAGTGCCGTTGACGATCAGGTCCACCGGCTCTTCCAGCCAGTCGAAACCACTGGCCAGCACCGGGCCCAGGTCGGCGAACTCACGGGCCAACTGCTCGGCCTTCTCCACCGTGCGGTTGGCGATCACCACCGCGGCCGGGCGCTGGGCCAGCAGGGGTTCGAGCACGCCGCGCACGGCACCACCGGCGCCGAGCAGGAGGATGCGCTGGCCGGCGAGCTCGAGCCCGGCATTGCGCATCAGGTCGCCCACCAGGCCGGCGCCGTCGGTGTTGTCGCCCAGCAGGCTGCCGTCCTCCAGGCGCTTGAGGGTGTTCACCGCGCCAGCGCGACGGGCGCGCTCGCTGAGGCTGTCGGCCATCTGGAAGGCCTGCTCCTTGAAGGGCACGGTGACGTTGCCGCCCAGGCCCTGCACGAAGAAGGCGCGGGCGAAACTGGTGAAGTCGTCCAGGGGCGCCAGCAAGGCCTCGTACTCCAGCGCCTGGCCGGTCTGCGCGGCGAACAGGCGGTGGATCAGCGGCGACTTGCTGTGGCCGATGGGGTTGCCGAAGACGGCGTAGCGATCCATCAGAGCCCCGCCTCCTCGAGCCAGTTACGGTCCTGGAGGAAGTATTCCGTCAGGCGCGCTTCCTCGCTGCCCGGCTCGGGCTTCCAGTCGTAGCCCCAGCGCACCTGGGGCGGCAGGGACATGAGGATGGATTCGGTGCGCCCGCCCGATTGCAGGCCGAACAGGGTGCCGCGGTCGAACACCAGGTTGAACTCCACGTAGCGACCGCGACGGAAGGCCTGGAACTCGCGCTGCTGCTCGGTGAAGGGGGTGTGGCGGCGCTTGCGCACGATGGGCAGGTAGGCCTGGATGTAGGCGTCGCCGATGGCACGCATGAAGGCGAAGCTGGTGTCGAAGTCCCACTGGTTCAGGTCGTCGAAGAACAGGCCGCCGATGCCGCGCGGTTCGTTGCGGTGCTTGAGGTGGAAGTAGCGGTCGCACCATTCCTTGTAGCGCGGGTAGACGTCCGCGCCGAAGGGGGCGCAGGCGTCGCGGGCGACCTGGTGCCAGAGCACGCAGTCTTCCTCATGGGCGTAGTAGGGGGTCAGGTCGAAGCCGCCGCCGAACCACCAGACCGGCTCCTCGCCTTCCTTCTCGGCGATGAAGAAACGCACGTTGGCGTGGGATGTGGGGATGTGCGGGTTCTCCGGGTGGATCACCAGGGACACGCCGAGGGCCTGGAAGCCGCGGCCGGCCAGCTCCGGGCGATGGGCGCTGGCCGAGGGCGGCAGGCTGCTGCCGAACACATGAGAGAAGTTGACCCCGCCCTTTTCGATCAGCTTGCCGTTCTCCAGCACGCGGGTGCGGCCGCCACCGCCGGCGGGGCGTTCCCAGGCGTCCTCGACGAAGCCGGCGCCGCCGTCCTCGGCTGCCAGTTCGGCACAGATACGGTCTTGCAGATCGAGCAGGTAGGCCTTCACGGCCTCAATGTGTTTACTCACGTCGAATGCACCTTGGATCGGCTTGCGCGCCGCAGGACGGGGCTTGCAGGGAAAAAAGAGGGCGCAAGCATACCACCGCGAAGGACTCGCGGTGGCTTGACGCCGATCAAGCGGGAGGCTTGGATTGAGGCTTTTCCCCGAGCAGGAGAGTCGACCATGGCCAGGCGTGTGCAGTTTTCCCAGTACGGCGGTCCCGAGGTGCTCGAACTGGTGGAGGCGCCGGTCGCCGAACCCGGCCCTGGCCAGGTGCGGGTGCGCAACCACGCCATCGGCCTCAACTTCATCGAGACCTATTTCCGCAGCGGGCTCTACCCGGCGGCGTCGCTGCCCTCCGGGCTGGGCAACGAGGGCGCGGGCGAGGTGGATGCCGTGGGCGCGGGTGTCGAGCACCTGAAGGTGGGCGACCGGGTCGGCTATGGCACCGGTCCCCTGGGCGCCTACGGCGAATACCACGTGCTGCCGGCGGCCAACCTGGTGAAGCTGCCCGACGCCATCGGCTACGAGCAGGCCGCTGCGGTGATGCTCAAGGGCCTGACGGTGCAGTACCTGCTGCGCCAGACCCACGCGCTGAAGGCCGGCGAGACGGTGCTGTTCCATGCCGCCGCCGGCGGTGTCGGCTCCATCGCCTGCCAATGGGCCAAGGCCATCGGCGCGCGCCTGATCGGGGTCGCCGGTTCCGCCGAGAAGGCCGAGCGTGCCAGGGCCCTGGGCGCCTGGGCATGCATCGACAGCAGCCGCGAGAACGTGGTGCAACGGGTGCTGGAGCTCACCGAGGGGCGCAAGTGCCCGGTGGTCTATGACTCGGTGGGCAAGGACACCTGGGAGACCTCGCTGGATTGCGTGGCCCCGCGCGGCCTGCTGGTGAGCTTCGGCAACGCCTCGGGGGCGGTCACCGGGGTCAACCTCGGGGTGCTGGCGCAGAAGGGGTCGATCTACGTGACCCGGCCCACCCTGGGCAGCTACGCCGACACGCCGGCGAACCTGCAGGCCATGGCCGACGAGCTGTTCGGGATGATCGCCAGCGGCGCACTGAAGGTGGAGATCGGCCAGCGCTATGCCCTGGCCGACATCGCCCGCGCCCACGCTGACCTGGCGGGCCGGCGCACCAGCGGTTCGAGCGTGCTGCTGCCCTGATCAGGAGGCGCGCACGACCCGCCCGGTGACCAGGTCGCGGATGGTGCTGGGGTTGCGGCGCCCACCGAGGGCGCCCACCAGCACGGCATCCAGCTCGCCGGGGAAGTACTGCTGCACGCGCAGGCGCGATACGGCGGAAGGCCGTCCGGCGGGGTTGGCGGAGGTGGAGACCAGTGGGCCGACCTCGGCGCACAGGCGGCACACCAGGGGGTGGTCGCTGACGCGCAGGGCGACGCTGTCGTGCTTGCCGGTGATCCACTCCGGCAGCAGGTTCTGGTGCGGCACCAGCCAGGTGTTGGGTCCGGGCCAGGAGGCGGCCAGCGTCTCCTTCCAGGCATCGGGCAGGCCATCGAGGAGGAAGTCGAACTGCTCGATGTCGTCGGCCACCAGGATCAGCCCCTTCTCCACGGGGCGCGCCTTGAGCGCCAGCAGGCGATAGACGGCCTCTTCGTTCCAGGGGTCGCAGCCGAGCCCCCAGACGGCCTCCGTCGGATAGGCGATCACACCGCCGCCCCGTACCACCCGCGCCACTTGCCGAACCTGCCAGTTGCTGACCATTGCCCACTCCCGGAAAAACGATGGCGCGAGTGTACAGGCCTCAACCGCGCCGATGAACCCAGAGCCCGGCGTCACGGGCGATGCAGCCATCGAGCTCCAGGTCGGTGAGCGCGGCCAGTACGCGGGGCAGCTCCCAGCCGCTGGCGGCAGCCAGGGCCTCGCTGCTGTAGGGCGCGGCGCGCAGCAGGTCGAGCAGCGGGTGGTCATGCAGCTGGGCACCCGGCTCGGCGGGATCGGGGGCGAGCGCCTGCCAGCCACGCAGGGCCTCGAGCACGTGGCCGACGGTTTCCACCAGCGTGGCGCCGTCGCGGATCAACTGGTGGCAGCCACGCGCCCCGGGATGATGGATGGAACCTGGGATGGCATAGACCTCGCGGCCCTGCTCGGCGGCCAGGCGCGCGGTGATCAGCGAGCCGCTGGCCGGGCTGGCCTCGACCACGAGAACGCCCACGGAGAGCCCGCTGATGATGCGGTTGCGGCGGGGAAAGTTGCTGGCCTGGGGCGCACAGTCCAGCGGCAGCTCGGAAACCAGCGCGCCACCGCCGGCGACTATCGCGTCGGCCAGGCCCTTGTGCCGGCTCGGGTAGATGCGCTCCAGGCCCGTGCCGAGCACGGCGACCGTGTGCCCGCCGGCATCCAGCGCGCCCTGGTGGGCGGCGCCGTCGATCCCGAGGGCGAGGCCGCTGGTGATGCAGAAGCCGCCGGCCGCGAGGCTGCGGGCGAAGGCATGGGCGCTGTCCAGCCCGGCCCGCGAGGCGCGACGGCTGCCGACCATCGCCAGTTGCGGACGCTCGAGCAACGTGGGGTCGCCGCGCACGAACAGCAGCGGCGGCGCGTCGGGCAGCTCGGCGAGCAGGGCGGGGTAGCGGGGGTCGTCCCACATCAGCAGGTGGTTGTCCGTCGCCTCCAGCCAGGCCAGTGACCGGGCGGCGCAGGTGCGCACCTCTTCACTGCGTCGAGGGCCGGCGCAGGTGTCGGGCAGGCGCAATGAACGCCAGGCGGCGGCCGGGGCGCTGAGGGCGGCGGAGGCGCTGCCGAAGGCGTCGATCAGGATGCGGAAGCGGCGAGGCCCGAGTTCGGGGAGGCTGTGCAGACGGAGGCGGGCTTCGACTTCGGCCGGGGAGGGGGGCGGCATGGGGATCGTCCTTGACCAGCGCCGCGCAGGGCGGCAGGCCGCCCTGTATACAACAAGCCCCCGTAGGACGGGGGCTTGGTTTGCTTAGGGATTGTGCACCTTGTCCATCACCGCCAGCTGTCGGCTGGCCGCCAGGACCAGCCCGTAGCTGAGCTTGTCGTAGGTGCGGAACACCATCAGCAGGCCGGCGCGTTCGTCGGGGATCTTCACCGATTCGCCGGTGATGCGATCACGCACGGTCTCGCCGGTCTTGTAGACCGCCAGCACGTTGCCTTCTACCAGGCCGTCGCGCTTGCCCTTGTTGATGGTCACCACGTCGAACTGGCCGATCTGGTTCACGCCACGCGGCACATCGAGGATCAGGCCCTTGACGTCGGTGGTCGGCGAGCTGGGCATGAAGGTGGAGTTCACCGAGCGCTGTTCGGTCGGGAACAGGCGGTCGCCCAGGCGGACTTCCTGGGTCGAGCGGGTGAGGGTCATGGTCGCCACGTCGCCTTCCTGGGCGACCAGGTCACCGCCACCGATATCGTCGGCGTTGATGCCGAGGAATTCCTTGGTATCGGGATCGATGTAGGTCTTGCCCTGGCGGAAGATGCCGTAGGTGGGGTTCTGCTCGTCGAAGCTGCCGCGCGCATAGACGCGATCGCCCGCGCCGCTGACAACGCGCTCGGCGTTGCCGGCGACGATGTAGGGAGCGCCATTGAACTGCTCGGGCGTGTCGACGATGCGGTTGCTCAGCAGGAAGCTGTTGATGGCTTCCAGCGGGATGGTCGGAATGGCTTCGGCCATCGGCGTGCTGCGCACCTGGGGCGACAGCTTGATGGTGCCGCGGGAGGCGCCGCGATCGAGCATCAGGCGCGGCTGTCCGTCGACGTAGACGAGGCTCAGGGTGTCGCCCGGGTAGATCAGGTGCGGGTTCTCGATCTGCGGGTTGGCGTGCCAGATTTCCGGCCACTTCCAGGGTTCGCGCAGGAACTTGCCCGAGATATCCCAGAGGGTATCCCCGCGCACTACCGTGTAGTGCTCCGGGTGGCCATCCTTGAGTTCCACCGCAGCCTGTGCCAACCCACTGGCAGCAAGGAGCAGCAGGGCGAGTAGTGATTTCCTCATGCGGTGAATCCCTTTATTATGTGCGTTCACGCGAAACGGCCTGAAAGCCGCCCCAACCGGGCTTTGCAGGCGTTTTTCAATGCTGCTCATCATCTTAGCAGCGGATTTTGACTTTATTCTACAAGTGCATCACAAACGCATATGGCGATCCTGAACATCCTCGAATTTCCCGATCCACGCCTGCGTACCATCGCCAAACCGGTGGACGTGGTGGACGACGCTGTGCGCCAGTTGATCGACGACATGTTCGAAACCATGTACGACGCACCGGGCATCGGCCTCGCTGCCACCCAGGTCAACGTGCACAAGCGTGTGGTGGTGATGGACCTGTCCGAAGACAAGTCCGAGCCCATGGTCTTCATCAACCCCGAGTTCGAATCCCTGACCGACGAGATGGACCAGTACCAGGAAGGCTGCCTGTCGGTGCCGGGCTTCTACGAGAACGTCGACCGCCCGCAGAAGGTGCGAATCAAGGCCCTGGACCGCGACGGCAAGCCCTACGAACTGATTGCCGAGGGGCTGCTCGCGGTGTGCATCCAGCACGAATGCGACCACCTCAACGGCAAGCTGTTCGTCGATTACCTGTCGACGCTCAAGCGTGACCGGATCAAGAAGAAGCTGGAAAAGCAGCACCGCCAGCAGGCTTGATCGCCGAACCCCAAAGGCTTGCTCCGGCAAGCCTTTTTCTTTTTCAGAGTGACCAAGTGAGCCCCGCATGACCCAAGCCCTGCGCCTCGTCTTCGCCGGCACCCCGGAATTCGCCGCCGAGCACCTCAAGGCCCTGCTCGATACGCCGCACAGCATCGTCGCCGTCTACACCCAGCCGGATCGCCCGGCGGGCCGTGGCCAGAAGCTGATGCCGAGCCCGGTCAAGCAGCTCGCCCTGCAGCACGGCATTCCCGTCCTGCAGCCGCCGACCCTGCGCGATGCCGACGCCCAGGCCGAGCTCAAGGCCCTCGGTGCCGACCTGATGGTGGTGGTCGCCTACGGCCTGATCCTGCCGCAGGTGGTGCTCGACACCCCGCGCCTCGGCTGCATCAACAGCCATGCCTCCCTGCTGCCGCGCTGGCGGGGCGCCGCGCCGATCCAGCGCGCGGTGCAGGCCGGCGATGCCGAGAGCGGCGTGACCGTGATGCAGATGGAAGCGGGCCTGGACACCGGGCCGATGCTGCTCAAGGTGGTCACCCCGATCACCGCCGAAGACACCGGCGGCACCCTCCACGACCGTCTCGCCAGCCTTGGCCCGCAGGCCGTGGTGCAGGCCATCGCCCAGCTCGCCGCCGGCACCCTGGTGGGCGAAGTGCAGGACGATGCCCTGGCCACCTACGCGCACAAGCTGAACAAGGACGAGGCGCGCCTCGACTGGAGCCGCCCCGCCGATGAGCTGGAGCGCCTGGTTCGCGCCTTCAACCCCTGGCCGATCTGCCACAGCACCCTCGGCGGCGAGCCGCTGAAGGTACTCGCCGCGCAGCTCGCCGACGGCAGCGGCCAGCCCGGTCAGATTCTCGCCGCCAGCAAGGATGGCCTGACCGTGGCCTGTGGCAGCGGCGCCCTGCGCCTGACCCGCCTGCAACTGCCGGGCGGCAAGCCGCTGGCCTTCGCCGACCTGTTCAACAGCCGCCGCGAGCAGTTCGCCGCCGGCCAGGTGCTCGGCGCATGAACCCACGTCTCGCCGCGGCCCGCGCGCTGACCGCCGTCCTCTCCGGCAAGGCCTCGCTGGGCGGCAGCCTGCCCGCGCAGCTGGACAAGGTCGACCCGCGCGATCGCGGCCTCGCCCAGGACCTGGCCTTCGGCGCCGCACGCTGGCAGCCCCGCCTCTCGGCCCTGGCCGAGCGCCTGCTGCAAAAGCCCTTCAAGGCCGCCGACAAGGACGTGGAAGCACTGCTGCTGGTCGGCCTCTACCAGCTGTTCTACAGCCGCATCCCTGCCCATGCCGCCATCGGTGAAACCGTGGGTGCCGCCGAGAAGCTGAAGAAGCCCTGGGCCAAGGGTCTGCTCAACGCCGTTCTGCGCAATGCGCAACGCGATGGCGAGGCGATCTTCGCCGAGCTGGAGCGCGACCCGATGGTGCGCACCGCCCACCCGCGCTGGCTGCAGAAGGCACTCAAGGCCGCCTGGCCCGAGCATTGGGAAGCCATCTGCGCCGCCAACAACGCCCATCCGCCGCTGATCCTGCGGGTCAACCGCCGCCATGGCGAGCGCGATGCCTACCTCGCCGAGCTGCGCGCTGCGGGCATCGAAGCCGAGCCCTGCGAATTTAGCCGCGACGGCATCCGCCTGATCGAAGCGCGTGACGTGAAGACCCTGCCCGGCTTCGCCGAAGGCCGCGTCAGCGTGCAGGACGAAGCCGCGCAACTGGCCGCCGACCTGCTCGAACTCGCCCCCGGCCAGCGCGTGCTCGACGCCTGCTGCGCCCCCGGCGGCAAGACCTGCCACCTGCTGGAAGCCGAACCCGGCCTGGCCGGCGTGGTGGCCGTCGACCTGGAGGAAAGCCGCCTGGCACGGGTGCGCGAGAACCTCCAGCGCCTCGGCCTGCACGCCACGCTGATCGCCGCCGATGGCCGCGACACCGGCGCCTGGTGGGACGGCAAGCCGTTCCAGCGCATCCTCCTCGACGCACCCTGCTCGGCCACCGGCGTGATCCGCCGCCATCCGGACATCAAGCTGACCCGCCAGGCCGAGGACATACCCGCCCTGGCGCAGCTGCAGGGCGAGCTGCTCGATGCCCTCTGGCCGACCCTGGAGGTCGGCGGCATCCTCGTCTACGCCACCTGCTCCACGCTGCCGATGGAGAACAGCGAGAACATCGCCGCCTTCCTCGAGCGCACCCCTGGCGCGCGCGAACTGGACATCGCCGGCACCTTCGGCCTCAAGCAGCCCCACGGGCGCCAGTTGCTGGCCCGGGAAGACGGCCACGACGGCTTCTACTATGCCAAGCTGATAAAAATCGCCGCCTCACCACGCGGCTAACGGAGCGATCAGTGAAGATCATCATCCTCGGTGCGGGACAGGTCGGCGGCACGCTCGCCGAACACCTCTCCGGCGAAGCCAACGACATCACGGTGGTGGACACCGACGGCGACCGCCTGCGCGACCTCGGCGACCGCCTCGACATCCGCACCGTACAGGGGCGGGGTTCCTTCCCCACCGTGCTGCGCCAGGCCGGCGCCGACGACGCCGACATGCTGGTGGCGGTGACCAACAGCGACGAGGTGAACATGGTGGCCTGCCAGGTCGCCTACACCCTGTTCCATACGCCGACCAAGATCGCCCGCGTGCGCGAGGCGGCCTACCTGACCCGCGCCGGGCTGTTCGACAACGAGGCCATCCCGGTCGACGTGCTGATCAGTCCCGAGCAGGTGGTCACCAACTACATCAAGCGCCTGATCGAGTACCCCGGCGCACTGCAGGTGATCGACTTCGCCGAGGGCAAGGCCCAACTGGTGGGCGTCAAGGCCTACTACGGCGGCCCGCTGGTGGGGCAGGAGCTGCGCCAGTTGCGCCAGCACATGCCCAACGTCGACACCCGCGTCGCCGCGATCTTCCGTCGCAACCGCCCGATCACGCCCCAGGGCGACACGGTGATCGAGGCCGACGACGAGGTGTTCTTCATCGCCGCCAAGGCGCACATCCGTGCGGTGATGAGCGAGATGCGCCGCCTGGAGGACAGCTACAAGCGCGTGGTCATCGCCGGCGGCGGCCACATCGGCGAGCGCCTGGCGGAGGCCATCGAGAGCCGCTACCAGGTGAAGATCATCGAGATGAACCCGGCCCGCTGCCGCTACCTCTCCGACACCCTCGACAGCACCGTGGTGCTTCAGGGCAGCGCCTCGGACCGCGACCTGCTGGTGGAGGAGAACATCAACGAGGCCGACATCTTCCTGGCGCTGACCAACGACGACGAGGCCAACATCATGTCCTCGCTGCTGGCCAAGCGCCTGGGCGCACGCAAGGTGATGACCATCATCAACAACCCCGCCTACGTTGACCTGGTGCAGGGCGGCGACATCGACATCGCCATCAGCCCGCAGCTGGCCACCATCGGCACCCTGCTGACCCACGTGCGCCGCGGCGACATCGTCAGCGTGCACTCCCTGCGCCGCGGGGCGGCCGAAGCCATCGAAGCCATCGCCCATGGCGACGCCAAGTCGAGCAAGGTGGTGGGCCGCATGATCGAGGACATCGCCTTGCCGCCGGGCACCACCATCGGCGCCATCATCCGCAACGACGAGGTGCTGATCGCCCACGACGATACGGTGATCGAGTCCGGCGACCATGTGATCCTGTTCCTCGTCGACAAGAAATACATCCGCGACGCCGAGCGTCTGTTCCAGGTGGGCCTCACCTTCTTCTGAGGCCTGCCCGCCGGATCGCCGCCAACAAGGAGAGCGCCATGCTCGAAGGACTGGAGAAGATGCTCGCCAAGGGCACCGACAACCCGCTGCTGCGCTTCGGCCTGGGCAAGGGCTACCTCGACCAGGGCGACGCCACCCGCGCAGCCGCGCACCTGGCCCGCTGCGTGGAGCAGGACCCGACGTATTCCGCCGCCTGGAAGCTCCTGGGCAAGGCATTGCAGGCCAGTGGTGACGACTCGGCCGCCCGCGATGCCTGGGAGCGCGGCCTGGACGCCGCCCGGACCCATGGCGACAAGCAGGCCGAGAAGGAGATGTCGGTGTTCCTCAAGCGCCTGGACCGCCAGGCGCCAGCCCGTTGAGCGCCCTCAAGCGGATGCATCGTCCCTTCGCCCTCGCCCTGGCGCTGACCCTGCTGCCGGGTGCACAGGCCGCCGACCCCAAAGGCCCGTTCACGGTGCTCGAAGCCTCGCGTCCGCTGTTCGAAGGGGTCAGCAATTCCGACATGGCGATGGCCGATGCCTGCAGGCAGTGGTCACTGTCGCCGAAACAGGTCGAGCGCTTCTTCCAACTGGGCGAGCTGCTCGACGGCGTGGTGCTGCACCACCAGTTCTACTGGCTGCCGTGCAGCATCGAGGGGCGCCTGCACGATGGGGCAGGGCAGGTGTGGAGCTTCCGCATCAACGGCGCCGCCACAGCCACCACCTGGCGTGGCGACGGACCGACGCGGGAAGAGTATCGCTGGGGTTGCCGCCGCAAGGGCTGTGAAGACCTGGTGCTGATGGCGGCGGAAGCGGACTAGCGCTCGAGGAAGCGCAACCCGACGCCTTCGCCGTCGGCACGCATGATCTCCATCTGCAACACCGGCGCCTCGAAGGGCAGGTCCTGCACCTGGCCGGTGACCACGGTGCCAAGCGGCAGCGCGACGAGATCGGGATGACGCACATAGACGCCGCCGTCGGACAGGTCGCGGGTCTGAGCGAGCAGCTCGCCGAAGCTCTCGTGACTGATCTTGATGCGGCACTTCATCGGAGTGCGCGGGTACTGGCGCTGGTTCGACATCGTCTGCTAGCCATCCTCAGCCGTGGTGTGCCGTTAATAGCCTAAAACCGGGGCGCCGCACAGAGGTGACGGAAAAAAGGCGCCATAAGGCGCCTCAATACCAGCGTTGCTCGCCCTCGGGGCGCTTCTTGAAACGCTTCATGCTCCACATGTACTGGGTCGGGTAGGCACGCACGTAGCGCTCCACCACGCCACTCATGGCCGCGACCGACGTCTCGACGTCCTCGCTGTACATCGCCTCGGGCGCCGCTTCGAGTATGACCTTGAAGCCGGAACCGTCGGGCAGGCGCAGCGCATGCAGGAAAACGCCCCGGGCCTTGCCGCCGGCGAGCATGCCGTGGACGAACTTGCTGGTCAGCGCGGTGGTGCCGAGGAAGGGCACGAAAAGGCCGCTGGAGAGGCTCGGCTCCGGGTCGGCCGGAATGCCCACTGCCCCCCCCCGGCGCACTTCCTTGATGACGCTGAGGATGCCTTCGCGGGTGGAGGGGGCCACGCGGTTACCCAGTTGTACGCGCTGCTTGCGCAGCAGCTCGTCCACCGCCTTCAGCTTCGGCGGGCGATAGAAGATGATCGGTTTGCACTGGTCGCAGTAGAAGTGATTGAGCACTTCCCAGTTGCCCAGGTGGCTGGTGATGCCCACCACGCCCTTGCCGCTGGCCAGGGCCTCCTGCAGCACGTCCAGGCCCTCCACCTCGCGTACCAGGCCGATGGACTTCTGCGCGGGCCAGATCCAGGCGCAGGCGCTTTCGGTCAGGGTGCGGCCGATGTCCATGAGGCTGAGGCGGGTGCGCTCGTCCAGCTCCGCGGCGCTCAGCTCCGGGAAGCACTTGGACAGGTTGATGCGCACCACCTCGCGCGAGCGGTTGGGCAGGCGCCACATCAGCCAGCCGATGGCGGCCCCCAGGCGCTGGACCACGCCCCAGGGCAGCAGAGCGAAGAGCCGCAGAAACCCCACGACCAGCGCGCCTTTGAACTTCTCCACGGGCAACTCCAGGAATCGACGAGGCGCGTATTCTAACCAGCCGCGCGCCAGCGTCGATGACCAATTGGTCCCGATCGAGACTTCAGCCTTTCAGCGCCTGGTAGCGATCGCAGTCGGTGGTGTGGTCCATGACCATCCCGGTGGCCTGCATGAAGGCGTAGCAGATGGTCGGCCCGACGAAGGTGAAGCCGGCCTTCTTCAGCGCCTTGCTCATGGCCTCCGCCTCGGGCGTCACTGCCGGCACCTCGCCACGCCCGCTGAAATGGTTGATGCGCGGCGTGCCGCCGACGAAGGACCAGAGCAGCGCCACCGGGTCCTCCAGGCGCAGCCAGGCCTGGGCGTTCTGCCGCGCGGCCCTGAGCTTGGCCAGGTTGCGGATGATGCCGGGGTCCTGCATGCGCTCCTCGATCTCCTCGTCGCTCATGCGGGCCAGGCGCGCCGCATCGAAGCCGAACATCACCTGGCGGTAGCGCTCGCGCTTCCTCAGCACGGTGATCCACGACAGCCCGGCCTGGAAGCCCTCCAGCAGCAGCATCTCGAAGAGCCACTGCGGATCGCGCTGGGGCACGCCCCATTCGGTGTCGTGGTAGTCGATGTAGAGCGGGTCGTCGTTGCACCAGAAGCAGCGGGGCATGGCATTCCTTCCTGGAACGGGAAAAGCCGCACTATACGCACCAGGCTGTATAAAAAACCAGTAATGGAAGTGCCTGGGCGCGAGCCGGGGGAGGGAGGCCGATCCTCCTCTGGATCAGTCAGCGAAACGCCTGTGGCTGCTGGGTCCGGCGGGATTCGATCGGGTATACTCCTCGGCTTTGTCGCAGCCTCAGCACAGGTAAATTTCGTGAGCCAGACTATGCCTGCCGTGCGCACCTTCCAAGACCTGATCCTCGCCCTGCAGCAGTACTGGGCGGAGCAGGGTTGCGTGGTGCTGCAGCCCTACGATATGGAAGTTGGCGCCGGCACCTTCCACACCGCCACCTTCCTCCGTGCCATCGGCCCGGAGACCTGGAACGCCGCTTACGTGCAGCCCTCCCGTCGTCCCACCGACGGCCGCTATGGCGAGAACCCCAACCGCCTGCAGCACTACTACCAGTTCCAGGTGGTCCTCAAGCCCAACCCGGAGAACTTCCAGGAGCTGTACCTGGGCTCGCTCAAGCGCATCGGCATCGATCCGCTGGTTCACGACATCCGCTTCGTCGAGGACAACTGGGAATCCCCAACGCTCGGCGCCTGGGGCCTGGGCTGGGAAATCTGGCTGAACGGCATGGAAGTGACTCAGTTCACCTACTTCCAGCAGGTCGGCGGCATCGAGTGCTACCCGGTGACCGGCGAGATCACCTACGGCCTGGAGCGCCTGGCCATGTACCTGCAGGGCGTGGACTCGGTCTACGACCTGATCTGGACCGACGGCCCGTTCGGCACCGTCACCTATGGCGATGTGTTCCACCAGAACGAGGTGGAGCAGTCGACCTTCAACTTCGAGCACGCCAACGTGCCGAAGCTGTTCGAGCTCTTCGACTTCTACGAGAGCGAGGCCAACCGCCTGATCGAGCTGCAGCTGCCGCTGCCGACCTACGAGATGGTCCTCAAGGCCTCCCACACCTTCAACCTGCTGGATGCCCGCCGCGCCATCTCGGTGACCGAGCGCCAGCGCTACATCCTGCGCGTACGCACCCTGGCCCGCGCCGTGGCGCAAAGCTACCTGCAGGCGCGTGCGCGCCTGGGCTTCCCCATGGCCACCCCCGAACTGCGTGACGAAGTACTGGCCAAGCTGGAGGCGGCAGAATGAGTGCACAAGATTTCCTCGTCGAACTGGGCACCGAAGAGCTGCCGCCCAAGGCCCTCAAGGCCCTCGGTGACGCCTTCCTCGCCGGCATCCTCGGCGGCCTCAAGAACGCCGGCCTGAGCCACGGCGCCGCGCGCGTCTACGCCGCTCCGCGCCGCCTGGCGGTGCAGATCGAGCAACTGGCCACCCAGCAGCCCGACCGCAGCGTCAACCTCGACGGCCCGCCGCTGCAGGCCGCCTTCGACGCCGCCGGCAACCCGACCCAGGCCGCCCTCGGTTTCGCCAAGAAGTGCGGCGTCGATCTCGAGCAGATCGACAAGAGCGGCCCCAAGCTGAAGTTCAGCCAGACCATCGCCGGCCAACCTGCGGCCGGCCTGCTGGCGGGCATCATCGAGGCCTCCCTGGCCGCCCTGCCGATCCCCAAGCGCATGCGCTGGGCGGCACGCCGCGAGGAGTTCGTGCGCCCCACCCAGTGGCTGGTGGTGCTGTTCGGCGATGACGTGGTCGAGTGCGAGATCCTCGCCCAGAAGGCGGGCCGCGAGTCCCGTGGTCATCGCTTCCATCATCCCGACCAGGTGCGCATCGGCAGCCCCGCCAGCTACCTGGACGACCTGCGCGCCGCCCACGTGCTGGCCGACTTCGCCGAGCGTCGCGAAATCATCGCCCGCCGCGTCGCCGAGCTGGCCGCCGAGCAGAAGGGCAGCGCCGTGGTGCCCGCCGACCTGCTGGACGAGGTCACCGCGCTGGTCGAGTGGCCGGTACCGCTGGTGTGCTCCTTCGAGGATCGCTTCCTCGAGGTGCCCCAGGAAGCGCTGATCACCACCATGCAGGACAACCAGAAGTACTTCTGCCTGCTGGATGCCAACGGCAAGCTGCTACCGCGCTTCATCACAGTGGCCAACGTCGAGAGCAAGGACCCGGCACAGATCATCTCGGGCAACGAGAAGGTCGTGCGCCCACGCCTGACCGACGCCGAGTTCTTCTTCAAGCAGGACAAGAAGCAGAAGCTCGAGACCTTCAACGAGCGCCTGAAGAACGTGGTGTTCCAGGCCCAGCTCGGCACCGTGTTCGAGAAGGCCGAGCGTGTTTCCGCGCTGGCCGCCTACGTCGCCGAACAGGTCGGCGCCGACCCGGTCAAGGCGGCCCGTGCCGGCATCCTCGCCAAGTGCGACCTGGCCACCGAGATGGTCGGCGAGTTCCCCGAGATGCAGGGCATCGCGGGCTACTACTACGCGAAGAACGACGGTGAGGCCGACGACGTCGCCCAGGCGCTGAACGAGCAGTACATGCCGCGCGGTGCCGGCGCCGAGCTGCCGCAGACCCTGACCGGGGCCGCCCTGGCCGTGGCCGACAAGCTGGATACCCTGGTGGGCATCTTCGGCATCGGCATGCTGCCCACCGGCAGCAAGGACCCCTTCGCCCTGCGTCGTCAGGCCCTGGGGGTGCTGCGCATCCTCATCGAGAAGCAGCTCGACCTGGACCTCGCCGGTGCCGTGGACGTCGCCATCGCCCAGTACGGTGCCAAGGTGAAGGCCGAAGGCCTGTCCGCCCAGGTGCAGGACTTCATCTTCGACCGCCTGCGCGCACGCTATGAAGACGAAGGCGTGGATGTCGCCGTGTACCTTTCGGTGCGCGCGCTGCAACCCACTTCGGCCCTGGACTTTGACCAGCGCGTACAGGCCGTGCAGGCCTTCCGCAAGCTGCCGGAAGCCGCCAGCCTGGCCGCCGCCAACAAGCGCGTGTCCAACCTGCTGGGCAAGGCCGAAGGCGCGGTGCCGGAGAGCGTCGATGCTTCCCTGCTCCAGGAAGCCACCGAGAAGGCCCTGGCCGAGGCCGTGGCGGCCGCCGAGCGCGCCGTGCAGCCCATGGCGGCAGCTCGCTGCTACAGCGAAGCCCTGGCCCACCTGGCGAGCCTGCGCGAACCGGTAGACGCCTTCTTCGAGGCGGTGCTGGTCAACGCCGAAGACGCCGCCGTCCGCGCCAACCGCTACGCCCTGCTGGCGAAGCTGCGCGGGCTGTTCCTCGGCGTCGCCGATATTTCGGTATTGGGGTAAGAGAGCCTGAAGCTGGAAGCCTGAAGCGGCAATGGTTTCGCTTCCAGCTTCCGGCTTCTAGCTTCAAGCTGAAGTCATGAAATTACTCATCCTCGACCGCGACGGTGTCATCAACCAGGACTCCGACGCGTACATCAAGTCGGTCGACGAATGGATCCCCATCCCGGGCTCCATCGAGGCCATCGCGCGCCTGTCACGTGCAGGCTGGACCGTGGCCGTGGCCACCAACCAGTCGGGCATCGCCCGCGGCTATTACCCCCTGGCAACCCTCGATGCCATGCACGCACGCCTGCGCGAGCTGGTGGCGGAGCAGGGCGGGGAAGTGGGGCTGATCGTGCATTGCCCCCACGGCCCGGACGATGGGTGCGATTGCCGCAAGCCGAAGCCCGGCATGCTGCACCAGATCGCCGCGCACTATGGCGTACCTCTGGTCGGCGTGTGGTTCGTCGGCGACAGCAGTGGTGACCTGGAAGCCGCTCGGGCCGTCGATTGTCAGCCCGTACTGGTTAGGACCGGCAAGGGCGAAATCACTCTGGCGAAGGGTTTGCCGGGCGATACCCTGTTATTCGACGATCTGGCGGCGATAGCCGCGCACCTTCTCAACTAAGGCCAAGGACACCATGACGACAGTGCAGGCAATCAGAACCTTTTTCTTCTACCTGCTGCTGTCGTCCAGCGCCTTCGTCTGGGGAACGCTGAGCTTCTTCGTCGCCCCCTTCCTGCCGTTCCGGGCCCGCTACCGCTTCGTCGTCTGGCGCTGGTGTCGCTTCGCGACCTGGCTGGCCCGGGTGGTCGCCGGCGTGCGCTATGAGGTGCATGGGCTTGAGAACGTGCCCGCCGAGCCCTGTGTGATCCTGGCCAAGCACCAGAGCACCTGGGAGACCTTCTTCCTCTCCGGCTTCTTCGAGCCACTGAGCCAGGTGGTCAAGCGCGAGCTGCTGTTCGTGCCCTTCTTCGGCTGGGCCATGGCGCTGCTCAAGCCGATCGCCATCGATCGCAACAATCCCAAGGCCGCGCTCAAGCAGCTGGCCAAGCAAGGCGACGAACGCCTGAAGCAGGGTGCCTGGGTGCTGGTCTTCCCGGAGGGGACCCGCGTCCCGGTCGGGCAGATGGGCAAGTTCTCCCGTGGCGGCACGGCGCTGGCGGTGAATGCCGGCATGCCGGTACTGCCCATCGCCCACAACGCCGGCAGCTTCTGGCCCAAGGAAGGCTGGGCGAAGTACCCCGGCACCATCCAGGTCGTCATCGGCCCCCTGATGTTCGCCGAAGGCACCGGGCCCCGCGCCATCGCCGAGCTCAACGACCGCGCCCACGCCTGGGTGGAACAGACTCAGCGCGAGCTCGAGGGCCAGCAGCAGCCCTTGGACGAGCCGGTTTCCAGCCAGGCCTGAATTTGTGGATAAGCTGTGGATTAAATACCGGCTTTGTGCCATTTGAATCGCTGAGAGCCTTGATCGACGGGGCTTTCAGCAGCCGGGGAAAATATCGGAAAAAAGTGCATAAGCGTCTTTCCGATCGCTCTAACCCTTGAGGTATTTCGAGTCCAGGGCGTTGTAGCAGCGAATGATCCTGTCCCTCCCCGCCGTCGGGAATTGCTTCTCCGTCTGGGCTACCAGCACCGCCGCTTTCACCCTTCCCGAGCGCACCAATCGCTGCATGTAGGCAGCTATCTCCTCGTCGCTGGGTACTGCCTGCCGATCTGAATCGCTCATCGCGTCTTCCTTCTTCCGATCCAATAAAAAGCCCCGGCATGCCGGGGCTTCTTCTTCGAGCAATTCCAGACCCGGACTCAGACGTCGAGGTTGGACACTGCCAGGGCATTGCTTTCGATGAAGTCGCGACGGGGCTCGACCGCATCACCCATCAGGGTGTTGAAGATCTGGTCGGCGCCGATGGCGTCCTCGATGGTGACCTTGAGCATGCGACGCACGTTCGGGTCCATCGTGGTTTCCCAAAGCTGCTCCGGGTTCATCTCGCCCAGCCCCTTGTATCGCTGGATGGTGTGACGCTTGGTGCTCTCCGTCATCAGCCAGCCCAGGGCTTCCTTGAAGCTGGAGATGGCCTTGCGGCGCTCACCACGCTGCACGAACGCATCCTCTTCCAGCAGGTTGTTCAGCTGGTCGCCCAGAGCGGTCACTAGCTTGTAGTCATTGCTGGCGAAGAAGTCGCGGTTGAAGGTGATGTAGTGGGACAGGCCGTGTGCAACCTGCTCCACTTCCGGCAGCCACAGGTGGCGCTCGCGGTCTTCACGCAGGCTGGCGGAATAGGTGAGGCCCGACTTCTCGGAGGCCCTCAGGCGCTCCTGGAAGGCTTCCAGCCAGGTCTGCATGGCAGCCTGGTCAGCCAGCTGCTCCGGGCTCACGCGGGGCAGGTAGATCATGTGCTCGGTGAGTTCCTGCGGATACAGGCGCGACAGGCGCTTGAGGGTGCGCATCACCACGCGGTACTCGTTGACCAGACGCTCCAGGGCCTCACCGGCGAGGCCAGGGGCGCTCTCGTTGACATGCACACTGGCGTCTTCCAGCGCCGACTGGGTCATGTACTCGTCCATGGCCTCGTCGTCCTTGATGTACTGCTCCTGCTTGCCGCGCTTGACCTTGTAGAGCGGCGGCTGGGCGATGTAGATGTAGCCACGCTCGATCAGCTCGGGCATCTGACGGAAGAAGAAGGTCAGCAGCAGGGTACGGATGTGCGAACCGTCGACGTCGGCGTCGGTCATGATGATGATGTTGTGATAGCGCAGTTTCTCGATGTTGTATTCCTCACGCCCGATACCGCAACCAAGCGCGGTGATCAGGGTGCCGACTTCCTGCGAGGACAGCATCTTGTCGAAACGGGCTTTCTCGACGTTGAGGATCTTGCCCTTGAGCGGCAGGATCGCCTGGGTCCTGCGGTTACGGCCCTGCTTGGCGGAGCCGCCCGCGGAGTCACCCTCCACTATGTAGAGTTCGGAGAGGGCAGGGTCCTTCTCCTGGCAGTCCGCCAACTTGCCGGGCAAGCCTGCGATGTCCAGAGCGCCTTTGCGGCGGGTCATCTCACGGGCCTTGCGCGCGGCTTCACGGGCGCGGGCAGCATCGATCATCTTGCCGACCACAGCCTTGGCTTCGTTGGGATTTTCCAGCAGGAAGTCGGCGAAATACTTGCCCATTTCCTGTTCCACCGCAGTTTTGACTTCGCTGGAAACCAGCTTGTCCTTGGTCTGGGAGCTGAATTTCGGGTCCGGAACCTTGACCGAGATGATGGCGGTGAGGCCTTCGCGAGCGTCGTCACCGGTGGTGGCGATCTTGAACTTCTTCGCCAGCCCTTCCTGCTCGATGTAGTTGTTCAGGTTGCGGGTCAGCGCCGAGCGGAAGCCGGCAAGGTGGGTACCGCCGTCGCGCTGAGGAATGTTGTTGGTGAAGCAGAGAATGTGCTCGTTGAAGCTGTCGTTCCACTGCAGGGCCACTTCGACGCCCACGCCGTCTTCTTCGCGCTGCATGTTGAAGTGGAAGATCTGATTCACCACGGTCTTGTTGGTGTTCAGGTACTCGACGAATGCCTTCAGGCCGCCCTCGTACTTGAACAGCTCTTCCTTGCCGGAGCGCTCATCACGCAAGACGATTCCGACGCCCGAGTTGAGGAAAGACAGCTCACGCAGGCGTTTCGCCAGGATGTCCCAGCTGAAATGGATGTTGTTGAAGGTCTGGCTGGAGGCCTTGAAGTGAACTTCCGTCCCCGTACCGTCGGTCTCGCCCACCGGGCGCAGCGGAAACTGCGGGACGCCATGGTGGTAGATCTGCTCCCAGACCTGGCCAGCGCGGCGAATGGTCAGGCGCAGCTCTTCGGAGAGCGCGTTCACCACCGAAACACCGACACCGTGCAAGCCGCCGGACACCTTGTAGGTGTTGTCGTCGAACTTACCGCCGGCATGGAGCACGGTCATGATGACTTCGGCCGCCGAGACGCCTTCTTCCTTGTGGATATCCACAGGAATTCCGCGGCCATTGTCTCGGACGGTGATGGATTCGTCGGTATGGATGGTGATGCTGATCTCGGAGCAGTAGCCCGCCAGCGCTTCGTCGATGGAGTTATCGACGACCTCGAACACCATGTGGTGCAGACCGGTACCATCATCGGTATCGCCGATGTACATACCGGGGCGCTTGCGTACGGCGTCCAGTCCCTTCAGCACCTTGATGCTGGAAGAGTCGTACGTGTTGTTCTCGCTCATGCTTCACTCCGATGATCAAAGGTCTGGGTGATACCACCATGTTCCACGTGGAACATGGCTACCGGCGTATCCGTTCGCCAGCCGTCCCTCATTAGTTCTCGATCGACACAGGTGATGAACACCTGGCAATCCAAATCGTCCAGCAATCGACACAACGCGCGTCGATGCTGCTCATCCAGTTCAGACGGAAGATCGTCGACCAGATAGATACATTGGCCGTGCTTCGCCTGGTTCAACAGATGACCTTGTGCGATTCGTAACGCACAGACCACCAGCTTCTGCTGACCACGCGAGAGGATGTCGGCCGCATTGTGCGCTCCAAGGCGCAGTCGCAAGTCGGCTCGTTGAGGGCCAGCCTGGGTATGACCCATCTGCTGGTCCCGGAGGAGGGAAGACGCGAGTACTTCTGCGAGCTCTCGATCCTTGTCCCAGCCGCGGTAGTAACTCAGGCTGAGAGTGTCGAGCTCGACCAACTCACCCAGAGTGCGTTCGAAAACCGGCTTTAGCGCCTGTATGTAGGCCCTTCGATAGCCATCGATTTCATCGCTGGCCAAGCACAGTTCCCGGTCCCAAGCCGCTTGCGAAACGGCGTCAAGTGTACCATGCCGGAGCCACGAGTTCCGCTGTCTCAGGGCCTTCTGCAGGCGTTGCCAGGCTGGGAGAAAACGAGGTTCCACGTGGAACACTCCCCAATCGAGGAACTGCCTCCTGATCTTCGGGGCGCCTTCCAGCAAGCGGAAACTATCCGGATTGATCACTTGCAACGGCAAGGTTTCGGCGAGTTGCGCGGCGCTCTTGGCGTTCTGCCCGTCGATCCGGATCTGGAACTCACCCTGGCGATCTCGGGATATACCCAGGCTACTGGTCCGCCCTTCAAGCAATTCGACCTGGCCAAAAACGGTGCAGGCCGGTTGCTCGTACTGGATGACCGGCTGCAGCTTGGCGCTGCGGAAGGAGCGGGCGAGACCGAGGAGATAGATCGCTTCGAGCAGGCTGGTTTTACCGCTGCCGTTTGCGCCGTGAATGATGTTGATGCGAGGGGAGGGGGAGAGTGTCACCGGGTGCAGATTTCGCACCGCGGTGACAGTGACGCGGCTAAGGGACATCGAGTGGTTACAGGCGCATCGGCATGACGACGTAAGCGGAGTCGTCGTTACCCGCCTCCTGGAGCAGGGCACTGCTGTTGGAGTCGGAGAGGATCAGACGCACCTGGTCAGTGGTCATCACGCCCAGCACGTCCAGCAGGTAGCTGACGTTGAACCCGATTTCCAGGTTGCTGCCGTTGTACTCGACGGCCACTTCTTCCTCGGCCTCTTCCTGCTCCGGGTTGTTGGCCTGGATCTTCAGCAGGCTGGACGCAAGCTGCAGACGAATACCCCGGTACTTCTCGTTGGAAAGAATCGCAGTGCGGCTGAACGCTTCGCGCAGTGCCTGGCGATCGCCGACCACCAGCTTGTCGCCACCACGGGGCAGCACGCGCTCGTAGTCGGGGAACTTGCCGTCCACCAGCTTGGAAGTGAAGGTGAACTCGCCGGTGGTAGCGCGGATGTGGTGCTGGCCGAGGACGATGCGTACCTCACCGTCCTGCTCGGTGAGCAGACGGGCCAGTTCGAGAATGCCCTTGCGCGGCACGATGACCTGGTGACGGTCGGCCTGCTCGATGCCGGATTCCATGGAGCACATGGCCAGGCGGTGTCCATCGGTGGCGACGGCGCGCAGAAGGTTGGCGCTGACTTCCAGCAGCATGCCGTTCAGGTAGTAGCGGACGTCCTGCTGGGCCATGGCGAAACTGGTGCGCTCGATGAGGCGGCGCAGCTTGCTCTGTACCAGGCTGAAGGTGAGGGAACCCGGGCCTTCCTCGACCGTGGGGAAGTCATTGGCCGGCAGGGTGGACAGGGTGAACTTGCTGCGCCCGGCCTTGATCAGCAGCTTCTGCTCGTCGACGCGGATGTCGATGAGCGCGTCGCTCGGCAGGCTCTTGCAAATGTCCATCAGCTTGCGTGCCGGTACGGTGATCTCGCCAGGCTCGGCGCTCTCTTCCAGGGTCACACGGCCAACCAGTTCGACTTCGAGGTCGGTACCGGTCAGCGACAGCTGTTGGCCTTCGACCACCAGCAGGACGTTGGATAGAACCGGCAAGGTCTGGCGGCGCTCGACGACGCCGGCGACCAGTTGCAGGGGTTTCAACAGGGCTTCGCGTTGAATGGTGAAATGCATGGTCTAGTCCCTTGCCTCAATGGGCTGCGCTTGAGCTATCAAGTGGTGAGCGTACGCAGCAGGTTCTTGTAGTCCTCGCGGATATCCGCGTCGGATTCCCTGAGTTCCGCAATCTTACGACAGGCGTGCAGAACTGTGGTGTGGTCTCGTCCGCCAAAGGCGTCGCCGATCTCCGGCAGGCTATGGTTGGTCAGCTCCTTGGAAAGGGCCATGGCCACCTGGCGTGGACGCGCCACCGAGCGCGAGCGGCGCTTGGAGAGCATGTCCGAGATCTTGATCTTGTAGTACTCGACCACCGTGCGCTGGATGTTGTCGATGCTGACCAGCTTGTCCTGCAAGGCCAACAGGTCCTTGAGCGATTCGCGGATCAGCTCGATGGTGATATCGCGCCCCATGAAGTGGGCGTGGGCAATCACCCGCTTCAGTGCACCTTCCAGCTCGCGTACGTTGGAACGGATGCGTTGGGCGATGAAGAACGCGGCATCGTGTGGCAGGTCGACCTTCGCCTGCTCGGCCTTCTTCATCAGGATGGCGACGCGGGTCTCCAGTTCGGGCGGCTCGACGGCAACGGTCAGGCCCCAGCCGAAGCGGGACTTGAGACGTTCCTCCAGGCCTTCGATCTCCTTCGGATAGCGGTCGCTGGTAAGGATCACCTGCTGGCCACCCTCAAGAAGGGCGTTGAAGGTGTGGAAGAACTCCTCCTGAGAGCGCTCCTTGCGCGCGAAGAACTGGATGTCATCGATCAGCAGCGCGTCAACCGAACGGTAGAACCGTTTGAACTCGTTGATCGCGTTCAGCTGCAGCGCCTTGACCATGTCCGCCACGAAACGCTCGGAATGCAGGTAGACGATCTTGGCGTTGGGGTTCTTCTTCAGCAAGTGGTTGCCCACCGCGTGCATGAGGTGGGTCTTGCCCAGGCCGACGCCGCCATAGAGGAACAGCGGGTTGTATCCGTGCTTGGGGTTGTCGGCGACCTGCCATGCCGCCGCGCGGGCCAGCTGGTTGGACTTGCCCTCGACGAAGTTCTCGAAGGTGAAGGTACGGTTCAGGTAGCTGGTGTGCTTGAGCGCACCTTCAACCTGCACCGCACGCTCGGTGCGCACGGCCGGGGGAGCGGAAACCGAGGCGAGGGGATCGAAACCGCCACGGGAGTCTTCCACCGTCTCGACCCGCTGCGCGGCGACCGGCGCTACCGGCGGCGGCGCCGTCATGACCGGAGGGGCGGAGAGAGGGACCGGCGCCACGCGCGGCGGCATGCTGCGCTTGCTGCCTATTAATAAGGAGAGGGCGGGCGCAAGCCCGTTGCCACGCTCACCGAGCAGTTCGAGAAGGCGCCCCATGTACTTTTCATTGACCCAGTCCAGCACGAAACGGTTGGGCGCATAGACACGGAGCTCGTCTCCCTCGGCCTCAACCTGCAACGGGCGAATCCAGGTATTGAATTGCTGGGCGGGCAGCTCGTCACGCAGTAGCTCGACGCACTGCTGCCAAAGTTCCACTGACACGGATATCCCCCAAAAGGAAAGGAGTACGACGCGAAAAAACAGGCGTCATTGTAGCTGCCGGGGGAAAAGTTATCCACACGAAGAACGCCATTTCACCAAGGAAAATCAAGACGTTATTGGATATCTACGGGCTATCGCAAAGACTACGGAACTTTGTGGATAACCACCCAATAACCCACTGGACAACCGCCCACTGGCCTCGGTGCATAACCTGCCTGTGGGCAACTCGGCCATTCATCCCCAGGTTGTACCCAGCCGGCGCACAGGTCGGCCACCGCTTCCAGACAGCCTTATCCTTTGGTCAAGGTCAGGGATCACTAAGCTTCGCCTGGCTTTTCCACAGGCCTGGACCTACCCAAGAGTTATAAACAAAACGAGTCTTTCTTAAGTACTCTTTCCTTTCTTACATATTTTGATCGGAAGAGTTGGTTGGAAATTGACCTGCCCGCGCTGTTTCTCTAGAATCCCCGGTCTCTTTAAACGGGGGCCACTTCCGGCCCGTTGTGATCAACCAGGTAAAGCATCATGAAACGCACTTTCCAACCCAGCACCATCAAGCGCGCTCGTGTACACGGTTTCCGTGCCCGCATGGCTACCAAGAACGGCCGTGCAGTCCTGTCGCGTCGCCGCGCCAAGGGCCGCAAGCGCCTGACCGTCTGATTCACCCGGAACAGGTGGTGAGTCGAGGCTTCGGCCGGGAAAAGCGTCTGCTGGTTCCCCGGCAATTCAAGGCAGTCTTCGACTCCCCTACCGGCAAGGTTCCCGGCAAGAACGTCCTGCTGCTCGCGCGCGACAACGCTCTGGATCATCCCCGGCTGGGTTTGGTGATCGGCAAGAAGAGCGTCAAGCTTTCAGTCGAACGCAACCGCCTCAAACGCCAGATCAGAGAGTCCTTCCGTCACAACCTCGAGTTGCTGGCTGGCTGGGACATCGTGATCGTGGCGAAAAAAGGCCTGGGCGATCTGGAGAACGAAGAGCTGAGTCATCAGTTCGGCAAGCTCTGGAAGCGTCTCGCCCGCAGCCGGCCTCGCCCTGAATCCACGACCGAATCAGGGGTGGCCGACAGTCCCCATGCGTAAACTGGCCCTCGTTCCGATCCAGTTCTACCGCTATGCCATCAGCCCGCTGATGGCCAGTCACTGTCGCTTCTATCCCAGCTGTTCCTGCTACGCGCTGGAGGCCATCGAGAACCATGGTCTCCTGCGCGGTGGCTGGCTGGCCGCGCGTCGGCTAGGCCGCTGCCATCCCTGGAATCCCGGCGGCTACGACCCGGTTCCGCCCGTAAAAACCTCCCAATCCCCTTCGATGGCCGAGTAATCATGGATATTCAACGCTCGATCCTGATCGTCGCCCTGGCAATCGTGTCCTACCTGATGGTTCTTCAGTGGAACCAGGACTACGGCCAGGCCGCCCTGCCGACCGCCAGCGCACCCGCCGCCAATACCGCGACGCTGCCTGACACCGCAACGCCGGCACAGCAAGCAGCCAATGACGACGTCCCGACCGCCGACAACACCGAGCACAGCGCACCCGCCGCTGCCCAGGTGGCGCCGAGCAACGAGCTGATCCGCGTCGAGACCGACGTGCTCAACCTGGCCATCGACCCCAACGGCGGCGACATCGTCCAGCTGACCCTGCCGAAGTTCCCGCGCCGCCAGGACCGCCCCGACGTTCCGTTCCAGCTGTTCGACAACGGCAACGAGCGCCTGTACCAGGCCCAGAGCGGCCTGATCGGCACCAACGGTCCGGACGCGCGCAGCAGCGGTCGCCCGCTCTACAGCGCCGCCCAGCGCCAATACAAGCTGGCTGACGGCCAGGATCAGCTGGTGGTCGAACTGACCTTCAGCGAGAACGGCGTCAACTACGTCAAGCGCTTCACCCTGACCCGCGGCAAGTACGACCTGCAGGTCGCCTACCGCATCGACAACCAGAGCGCCCAGGCCTGGAACGGCAGCATGTACGCGCAGCTCAAGCGCGACGGCAGCGCCGACCCGTCCTCCAGTACCGCCACCGGTGTATCGACCTACCTCGGCGCCGCCGTCTGGACCCCCAGCGAGCCCTACAAGAAGATCTCCATCAAGGACATCGACAAGCAGGACGAGAAGCGCCGCGAAGGCAACCCGGATGCCTGGTTCAAGGAAAGCGTGAGCGGTGGCTGGGTCGCCTGGCTGCAGCACTACTTCGTCACCGCGTGGGTCGCCGACAAGGGCCAGACCAACGTCATCCAGACCCGCAAGGACCCGAAAGGCAACTACATCGTCGGCTTCGTCGGCTCCAGCCTGAGCGTCCCCGCCGGTGGCCAGGGCGAAGCGTCAGCCACCCTGTATGCCGGCCCGAAGGTGCAGAACCACCTGAAGGAGCTTTCCCCGGGCCTGGAACTGACCGTCGACTACGGTTTCCTGTGGTTCATCGCCCAGCCGATCTTCTGGCTGCTGCAACATATCCACAGCATCCTCGGCAACTGGGGCTGGTCGATCATCGTCCTCACCGTGCTGATCAAGCTCGCCTTCTTCCCGCTCTCGGCCGCCAGCTACAAGTCCATGGCCCGCATGCGCGCCGTGTCGCCGAAACTGCAGGCCCTGAAGGAGCAGTTCGGTGATGATCGCCAGAAGATGTCCCAGGCGATGATGGAGCTGTACAAGAAGGAGAAGATCAATCCGCTCGGCGGCTGCCTGCCGATCCTCGTGCAGATGCCGGTGTTCCTCGCCCTCTACTGGGTACTCCTGGAAAGCGTCGAGATGCGCCAGGCACCGTGGATGTTCTGGATCACCGACCTGTCGATCAAGGACCCGTTCTTCATCCTGCCGATCATCATGGGCGCCACCATGTTCATCCAGCAGCAGCTGAACCCGACGCCGCCGGACCCCATGCAGGCCAAGGTGCTGAAGCTGATGCCGATCATCTTCACCTTCTTCTTCCTCTGGTTCCCCGCCGGCCTGGTGGTTTACTGGGTAGTCAACAACTGCTTGTCCATCGCCCAGCAGTGGTACATTACCCGCCGGATCGAAGCAGCGAGCAAGGTGGCGGCCTGACCGCCCACCTTCGCCCACGCTTGAAAAGACGCCCCCTCTGTGGGGCGTCTTGCTATCCGCCCCACGCAGATCGAGGTTCACGTCATGAACGCCCCCCGTGAAACCATCGCCGCCGTCGCCACAGCCCAGGGCCGTGGCGGCGTCGGTATCGTCAGGGTCTCGGGCCCGCAGGCATCGCATATCGCCCAGGCCGTGGCCGGGCGCCAGCTGAAGCCCCGTTACGCCCACTACGGCCCTTTCCACGATGCCAGCGGCGCCACCCTCGATGAAGGACTCGCGCTCTATTTCCCCGGGCCCAACTCCTTCACCGGTGAAGACGTGCTCGAGCTGCAGGGCCATGGCGGCCCGGTGGTACTCGACCTGCTGCTGCGCCGCTGCCTGGAACTCGGCGCCCGCCAGGCCCGCCCGGGCGAGTTCAGTGAGCGGGCCTTCCTCAACGACAAGCTCGACCTGGCCCAGGCCGAGGCCATCGCCGACCTGATCGAGGCCAGCTCCGCACAGGCCGCCCGTAACGCGCTGCGCTCGCTGCAGGGCGAGTTTTCCCGGCGGGTCCATGCCCTGACCGAGAAGCTGATCCAGCTGCGCATCTACGTGGAAGCCGCCATCGACTTCCCGGAAGAGGAAATCGATTTCCTCGCCGACGGCCACGTACTCGGGCTGCTCGACGGTGTACGCGAAAACTTATCCACAGTTCTGCGTGAAGCCGGACAAGGCGCATTGCTGCGCGAAGGCATGACCGTGGTCATCGCCGGGCGACCGAACGCCGGCAAGTCCAGCCTGCTCAATGCGCTTGCCGGGCGCGAGGCGGCCATCGTCACCGATATCGCCGGTACCACCCGGGACGTGTTGCGCGAACATATCCACATCGATGGCATGCCACTGCATGTGGTGGACACCGCCGGCCTTCGGGACACCGACGACCATGTGGAAAAGATCGGCGTGGAGCGGGCCCTCAAGGCGATCGCGGAAGCGGATCGCGTGCTGCTGGTGGTCGATGCCACATCCGCCGAGAGTGCCGATCCGTTCGCGCTGTGGCCCGAATTCCTCGACAGCCGACCGGATCCGGCCAAGGTGACCCTCATCCGCAACAAGGCGGACCTCTCCGGCGACACCATCGACCTGCAAAGCAGTGCCGACGGCCACGTGACGCTGAGTCTCTCTGCCCGCTCAGGCGATGGCCTGGAGCTGCTGCGCGAGCACCTCAAGGCCTGCATGGGCTACGAGCAGACTGCGGAGAGCAGTTTCAGTGCACGCCGGCGCCACCTGGAAGCACTGCGCCAGGCCAGCGCCCACCTGGAACACGGGCGTAACCAGCTCACGGCGGCCGGCGCCGGTGAACTGCTGGCGGAGGATCTGCGCCACGCGCAGCAGGCCCTGGGAGAAATCACCGGAGCCTTCAGCTCGGACGATCTGCTCGGGCGGATCTTCTCAAGCTTCTGCATCGGCAAATGACCGCCACCGCTCCAGGCAAAGCCACCTCCGGGTGGCTTTTTTTATGGCGCATTGACTTATACATGGCAAAACAAACCCTGTGCATAACCATGCCTGAACCCAGTCCATAAGCCTGAGGATAACAGGGGGCATAACAGGCCTGTGGGTAAGTCATCGTTTTATCCACAGGGGCTCCACGGCTTACCCGGAGGAAACGGCCAGGATCAACACAGGCTTATCATCGTCTGTAAAGCCTGTGGATCTTGGGCTAGAGGCAGTTATCCACAAAAATCGTCCACACCATTCATATAAACAATGAACAAGCTCTATAAGAATTCTTTCTCTCTTATTTTCTATTAGCCCGAAGCCTGGGTACTGAAAAGCGGTCGGATGGATGCAGAGAAGGAGCCCTCCGAACGGTTGGCTATTTTTTGTGCAGAAGGCTTCATTCACCGAGGGGAAGTCCCTATACTTGCCGCCTTCCCTGATTACCCATCTACAGAACAGGCACGAGGTGCGTGGTGGATTTCCCTTCCCGTTTTGACGTGATCGTTATCGGCGGCGGCCATGCCGGCACCGAGGCTGCTCTGGCGGCCGCGCGCATGGGGGTCAAGACCCTGCTGCTGACGCACAACGTCGAGACACTCGGCCAGATGAGCTGCAACCCCGCGATCGGGGGCATCGGCAAGAGTCATCTGGTCAAGGAGATCGATGCACTCGGCGGTGCGATGGCCGTCGCCACCGACCTCGGCGGTATCCAGTTCCGCGTGTTGAACAGCCGCAAGGGACCGGCGGTGCGTGCCACCCGTGCACAGGCCGACCGCGTTCTTTACAAAGCCGCTATCCGCGAAATCCTCGAGAACCAGCCGAACCTGTGGATATTCCAGCAGGCATGCGATGACCTGATTGTGGAAAACGATCAGGTGAAAGGCGTCGTCACCCAGATGGGCCTGCGTTTCCACGCGCAGTCCGTGGTGTTGACCACGGGAACCTTCCTCGGCGGACTTATCCACATCGGCCTGCAGAATTATTCCGGCGGTCGTGCCGGCGACCCGCCGTCCATCGCCCTGGCCAAACGCCTTCGCGAACTGCCCCTGCGCGTCGGGCGCCTGAAGACCGGCACGCCGCCGCGCATCGATGGGCGTTCGGTGGACTTCTCGGTCATGACCGAACAGCCCGGCGACACGCCGATCCCGGTGATGTCCTTCCTCGGCAACAAGGAACAGCATCCGCGCCAGGTCAGTTGCTGGATCACCCACACCAACGCGCGCACCCACGAGATCATCGCCAGCAATCTGGATCGCTCGCCGATGTACTCCGGTGTGATCGAAGGCGTCGGTCCGCGCTATTGCCCGTCGATCGAGGACAAGATCCACCGCTTCGCCGACAAGGACAGCCACCAGGTGTTCCTGGAGCCCGAGGGCCTGACCACCCACGAGTTGTACCCGAACGGTATCTCCACCTCGCTGCCGTTCGATGTTCAGCTGGACATCGTCCGTTCCATCCGCGGCATGGAGAACGCCCACATCGTGCGTCCCGGGTACGCCATCGAGTACGACTACTTCGACCCGCGCGACCTCAAGTACAGCCTGGAGACCAAGGTCATCGGCGGCCTGTTCTTCGCCGGGCAGATCAACGGCACCACCGGCTATGAAGAAGCCGGTGCCCAGGGCCTGCTCGCCGGCGCCAATGCCGCGCTGCGTGCCCAGGGCAAGGAAGCCTGGTGCCCGCGTCGCGACGAGGCCTACATCGGCGTACTGGTCGACGACCTGATCACCCTGGGTACCCAGGAGCCCTACCGCATGTTCACTTCGCGCGCCGAGTACCGGCTGATCCTGCGCGAGGACAACGCCGACCTGCGCCTCACCGAGAAGGGCCGCGAGCTCGGCCTGGTCGATGACCGCCGCTGGAGCGCGTTCGAGGCGAAGCGCGAGGGCATCGCCCTCGAAGAGCAACGCCTGAAGAGCACCTGGGTACGTCCGGGCACGCCCCAGGGCGATGCCATCGCCGAGCGCTTCGGCACGCCGCTGACCCATGAGTACAACCTGCTCAACCTGCTGAGCCGCCCGGAAATCGACTACGCCGGCCTGGTGGAAGTGACCGGCCAGGGTGCGGAAGACCCGCAGGTCGCCGAGCAGGTCGAGATCAAGACCAAGTACGCCGGCTACATCGACCGCCAGCAGGACGAGATCGCCCGCCTGCGCGCCAGCGAGGACACCCGGCTGCCGGCTGACCTCGACTACGCGACCATCTCCGGCCTGTCCAAGGAGATCCAGCACAAGCTCGGCCTCAGCCGTCCGGAAACGCTGGGCCAGGCCTCGCGCATCCCTGGTGTCACTCCGGCGGCCATCTCGCTGCTGCTGATCCACCTGAAGAAACGCGGCGCTGGTCGCCAACTGGAGCAGAGCGCCTGATGTCGCAGGTCACCTCCCGCCACGCCGACGAACTGTCCCGTGGCGCGCAGCAACTCGCAGTCGAACTTTCCGCCAACCAGCAGGAACTGCTGCTGGCCTACCTGGCGCTGCTGATCAAGTGGAACAAGGCCTACAACCTGACTGCGGTGCGCGACCCGGACGAGATGGTCTCGCGCCACCTGCTCGACAGCCTCAGCGTCGTGCCCCATGTGGCCGCGCTGGGTGACCACTGGCTGGACGTCGGCAGCGGTGGCGGCATGCCCGGCATTCCGCTGGCCATCCTGTTCCCTGATCGGCGCTTCACCCTGCTGGACTCCAACGGCAAGAAGACCCGCTTCCTCACCCAGGTGAAGCTGGAGCTCAAGCTGGCCAACCTCGAAGTTATCCACAGTCGTGTCGAGGCCGTTCAGCCCGAGCGGCCCTTCGCCGGCATCATCTCCCGTGCCTTCAGCTCGCTGGAGGACTTCGCCAGCTGGACCCGCCACTTGGGCGATGGCGACACCCGCTGGCTGGCGATGAAGGGCGTGCACCCCAGCGACGAACTGGTCGCACTGCCGGAAGACTTCCACCTTGAAGCCGAACACGCCCTGGCGGTTCCCGGTTGCCAAGGCCAGCGCCATCTGCTGATACTGC
Organism: Pseudomonas sp. No.21; assembly: GCF_054558415.1. Lineage (NCBI taxonomy): Bacteria > Pseudomonadati > Pseudomonadota > Gammaproteobacteria > Pseudomonadales > Pseudomonadaceae > Pseudomonas > Pseudomonas sp. No.21. Next base: position 102,616 of record NZ_BAAJNO010000012.1, read on the forward strand.
GCCGCACGGAATAAGGGGGAAAGGCAGCCATGGCCAAGGTATTCGCGATCGCCAACCAGAAAGGTGGAGTGGGCAAGACCACCACCTGCATCAACCTGGCCGCCTCGCTGGTCGCGACCAAGCGCCGCGTGCTGCTGATCGACCTCGACCCCCAGGGCAACGCGACCATGGGGAGCGGCATCGACAAGCACGCCCTGGAGAACTCGATCTACGACGTGTTGATCGGCGAGTGCGACCTGGCCGAGGCCATGCAGTTCTCCGAGCACGGTGGCTACCAGCTGCTGCCGGCGAACCGCGACCTGACCGCCGCCGAAGTCGCCCTGCTGGAAATGAAGATGAAGGAGAGCCGACTGCGCTATGCGCTGGCGCCGATCCGCGAGAACTACGACTACATCCTCATCGACTGCCCGCCGTCGCTGAACATGCTGACCATCAACGCCCTGGTTGCCGCCGACGGCGTGATCATCCCCATGCAGTGCGAGTACTACGCACTCGAGGGGTTGTCGGATCTGGTCAACAGCATCCAGCGCATCGGGCAACTGCTCAACCCGAGCCTGAAGATCGAAGGCCTGCTGCGCACCATGTACGACCCGCGCATCAGCCTCACCAACGATGTCACCGCCCAGCTCAAGGAGCATTTCGGCGACAAGCTTTACGACGCCGTCATCCCTCGTAACGTCCGCCTCGCCGAGGCCCCCAGCTTCGGCATGCCGGCACTGGTCTACGACAAGCAATCCCGTGGCGCCATCGCCTACCTGGCGCTGGCCGGCGAGCTGGTTCGCCGCCAGCGTGCGAACGCCAAAACCGCTACCGCATAAGGAAACCGCATGGCAGCGAAAAAAAGAGGTCTGGGCCGCGGCCTGGACGCCCTGCTGGGCGGCACTACCCCCACCGTCCTGCAGGAGGAGGCCGCCAAGGCCGATACTCGCGAGCTGCAGAACCTCCCCCTGGAACTGATCCAGCGCGGCAAGTACCAACCCCGTCGTGACATGGATCCCACCGCCCTCGAGGAGCTGGCCCAGTCCATTCGCGCCCAGGGCGTCATGCAGCCCATCGTGGTACGTCCCATCGATGGGGGGCGCTTCGAGATCATCGCCGGTGAACGGCGCTGGCGTGCCAGCCACCAGGCCGGCCTGGAGCGCATCCCCGCCCTGGTGCGCGAGGTGCCGGACGAAGCCGCCATCGCCATGGCGCTGATCGAGAACATCCAGCGCGAAGACCTCAACCCGATCGAGGAAGCGGTCGCCCTGCAGCGACTGCAGCAGGAATTCCAGCTGACCCAGCAGCAGGTCGCCGAGGCGGTTGGCAAATCGCGCGTGACCATCACCAACCTGCTGCGCCTGATCGCCCTCCCCGAGGAGATCAAGACCCTGCTTTCCCATGGCGATCTGGAGATGGGCCATGCCCGCGCATTGCTCGGATTACCGGCCGAACAGCAGGTGGAAGGGGCGCGACATGTTGTCGCACGAGGCCTGACCGTGCGCCAAACCGAGGCACTGGTACGCCAGTGGCTGAGCGGCAAGGAGAAAGCTGTCGAACCGGTCAAGGCCGATCCGGACATCAGTCGCCTCGAACAGCGCCTCGCTGAGCGGTTGGGCGCTCCCGTGCAGATCAAGCATGGCCAGAAGGGCAAGGGCCAGCTGGTCATCCGCTACAACTCCCTCGATGAGTTGCAAGGCGTTCTGGCCCACATCCGTTGAAACATTTGGCCATGTAGCGCGCGGTCGGAATTCACTACCCGGCAGTTGAACAGGGGGTATTACGCCCCTATACTCTGCGCGCAATTTTGTCGGCACAAACTATGCCAAGTTATTGATTCGAGGCGCCGACTCAGAGGACCCGCTGCGATGGATTTACGCACGCAAAACCGCCTGCCCTTCCATCGCCTTCCGGTATTCCCGGTACTGCTGGCCCAACTGGTCGTGTTGCTGCTGGCCGCTGTCGTTCTCTGGCAGTGGCGCGATGGCGTAGCGGGATATTCTGGTCTGTGCGGTGGCCTGGTCGCCTGGGTGCCGAACATGTACTTCGCCCACAAGGCGTTCCGTTTCAGCGGGGCGCGGGCGGCTCAGGCGATAGTCCGGTCTTTCTATGCCGGCGAGATGGGCAAGATGATTCTGACGGCGGTGCTGTTCGCACTGACGTTCGCAGGCGTGAAACCCCTGGATGCACCGGTGGTATTCGGTGTCTTCCTGCTGACCCAGGCGGTCAGCTGGTTCGCTCCCCTGCTGATGAGAACAAGATTTTCGAAACCTTAGGGCGTTTGAGGCAAACATGGCAGAGCAAACCGCTTCGGGCTATATCCAGCACCACCTGCAAAACCTGACTTTCGGTAAACTGCCGTCCGGCGAATGGGGCTTCGCCCACACTGCCGAGCAAGCCAAGGAAATGGGCTTCTGGGCTTTCCACGTGGACACCCTGGGCTGGTCCATCGCCGTCGGCCTGCTGTTCGTGATCCTCTTCCGCCTGGCTGCCAAGAAAGCCACCTCCGGCATCCCCGGCGGCCTGCAGAACCTGGTCGAAGTCATGGTCGACTTCGTCGACGGCAGCGTGAAGGACACCTTCCACGGCCGTAACCCGCTGATCGCCCCGCTGGCGCTGACCATCTTCGTCTGGATCTTCCTGATGAACGCCATCGACCTGGTGCCGGTGGACTGGATTCCGGTCCTGGCGGCCAAGATCAGCGGCAACGAGCACCTGTTCTTCCGCGCCGTACCGACCACTGACCCGAACGCCACCCTGGGCATGGCCCTGTCGGTCTTCGCGCTGATCATCTTCTACAGCATCAAGGTCAAGGGCATCGGCGGCTTCATCGGCGAGCTGACCCTGCACCCCTTCGGCAGCAAGAACATCTTCGTTCAGATCCTGCTGATCCCGGTGAACTTCCTGCTCGAGTTCGTGACCCTGGTGGCCAAGCCGATCTCCCTGGCCCTGCGTCTGTTCGGCAACATGTACGCCGGCGAACTGGTGTTCATCCTGATCGCCGTGATGTTCGGCGCCGGCATGATCCTGCTGAGCGGCCTGGGTATCGCACTGCAGTGGGCGTGGGCCGTGTTCCACATCCTGATCATCACCCTGCAGGCCTTCATCTTCATGATGCTGACCATCGTCTATCTGTCGATGGCGCACGAAGACAACCATTAAGAACGCAGCTCGCACCTGATGTCCTTCTCCCCCGGGAGGAGGTGCCCCAAGGGCGGATGAGGGTGCGAGGTTCGAAATGGTCCCGCGTCAGTCGACGCGGGAAGCCCGAAAGGGCAGCTGGAAAGAAGACGATTTCGTTTTACCGCTTCACTTAAACCTTAACCAACACGACATAAAGTCGGGAGGAAAAATGGAAACTGTAGTAGGTCTCACTGCGATCGCCGTTGCTCTGCTGATTGGCCTGGGTGCCCTGGGTACCGCTATCGGCTTCGGTCTGCTGGGTGGCAAGTTCCTGGAAGGCGCTGCTCGCCAGCCGGAAATGGTCCCGATGCTGCAGGTCAAAATGTTCATCGTCGCCGGCCTGCTGGACGCCGTGACCATGATCGGCGTTGGTATCGCTCTGTTCTTCACCTTCGCTAATCCGTTCATTGCTCAGGTAGCCCAATAATCCTCTTCGCAGAGGATTGGACTGACAACGAACGAGCGAGGTGTTGGCGTGAACATTAATGCAACCCTGATCGGCCAGTCCGTCGCGTTCTTCATCTTCGTACTGTTCTGCATGAAGTTCGTGTGGCCTCCGGTCATCACGGCACTGCGCGACCGTCAGAAGAAGATCGCCGACGGCCTGGACGCTGCCAATCGCGCGGCTCGTGACCTGGAGCTGGCCCACGAAAAAGTGGCCCAGCAACTGCGCGAAGCCAAGGCCCAGGCAGCTGAAATCATTGAGCAGGCCAAGAAACGCGGTACCCAGATCGTCGACGAAGCTCGCGATCAGGCCCGTGTGGAAGGCGAGCGACTGAAGTCGCAGGCTCAGGCCGAGATCGAGCAGGAACTGAACAGCGTCAAAGACGCGCTGCGCGCCCAACTGGGTAGCCTGGCCGTCGGCGGTGCCGAGAAGATCCTGGGTGCCACTATCGATCAAAACGCGCACGCGGAGCTGGTTAACAAACTGGCCGCCGAAATCTAAGCGAGGGCGATCATGGCAGAACTGACCACGCTGGCCCGACCTTACGCCAAGGCTGCTTTCGAGTACGCCCAGGCCCATCAGCAGCTGGCCGCCTGGTCGGCCATGCTAGGCCTGGCCGCTGCGGTGTCCCAGGACACCACCATGCAGCAAGTGCTCAAAGCCCCGCGTCTGACGAGCGAAGAAAAAGCCAACACCTTTGTCGAGGTGGTTGGTGACAAGTTCGATGTACCGGCGAGTAATTTCGTCCACATCCTGTCCGAGAACAGCCGCCTCGTGCTGCTGCCGGAGATCGCCAACCTGTTCGAGCTGTACAAGGCCGAGCAGGAGAAGTCGATCGATGTGGAAGTCACCAGTGCCTTCGCATTGAACACTGAACAGCAAGACAAACTCGCCAAGGTTCTCAGCGCACGGCTCAGCCGGGAAGTGCGTCTGCACGCCGCGGAGGATGCCAGCCTTATAGGCGGCGTCGTCATCCGCGCCGGCGACCTGGTTATCGATGGCTCGGTTCGCGGCAAGCTCGCGAAACTGGCCGAAGCGTTGAAATCTTGAGTTTGAAGGGGCAGCAGAGCAATGCAGCAACTCAATCCTTCCGAAATTAGTGAAATCATCAAGGGGCGCATCGAGAAACTCGACGTGTCCTCTCAAGCCCGTAACGAAGGCACCATCGTCAGCGTGTCCGACGGTATCGTGCGTATCCATGGTCTGGCCGACGCTATGTACGGCGAGATGATCGAGTTCCCCGGTGGCGTCTATGGTATGGCGCTGAACCTGGAACAAGACTCCGTGGGTGCCGTGGTCCTCGGCAGCTACCTGACCCTCGCCGAAGGCATGAGCGCCAAGTGCACCGGTCGCATCCTGGAAGTCCCGGTCGGTCCGGAACTGCTGGGCCGCGTGGTCGACGCCCTGGGCAGCCCGATCGATGGCAAAGGCCCTCTGAACAACGTCGCCACCGACGCTGTCGAGAAGGTCGCGCCGGGCGTGATCTGGCGTAAGTCGGTCGACCAGCCGGTACAGACCGGCTACAAGTCCGTCGACGCCATGATCCCGGTAGGCCGTGGCCAGCGCGAGCTGATCATCGGTGACCGTCAGATCGGCAAGACCGCCCTCGCGGTCGACGCCATCATCAACCAGAAGAACAGCGGCATCCGCTGCGTCTACGTTGCCATCGGTCAGAAGCAATCGACCATCGCCAACGTGGTACGCAAGCTGGAAGAGAACGGCGCCCTGGCCAACACCATCGTGGTGGCTGCCTCGGCTTCCGAATCCGCTGCGCTGCAGTTCATCGCACCGTACGCCGGCTGCACCATGGGCGAGTACTTCCGCGACCGCGGCGAAGACGCGCTGATCGTTTATGACGATCTGTCCAAGCAAGCCGTTGCCTACCGCCAGATCTCCCTGCTGCTGCGCCGCCCGCCGGGCCGCGAAGCCTACCCGGGCGACGTGTTCTATCTCCACAGCCGTCTGCTGGAGCGCGCTTCCCGCGTTTCCGAAGAGTACGTCGAGAAGTTCACCAATGGCGCCGTGACTGGCAAGACCGGTTCCCTGACCGCTCTGCCGATCATCGAAACCCAGGCCGGTGACGTTTCCGCGTTCGTTCCGACCAACGTGATCTCCATCACCGACGGTCAGATCTTCCTGGAATCCGCCATGTTCAACTCGGGTATCCGTCCGGCCGTCAACGCCGGTATCTCGGTATCCCGCGTAGGTGGCGCAGCCCAGACCAAGATCATCAAGAAGCTGTCCGGTGGCATCCGTACCGCCCTGGCCCAGTACCGTGAGCTGGCGGCTTTCGCCCAGTTCGCCTCTGACCTGGACGAAGCGACCCGCAAGCAGCTGGAACACGGTCAGCGCGTTACCGAGCTGATGAAGCAGAAGCAGTACGCGCCCATGTCGATCGCCGACATGTCGCTGAGCCTGTACGCGGCCGAACGTGGCTTCCTGCAGGACATCGAAGTCGCCAAAGTCGGCGCCTTCGAGCAGGCCCTGATTGCCTACTTCAACCGGGATCACGCCGCTCTGCTGGCGAAGATCAACGAGAAGGGTGACTTCAACGACGAAATCGACGCAGGCCTGAAAGCCGGCATCGAGAAGTTCAAAGCCACCCAAACCTGGTAAGCCGCAGCGGGCGTCGCAAGACGCCCGCCTGCTAACCCGATAGGTGTCAAATGGCAGGCGCAAAAGAGATTCGCAGCAAGATTGCGAGCATCAAAAGCACGCAAAAGATCACCAGCGCCATGGAAAAGGTGGCCGTCAGCAAGATGCGCAGGGCTCAAATGCGCATGGCTGCCAGCCGTCCCTATGCGGAGCGTATCCGTCAGGTGATTGGTCATCTGGCCAACGCCAACCCGGAGTACCGCCATCCGTTCATGATCGAGCGTGAAATCAAGCGCATCGGTTATGTCGTGGTGAGCAGTGACCGTGGTCTGTGCGGTGGCTTGAACACCAACCTGTTCAAGGCCCTGGTCAAGGACATGTCGGCGAACCGCGAGAAGGGCGTGGAGATCGATCTCTGCGTGATCGGCAGCAAAGGTGCGGCATTCTTCCGCAACTTCGGCGGCAACGTCGTCGCAGCCATCAGCCAACTCGGCGAAGAGCCTTCGATCAACGACCTGATCGGCAGCGTCAAGGTGATGCTGGATGCCTACTTGGAAGGTCGTATCGACCGTCTCTCGGTGGTGTCCAACAAGTTCATCAACACCATGACCCAGAAGCCCACCGTGGAGCAGCTGGTTCCGCTGGTGGCAGATGCCGACCAGGATCTCAAGCACCACTGGGACTATCTCTACGAACCCGACGCCAAAGAGCTGCTGGACGGCCTGATGGTGCGCTACGTGGAGTCGCAGGTGTACCAGGCGGTCGTCGAGAACAACGCAGCCGAACAAGCGGCGCGGATGATCGCGATGAAGAACGCCACTGACAACGCCGGTGACCTGATCAGCGAACTTCAGCTGGTCTACAACAAGGCCCGTCAGGCTGCGATTACCCAAGAGATCTCGGAAATCGTCGGCGGCGCTGCCGCGGTTTAAGAACGGTTCAAATATTCAGAGGACCAAATGATGAGTAGCGGACGTATCGTTCAAATCATCGGCGCCGTCATCGACGTGGAATTCCCGCGTGACCAGGTACCGAACGTCTACGAGGCGCTGAAAGTTCAAGGCGCCGAAACCACCCTCGAAGTTCAGCAGCAGCTGGGCGACGGCGTGGTACGTACCATTGCGATGGGTTCGACCGAAGGCCTGAAACGTGGCCTGGACGTCGGCAGCACTGGCAAGGCCATCTCCGTACCGGTGGGCAAAGCGACCCTCGGCCGGATCATGGACGTGCTGGGCAACCCGATCGACGAAGCCGGCCCCATCGGCGAAGAAGAGCAGTGGGAAATCCACCGCCCCGCGCCGTCCTACGCCGAGCAGGCTGGCTCCAACGAGCTGCTGGAAACCGGCATCAAGGTAATCGACCTGGTCTGCCCGTTCGCCAAGGGCGGCAAGGTCGGCCTGTTCGGTGGTGCCGGTGTCGGCAAGACCGTGAACATGATGGAACTGATCCGTAACATCGCCATCGAGCACAGCGGTTATTCCGTGTTCGCCGGTGTGGGTGAGCGTACCCGTGAGGGCAACGACTTCTACCACGAGATGAAGGACTCCAACGTTCTGGACAAAGTGGCGCTGGTATACGGCCAGATGAACGAGCCGCCGGGCAACCGTCTGCGCGTTGCACTGACCGGCCTGACCATGGCCGAGAAGTTCCGCGACGAAGGCCGTGACGTTCTGCTGTTCGTGGACAACATCTACCGCTACACCCTGGCCGGTACCGAAGTATCCGCGCTGCTGGGTCGTATGCCGTCCGCGGTGGGTTACCAGCCGACCCTGGCCGAGGAAATGGGCGTTCTGCAAGAGCGCATCACCTCCACCAAGACCGGTTCGATCACCTCGATCCAGGCCGTATACGTTCCTGCGGACGACCTGACCGACCCGTCCCCGGCGACCACCTTCGCCCACCTGGACGCCACCGTCGTTCTGTCCCGTGACATCGCCTCCCTGGGTATCTACCCGGCGGTCGACCCGCTGGACTCCACCTCTCGCCAGCTCGACCCGCTGGTGATCGGTCAGGACCACTACGACACCGCTCGCGGCGTCCAGTACGTCCTGCAGCGCTACAAGGAACTGAAGGACATCATCGCGATCCTGGGTATGGACGAACTGTCCGAAGCGGACAAGCAGCTCGTATCCCGTGCTCGTAAGATCCAGCGCTTCCTGTCCCAGCCGTTCTTCGTGGCCGAAGTATTCACCGGTTCGCCCGGCAAGTACGTCTCCCTGAAGGACACCATCGCTGGCTTCAAAGGCATCCTCAACGGCGACTACGATCACCTGCCCGAGCAGGCGTTCTACATGGTCGGCGGCATCGAAGAAGCCATCGAGAAAGCGAAGAAACTGTAACCCCCTGGGCGCCCGGCAACGGGCGCTTACGTGAGGCAAGCGTATGGCTATTACTGTCCATTGCGATATCGTCAGCGCCGAAGCGGAGATCTTCTCCGGTCTGGTGGAGATGGTGATTGCGCACGGCAACCTCGGCGATCTGGGTATCGCGCCGGGCCACGCCCCGCTGATCACCGACCTCAAGCCGGGCCCGATCCGCGTGGTGAAGCAGGGTGGCGAGGAGGAGGTGTACTACATCTCCGGTGGTTTCCTCGAAGTTCAGCCGAACATGGTGAAGGTCCTGGCCGACACCGTTCTGCGCGCTGGCGACCTGGACGAAGCGGCTGCTCAGGAGTCCCTCAAGGCTGCTGAGAAGGCCCTGCACGAGCAGGGCGCGGAGTTCGATTACTCCGCTGCTGCTGCTCGTCTGGCCGAGGCTGCAGCCCAGCTGCGCACCGTCCAGCAGATCCGCAAGAAGTTCGGCGGCTGATCCCGCGCTCTTCATCGCAAGCGAGTAAAAGGGTAGCCTTGGCTACCCTTTTTCTTTTCCGGCTCAGCCGGTTATCCACAGGCTCGGAAGCACCCTCCATGTCGCTCGATATCGTCATCCTCGCCGCCGGCCAGGGCACCCGCATGCGCTCGGCCCTGCCCAAGGTCCTCCACCCCGTCGCGGGCAAGCCGATGCTCGGCCATGTCATCGACAGCGCCCGCAAGCTTCAGCCCCAGGGCATCCACGTGGTGATCGGACACGGTGCCGACAGGGTCAAGGAGCGTTTGGCGGCCGACGACCTCGGTTTCGTGATCCAGGCCCAGCAACTGGGCACGGGCCATGCCGTGGCCCAGGCCTTGCCGCATGTCAGCGCCGAGCGCGTGCTGATCCTCTATGGCGACGTGCCGCTGATCGAAGTGGAAACCCTGGAGCGCCTGCTGCAGAAAGTCGGCCCCGAGCAACTGGCACTGCTCACCGTCGAGCTGGACGACCCCACCGGCTACGGCCGCATCGTGCGGGACGAGCAGGGCGTGGTGAAGGCCATCGTCGAGCACAAGGACGCCAGCCCCGAGCAGCGTGCGATCCGCGAAGGCAACACCGGCATCCTCGCCGTGCCCGGCAAGCGCCTGGCCGACTGGCTGGGGCGTCTCTCCAACGACAACGCCCAGGGCGAGTACTACCTGACCGACGTCATCGCCATGGCGGTCGCCGACGGCCTGGTGGTGGCCACCGAGCAGCCCCAGGACGCCATGGAAGTGCAGGGCGCCAACGACCGCATCCAGCTTTCCGACCTCGAACGGCACTACCAGAAGCGTGCCGCCCGCCGCCTGATGGCTCAGGGCGTGACCCTGCTGGACCCGGCGCGCTTCGACCTGCGTGGCGAGGCCATCGTGGGCCGCGACGTGCTGATCGATGTGAACGTGATCCTCGAAGGCCGTGTGGTGATCGAAGACGATGTCCAGATCGGCCCCAACTGCGTCATCAAGGACAGCACCCTGCGCCGTGGCGCCATCGTCAAGGCCAACAGCCACCTGGATAGCGCCGAGCTGGGCGAAGGCGCCGACTGCGGCCCGTTCGCCCGCCTGCGTCCTGGTGCCGTACTGGGCGCCAAGGCCCATGTGGGTAACTTCGTCGAACTGAAGAACGCCGTGATGGGCGAGGGCGCCAAGGCTGGCCACCTGAGCTACCTGGGCGATGCCGAGATCGGCGCGCGCACCAACATCGGTGCAGGCACCATCACCTGCAACTACGACGGCGCCAACAAGTCCCGCACCGTCATGGGCGAGGACGTCTTCATCGGCTCCAACAGCGCCCTGGTCGCGCCTGTGAGCCTCGGTGCCGGCGCCACCACCGGTGCCGGCTCCGTCATCACCCAGGACGTGCCCGCTCACGCCCTGGCCGTGGGCCGCGCCAAGCAGCGCAACATCGAAGGCTGGAAGCGGCCCGTGAAGAAGAAGTGAGCTGTGGATAACCAGCCTGTGGATAACCGGCAGGCCCTACGGAAGGCGACCCAGGTCGCCTTCCGTCGTTTCCGGGGTTGACGCAAAAGCTTCGTTGAGTTTTGATTCGCACACTTTTTCTTTCGAATCGAAACTTACGAGATGTCGAAGCGCAATACGCCCCAGCGCCGCCATGCCATCCTCGCCCTGCTCGCCGAACAGGGCGAAGTCAGTGTCGATGCGCTCGCCAAGGGCTTCGCCACCTCGGAAGTCACCATCCGCAAGGACCTCGCCGCCCTAGAAGCCAATGGCCTGCTCCTGCGTCGCTATGGCGGCGCCGTGCCCGTGCCCCAGGAGTTCATCGTCGAGGCCAGCCAGCCGGTGTCCCGGTACAAGCAGGCCATCGCCCGCGCCGCTGCCGCCCGCATCCGCGAGCATGCACGGATCATCGTCGACAGCGGCAGTACCACCGCCGCGCTGATTCCCGAACTGGGTCATCGCCCCGGCCTGGTGGTGATGACCAACTCTCTGAACGTCGCCACGGCCCTGCGCGACCTGGAACAGGAACCGGTGCTGTTGATGACCGGCGGCACCTGGGACCCGCATTCCGAGTCCTTCCAGGGCCAGGTGGCCGAGCAGGTGCTGCGCTCCTACGACTTCGACCAGCTGTTCATCGGTGCCGACGGCATCGACCTGGCCCGTGGCACCACCACCTTCAACGAGCTGCTGGGCCTGTCCCGGGTCATGGCCGAGGTCGCTCGCGAGGTGATCGTCATGGTCGAGGCGGACAAGGTCGGCCGGCGCATTCCCAACCTGGAGCTGCCCTGGAGCAGCGTCCATACCCTGATCACCGACGAGCGCCTGCCCCAGGACGCTCGGCAACAGATAGAGGCGCGGGGCATCACCCTGGTCTGCGCGCCTGTGGATAACTGAGGAGACAACATCATGTGTGGCATCGTCGGCGCAGTGGCTGAACGGAACATCACCGCCATCCTCGTGGAAGGCCTCAAGCGACTCGAATACCGCGGCTACGACAGCGCAGGCGTCGCCGTGCTGGACAACGAAGGCGTGCTCCAGCGTCGCCGCCGCGTCGGCAAGGTCAGCGAGCTGGAACAGGCCCTGACCGAACAGCCCCTGGCCGGCCGCCTGGGCATCGCCCACACCCGCTGGGCCACCCACGGCGCGCCCACCGAGCACAACGCCCACCCGCACTTCTCCGGCGACCTGGCCCTGGTGCACAACGGCATCATCGAGAACCACGAAGCCTTGCGAGCTCGCCTCAAGGGCCTTGGCTACGCGTTCACCTCCGACACCGACACCGAAGTCATCGTCCACCTGCTGCACCACACCCTCCAGGAGACCGGCGACCTGGCCTCCGCTCTCAAGACCGTAGTCCCGCAGCTACACGGCGCCTACGGCCTGGCGGTGATCAACCGTGCCCAACCCGACCGCCTGCTCGCCGCCCGCAGCGGCAGTCCCCTGGTCATCGGCCTCGGCCTGGGCGAGAACTTCCTCGCCTCCGACCAGTTGGCCCTGCGCCAGGTGACCGACCGCTTCATGTACCTGGAGGAGGGCGACATCGCCGAAATCCGCCGCGACAGCGTCCAGGTCTGGGACCTGCAGGGCAACGCCGTGCAACGCGAGGCCGTGCAGTACCACGAAGGCGCCGAGGCCGCCGACAAGGGCGAGTACCGCCACTTCATGCTCAAGGAAATCCACGAGCAGCCCAAGGTCGTGCAACGCACCCTCGAAGGCCGCCTGGGTACCGACCATGTGCTGGTCCAGGCCTTCGGCCCGCAGGCCGCCGAACTGTTCGCCAAGGTGCGCAACGTGCAGATCGTCGCCTGCGGCACCAGCTACCACGCCGGCATGGTCACCCGTTACTGGCTGGAAGACCTGGCCGGCATCCCCTGCCAGGTGGAAGTGGCCAGCGAGTTCCGCTACCGCAAGGTCGTGGTGCAGCCCGACACCCTGTTCGTCACCATCTCCCAGTCCGGCGAGACCGCCGACACCCTGGCCGCCCTGCGCAATGCCAACGCGTTGGGCTACCTCGCCAGCCTGGCCATCTGCAACGTCGGCACCAGCTCCCTGGTGCGCGAGTCCGACCTCACCCTGCTGACGCTGGCCGGCCCGGAGATCGGCGTCGCCTCCACCAAGGCCTTCACCACCCAGCTGGTGTCCCTGCTGCTGCTCACCCTGAGCCTCGGCCAGGTGCGTGGCAGCCTGGACAAGGCCCGTGAGGCGGAGCTGGTGGAAGCCCTGCGTCGCCTGCCGACCCACCTGGGCGAAGCCCTGGCCATGGACAAGACCGTGGAGAAGGTCGCCGAACTGTTCGCCGAGAAACACCACACCCTGTTCCTCGGTCGTGGCGCCCAGTACCCGGTGGCCATGGAAGGTGCGCTGAAGCTCAAGGAGATCTCCTACATCCACGCCGAGGCCTACCCGGCCGGTGAGCTCAAGCACGGCCCCTTGGCCCTGGTGGACAGCGACATGCCGGTGGTTACCGTCGCGCCGAACAACGAACTGGTGGAGAAGCTCAAGTCCAACCTCCAGGAAGTCCGCGCCCGGGGCGGCCAACTGATCGTCTTCGCCGACCGTGAGGCCGGCATCGACAATGGCGAGGGCACCCATGTGGTGGCCATGCCGCACATCCTCGATGCCCTGGCACCGATCCTCTACACCCTGCCGCTGCAACTGCTGTCCTACTACGTCGCCGTGCTCAAGGGCACCGACGTCGACCAGCCGCGCAACCTGGCCAAGTCCGTCACCGTGGAGTGACGGGCGGCCCGCAAGGCGCCAGCGGCGGGTTTCCGGTCGCGGGTGCCTTGGCGGGGCGAGGCACGTACCTCGGTTTCCCAGGGGCGGGCAAGCCGATCGGAACGCCCTGTGCCTTGGGCGGTGCACACCCTTCGGGACTGCATCACATCCTGTTCGATGGCGGTTGACCCGAGGGGGGCGTCACTTTCTAATCCGCAGCTCAATCTTGAACATGGACCGTTTATGTCTTCCGGCGACGCCGCCTCGGCCCCTGCTGCCGCCTCTTCCGCCCCTGTACCTGCCTCCGTCCGCCGGCAGAAGCGCGCCGGCTTGCTCACCCTCAGCCTCATGGGCGCCACTCCCCTCGTCCTGCTGGCCTGGGACCCGATGTACCGTGACGTGCGGGTCTTCGACAGCCTGGCGGTCTGCGAACAGGGCACCACCCTGACCGCCGAGCAATGCCTGCGGCTGCGCGACGAGGCGTTCCGGCGCACCGTCCTGATGGCGCCGGTCTACACCAGCTTCCTGGCCTGTGAGCGCGACTTCATTCGCATCAATGCCGACTGCAAGGTTGGCGAGTGGTGCGAGGCCGACGCCGTGCAGAGCTGCACACAGGGCGTCGATGGCCTGGCCCGCCCCCAGCCGGTGGCGTTCCTGGTCAGCGATGCCCTGGTCAGGCGCCTGCGCAGTGGTGAACCGGAGGATTGGAGCGAGGTCGGCCTCGATGAACTGCAGCCGGTCTTCGGCATGAGCGAAGACACCCTCTATGGCAGCGGCAGTAGCACCAGTGGCCATTACGGTGGCTACTACGGCGGTGGCGGCCGCAACCTGCACCTGTTCACCAGCCAGGGCCAATACCTGGGGGATGAGCGCACCCGCCAGGCCAGCGTGCATCGCAGCCAGTTGCAGGCGTCCGGTTATGCCCAGCAGTTCCAGAGCGGGCAATTGCCGACGCGCCTTCAGGGCGTTGCCAGTCGCGGCGGGTTCGGCTCGACGGCCCGCAGCAGCCTGGCCATGGCCAGCGGGTAACCGATCATGTGGATACGGATTGGCCTAGTGCTTGGCTGTCTCTTCGGCAACTCGATTGCCCAGGCAGCAGGCCTGGATAGCAGCATTGGCGAGGCCGATGCGCGTCTCAAGGAACTGCGCCGGCTCATCGCCGAAAAGCCCGACCGGCTGCGGGTGCGCCTGCCGAACAGTCGCGAATGGCAGAGCCTGGAGTCCCTCGGTCTTGCCCCTACCTGCCGGGCGCCCGTGCTGGTGCGTCTTGCGGCCCCTTTACGGGCGTTTACGCAGTGCGGCGGCATAGAGGTGACCGAGGAAGGCGTGAGGTGGATGACGACCTCGATCTTCTGGACCCATGACCGTACCTGGGAGCATGGGCGGATGCTGCACATGCAGGTCAGGAGTTTCGCCCGTCAGGGCAGACCCACCGATGACGTCGACCTGCGCGCCGAGTCGCCACTGGTCAAGGCCCTGGTGGACGCCAGGCCGCTCGAACTGGAAAAGCTCGCCGAGCTCTGGGCGACCCTGCGGCAGCAACCGTTGCCGGCCCGACCGGATGGCCAGTGGGGGGCCAGCGAGTCCTGGCCCACCGGCCTGCTGGCGTTGCATACCGATGGGCGGATCAAGCTGGCCGGCTCGAACCTGGCGGGCTTGCATGCCTGGCAGGCCTGGTGGGCGAGCCAGCCTCGGACCGATAACGTCGCTGCCCTGGTGGGGGTCGACCTGCAGCTGGGAGGCAAGTCCCCGGCCTTGCAGTTGGGCGAGTTCACGCTGGGCCAGACGCCCTTTGCGGTGGTGGTGTTGCCGGCTGACCAGCAGCCCCGCGATGAGCCTGCGCTGTGGCGTGATGACAGTTGGCAATTGCTGATGGTGCGCACCGATGGCAAATGAATACCTGAAAGCAACCCTGGTGACCGAAAATGGCGGCCCGCTCGACGTGTCGGAGCCTCGCATCGTGCGCGTCGACCCGGCCAGCGGCAGTGCCATGCTGATCGGCGCCACCCATGGGTTGACCCTGATGCTGGGCTGTATGACGCCGCTGGTGATCGGCCTGATGTTCGCCGCGCAGCTGGCCTGTGACCTGCCGCCCTGGCCCGTGGGCAACTACGAGCTGACGTTGCTGGCCTGGACCGTCCTCTGGTTGGCTTTCCTGGGCTACAGCCTGTGTGGCGGCAGCTACATGGAGACCTACCTGTTCAACCCGCAGCAGCGGCGGCTGTGGCACCTGAACAGTGGCGAGGTGCTCGACCTGAAGGCACTGGCCGAGCTGGCACGCGCCCGCCAGAAGCCAGCAGATGCCGCCGTGACCGACGCGTCACCGCAGGAGCGCCTGTTGCCCATGGCCGCCGAGCGACTGCTGGGGATCAACTGGCAACGGCTGCAAAAGCTTCAGCCCTACAGACCCAGCCCATTGCGCGCCTACTTGCGCAGTTTCTGGCCCGTGGACGCCTGGTGGATCGCGGGGGTAACGGTAGGCACCTGCCTGCTGGTCATCCTGCTGGTCGTTGGCTCGCTCGCCGGCCTGCTCCTCGCTGTAATGGCGCTGGCTGCCGCCTGGCTGGCCAGCGCCCTGGCCGGTTTCTGCCTGCAGCATCAGGCACCGAGGCGGGCCGAGGCCCTGCTGCGCGGGCGTTCAATCGAGGATGTAGTGCGGAACGAAGCGTGAGCTGTCCTGGGTGATGGCGCTGCGGTCCTCGCGAATGCCCATGCCCACGGGCCGGCCGCCGACCAGCCAGCTGCCGATGATGGGGTGCTCCCCGCCCATGCAGGGCGGCGGGCACCAGCTCTGCAGAATCGCCGGCCCCTGCTCGTAGGGGCCGGGCGTCGCCAGCTCCACACCGCCCTCGCTTTCCACCTGGATGTTCGCCCCCTCGCGGGAGAAGAACGGCTTGCGCACCCAGCGCGGGCCCAGCAGGGCCGCATCCGGCTCATCGGCGAAGCAGGCCGGGATCAGGTTGGGGTGGCCGCGATGACGCTGCCAGAGCAGCGGCAAGATCGCCTTGTTCGACAGCAGGGTCTTCCAGGCGGGCTCGATGAAGCGCGTCCGGCTGTGGGCCAGGTGGTGGGCGAAGTCCTCCTCCAGCAGCCACTCCCAGGGGTAGAGCTTGAACAGCTGGATGATCGGCTGGTCGTGCAGGTCGACGAAGCCCTTGCCGGGTACGTGGCCGATGTCGTCGATGTACAGCAGATGGGGCAGCAGGCCAGCCTGGTTGGCACAGTCGGCCAGGTAGGTGACGGTGCCCTCGTCCTCGATGTGGTCGCGGCAGCAGGCCAGGTGGAAGGGCTCACCCGCCAGGCCGATGCGCTGCAGGCGCTCGACCAGCGCATCTTGGATGAGGTTGAACTGATCGGCCCGCTCCGGCAGCACGCCACGTTCGCGGCACTGCTCCAGCCATACCCACTGGAAGAAGGCCGCCTCGTAGAGGCCGGTCGGGGTATCGGCGTTGTACTCGTAGAAACGCGCCGGGCCCTGGCCGTCGTAGGTCAGGTCCATGCGCCCGTACAGCGCCGGCTCGCGTGTACGCCAGCTGTCGCGGATCAGCGTCCAGTGCGCCTCGGGCACCGCCATGCGCCGCAACAGGGCTTCGCTCTCCACAGCATCTTCCACCAGGGCCAGGCACATGGCCTCCAGCTCGGCGCTGGGTGCCTCGATGTCGTCCTCGATCTGCTGCAGGCTGAAGCGGTAGCAGACGCTTTCATCCCAGTAGGGTTCGCCGCCGATGGAGTGGAAGTGGAAGCCGAGTGCCGCAGCTTGTTCGCACCAGTCGTGGCGCGGCGTGATGGGGTGCCTATGCATGGAACGTCCGTGTACCGCCAGGAAAATGGAGCGCCATTCTAGCGGCCAGCCAGGGCCTTGGTTGTTGATGGAGGCAGCAACCCGGTGAGGCATCCTTGTCGGCGTGCCTGCCGCAGGCTTCACCGCCGAGCTCGCCAGCGTCGGATGACCCGCAAATGGGGCGCTCATTGGGATGTCAGTCGGATGGCGTCGCGAGGCCAGGCGCCGGGCGGGGAAGGGGGCTCAGGTCCAGAGCCAGTGGATTTCCGCCACTGCGTCGTGGGCGTGCAGGCTTTCCTCGTGCTCCACGCGGACCTTGAACGCGGCCAGGCCCGGTAGCGCCCGCAGGGGCTCGGCCAGGCGCCGCGCGGCGTCCTCGCAGAACATCAGGTTGTGGCCATTGGCCAGCGCGAATGCCTGCTCGTCGGCACGCTTCACGGCTGTCTGCAGGGCCGTGCCCAGGGCGGCTTCGCAGCGGTCCACCAGCTCGATCCAGCCCGGCGCCCGCAACGGGTCCGCTGGGCGCAGCCAAAGCCGCGCCTTGCTGCGCTGGCTGTGGGGAGTGGCGGGCATGGCGGCTTCGCTGCCCAGCCATTCATGCAGTGCTTCCCAGGTGGGTGCTTGCCCGGCGAAACGTTCACTGAAGGCGCGCTGGGCCATCTGCCGTGACAGCGCCGCCGAGCACGGGCAGGTGGAGGAGTAGCCCAGTTCCAGCATGAGTTCCACGTGAAACCCCCTTGGATAGAGGCTGAGCGCGATTTCGAAGGGGTAGGCCTTGTGCCCCGACAGTGGGCTGACCAGTGCCACGCGCCTGAGCAACAGCTCGCCCGCCACCCGTAGATGCGCGGAGAGGGAGAGATTCTGGTGGCTGTCGAGGAAGCCCTGAAGCAGCGCCTGCAGGGCCGGGAGGGTCAGTTCCTCGCCGGCCAGGGCTTCCAGCGCCAGGTACAGCCGTGACATGTGGATGCCGCGTACGCCCGGGGTGTCGAGGCTGACACTGGCCTCCACTCGCGCTTGCACGGCTTGCCCGGCCACCTGCAATGGGAGACGGATGCCGGCCATGCCGACGCGGTCCAGCGGTGCGAGGGTCGCGTGGGTCTGGCTGGCCACGTCGGGTAGGGAGAGGTCGTTCATCGTCGGGCTCAGCTTGCGGAGAAAGTGATATGTTATGTTATAACACTTTAAAATCAAGCCGCCCTTGCCAAAGCCATGCACCTCATCACCAGCGAAGACGACCTGCTCAGCCAACCGGCCGAGCAGTACATGGACGACGCCCAGCAAGCTTTCTTCCAGCGCCTGCTGGAGGCCCAGCGGGACGACCTGCGCACGCGTGTCGACAACGAAATGATCGAGCTGCGGGAGATCGAGCCCGCCAGCGACGACGTCGACGTGGCCTCCCTAGAAGAACAGCGCCAGTGGCAACTGCGGCGCCTGGAGCGGGAAAAGAAGCTGCTGGACAAGATCGACAGCGCCCTGGGCCGCCTGGCCCGTGGCGAATACGGCTGGTGCCGGGAGACCGGCGAGCCCATCGGCCTGCGCCGCCTGCTGCTGCGGCCTACCGCCGAGCTGTGCATCGAGGCCAAGGAGCGCCAGGAACAACGCGAGCGCCACCGGCGCGACGCCTGATATCCCCAGAGCGGCCGCCCGAGCCGCCCAGCCTGAACCGGAGAATCCCATGACCGCCCGACTCCCCGTCACCCTGCTTTCCGGCTTCCTCGGCGCCGGCAAGAGCACCCTGCTCAACCACGTGCTGAAGAACCGCGAGAACCTGCGCGTCGCCGTGATCGTCAACGACATGAGCGAAATCAACATCGATGCCAGCGAAGTACAGCGCGACGTCAGCCTCAACCGCGCCGAAGAACGCCTGGTGGAGATGAGCAACGGCTGCATCTGCTGCACCCTGCGCGAAGACCTGCTGGAAGAAGTCAGTCGCCTGGCCGGCGAAGGGCGCTTCGACTACCTGCTGATCGAGTCCACCGGCATCTCCGAACCGCTGCCGGTGGCAGAGACCTTCACCTTCCGTGACGAGCAGGGCCAGAGCCTGTCCGATCTGGCGCGGCTGGATACGCTGGTCACCGTGGTCGACGGCGTGAACTTCCTGCGCGACTTCCACGAGGCGCAAAGCCTGGCCAGCCGCGGCGAGACATTGGGCGAGGAGGACGAGCGCTCCATCACCGACCTGCTGATCGAACAGGTGGAGTTCGCCGACGTCATCCTCATCAGCAAGATCGACCTGATCAGCCAGGCCGAGCGCGAGGAGCTCACGGCCATCCTCGCGCGCCTCAATACCCAGGCCGAGATCCTGCCCATGAGCATGGGCCGGGTGCCGCTGGAGAAGATCCTCGACACCGGCCGCTTCGACTTCGACCGCGCCGCCGAGGCGCCGGGCTGGCTCAAGGAACTGCGCGGCGAGCACGTGCCGGAAACCGAGGCCTACGGCATCGCCTCCACCGCCTACCGGGCGCGGCGGCCCTTCCACCCCGAGCGCTTCCACGCATTCCTCAATCGTGAATGGACCAACGGCCGGCTGCTGCGCTCCAAGGGCTTCTTCTGGCTGGCCAGCGCCTGGCGTGAGGCGGGCAACTGGTCCCAGGCCGGCGGCCTGATGCGTTACGGGCATGCCGGGCGCTGGTGGCGCTTCGTGCCGCGCGAGCAGTGGCCCACCGACGAAGACGGCCTGCGCGCGGTGATGAAGCATTGGGACACGGAGGTGGGCGATTGCCGCCAGGAGCTGGTGTTCATCGGCCAGGGCATCGACTTCGAGCGCCTGCATGCCGAACTGGACGCCTGCCTGCTGGATGCTGCAGAGATGGCCGTGGGGGTCGAGGGCTGGGCGCACCTGCCCGACCCCTTCGGCGGCCTGGTCGGTGAGGCGGCGTGATGGAAGCCCTGGCCCTGCGCCCGCCGCCCCGGGTGGCGATCAGCGACAACCTGGCGGTATTGGGCGAAGCACTGCGTGATGAGGTCAACCTCGCCGTGTGGGAGCGCCGTCTGCCCTTGCACATCACCGACTACGCCCAGTGCCTGCTGGGGCTCGAGGAGCCGCTTAGCGAGTCCCTGACCCTGGAGCTGGCGGACCCCGAGGCCCCCCTCGACCTGGGCAGCCTGGCCCGACGCTTCTCCGACATCGACGGGCATGCCGCCTTCCTCGCCGACGTGGCCTGGCTGGTGCGTGCCTTCGCCTGCCTGCTGGATGCCCGCCGCATCGGCCTGCGCCTGCGTCGCCTGGACCGCGCCATGTGCCCGCGCTATCACGTCGACCATGTACCGCTGCGGCTGATCACCACCTATGCCGGTGTGGGCAGCCACTGGCTGCAGGAAGGGCAGATGCCACGCAGCCGCCTGGGCGACCCCGCCGCCGAGCCGACGGCCGTGCCGGCCGGGCAGACCCTGGCGCCGGGTCATGTGGCGTTGTTCAAGGGCGAGAAGTGGCTGGGCAACGAGGGGCGAGGGGTTATCCACAGGTCGCCCGAGGTCATGCCGGGGGATGCGCGCCTGCTACTGACTCTGGACTGGCTGGCTTGACCGGCATGAAACGGGCGAAGCCATCGCGAAGCTTGGGCCGCGCAAAAAAAGGGCCACCCGAAGGCGGCCCTGTATCACCGAGGCCCTACCGGCTGTGCCGGTACGGGCGAGGTACCCAAGGCTATTGGACACCCTGGCTGTTACCGGCTGATGACGACGGGCTTTCCCAGGTGCCCTGGCTCTGCCCCTCGCAGAAGGGCTTCAGATAGCGCGCGTCGGTGGCCACGCCGTAATAGTGGATGTCCTGGCGGTAGGCGATGTTGCTCACCTGGGCGTTGCTGCACACACCGAAGGCGCCGGCCGGGCACTGGTCGGCGTAGCTCACCTCCACCTTCTGCCCAGGCATCTGCGGCTTGCAGAAGCCGTCGCGGAACAGCTGCGGCGGGATGCTGCGGTTCTGCTGGCAGACCTTCACATCGAGCTTGTCGCTCTGGCTGTGGACGATGCAGGCCTCGGCCAGCGCATCGGCGGACAGGACCAGCAGCAAGGGCAGTAGGCAGAGACGCATGAATGCAGGACCTCGGGAAAATAATGGGCGCGACTCTAGCACGAGGCTTTATTCCGAACCCGTGACGCAGCACCATAGCGCGATGCTTGCCCATATCCCCACCCACCTGGTGGCCGGCCCCCTCGGCGCCGGCAAGACCAGCCTCATCCGCCACCTCCTGGCGCAGCGCCCGAACGACGAGCGCTGGGCGGTGCTGATCAACGAATTCGGCCTGGTCGGCCTGGATGCCGCGCTGCTGGAGACCGGCGACGACGGCATCGCCCTGGCCGAGGTGGCCGGTGGCTGCCTGTGCTGCGTCAACGGCGCGCCCTTCCAGGTCGGCCTCGGCCGCCTGCTGCGCAAGGCGCGGCCGGACCGGCTGTTCATCGAGCCCTCCGGCCTCGGCCACCCCGCCGAGCTGCTGCGCCAGCTGCGCGAGCCGCCCTGGGAAGGCGTGTTGGCCCTGCAGCCGAGCCTGCTGGTGCTGGACGCCGCTGCTCTGGCCCGCGGCGATGCCCTGCCCGACAGCCAGCGCGACGCCCTCGAGGGCGCTGGCCTGCTGGTGCTGAACAAGGCCGAGAACCTCGACGCCGATAGCCGCCAGCGAGTGGCCGAGCAACTGCCCCGGTTGCCACTGAGCTGGACGGTGCAGGGCCGCCTGTCCCTGGCCGAGCTGCCGGGGCTCCATGCCAAGGCCGGCGCAGCTGTGGATAACCCGGCCTTGGCCACTGGTCAGGCGGCTCCGCCCGCGCTGTGGATAAACCCTGGGCAGCCCATTATCCAGGCACAGGGTGCGGCGGATGGCTGGACCATCGGCTGGCGCTGGCACCCCTCGCAGGCCTTCGAGCTGATGCGCGTGCAGCTGTGGCTGGCGAGCCTGCCCTGGCGCCGCGCCAAGCTGGTTATCCACAGCAACGCGGGCTGGCTCTCCGGCAATGCCCTGGACGGCGCCCCCTTCCACTGGCAGGCCAGCGAGTGGCGCAAGGACTCGCGGCTGGAACTGATCTTTGCCACGCCTCAGGACGAGGAAGCGATCAAGGCTGGATTCGAAGCCTGCCGCCTTTTCTGATCCACGAACGAAAACGGGCCCTCGCGGGCCCGTCGTCGGGAACAAAACGGCTACGGGTTAGCGCAGCCAGAGCCACGGGGGCTCAAGGGATCAATCCTGGTTCATCCGCGAGTGGGTGCGGGTGTCCTTCATGAAGACGTACACCAGCAGCGAGCAGGCGATGCAGCCGGTCACGTACCAGTAGAAGCCGCTCTCCATGCCGACGCTCTTGAACCACAGCGCCACGTACTCGGCGGTGCCGCCGAAGATGGACACGGTCAGCGCGTAGGGCAGGCCCACGCCCAGGGCGCGGATCTCGGTGGGGAACAGCTCGGCCTTCACCACGGCGTTGATCGAGGTGTAGCCGCTGACGATGATCAGCGCCGCCATGATCAGGAAGAACGCGCCCCACCAGGTCTCGATGCTGTGCAGGGTGCTGAGGATCGGGTAGGTGAACAGGGTGCCCATCACCCCGAAGGCGATCAGGATCGGACGGCGGCCGATCTTGTCCGAGAGCGCGCCCACCAGGGGCTGCAGCAGCATGAACAGGAACAGGGTGGCGGCCGAGATCATGGTCGAGTCGTTCTTGCTCATGCCGACCGTGTTGACCAGGTATTTCTGCATGTAGGTGGTGTAGGTGTAGAAGGCCAGGGTGCCGCCCATGGTCAGGCCGATCACGGTGAACACTTCCTTGGGGTGGCGCATCAGCGTGCGCAGCAGGCTTTCCTTGGGCTTGTCCTTCTTCTTGGTGAAGGACTCGGTCTCTTCCATGCCGCGTCGCAGGAACATCGCCACCACCGCGCACAGTGCGCCGATGAAGAAAGGCACGCGCCAGCCCCAGCTTTCCAGCTGTTCGGTGGACAGGGTCTGCTGCAGCAGGATCAGCACCGCCAGCGCGATGAGCTGGCCGGAGATCAGGGTCACGTACTGGAAGCTGGAGAAGAACCCGCGACGCTCCTTGGTCGCCATCTCCGACAGGTAGGTGGCCGAGGTGCCGTATTCGCCACCGACCGACAGCCCCTGCAGCAGGCGGGCGACCACCAGCAGGACGGGCGCGGCGATGCCGATGGTTTCATAGCTGGGGGTCAGCGCGATGATCAGCGAGCCGAAGCACATCAGCAGGACCGAGGCCAGCAGGGCGGCCTTGCGCCCCTTGCGGTCGGCGTAGATGCCCATCAGCCAGCCGCCGATCGGGCGCATCAGGAAGCCTACGGCGAAGATCGCGGCGGTGTTCAGGAGCTGGGCGGTCAAATCGCCCTGGGGGAAGAAGGCCTTGGCGAAGTACAGCGAGAAGGCGGCATAGACGTACCAGTCGTACCACTCGACCAGGTTGCCGACCGAGCCGCTGAAAATGGATTTGATGCGTTGGGATGTCGTGCGGGGTGCCGCTGAGGCAGTCAGGGTGCTGGTGCTTTCCATCGTGTTTCCTCGATTCATAGTTGTTGTTGTTAGGCACGGCTGTCGCCGCGCTTGGGGTGCGGGCACATAGCAGGAGCTGTGCCAGCGCCGCAAAGCGCCGGAATAGAAGGCTCGGAGGGATTTCACAGGGCATTTGTGCGCGGATTGGCGCTTATCGCGAAGGGGCCATAAGCGGGATTCCGCCTATCCGTCGATGGCCAGGTAGGGGCGAATTCATTCGTCAAGCGGTGCGCCGTGCCGCCGCCCCAACCGAGCTATCCACAATGACTTTTCTGGACAAATGAATTCGCCCCTGCATTGCCCACAATTACTGTGGAGCCAACTGTTGGCGGGCTGTGGATAAAGCGCTAATGGCCAGGTATGGCGGTGCTTTCATGGCTGTGCTCAGATATTGAGCAGTGCCACCTATTCGCGGTTGAAACCGCTCCCACAGACTGGCGCGCGCCGGTGGGAGCGAATCTACTCGCGAAGAAATCCCCAGGTGAACGGATCAGCCCCCAGTTGCCCACAATAGCTGTGGAGCCAACTGTTGGCGGGCTGTGGATAGATCGCTTGGTGCCAATGACGGCGGGGCTTGTGAGCTTGTGCTCAGATTTCGACCAGTGCCGCCCATTCGCGGTTGAAACCGCTCCTACAGGCAGGCGGGCACCCGTGGGAACGAATTCATCCGCGAAGAAATCCCCAGGCGAGCGGATCAGTCCCCAGTTGCCCACAATAGCTGTGGAGCCAACTGTTGGTTGGCTGTGGATAGATTGCTTAGGGCCAGTAACAGCGATGCTTTCAAGCTTGTGCTCAGACTTTGACCAGAGCCGCCCATTCGCGGTTGAAACCGCTCCTACAGGCAGGCGGGCACCCGTGGGAACGAATTCATCCGCGAAGAAATCCCCAGGCGAACGGATCAGTCCCCAGTTGCCCACAATAGTTGTGGAGCCAACTGTTGGTTGGCTGTGGATAGATTGCTTAGGGCCAGTAACAGCGCTGCTTTCAAGCTTGTGCTCAGATTTCGACCAGTGCCGCCTATTCGCGGTCCAGAACGCTCCTACAGGCAGCCGAGCACCCGTGGGATCGAATTCATTCGCGAAGAAATCCCCAGGCGGGCGCATTCATCCCCAGTTGCCCACAATTGCTGTGGAGCCAACTGTGAGCGGCTTGTGGATAGTTTTCTGTGCGCCAGTCGCTACGGCGCTTTCAGGGCTGTGCTCAGCTTTTGACCGCCTTCAGTCCTCATCCCCCGGCAGGAACTCGCCCCGGGCCAGGCCGTGGCGCTGCATCTTCTCGTTGAGGGTGCGGCGGGGCAGCTGCAGCAGCGCCATCACCGCCTTGATGTCGCCCTTGCAGCGGGCCAGGGCCTGGCGCAGGCACTGGGCCTCGTAGGCTTCCATCAGTTCGGCGAGGGAAGGGTCGGCGCCGTCCGGGTTCCGGACCGCTGTGGATAACCCCAGGACGTGGCGCTCTGCGGCATTGACCAGTTCACGCACGTTGCCCGGCCAATCGTGGGCCAGCAGCTGCGCCAGCTCGGCGGGGGTAAGGCTCGGAACGGGGCGGCCGAGGCGTTCGCCGGCCAGGGTGGCGAAATGCTCGAACAGCAGCGGTACGTCCTCGCGGCGTTCACGCAGGGCGGGCAGCTGCAGCTCGGCGACGTTAAGGCGGTAGAGCAGGTCCTCGCGGAAGCGCCCGGCGCGCACTTCTTCCTTGAGGTCCGGCTTGGTGGCGGCGATCACCCGCAGGTCGACGCGGATGCTCTGGTTCGAACCCAGGCGCTCCAGTTGCTGCTCCTGCAGTACGCGCAGCAGCTTCACCTGCTGGGCCAGGGGCATGCTCTCGATCTCGTCGAGGAACAGGGTGCCGCCGTCGGCGTGTTCCAGCTTGCCGATGCGCTTGCCCTGGGCGCCGGTGAAGGCGCCGCTTTCGTGGCCGAACAGTTCGCTCTCGAACAGGTTCTCCGGGATGGCCGCGCAGTTCAGCGCCACGAAGGGTTTGCCGGCGCGCGGGCCGAAGTCGTGCAGGCAGCGGGCGACCAGCTCCTTGCCGCTACCCGTGTCGCCACGCAGGAGGATGTTCACCGGCGTCTGCGCCAGGTCCAGCACCTGGCGGCGCAGGTTTTCGATGGGGCGGGAGAAACCCATCAGCCGCGCATCGAGGCGGGCGCGGTCGTCCACCTGGCGGCGCAGGCGGCGGTTCTCCTGGGTCAGGCGGCGCTTGTCCAGGGCCCGGCGCAGGCTGCCCAGCAGGCGTTCGGGGGTGAAGGGCTTCTCGATGAAGTCATAGGCACCCAGGCGCATGGCCTCCACCGCCTGGGGCACATCGCCGTGGCCGGTGACCAGCAGGAAGGGCAGCTCGCGGTCCAGCGCCTGCACCGCTTCCAGCAGCGCCATGCCATCCATGCCGGGCATGCGCAGGTCGCTGATCACCACGCCCTCGAAGTCGGCGTCGAGCCCGTCCAGGCATTCCGCCGCGCTGGCGCACAGGCGCACGGTGAAGCCCGAGAGCTCCAGCCACTCGCGCACCGCTTCGCGGATCGCGGCCTCGTCGTCGACAAAGATCAGGTTCGGGGTCATGGCTGCTCCTCGGCAGGCTCGAAGATGGGCAGGCACAGGCGGAACACCGCGCCGGCGCCGCGGTTGCCGGCGCTCAGCCGGCCACCCAGTTCATGGACGATGGCATAGGAAACCGCCAGGCCGAGGCCGAGCCCTTCGCCCACCGGCTTGGTGGTGAAGAAGGGGTCGAACACCTGGGCCAGGGTGTCGTCGGGGATGCCGCCGCCGTTGTCGGCGACTTCCAGGCACCAGTGCCCGTCCTCACGCAGCAGGGCGATCTCGATGCGTGGCTGGGCCTGGCCGGCGACCGCGTCCAGGGCGTTGCGCAGCAGGTTGACCAGCACCTGTTCCAGGCGGATGGCGTCGCCGCGCACCCAGGCCGGTTGGCGCGGGTGCTGCTCGATGTGCACGGCGCCGTCGCGCAGGCGCGGCGCCAGCAGTTGCAGGGCCTTGTCCACCACGCTGCCCAGTTCCAGGGTCTCGCGCAGGCCGCCAGGGCTCTGCCGGGCGTAGGTCTTCAAGTGGGTGGTGAGGGCGGCCATGCGTTGCAGCAGTTCGTCATGACGGCCGAGGGCATTGCGCGCCTGCTCCAGCTGCCCGCTGTCGAGCATCAGGCGCAGGCTGCCCAGGTGCATGTGCAGGGCGGTCAGCGGCTGGTTGATCTCGTGGGCGAGGGCGGCGGACATCTGCCCCAGGGCCGCCAGCTTGGCCGCCTGCACCAGGCCGTCCTGGGCGGTGCGCAGGGCGGCGGTACGCTGTTCCACCAGGCGTTCGAGTTCGTCGTGGCTCTGCCGGCGCAGGCGTGCCAGGCGCCAGCGCTGGTGCAGGAACAGGGCGAGGAAGAACAGCGCCAGCCACAGCCCGCCAGCGGCCAGGCTGGCGTCGCGGGCGGTGCCGGCGACGTTCTGTGGGCGATGCAGCAGGTGCAGGGTCCAGCCTTCGCTTGGCAGTGCCTGGGATTCCCACAGGTAGTCGGCCTCGCCGTCGGGCCCCTGCACCCGGACCAGGCGGCTGCCGTCGCCGAAGTCGTCGAGGGTTCGGTGCACCAGCGGCGTCAGCGGCTTCTTGTCGTACTGGCGGGTGGAGGCCAGCTCGGCGCGCTGCGTGGCGTCGATCGGTGCCAGTTCGCGGTAGCGCCATTGCGGCTGGTTGGCGATGAAGACGATGCCCTTGGCGTCGCTGACCAGGATGGTGTCCGGGCGCTCGCGCCACTGCTGCTCGATCTCGGGGAATTCCAGCTTCACCACGATGGCGCCGAGGAAGTGGCCGGCTGCGTCGTGGATGGCGTGGGAGAGGAAGTAGCCGGGGATGCCGCTGACCACGCCCACGGCGTAGAAGCGCCCGGTGCCGTGGGTGCGGGTCTGCAGGAAGTAGGGGCGGAAGCCGTAGTTGTGGCCCACGTAGCTGGTGGGCAGGCGCCAGTTGCTGGCGGCGATGGCCAGGCCGTCGCTGCGCATCAGCTCGAGGGTGGAGGAGTGGGCGGCGCCATTGATGCGCTCCAGCTTGAGGTTGAGGCGCTGCTGCAGCTCGGGCGTCAGCGGTTGCTGCAGGGCCTCGCGCAGTTCCGGGTCCAGGGCGAGCACGGCGGGCAGGGCACGGTAGCGGTCGATGAGGGTACTCAGCGCGTCGGCGTAGAGGCCGAGCTGGGCGCCGGCCTGCTGGCCTTCCTCGCGCAGCGCCTGGCGCTCGGCGTGGCGGCCGGCCAGGTGCATCGTCAGCAGCAGGCCGGCGAAGAGCAGCAGGGTCAGCAGGGCGATGCGCAGGGAACGGGGCAGCACGGGCGGGGTCCGGGGGTCGCGACAGGCGGCGACGATAGCATGACCCGGCCCGGGCTGCGTCCGCGGTGGATCAGGGGTGGGCGTTGAACCAGGCGAGCACCTTGGACGGCGAGGCGGCGAACCATTCGTGGCCGCCCAAAGGCTCGGTGTAGCGCGCGGTCTCGATGCCCTGGTGGAGCAGGCGGTCGTAGTAAAGGTCCATGCTCCACCAGGGCACCACGGCGTCGACGAAGCCGTGCAGGAACAGCGTCGGCGGGTGGTCGGCGGGGAGCTGGTCGGGCACCACGCAGAGCGGCCCGCTGCAGGTGGCGTAGGAGCCGGACTGCACCGCCAGGGCGCGGAACCTGCCGGGGAAGGACACGGCCATGCGGCTGGTGTTGTAGCCGCCGCTGGAGATGCCGGTGGCGTACTGGCGCTGGGCGTTGAGCGGGCCGAAGTGGCCACTGGCGATGGCGGCGAGGACATTGCCGAGGAAGTCGTAGTCGGTGCTCAGCTCATAGGCCTGGGCGAGGCCGGGAATGTTGGTCTGCCAGAACAGGTCCGCCGGCGCGCTGGGGGCGATCACCGCATAGCCATTGTCCAGCAGGGCCTGTACCAGCTTGCCCTCGTAGTAGCCACCGAAGGGCAGGTTGCCGTGGTAGCTGAAGTCGTTGAGGGGGAAGAACGAGCCCTGGTAGACCAGCACCACCGGCCAGCCGCCGGCCGGCGGGGTGCCCAGGGGCGTCTGGTAGATGATCTTGCGCTGGCCGACCAGGCCGGAATCCAGCCAGGTGCTCTGGTAGGAGCAACTGACTTCGGCAGGGCGCAGCAGGGTGCGGGGGCGTTCGCTGCAGCGGGAAGCGGCCAGGGCGTGCTCGCCCAGGCAGGCGGCCAGCAGCAGGCCGCAGAGCAGGGTACGAAGGGGCATGACGGGTCTCCTATTTGTTGTTGTTTGACCGCCTTTAAATCGAAACAGAAATTCCGATTCCGTCAATAGGGCTGTTCGATATTCGTCCAGGGCGCTGTGGAGGAGGGCCGTTGCAGAGCCTGTGGACAGGTTCCGCAAGGCGACGGACGGCGTGCGTTGCGCCCGTCCGCCCACAGCCTGGTCCGGCACGCCGCTCGATCCCGGCTGCGGTGCCCGAGCTGTGGATAAAAAATAATGCGGTGGCCGTCTTGCCAGCCGTAAAGCGCCGGATTAGATTATTTCGGAACCGATGTTCCGATTCCGATAAAAACAACAGCTGGAGATCATCGTGGCAAATCAAGGAAGAGGCCTGGCAGCCGCCGGCCTGGCGTTGCTCGGCGCGTTGCCCCTGGGCGGCGCACAGGCGTTTCAGGTGCGTTCCGGAGACTGGACCACCTCGCTCGACACCACCCTGTCCTACGGGCTCAGCTACCGCGTGGAGGGGCAGGACAGCAAGCTGATCGCCCGCGCCAATGGCGGTACCGGCGACAACGCCGGGCTGATCAACTCCGATGACGGCGACCTCAACTTCCGCCGTGGCGACCTCTTCTCCGAAGTGGTCAAGGCGGTGTCCGAACTCGACCTGCGCTACCAGGACCGCTTCGGCGTGTTCGTCCGGGGGCGCGCCTTCTATGACTTCGAGCTCAAGGACGACGAGCGCCGCCACCGCCAGATCAGTCATGCCGGCCTCGATGAAGCCGGCTCCAGCGCCGACCTGCTGGACGCCTTCGTCTACGGCAGCTGGACGGTGAATGACCGCGCCCTGAACGCGCGGCTCGGGCGCCAGGTGATCAACTGGGGCGAGGGGCTGTTCTACCAGAACGGCATCGGTGCCACGAACCCCGTGGACATCAATGCCCTGCGCGCGCCGGGCTCGGAGGTGAAGGAGGCGTACATGCCGACCTTCATGGCCTACGCCTCCTTCGAGCTGCGCGACAACCTCAGCGTCGAGGGCTACTGGCAACCGGGCAAGGCGTGGGAAGCCTCGAAGATCGACCCCTGCGGCACCTACTACTCGACCCTCGACGTGATAGGCGAGGGCTGCAACTACCTGTCCGTCTCGCCGCTGCAGGAAGCGGTGGCCGGTGGCCGCGCCTTCGACAACCCGGCCCTGGCCCAGGCCTACGCCGATGCCCTGGCGCCGGGCGGCCTGAACAACCTGCTCAAGGCCTACCTGCCCACCACCTTCATCCCCCGCGCCCAGGACATCGACGGCGATGACGCCGCGCAATACGGCCTCGCCCTGCGTTGGTACGTGCCGGAGCTGAACGACACCGAACTGGGCTTCTACTACCTGCGCTACAACATGCAGGTGCCCATGCTCGGGCTCACCGTCGGCCAGCCGGTGACGCTGCCCATCGTCGGTACCCTGCCCAACGCCAGCAGCTCGCGCTACTACGCCGAGTACCTGGAGAAGCGCGACCTGTTCGGCATCAGCTTCAACACCTCCATCGGCGGCGAAAGCATCTTCAACGGCCTGTCGCTGGCCGGCGAGCTGAGCTACCGCCCGGACACGCCCATCGCCCTCGGCCTCAACGAGTACCTGCCCGACGCGCTGTTCAACCCCAACGGGCTGCCCGTGGGCACGCACCTGGACGGCTACCGCGAGAAGGACATGTACCAGGCCTCGCTCGCTGCCATCTACAACTTCACCGGGGTGCTCGGCGCCGACTCGGCGACCCTGTTCACCGAACTGGTGGCCAGTCGCGTGCAGGGCCTGGAATCCGACATCGACTACTACGAGGCCACCAGCACCGCCACCGGCGCCCAGGCCAGCCTGCAGCTGACCTACACCAACGTGTTCAACCTGGTGAACCTGGTGCCGTCCTTCGGCTACCAGTACAGCATCAACGGCGTCGCGCCCCAGCTCACCAACGGCCTGGACGAAGAGGCGCAGAGCTGGTCCGCCGGGATCGACGCCATCTACAAGGAGTCGTTCACCGTCGGCACCCGCTACGTGGGCTACAGCGGCGGTGGCGTGTCGAACAAGC
This sequence comes from Pseudomonas sp. No.21, assembly GCF_054558415.1. NCBI lineage: Bacteria > Pseudomonadati > Pseudomonadota > Gammaproteobacteria > Pseudomonadales > Pseudomonadaceae > Pseudomonas > Pseudomonas sp. No.21. The sequence continues at coordinate 133,334 of NZ_BAAJNO010000012.1, forward strand.
GCAGCGACCGCGATTTCGTCAGCTTCAACATCAAGTACAGCTTCTGAGAAGGGATTCGACGCCATGCACAGATCAGGACTTATCCACAGCGGCCTGCTCGCCGCCATGCTGCTGGCCGCGCCTCTCGTCCAGGCCCAGGTGGACGCCGACCAGGCTGCGCGCCTGGGGGCCGACCTGACCCCGCTGGGCGCGGAGAAGGCCGGCAACGCCGCCGGCACCATCCCCGCCTGGGACGGCGGCCTGGCCCGCAGCACCAGCGCCTATGACAAGAGCACGGGGTACAAGGACCCCTTCGCCGCCGACCCGCCGCTGTTCAGCATCACCGCGCAGAACGCCGAGCAGTACCGTGCCCATCTCAGCCCCGGCCAACTGGCCATGCTCAAGCGCTACCCGGACAGCTGGAAGCTGGTGGTCTACCCGACCCGGCGCTCGGCCTCCTACCCCGAGGCGGTGTACGCCGCGATCAAGGGCAACGCCACCCGTGCGCGGCTGATCGAGAACGGCAACGGCATCGCCGACTTCAAGGTCGCCACGCCGTTTCCCATCCCCCAGTCGGGGCTGGAGGTCCTGTGGAACCACCTGGTGCGCTTCCGCGGCAACAGCGTCAAGCGCTACTACGCCCAGGCGGTGCCCCACGCCAGCGGCGACTACTTCATGACCCGCATCGAAGACCTGTTCCTGTTCAACCAGGATGCCGGCGACTACAGCAAGGACAACGGCAACGTGCTGTTCTACTTCCGCCAGTCGGTGCTGGCGCCGGCGCGCCTGGCCGGCACCGAGCTGCTGGTGCACGAGACCGTCAACCAGGTGAAGGAGCCGCGCCTGGCCTGGCTCTACGCCGCCGGCCAGCGCCGCGTGCGGCGCACGCCGAACGTGGCCTACGACTCCCCCGGCACCGCTTCGGAGGGCCTGCGCACCACCGACAACTTCGACATGTTCTCCGGTGCACCGGACAAGTACGACTGGAAGCTGGTGGGCAAGGAAGAGCTCTACGTGCCCTACAACAGCTACCGCTTCGCCTCGCGCAGCAGCAAGTACGCGGACATCGTCCAGGCCGGCCACGTCAACCCCGACCTGCTGCGCTACGAGCTGCACCGCGTCTGGCACGTGCGCGCCACCCTCAAGGACGGCCAGCGCCACCAGTACAAGCAGCGCGACTTCTATTTCGACGAGGACAGCTACCAGATCCTCCTGGTGGACCACTACGACAACCGCGACCAGCTGTGGCGGGTCGGCGAGTCCTACACCATCAACCTCTACGACCAGCCGCTGGTATGGACCAAGGGCGACGCCGTATATGACCTGATCGGCGGGCGTTATGTAATCGGCATATTGTCCAACGAAGAACCGGCGGATGAATTCGATATAGCGCTGAAAGCGTCCGACTTCACCCCGGCACAACTAAGGCGGGACAGCCGGCGTTAAACCCGGCGAACTTCCAGGTAATTGCAAACGAGCTGGGAAAGTTCCCCCGGGACAACTTCCCGGGGGGTGACGCCGAGGGTGCCGACCATGGTCAGGTAATTGAGGCTGGCGAGCAGCATGTGGGCCGTCAGGTCGGCGGCCTGTTGCGGTTGCCGATGGCCGATCTGCTGCGGGTGGGCGAGGACGATGCGGCAGAAGGCCTGGCCGATGTAGGCATTGAGCTGGTGGAAGCGCTCGCGGAACTGCACGTCCATCGAGCTGCGCCGGATCAGGGCGCGGAGCAGGCCCTCGCTGCCATCGAAAAGACGCGTCACGCCTTCGATGAAACCCTCGATCTGCGTGGTCAGCGGGAGGCCGTCGAGGTTGGCGATGACGGTGTCGACGGCGTCGCGGCTCTGCTCGACGAAGCGCTCGTGGACGGCATAGAGCAGCACGTCCTTGTCACCGAGCAGGCGATAGAAAGTGCCCACCGAGGACTCGGCGAGCTGGGCGATCTGGGAAATGCCGGTTTCTTCGAAACTGTCGTTGGCGAGCAGTTCGGCGGCGACGTTGAGGTAGCGTTCCAGGGCCTTTCTGCTGCGTGCCTGGGTCGGACTGGCAATGCTGTACATGGTGGTTTCTCGAGTCGGCGCTGGGCGATTCTAGGAGGTTTGGAAGGACAAAGGCAAACACCGGAAACTTGTTCGTCGGGCGCCTCGGAAGTTATCCGATCAACCAACTTTTCATCGGTCCGTTTAATAAGGAACGGCGCCTTTTTATTGGCCGATGATTATTCGAAAGGGAATTAACTCGACCATGGAACAGATCAACTTGTCGGGCGGGCGTTTCAACTATATCCGCCAGGGAGAAGGGGCCGCCGTGCTGCTGGTGCATGGCCTGGGGTCGTCCCTGGAGGACTGGCAGCCCCAGGTCGAGGCGCTGTCGCGGCACTTTCGCGTCTACGCCCTGGACCTGCGCGGCCACGGCGCCAGCGAGCCGCTGCGGGCACCGGTGAGCATGGCCGAGCTGGCGGCCGACGTGGCCGAGTTCATCGTCGCCATGGACCTGGAGCCCTGCATCCTGGTGGGCATCTCCATGGGCGGCATGATCACCTTCCAGCTGCTTGCCGAGCACCCGCACCTGGTGCGCGCGGCGGCGGTCATCAACAGCTCGCCGTGCTTCCCCCTGGACAGCTGGCAGGTGCGTTGGCAGGTGCTGCTGCGCTTCGCCCTGGTGCGGTTGTTCGGCCCGGCGGGGATGGCGCGGCTGCTGGCCGGCAAGCTGTTCCCCAAGCCGGAGCAGGCGGCGCTGCGCCAGCAGGTGATGGCGCGCATCGCCGGCAACGACCGGCGCTCCTACCTGCACGCGATGGGCGCCATCCCGGGTTGGTCGGCGTTGCCCGGGGCCCGCCGGGCGAACACTCCGCTGCTGGTGATCAGCGGTGACCGCGACTACACCCCGGTGGCCGCCAAGGCGGCCTACGTCGCCCAGTTGCGCAACGCACGCCTGGAGGTGATCGCCGACTCCGGCCACGCCACGCCGCTGGACCAGCCCGAGGCACTGAACCGCCTGCTGGACGCCTTCGTCCGCGAACACGCGGCCATCTGAAGGCAACGGCTGCGCCGGAGGCGGCCCGGCGGATAAACTGCGCGTTCTTTCCTTCGAGCGCGTTGCGATGCTGCTGTCCGCCTGGTCCCACCCGAGTTCCGCCGGCTTCACCCTGCGCGGCTGGCACAGCCAGCCCAGCGGCAAGCCGCTGCTGCATTTCCTCCACGGCAATGGTTTCTGCGGTCGTGCCTACACGCCGCTGCTGGAAGCCCTGAGCGAGGACTTCGACCTCTGGCTGTGCGATGTGCAGGGGCATGGCGACAGCGACCACGGCGGGCGTTTCCTCGGCTGGAACCGCAATGCCGAACTGGCGGTGGAAGCCTTCGAGGCCGGGCGCGGCATCTTCGGCGATGCCCCCCGCTTCGCCCTCGGCCACAGCTTCGGCGGCGTGCTCACCAGCCTGGTGCTGGCGCGCCACCCCGGGCTGTTCCAGCGCGCGGTGCTGCTCGACCCGGTGCTCTTCACCCCGGCGATGATCGGGGTCATGGCCTTCTCCGAGGTGCTCGGCCTGCATCGCCGCACCACCATGGCCAAGCGCGCCCGAGCCCGGCGCAACCACTGGACCGATCGCCCGGCCGCCTTCGCCGCGCTGCACGGGCGCGGCATCTTCAAGGGCTGGACGGACACGGCCCTGGGCGCCTACGTGGAGCACGCGCTGAAGGAGGTGGACGGCGGTGTCGAGCTGAAATGCCGACCCAGTCGCGAGGCGGAGATTTTCAGCTCCTGCCCCAAGCGCCTGTGGCCATCGCTGACACGCATCGTCACGCCGACGCGGATCTTCCATGGCCAGGCGAGCTATCCCTTCGTCGCCCGCTCGGTGGCGCGGATCAGCGCCCTCAACCCCCACGTCGGCGCCCAGGTGGTGGAGGGCGGGCACTGCTTCATGCAGGAGTTTCCCGACGCCGCCGCCGAGCGCGCGGCCGATTTCCTCCTGCAGCGATGAGCGACGCGGCGCGGGAGCGGGTCTGGCTGGCGCTGTCCGGGCTGTGGCTGGACACGCAACGGGATGAGGCCGACCTGCGCGTGATCGCCGACACGCTGCGCGCCAGCGCCCTGCCCCCGGCCGAGCTGGAGGCCATCTACCTCTACGAGGTGGCACCGGTGGTCTGGTTGAACGCCTGGAGCGTGGCGGGGGAGTGGATCGGCTTCGATCCCGAATGGCTCTTCGAGCATTGCCGGGTTAACCGGGCGCGACGTGCCAGCCGCTGGTTCCGCTGGCGCTGCCGGCTACTGCGCTGGCCGATGACCTACACCAACCGCGAGCAGTGGCAGCAGGTTATCCACAGGCTGGTCGAAGGCGCCTGATCGCGAGGTTTATCCACAAGCACGCGCTGTGGAAAACCGCAGCGTCATTCGACGTGGCGTTGTTCATCCGGGCGCGGGTGGCTGCGCCGCCAGTCGCTGATCTGGATGACGTTGCCTTCCGAGGCGGCGGGCGGCTGGAAGGGGTGGGCGTCCAGCTCGATGCGGCCACCGTGGTTGCCGAACATCTGGATGGTCCCCGTGAGGCGTTGCTCGCCGGTGACGGTGAATTCGAAACCGTAGATCCGCGCCAGGCGCCGATGGCCCCTGGCGTCGCGGACGATGGCGAGGCGCTGCAGGGCGACGTTGCCGTCGAGCAGCTCCACGTCGAAACGCGTGCAGTATTGCTTCACCAGCGCCAGTGCGCGCTCGCGAATGCCGTGGCCGCGCCAGAGCCAGGCGGCACCGGCGGCGAAGAGCAGGAACAGGAAGACATCGCCCAGACTGATCATGATCACTCCCCTGGAATGCTCAGAAGCTTAACCCATCCTTGGCGATTTCAGCGGGCCAGTTCGACACGGTTGCGACCGTATTGCTTGGCGCGGTAGAGGGCCGCGTCGGCGGCCGCCTGCAAGCGCAGGAGATCGCCGTTCGGCGGGCTGCCGGCCAGGCCGATGCTGACGCTGACGCTCAGGGCGGTGCCGTTGGCGTCGATGCGCAGGTGCTCGACCGCTTCGCGCAGGCGATCGAGGAAGGCGCGGGCGGCCTTGAGGGTCGTGTCGGGCAGCAGGAAGACGAACTCCTCGCCGCCGAAGCGCGCGAACAGGTCGGTGCTGCGTGCCTCGCGCTGGCACAACTGGCTGAACGCGCAAAGCACCAGGTCGCCGGCGGCGTGGCCGTGGGTGTCGTTGATGCGCTTGAAATGGTCGAGGTCGAGCATCGCCAGGCACAGGGGCTGCTCCTGGCGCCGCGCGCGTTGCAGCTCCTGCTCGGCGCGGGCCTGGAAGGCGCGGCGGTTGAGGGCGCCGGTCAGCGGATCGGTGGTGGCCTGCAGGCGCAACTGCTCCTCCAGGGCCTTGCGGTGGCTGACGTCGCGCACCTCCATGAGCTGCTGGCCGCTGCCGTCCAGGTTGGTGACCGCCAGCTCGGCCGGGAAGGTCGAGCCATCACGGCGCAGCGCGAGCGCGTCGGCGGGGGCGCCGTCCCCACGGGCGAGCAACTGGCCGATGCGCGCCCGCTCGGCCTCGACGAACAACTGCTCGGGCGCCTGCCGCTGCAGTGCTTCGCGCGGCTGGTCGAAGAGCGCCTCGAGCGTCGGGTTGCTGTCGAGGATGCGCCCGTCCTGCAGCACCAGGACGCCGGCGCTGGTCACCCCCATCAGCCGTTCGAAACGCTGCGCGCTGGCCTCGGCGTGGCGGGCGTTGCGCTGGCTGTCGAGGAGGATGCGGCGCATGGTCATCAGCGCCAGGCCGAGCAGCGCGATGACCCAGAGCGGGATGCCGAAGTTGTAGGGCAGCAGGTAGGCCATGGAGCGGGTCACGTCGGCGTGCTCGACGGCATTGAGCCAGTCGTGCACGGCGATGGCGCCGCGCAGCAGGGTGACCAAGGCGTAGCCGAGCAGGACGATGCCGACGCAACGGCAGACGACGCGCAGCTCCGCATCGCGCGGGTGGCGCAACAGGGCGCTGGCGGCCTGCAGCGGCAGTAGCCCGCCGATGCCGGCGTAGATGGCGATGAGCAATTCGCTGTTCAGCGGCGCCACCCACCAGTGCCAGCTGTTGGCGGCGGCCATCAGCCCGGCGCTGGCGGGCACCGTCCACCAGGGCAGCGGGCGGCCGAGGAAGCGGAACACCCCGAGCATCAGCACCGCCTCGCCCGCCAGCTGCGTGGCGTTGCCGAGCACGTTCAGCGGGCGGTTGCCGGTGGCGACGAAGACGAAGAAGGCGAGGATGCCGAGGATCAGCAGCCAGGCGCCGGCCATCCACAGGCCCGGGCCTCGGTAGGGCCGCGAGAAGTACCACAGGCCGGTGCAGGCGACGGCGCTGCCGAGCATCAGGTTGAGACCCAGCAGCATCGGCGAAAAATACAGGGATTCCATGGTGGCTCTGGCGGCGGAGGATGGGAGAATCTTGCCATCATGGTAGTGAGCCTGTCGCCGTAAGCCAGGCCCGTCCTCCCACCCGTCGAGCCCAGGGTTCACCCAATGTCGCGAACGCCCCATCTCCTCAGCATCCAGTCCCATGTGGTCTTCGGCCACGCCGGCAACCGCGCGGCGGTGTTTCCCGTCGAGCGTCTCGGGGTCAATGTCTGGCCGCTGAACACCGTGCAGTTCTCCAACCACACCCAGTACGGGCAATGGACGGGCGAGGTGCTGCCGCCGAACCAGGTGCCGACGCTGGTGGAGGGCATCGCCGCCATCGGCGAACTGGGCAATTGCGACGCGGTGCTCTCGGGCTACCTCGGCAGCGCGGCCCAGGGGCGCGAGATCCTCGAGGTGGTGGCGCGCATCAAGCGGGCCAACCCCCGTGCCCTGTATCTTTGCGACCCGGTGATGGGCCACCCGGAGAAAGGCTGCATCGTGGCGCCTGAGGTCAGCAGCTTCCTCCTCGAGGAAGCCGCCGCCGTGGCCGACCTGCTGTGCCCCAACCAGCTGGAGCTGAACAGCTTCGCCGGCCGCCGCCCCACCTCGCTGGAGGATTGCGTGGGCATGGCCCGGGCGCTGCTTGCACGCGGGCCGAAGGCGATCCTGGTCAAGCACCTGGACTACCCGGGCCGCGCCGCCGAGGACTTCGAGATGCTGCTGGCCAGCGCCGAGGGCACCTGGCACCTGCGCCGCCCGCTGCTGGCCTTCCCGCGCCAGCCGGTGGGCGTGGGCGACCTCACCTCCGGGGTGTTCCTGGCGCGCCTGCTGCTGGGTGACGACACGCGCGGCGCCTTCGAATTCAGCGCCGCCGCGGTGCACGAGGTGCTGTTGGAGACCCAGGCATGCGGCAGCTACGAGCTGGAACTGGTGCGCGCCCAGGACCGCATCGCCCACCCCCGGGTGAGGTTCGAGGCCCGGCGCCTGGGCTGAGGGGGAAATTGCCGCCGCCCGCTGCGGCCATCTGACTCAGCCGCTATGCTTCAACCCGTGGCGACGTGCGGCTAGCATGGCGCCCGCTCTTCACCCCCTCGATTCCGGGATGCAGCAGTGGCTCGACACACGACAACCCTTGGCGGCGCCTGGCTTGGCCTTCTGGCCATGCTGCTGGTGTTCGCCGGTCCGTTGCTGTCCCAGGCCCGAGCCATGGATCACCAGGGCGTACCGGCCTGGATGGGCGAGCTGGCCTGTTCCGCCGAGCATGGCACCGCACCGAAGGCGCCGGGCCAGCCCGGCCACGAGGTGGCCTGGGCCAAGTGCGGCTACTGCACCCTGCTGCTCAATTGCCCTGCGCTGAGTTCCGCGCCGCTGGTGGCCGCCGCCCTGGCGGACCTCGCCAGGGCGCCTCGCCTGGCCCCGGTCGACGCCGGCCATGCCGGCTCGGCGGTCTTCCCCGGCTCACGCTCCCGCGCGCCGCCCGTCGCCCTCGCCTGATCCACGTACCGCGCCATCCTTCCCCGCCTGCTTTGGGCGAGTCGGCTGGCGACAAGCCTCCGCCGCGCCAGCCACGTCGCTGCGCGCGAACCCAGAGAGGCGCTTTCTAGGCGAGCACGACCATGAGCAAACCTGCAGTCTCGTTCTACAACCTGGCCTGGCGCTGGCATTTCTATGCCGGCCTCTTCGTCATCCCCTTCATGATCCTGTTGTCGGTCACCGGCAGCATCTACCTGTTCAAGCCGCAGCTCGACGCGCTGATGTACGCCGACCTGCTGCGGGTGCAGCCGGGCCACCACGCGCTGGACGCCGACGCCCAGCTGCAGCGGGTGCGCGAGGCTTATCCACAGGCCAGCGTCAGCCAGTACCTGCCGCCGGTGGATGCCGGGCACAGCGCCCAGTTCGTCATCGCCGACGGCGGCCGCGACCTGAACCTGTTCCTCGACCCCTACAGCGGCAAGGTGCTGGGCACCCAGGACGCCTTCTGGAACCTGCAGGCGGCCACCCGCGCCCTGCACGGCGAGCTGATGATCGGCACGGTCGGCGACCGGCTGATCGAGCTGGCAGCCGGCTGGGGCATCGTCCTGGTGGTGTCGGGGCTGTACCTCTGGTGGCCGCGAGGGCGTTCCGGCGCCGGCGTGCTGTGGCCGCGCCTGTCCGCGCGCGGGCGCCTGTTCTGGCGCGACCTGCACGGCGTCACCGGCTTCTGGGGCAGCCTGCTGCTGCTGTTCATGCTGCTCACCGGCATGACCTGGACCGGTTTCTGGGGGGCGAGCTTCGCCGATGTGTGGAACCGCTTCCCCGCCGCCATGTGGAACGAGGTGCCGAAGTCCGGCGAGCTGGCGCGCAGCCTCAACAGCGCCAGTGACCAGACCGTGCCCTGGGCGGTGGAGAACACGCCGTTGCCCGAATCGGATGCCCATGCCGCCCACCGTGGCCACGCCGGGCAAGACGGGGCACAGGCCGGCGAAGCCCCGAGCATCCCGCTGCAGCGGGTGGTCGACACCGCCCGCGAGCGCGGCGTGGTGCCCGGCTACGGGATCACCCTGCCGACCACGCCCACGGGCGTGTTCAGCATCGCCGTGTTCGCCGACGATCCGCGCCAGGACGCGACCTTGCACCTGGACCGCTACAGCGGCAAGGTGCTGGCCGATGTGCGCTGGAAAGACTATGGCGCTGTGGCCAAGAGCGTGGAGATGGGGGTGATGCTGCACGAGGGCCGCTTCTTTGGCCTGGCCAACCAGCTGCTGATGTTCGCCGTGTGCCTGATGATCCTGCTCAGCGCGATCAGCGGCCTGGTGCTCTGGTGGAAGCGCCGGCCCAGTGGCCGCCTCGGCGTGCCGCCGCTGCCCCATGGCCTGCCCCTGTGGCGTGGCGCGGTGGTGGTCATGCTGGTGCTGGGAGTGGCCTTCCCCCTGGTGGGCCTGTCCCTGGTGCTGGTCTGGGCCCTGGACCGGCTGGTGCTGTCGCGCTTCGGCGGCGACCGGGTGATGGCGGGCTGATCCCGTCACGATTCTTCACGGGCGTTCGCGTGGCGGGCGCCCAATCTGCTTATCGATGGAGTTGAACATGCACAAGACACTGCTGACCCTGATCGCCCTGCTGGGCTTCGTCCCCTTCGCCCAGGCCCACGAATACGAACTGGGCAAGCTGCACATCGAGCATCCCTGGGCCCTGGAGGTGCCGCCGGTCTCGCCCAACGGCGCGGCCTACCTGGTGGTGCACAACGGTGGCGACACGCCGGACCGCCTGCTGGGCGCCGACACCCCGCGCGCGGCCAAGGCCGAGGTCCACGAGCACGCCCACGTCAACGGCATGATGAAGATGCAGCAGGTGCAGGGCGGCCTGGTCATCCCCGCCGGTGGCGAGGTGCGCCTGGAGCAGGGCGGCTACCACCTGATGCTGTTCGGCCTGAAGCAGCCGCTGAAGGACGGCGAGCGTTTCCCGCTGACCCTGCACTTCGAGAAGGCCGGCGACCTGCAGGTGGAGATCGCCGTGCAGAAGGACGCGCCCGCCAAGGCCGACGGGCAGATGCAGCACATGGACCACGGCGCCCACCAGCACGCCGAGTGACGGCCCGCGCCGCCGTCAGGCCGCGACCGGTGCGTCCGGCGTGGCCTGGTCGGCGGCGACGCGATCGATCATGGCGCGGGCGATCTCGCGCTCGCCCATGATCACCAGGTCCGCGCCGTTCTGCTCCAGGTGCTCCACCTCGGCGTCGAAGTGGGCACGGGCGATGATGGTCAGTCGCGGGTTCACCGCACGGGCCTGCTGGGCGATCTGCCCGGCCTCGAAACCATTGGGGATCGCCAGCAGCAGCCAGCGCGCCCGCGCCAGCTGCGCCAGTTCCAGCACCTCGGGTCGCGCCGCGTTGCCCAGCACCGCGCTGATGCCCGACTCGCGCAGCTCATCCAGCCCCGCGCGGCTGTCCTCGATCACCACCAGTGGCGTGCCGGCCTCGCGCAGGCGCAGGGCGATCTTGCGGCCGACGCGGCCGTAGCCGATGAGGATGGCGTGGTCGTGTTCCTCGATGGCGGGCGGTACGTCCTCGACCGGTGCCTGCTCCGGCGGCAGCTCCGCCGCCTTGCGGTCCTGGCGCGCCTGCCAGCGGCCGATGGCGATGAACAGCAGCGGGTTGACCAGGATCGACAGGATGGCGCCGGCCAGCAGCAGGTCGCGGCCGGTCTGCGGCATCAGCTCCAGGTCCAGCCCGAGGCCGATGAGGATGAAGCTGAACTCGCCGATCTGCGCCAGGCTGGCGGAGATGGTCAGGGCGGTGCTCTTGGGGTGGCCGAAGGCGCGCACGATCACATAGGCCGCCACCGACTTGCCGAGCACGATCACCAGGAAGGTGGCCAGCACCGGCAGCGGCTCGCGGATCAGGATCAGCGGGTCGAAGAGCATGCCCACCGAGACGAAGAACAGCACCGCGAAGGCGTCGCGCAGGGGCAGGGTCTTCTCGGCGGCGTCGTGGCTCAGCTCCGACTCGTTGAGCACCATGCCGGCGAAGAAGGCGCCCAGGGCGAAGGACACGTCGAAGAGGATCGCCGAGCCGTAGGCGATGCCCATGGCGATGGCCAGCACGGCGAGGGTGAACAGCTCCCGCGAGCCGGTGCCGGCGACCTTGGCCAGCACCCAGGGGATCAGGCGGCGGCCCACCACCAGCATCAGCACCACGAAAGCGGTGACCTTGCCCAGGGTCAGCAGCAGCTCGACGCCGAGACTGAGTTCGCCACCGCCATGGGCCTTGCCGCCGAGCATGCCGGAGAGCGCCGGCAGCAGCACCAGGGTCAGCACCATCACCAGGTCCTCGACGATCAGCCAGCCCACGGCGATGCGGCCGCGCTGGGTGTCCAGCAGCTGGCGCTCCTCCAGGGCCCGCAGCAGCACCACGGTGCTGGCCACCGACAGCGCCAGGCCGAACACCAGCCCGCCGCCCAGGGGCCAGCCGAGGCCCCAGGCCAGGCCCATGCCCAGCAGGGTGGCGACGGCGATCTGCACCACGGCACCGGGGATGGCGATGTTCTTCACCGACATCAGGTCCTTGAGGGAGAAGTGCAGGCCGACGCCGAACATCAGCAGGATCACCCCCAGCTCGGCGATCTCCTGGGACAGTGCCTGGTCGGCGACGAAGCCCGGGGTGAAGGGGCCGGCCAGTACGCCGGCCAGCAGGTAGCCCACCAGCGGCGAGATGCGCAGGCGGTTGGCCAGGCTGCCGAGCAGGAAGGCCAGCACCAGGCCGGCGGAGAGGGTGGCGATCAGCGGTGTGTGGTGGGGCATGCGGCGGCTCCTTGCACGCAGGGAACGACCCGGCCGCAACGGCGGCTCGCGGCGCTGCGGGGAGTGGTTCGAAGGTGGTTCACGGGGCCTGGCCCGTGGCGAACGCGGCTGCCGCCGCGTGCGTCAGGTTAGCCGTTGGCTGACGGTGATTGTATGAAAAGTCCGTCAGATTATTTTTCAGGATGTAGCGGTGCTCTCGCTGCCGTTCTCGCGCAGCTCGCGGTAGCGGCGCTCCATCTCCTGGCGGATCTGCCGGCGTTGCTGGCCCTGGACGAAACGGCGCTTCTCCTCGGCGGTCTCCGGCTGGCGGGGCGGTACCGGGGCCGCCTTGCGGTCGTCGTCCAGCGCCACCATGGTGAAGAAGCAGCTGTTGGTGTGGCGCACCGAGCGCTCGCGGATGTTCTCGGTCACCACCTTGATGCCGATCTCCATGGACGTGGTGCCGGTGTAGTTCACCGAGGCGAGGAAGGTCACCAGCTCGCCCACGTGCACCGGCTCGCGGAACACCACCTGGTCCACCGAGAGGGTCACCACGTAGCGCCCGGCATAGCGGCTGGCGCAGGCGTAGGCGACCTCGTCGAGGTACTTGAGCAGGGTGCCGCCGTGGACGTTGCCGGAGAAGTTGGCCATGTCCGGGGTCATGAGGACGGTCATCGTCAGTTGCGCGTTGCCGGGTTCCATGGAGGGGCTCTGTCTCGGGGCTGGGAAGTGAAACTGTAGACGCAGCGAGACAGAGACGGAGCACAGGGACAGCGCCTGTGGATAAACACCTGGCCGCACTCCGCCCCGTAGGATGGGTAGAGCCCCGCGAAACCCATGCTGCCCGCCCGACGCCGAAGCCATGCCGGTACTCGGAATTGATGGGTTTCGCTCCGCTCTACCCGTCCTACGAGTTGCGGTTTGCGGCTGGTGGGGCTGTGGATAAGCAACTTGTCCACAACCCCATGTATCAGGCGTGGGTCAGGTACCAGCGCCAGTCCTGCTCGCCCACCTCGCTGACGAACTGGCGGAACTCCTCCCATTTGATGGCGAGGAAGATGTCGAGGAAGTCTTCGCCGAGCGCCTCCTTCGCCCAGGCCGAGCGCTCCAGGGTGCGCAGGGCGGTGAGCCAGTCGGTGGCCAGGGTTTCGCGGGCCTGTTCGTAACCGTTGCCGGTGATGGCCTCGCCCGGGTCGATCTGCTCGCGGATGCCTTTATGGATGCCCGCCAGCAGCGCGGCAGCGGCCAGGTAGGGGTTGGCGTCGGCGCCGCAGATGCGGTGCTCGACGTGGCGGCTCTGGGCCGGGCCACCGGGCACGCGGAAGGACACGGTGCGGTTGTTCACCCCCCAGCTCTTGGCCAGCGGCGCGTAGCTGTTGGCCTGGAAGCGCCGGTAGGAGTTGGCGTTGGGGCAGAAGATCGCCAGGGCGTCGTCGAGGGTCGCCATCATCCCGCCGATGGCGTGGCGCAGCAGCGGGGTGCCGTGCGGGTCCTCGCTGGCCATCAGGTTGTTGCCCGCCTCGTCGGCCAGGCTGACGTGCAGGTGCATGCCGCTGCCGGCCAGGTCGCCGAAGGGCTTGGCCATGAAGCAGGCCACCAGGCCGTGCCTGTTGGCCACGCCCTTGACCAGGCGCTTGTAGCGCACGCCCTCGTCGATGGCCTGGAGTGCGTCGAAGCGGTGTTCCAGGGTCAGTTCCAGTTGGCCGGGGGCGTACTCGGAGATGGCGGTGCGCAGCGGCAGGCCCTGGGCCTCGCAGGCGGCGTAGAGGTCGTCGAGGAAGGGCTGCAGCTGCTCCAGTTCGTACACGCCGTAGACCTGCGGCGCCTGCGGGCGTACGCCATTGGCCTGCAGCGCCGGCTGCGGGCGGCCGCCGGCGTCACGGGCCTTGTCCAGCAGGTAGAACTCCAGTTCCACCGCCATCACCGGGTGGTAGCCGTCGGCCTTGAGCCGGTCGATGGCGCGGGCCAGTACATGGCGCGGGTCGCCGGGCGTGGCCGGCAGGCCCTGGGTCGGGTGCATGCTGACCTGCACCTGGGCGGTGGGGCTGCTGCGCCAGGTTTGCAGGGCCAGGGAGCCGGGCACCGGGTAGGTCCAGCAGTCGGCGTCGGCCACTTCCCAGACCAGGCCACTGGCTTCCACATCCTCGCCCTGGATGGTCAGCGAGAGGATGGAGCTGGGCAGCGGGCGACCGTTCTCGTAGATGGCCAGCAGCTCGTCGCGGTGCAGCAGCTTGCCGCGCGGGATGCCGTTGGCGTCGAACAGCATCAGTTCGATGCTGCGGACCTCGGGGTGGCGTGCGAGGAAGTCACGGGCTTCCTGGGGGTCGGCGAATCGCATGGGGGTTCTCGCGTTCAGAGTCGGGCGCCGGGGATGGCCAGGAGCTCGGCCAGGGCCTGGTCGAGGGTGGTGATCAGGCGGTCGACGTCGGCCTCGGTGGTGGCCGGGCAGCACAGGGTCATGTTGTGGAACGGGGTGATGAGGATGCCCCGGTTGATCAGGTAGAGGTGCAGGGCCATCTGCAGGCTGTCGTGGAAGGCGGCCTCGGCCTCGGCACCGGTGCGCGGCGAGGTGGCGCAGAACTGGAACTCGCAGCGGGCGCCTAGCTCGGTCACCGACCAGGCCAGGCCGTGCTTGTGGATAAGTCCACGGAAGCCTTCGGCCAGGCGCGCCGCCAGGGGCAGCATGTGGTCATAGGCGGCCGGGGTCATCACCTGTTCCAGGTTGGCGCGCATGCAGTGCATGGCCAGGGCGTTGGCCGAGAGGGTGGTGCCCATGCCGCTGTGGCCGTGGCCGCCGGACTGTTCGCTGGCGTGCTTGCGGGCCAGCTTCATGGCCTGGGCCATCTCGGCGGTGCAGCCGTAGACGGAGCAGGGCACACCGCCGGCGATGGGCTTGCCGAGGGTGATGAAGTCCGGCTGCAGGTTCCAGGCGCGGGTGCAGCCGCCGGGGCCGGTGGAGATGGTGTGGGTCTCGTCGATGATCAGCAGGGTGCCGTGGCGGCGGGTCAGCTCGCGGAGCTTCTCCAGGTACCCGGCATCGGGCAGGACCATGCCGATGTTGGTCATCGCCGGTTCGCAGAGCACGGCGGCGACGTCGTTCTGCGCCAGGGCCTGTTCCAGCGCGTCGAGGTCGTTGAAGGGCACGGCGCGGCTGGTCTTGGCCAGGTTGCGCGCCTGGCCGATCAGGCCGCTGCGGTGCACGGTGCGGCCATCGCGGTGGCGCACCATGACGTCGTCGACGGTGCCGTGGTAGCAGCCGTCGAACACCAGCAGCACGTTACGCCCGGTGATGGCGCGCACCCAGCGGATGACGAAGCGGTTGGCGTCGGTGGCGGTGGTCGCCACCTGCCAGTAGGGCAGGCCGAAGCGCTCGGCCAGCAGTTCGCCGGCGACCACGGCGTCCTCGCCCGGGAGCATGGTGGTGAGCCCGCGCGCGCCCTGCTCGGCGATGGCACGGGCGATGGGCTCGGGGGAGTGGCCGAACATGCTGCCGGTGTCGCCCAGGCAGAAGTCCACGTATTCGTGGCCGTCGACGTCATGGAAGCGCGCGCCCTGTGCGCGCTCGACGAAGAGCGGGCAGGGCGTCGACCAGTCGCTCATCCAGTGCATGGGCACGCCGCCGAACAGCGAGTGGCGGGCACGCTCGGCGAGCGCCAGGGATTTGGGGTTGTGGGCGATGAAACGGGCACGCTCGGCGGCGGCGAAGGTTTCAACGGCGGATTCTGCAATGCCACTGGCGGTCATGTTTGAACACCTCGTTCGAATTTCCGCACATCCTGTTTTGTGATCACAGATATGTCAATAGCTGGACTGTTCATGGCAAAAGCCTATGATCGAACTGATTTTGTGATCACACTATCGGCAGGCCTGTCGATCTTGTCCCCAGGCGGTCGCTGCGCTTGCAGTGCGCCCGGGCAGTTATCCATAGGCCTGGCCATCCGTCCATCCAGGAGATCCACCAGCATGCGCAACTGCAGCCTGACCCTTGCCCAACTGCCGGCACCACCGGCCATTCAGGAGTGACCCATGGCCGACAACCTGCAGGAACAGCTTTACCTACGACTGCGTGAAGGCTTGCTGGCGGGGCGTTTCCAGCCCGGCGAGCGCCTCAAGATCCGCGACCTCGCCGCCGAGTGGGGCACCAGCCCGATGCCGGTCCGTGCGGCGTTGCAGCGCCTGGTGGCCGAGGGCGCCCTGGAAGGCGAGCCGCAGCGCTCGCTGCGGGTGCCGATCATGACCCGCGAACGCTTCCAGCAGATCTTCCTGGTGCGCCTGTCCCTGGAGGGACTGGCCGTGGAGACCGCCACGCCGCGGCTCACCGCGCAGGACATCGAGCAGCTGAGGCGCTGCGTCGAGAACATGGAGCGGGCCCTGGAACGGCGCGACGTGCAGGGCTACCTGGACGACAACAGCCTGTTCCACATGACCCTCTACCGCGCCTGCGCCAACCCCACGCTGCTGCGCATGATCGAGTCGCTGTGGCTGCAGGTCGGCCCCTTCTTCAACCAGCTGTTCACCGAGGCCGACCTGTCCCTGCGCCTCAACGATTTCCACGAGGACGCCTTCGAGGCGTTGCTCGCCGGCGATGCCAAGGGCGCGCGGGCGGCGATCGAGCAGGACATGACCTACTTCGGCAATTTCCTCATGAACCTGCTGGAGCTGGAGACTGCCCAGGCGAAGAACGGCAGCTGACCAGCAAAGCTGTTTCGGTTTGTTTCGCCGAAAATGACGGTGCGGTGCCCGGTGTTACTCTGCCGAAAGTTCTGACTAGGAACTTCCCTATTTCATACAGGGGCTCCCAGGAGCCAAGCGAGCAACCCCGGGCGCGGCCTCCGTCCTGCGCACTGATGAGCCAGAAGGAGCCGGTGCGCCATGCATGCCATCAGTTTCATCCAGGACATGGCGGTGATCATGCTGGTGGCCGGCCTGGTCACCATCCTCTGCCACCGTTTCAAGCAACCGGTGGTGCTGGGCTACATCATCGCCGGCTTCCTCATCGGCCCGCATACCCCGCCCTTCGCGCTGATCCACGAAGAAGAGACGATCAAGATCCTCGCCGAGCTCGGGGTGGTCTTCCTGATGTTCTGTCTGGGCCTGGAGTTCAGCCTGCGCAAGCTGTTCAAGGTGGGCGCCACGGCCTTCATCGCCGCCTTCCTGGAAATCGTGCTGATGATCTGGATCGGCTACGAGATCGGCAGCTTCTTCGGTTGGAGCACCATGGATTCGCTGTTCCTCGGCGCGATCCTGGCCATTTCCTCGACCACCATCATCATCAAGGCGCTCAGCGACCTGAAGATGAAGAACGAGCGCTTCGCCCAGCTGATCTTCGGCGTGCTGATAGTCGAAGACATCCTCGGCATCGGCATCATCGCGCTGCTTTCGGGCATCGCCCTGTCCGGCTCGGTGGAGACCGGCCAGGTGTTCGCCACGGTGGGCAAGCTCAGCCTGTTCATGGTCGTCGCGCTGGTCATCGGCATCCTGCTGGTGCCGCGCCTGCTGGCCTACGTGGCGAAGTTCGAGAGCAACGAGATGCTGCTGGTGACGGTGCTGGGGCTGTGCTTCGGCTTCTGCCTGCTGGTGGTGAAGCTGGAATACAGCATGGTGCTGGGCGCCTTCCTGATCGGCGCGATCATCGCCGAGTCGCGCCAGCTGGCGCAGATCGAGCGCCTGGTGGAGCCGGTGCGCGACATGTTCAGCGCCATCTTCTTCGTCGCCATCGGCCTGATGATCGACCCGGGCATCCTGCTCGATTACGCCTGGCCCATCGCGGTCATCACCGTCGCCGTGGTGCTGGGCAAGATGGTCTCCTGCGGCATCGGCGCGTTCATCGCCGGCAATGACGGGCGCACCTCGCTGCGCGTCGGCATGGGCCTTTCGCAGATCGGCGAGTTCTCCTTCATCATCGCCGCGCTGGGCATGACCCTGCAGGTCACCAGCGACTTCCTCTACCCGGTGGCAGTGGCGGTCTCGGCCATCACCACGCTGCTCACCCCCTACCTGATCCGCGCCGCCGACCCGCTGTCGCAGACGCTCGCCGGCATGGTGCCCTTGCGCATCGCGCGCGTGTTCAACCTCTATGGCGACTGGCTACGCAGCATCCAGCCCCAGGGCCAGGGCGCCGTGCTGGCGGGGATGATCCGCAAGATCCTCCTGCAGGTGGGGGTGAACATCGCGCTGGTGGTGGCGATCTTCCTTTCCGGCGCCTATTTCGCCGGCGCCCTGGGCGAGTACCTGAGCGACTGGGTGGCGCAGCGGAACCTGCAGAAGGGCCTGGTCTGGGGCGCTGCGCTCCTGCTGTCGCTGCCCTTCCTGATCGCCGCGTACCGCAAGCTCAAGGCACTGTCGATGCTGCTGGCGGAGATGGGCGTGACGCCGGAGAAGGCCGGGCGGCACACCGCGCGGGTGCGCAAGGTGATCGCCGAGGTGATCCCGGCACTGTCGCTGGGGGTGATCATGCTGCTGCTCATGGCGCTGTCGGCGAGCATCCTGCCGACCCTGGAGCTGCTGGTGCTGATCGCGCTGCTGGCGGCCGGGGTCATCGCGCTGCTGTGGCGCTGGCTGATCCGCGTGCACTCGCGCATGCAGATCGCCTTGCTGGAGACCCTGGAGCAGAGTCGCGACCAGGGCCACCCCTGAGGGGGCGGGCGCTCAGCTCTCCAGCCAGACGTCGCGCGCCCAGTGCCAGACGGAGTCCCAGCTCTCATCGGTCATGTCGCCCTCTTCGCCGGACCAGAGCAGCACTTCGCCCTCCAGGTCGACCACGTAGTAGTCGCGGCCGTCCTGGCAGATCGGTACCAGGTCGCGGGGCACGCCCAGGTCCCAGGCCACCGAGGCCACTTCCGGCAGGTAGGTGTGGGACTGCGGGTCGGTGGCGGTCACCGGTTCCAGGCGGCCGTAGACCACATCGCTGACCTTGAGCAGGAACTCGCGCAGCTCGAAGGGCAGGTTGATCAGCAACTGCTCCTCGATCTCCACCAGCAGCTCGTCGTCCGGCAGCTCCAGCGGGACCGGTACGGGTTCGTTGAGTTCGCGCAGCTGTTCGATGACTTCTTCCACGGCGACAGGTCCTCGTGCATTGGGATGCGCTTTATACAGTAGCTGGCGCCCGGAAGAAAAAAACCGCGAGCGGACCACTCGTCCGGTGGTGGTGCATTGCATACTGCCCCCTTCCCCCGACCACGACGGAGCCCCCATGCCGATCACCTGGACCTGCAGCCACCACAGCGACCTCGACAAGCAGGCGCTCTACGACATCCTCGCCCTGCGCACCCAGGTGTTCGTCGTCGAGCAGAAGTGCCCCTACCTGGAAGTGGACGGCCTGGACCTGGTAGGCGACAGCTGCCACCTCATGGCCCGCGACGGCGATGCGCTGGTGGCCTACCTGCGCCTGCTGGACCCGCAGCGCAACCAGGGCGAGGTGGTGATCGGCCGCGTGGTGATCGCCGAGGCGGCGCGCGGCACCGGCCTGGGCCACCAGCTCATGGAGCGCGCCCTGGAAGACTGCCAGCGGCGCTGGCCGGGGCTGCCGGTGTACCTCTCGGCCCAGGCGCACCTGCAGAAGTACTACGGGCGCTACGGCTTCGTGCCGGTGACCGAGGTCTACCTGGAGGACGACATCCCCCATATCGGTATGCGCAAGGCGGCGGTCTGACGCCGGTGGCTATTACCCTGTAGGGGCGAATTCATTGGCTCTGTCGGCGTTAGCTGTTGTGTTTTTAATGCAGGCGCTCAAGCACGGTACTTTCCGGGCGCTTGAGGGTTTGTGCCACCTTCACCGCATGGGTTTCGCTTCGCTCGCGGAACGCCGCCCGACCCATCCTACGAAAGCCTGTGCGCACCGATGGAGTGAGGGAACCCCGGCGAAGCCGGGGCCGGATGATGGGGCAAGTTTTTTGGTTCCTTTTCACCGGGCTGGCGTTCCAGCGATTGGAAAAGGGACTCGCCCGGGGGGCGAAACCAGAAACATCACCAGAGCTCGGCAATCAGCTGGACTCAAATCCTCTAGCAACACTCAACGCAGACAGAGCCAATTCATTCGCCAAGGACCGCGTAGCGGTCCCTGCTGTGGCCCATGCAGGGTGTTTCCTGTGGCATCGCCTGGTGGATGAAAAGAGTGCCATCCACCCTACATGTCGATCAGCCCAGCGGCTGGTCGAACACACAAAAGAAAACCCCGGGCATGCCCGGGGTTTCTTCATTGCGCGAACGCTGATCAGTTCTGGCGGATGCCCGCCACCAGCCAGGGTTGGTCGTCGCCGTTGGCACGCTCCATGCGCCAGCTTTCGCTGAACACTTCACCCTGGTCGAAGCGCGAGGTCTTCGACACGCCGTTGAAGGTCAGGGTGGCGACGGTCTTGTCGGCCAGCTCGTCGATGCCGTCCAGTTGCACCTGCAGGTTGTCGATGTAGGTGGACTGGAAGCCGTCGCCCAGGCTGGCGCGCTCTTCCTTCAGGAAGCTGAGCATCTGCGGGGTGACGAACTCGGCGATCTTGTCCATCTCGGCCGCGTCCCAGTGCTGCTGCAGGGACATGAAGTGCTCCCGGCCGGCTTCGATGAAACGCTCTTCGTTGAACCAGCTCGGCGCGTTGAACGCGCGCTGTGCCACCGCTGCCGGCGCGGCGCTGCCACCGAAGATCGGCGCCTGCTGCTGCGGCATTTCGCGCTGGAACGGGCCGCCGGCCATGGCGGGCTGATGGCCCTGCTGCTGGCGCTTGCGGGCGGCGATGAAGCGGAAGATGACGAAGGCGATCAGGGCGATGATCAGGAAGTCGAAGATCTGCATGCCCTGGAAGCCGTCGCCCATGAACATGGAGGCGAGCAGGCCACCGGCGGCGAGGCCGGCCAGCGGGCCGAGCCAGCGCGAGGCACCGCTGGCGGCAGCGGGCTGGCGACCGGGTGCGGTCGGGGTGGCGGCAGGGGTGTTGGGCTGCGCCTGGCGGGTCTGGTGGGTCGGCGCGGAGCCGAAGGTCTTGCCACCGCCCATACGCTTGGCGTTGGCATCCAGGCTGAGCGTCAGGCCGACGCAAAGGGCCAGGGCGATACTGAGGAATCGGCGCATCAGAGGCATCTCTTGGTTAGGGGTCCACGCGCGCCATGCTGCCCAGTCGTGCCTGCGATGGCTAGCGGCAGAATGTATCGGGATTTTTTACGGCTGCGCTTCAGGCGCAAGCTCGGCTACCCGTAGGAGCGAATTCATTCGCGATGGAGCTGCCGGCTACGCGGAGCCGGCAGCGAGGCGGCGGGCTTCTTGCGGCCGGAGCCGCTCCCACGGTGAACCCGGATCGATCTACCGTGCGGCGCAGCCCGGGCGGGCGCGCAGCTGGTGGTCGGTGCGCAATCGGATGGCACCCTTGGCGCCGGGCTGGTAGTCGAAGTTGCGGGCGAACCAGGCGGCGGATTGCTCCAGCGTCGCGTTGACCGGTGGCAGGGTGAATTCCCAATAGGGGTCGTCCTCCTGCCGGCATCTGGCGCTCAGTACCAGGCCCGGCAGCGACGAGTCGTCGGCGTAGTCGCTGCCGAAGGCTCGCTGGCCGAGGGTCAGGCGGTCTTTCTCGCTGTCGCCATAGGCGTACAGCAGGGTGTCGCTGCGGATATCCAGCAGGTTCTCGCCGGCCTGCTCATGGGCGAAGGGAGCCAGGCGCACCAGCAGGCCCGGCTTGCGCAGGTAGACCCAGCCTGGGCGGCTGGAATCGAAGGGGCTGGCGGGGTAGGGCAGCATGTCCAGGTACTCCAGGCGCAGCCTGCCGTCGGCCTCGGTCGAGGCGCGCAGCAGTTCGTAGGCGCCGTCGCCGCGGGTCTTCAACAGCGCCTCGCCTTGGCCGGTGGCCAGCACTTCGCGGATCGCCAGGGCCTCGCCATAACCCATGCTGCTGGCGACGTAGCGGTTCACCGCCTGGCCTTCGCGCAGCTGGTAGATCGTCTGCTCGATGGCCGCGCCCTTGCCGCCTGGGCGATACGCATAGCGCACTTCCTCCAGCGACCAGCGCGGACTCCCGGCCAGCACGCGGGTGCGTGCCGGCAGGACGCAGCGCTCCTTGCGCAGGGTGGCGGGCACGCCGGGCAGCGGCTCGCCCAGGCACAGGTCGTCGGTTGGCACATGGCTGCTGGGGTAGGGCGCCCGGTCGGCGTGCAGGGGTGGATTGGGGTTGATGGCCTGGCACTGCGCGGGGACCAGGTCGAGGGTGTCGACGAAGTCGTCGGGCTCGGGGCTGGAGGCGTAGTCGAGGGTCTGCGGCGTGCGGGGCTGCGGGCCGGCGTCCACCTCGCGCAAGGTCACGCCCCAGCGCACCGGGTCGGGGCGCGGCAGTTGCTGGGCCGCGCGCAGGCGCAGGGCCGGTGCGGGGCCGGTGACCAGTTCCAGGTTGCGCTCGAGCCAGGCGGGGCCGTCCTGGAAGCGCAGGCGCTCGGGAGTGGAGGCACCCAGCCCGGAATAGATGAGCGGGTGGCTGAACTCGAAGTCGGGCAGCACGAAGCAGGCGGGGTCCAGCTCCAGGCGGGCGA
This sequence comes from Pseudomonas sp. No.21, assembly GCF_054558415.1. Taxonomy (NCBI): domain Bacteria; kingdom Pseudomonadati; phylum Pseudomonadota; class Gammaproteobacteria; order Pseudomonadales; family Pseudomonadaceae; genus Pseudomonas; species Pseudomonas sp. No.21. The sequence continues at coordinate 155,421 of NZ_BAAJNO010000012.1, forward strand.
CCTCGCGGCCACGCTGCATGTCCACCGCGCGGAAGGCCGGCGGGCGCTTGTTCCAGCCCGGGTCGGCGAGCACGGCCAGCTCGCCACGCACATCCAGCAGCGCGCCGGGGCCTGCATCGACGATGCGCAGCGGCTGCAGTTGCACCAGGTACAGGCGGTCCGCGCCGCCCACGCTCACCCAGCCTTTGCGGCGGGCGTCGTTGAACCAGTTGTAAGGCAGGTCGCGCAGCAACACCTCGGCCTGCGGCTTGCCGCCGTTCTTGCGGTACAGGCGGGCCAGCTCGAAGTCCTGGCCGCTGCCACGGTTGAAGAGGATCAGCGCCTGGTCGGGGCCGCTCACGCGGGCGTCCCAGAGGGTCGGGTAGATGGGCTTGCCGTCGGTCGCCAGCAGCTGTGCGAGCGCCTTCATCGACAGGGTGCCGCCGTCCAGGCGCAGGGAGGTTTCGGTGCGCTCGCGGCGCTGTCCGGTGTTCCAGTCGCGGTAGCTGTCGGTTTCGCGCTTCACCTCGAAGCCGGGGGCGGCCTCGATGCTGGTGGCGATGATCAGGCTGAGCAGCAGCAGGGGAAGGCGCACGTCCGTGTTTCCGCAGGAAGGAGGGGAGCGGCCATCCTGCCGTGGCTGTGGATAACTGCCAAGTAGGTGTTGTGCCGGGCTCCGCCAGGGCGGCGGGGCCCGGGGGCGGTCAGAGGGCCTGGAGCTTGGCGTAGGCGAGCATCAGCCACTTGCTGCCTTCGCTTTCGAACTTCACCTGCACCCGCGCCTGGGCGCCGGAGCCCTCGAAGTTGAGGATGGTGCCTTCGCCGAACAGTGCGTGCTGCACGCGCTGGCCGAGGTTGAAGTCGGTCTGCGGGATCTCCGCGCCGGAGAACATCGAGCCGCCGCTGCGCGCACCGCCGGCCACCGGGCGGCTGATGCTGTTGCCCAGGCGCACTTCGCGGATCAGTTGCGGGGGGATCTCGCGGACGAAGCGCGAGACCTTGTTGTAGGTCTCGCTGCCATAGAGGCGGCGGGTTTCCGCGTAGGTCAGCACCAGGCGTTGCATCGCGCGGGTGACGCCGACGTAGGCCAGACGGCGCTCCTCTTCCAGGCGGCCGGATTCCTCCAGGCTCATCTTGTGCGGGAACAGGCCTTCTTCCATGCCCACCAGGAACACCAGGGGGAACTCCAGGCCCTTGGCGCTGTGCAGGGTCATCAGTTGCACGCTGTCCTCGAAGGCGTCGGCCTGGGTGTCGCCGGCTTCCAGCGAGGCATGGCTGAGGAAGGCCTGCAGCGGGGTGAGTTCGACGTCGTCCTCGCCGTTCTCGAACGCACGGGCAGCGCTGACCAGTTCCTCCAGGTTCTCCACCCGGGCCTGGCCTTTCTCGCCCTTCTCTTCCTTGTGGTAGGTGATCAGCCCGGTCTGCTCGATGACGGTCTGGGTCATCAGGTGCAGGGGCATCTCCATGACCTTGGCGGCGAGGTTCTCGATCAGCTCGATGAACACCGCCAGGGCGCCGGACGCGCGGCCCGGCAGGCCCTTGTTGGCCACCAGCAGGCGGATCGCCTCCCACATGGAGACGTCCTGGCCGCGGGCGAATTCGCGGATGCTTTCCACCGTCTTCTCGCCGATGCCGCGGGCGGGGACGTTGATCACCCGCTCCAGGGCGGCGTCGTTGCCACGGCCGTCGAGCAGGCGCAGGTAGGCCATGGCGTTCTTGATCTCGGCGCGCTCGAAGAAGCGCTGGCCGCCATAGATGCGGTAGGGGATCTTCTCCCGCAGCAGCGCCTCTTCCAGCACCCGCGACTGGGCGTTGGAGCGGTAGAGGATGGCGATCTCGCTACGCGCCATGCCGTCCTTCAGGGCGCTCTCGATGCTTTCCACCACGTAGCGGGCTTCGTCGTGCTCGTTGAAGGCGGCGTACAGGCCCAGCGGCTCGCCGTCCTCGCCGTCGGTCCACAGCTCCTTGCCCAGGCGCCCCTGGTTGTTGGCGATCAGGGCGTTGGCGGCCTTGAGGATGCCGGCGGTGGAGCGGTAGTTCTGCTCCAGGCGGATGGTCTCGGCGTCGGCGAAGTCGCTGGAGAACTGCTGGATGTTCTCGATGCGCGCGCCGCGCCAGCCGTAGATCGACTGGTCGTCGTCACCCACCACCATGAGGCTGTCGCCGCCCTGGGCGAGCAGGCGCAGCCAGGCGTACTGCACGGCGTTGGTGTCCTGGAACTCGTCCACCAGGATATGGCGGAAGCGCCGCTGGTAGTGGGCCAGCAGGCCGGGCTTGTCGCGCCACAGGTCGAGGGCGCGCAGCAGCAGCTCGGAGAAGTCGATGACCCCGGTGCGCGCACAGGCGGCCTCGTAGGCTTCGTAGATCTTCAGCATGGTGCCGAGGAACAGGTCGCCCCCGGCCTGGATGTGCTGCGGGCGCAGGCCTTCGTCCTTCTGCCCGTTGATGAACCACTGCGCCTGGCGCGCCGGCCAGCGCTGCTCGTCCAGGCCCAGCTCGCGGATCACCCGCTTGACCAGGCGCTGCTGGTCGTCGCTGTCGAGGATCTGGAAGTTCTCGGCCAGGCCGGCCTCCTGCCAGTGCGCGCGCAGCAGGCGGTGGGCCAGGCCGTGGAAGGTGCCGACCCACATGCCCGCCGGGTTGATGCCCAGGAGCTGCTCGATGCGGTGGCGCATCTCGGCGGCGGCCTTGTTGGTGAAGGTCACCGACAGGATCGAGTGCGGCGAGGCCTGCTCCACCTGGATCAGCCAGGCGATGCGGTGAACCAGCACGCGGGTCTTGCCCGAGCCGGCACCGGCGAGGACCAGTTGACGCCCCAGCGAGGCCGCTACGGCCTGGCGTTGAGCGTCGTTCAGGGAGTTCAGGAGGAGAGAGAGATCGTCATGCATCGCGGCATTCTATTGACCGGCCCAGGCGAGGGCAAACCGATGACCGGATGGTCAGCCAGACGGTGCGGGCGCTGCATCCAAAAGGCCCGCCGAAAGTTAGGCGGCGCGCTGTCAAAACCGGGCACATAAAGCTTTGGCGGCACGTTCCGCTCGGGTAAGCTCCGCCGACGCCTAGGCAACCATTACAAGAAAATCGCCTATGACCGCGACACCCAACGAAGCCCAGATCGACCTGCCCGGCGGTGACAGCCGCGCCCTCAGCCAGCACTTCGCAACGGACCTGGCCGTGGAGCGCACGCGCCTGCTCTACCAGGGCTCGCAAACCCCCACATTGTTCATGCTGCTCAACGGCCTGGCCTGCGCCTACCTGCTGTGGGAGCCCGCCAACGGCCTGCTGCTGGGCGGCTGGCTGGTGTGGCTGGTGCTGCTGGCGGTGCTGCGCCTGACCCAGGTGGCCGCCTTCAAGGCCGCGCTGCCCTCGCGCCAGGCCCAGCCCCAGTGGCACCGCACCTTCCTTCTCGGCGCCGCCGCCTCCGGCCTGACCCTGGCCTTCCCGGTGATCTTCCTGGTACCGGGCGATGCCTTCCTGCAGCAGGCGCTGGTCTATGGCCTGATCGCCGCCGCCATCCTCTCCGCCAGCGTCGCCTATGCGGTGAGCCTGCAGGCCTTCCTCACCTTCGCCCTGCCGTGCCTGGTGCCCACCGTGTCCTGGCTGCTGGCCAGCGGCGAGCCGTTGCAGCGTGGCTGGGGCCTGCTCAGCTTGATCCTCCTGGCCGCGCTGATGGTGGTGGCCTGGCAGGTCAACCGCCTGGTGCAGCGCAGCCTGATCCAGCGTTTCCACAACCAGGCGCTGATCGACAACCTGGAGCACGCCAAGGTCCGCGCCGAGGGGCTCAACAGCGAGCTGGCGCGGGAGGTGGAGCAGCGCCGGCGCGCCGAGCGCGAGCTGCGCGCCGCTCACAACGACCTGGAGATCCGCGTCGCCCAGCGCACCCTGGAACTGGCCGACGCCAGCCACGCCCTGGCCAAGAGCGAGGCGCGCCTGGCCCTGGCCCTGGAGGCCAGCGAGCTGGGGCTGTGGGACTGGAACCTGGAGACCGACGAAGTCCACCACTCGCACCTGAAGGAGATCTTCGGCATCGAGATGGACGACGTCACCCGCGTGCTCAGCGACCTCAAGCCGCGCCTGCACCCGGACGACCTGCCGCTGCTGCGCCGTGCCCTGGTCGACCACCTCAAGGGCCGCAGCGACGGCTATGCCATCGACTACCGGGTGCGCCACAGCGACGGCCGCTGGCTCTGGGTCGAGGATCGCGGACGGGTGGTGGAGCGCAACGAGCAGGGCAAGGTGCTGCGCATGCTCGGCACCCGCCGCGACGTCACCGAGCGCAAGCAGGCCGAGGAGCAGCAGCGCCTCTCGGCCATGGTCTTCGAGGCGGCCAGCGAGGGCATCGTCATCCTCGACCCGCATTACCGCCTGCTGGCGGTCAACCAGGCCTTCAGCGAAGTCACCGGCTACCGTCGCGACGAGGTGCTCGGCCGCACGGTGGTGGAGATCAACAGCACCCGCGAGAGCCGCCGCCAGTACCACCTGATCCGCCAGGAGCTGGAGCAGAGCGGCAGCTGGCAGGGCGAACTGGTGGACACCCGCAAGAACGGCGAGCTCTACCCGCAGTGGCTGCAGCTCAACGTGGTGCGTGATGCCCGGGGCAATGCCAGCCACATCGTCGGCTTCTTCGCCGACCTCTCCGCACGCCGCGATGCCGAGGAGCGCCTGCGCTACCTCTCGCACTACGACGAGCTCACCGGCCTGGCCAACCGCACCCTGTTCAAGGACCGCCTGCACGAGGCCAGCCAGCGCGCGCGCCAGAGCGGCCGCAGCCTGGCCCTGCTGCACATCGACCTGGATCGCTTCAAGGTGCTCAACGACAGCCTCGGCCATGAAGTGGCCGACCAGCTGCTGCGGCAGATGAGCCGGCGCCTGGCCCAGGCCGCGCCCGAGGCGGACACCATCGCCCGGCTGTCCGGCGACGAATTCGCGGTGATCCTCGACGCCTACGGCAGCCTCTCCAGCCTGGCGCGCACCGCCAGCCGCCTGCTGACCAAGCTGCGCACGCCGATGACGGTGGGCGGCGAGGAACTGGTGGTCAGCGCCTCCCTGGGCATCAGCCTGCTGCCGGACAACGCCCGCGAGATCTCCACGCTGATCAGCCAGGCCAACATGGCCATGCAGCATGCCAAGCACCTGGGCGGCAACACCTTCCAGTTCTTCACCGACAACCTCCAGGCCTGCACCCTCGAACGCCTGCAGATGGAGACCCAGCTGCGCAAGGCCATCGATGAAGGCCAGCTGGAGGTCTTCTACCAGCCCAAGCTGTGTCTGGCCGACGACAGCCTCAACGCCGCCGAGGCGCTGGTGCGCTGGCGCCATCCGCAACTGGGGCTGGTGCCGCCGGGGGACTTCATCGGCCTGGCCGAGGAGACCGGGCTGATCGCGCCCATCGGCGAATTCGTGCTGCGCCAGGCCTGCTTGCAGGCGCGTGAGTGGCAGCGCCAGGGGCTGGCGGACATCCGCGTCTCGGTCAACCTCTCCGGCCACCAGCTGCGCCAGGGCAACCTCACCAGCCTGGTGCGCCAGGTGCTCGACGAAACCGGCCTGTCGCCGCGCCTGCTGGAACTGGAGCTGACCGAGAGCCACCTGCTGGAGAACGTCGAGCACGTCATCGCCACCTTCCGCCAGCTGCGCGAGCTGGGGGTGAAGCTGGCCATCGACGACTTCGGCACCGGCTACTCGTCCCTGAGCTACCTCAAGCGCTTCCCGGTGGACTACGTGAAGATCGACCAGACCTTCATCCGCGACCTGTCCTCCGGGGGCGAGGACGCCGCCATCACCCGCGCCATCATCGCCATGGCCCACGGCCTGGAGCTCAAGGTGGTGGCCGAGGGCGTGGAGACCCAGGCGCAGATGGACTTCCTCAAGACCCAGGGCTGCGACGAGATCCAGGGCTACCTGATCAGCCCGCCGGTGGAGGCGCCGGTGTTCGCCGCGCTGCTCAAGGAGCAGGCGACGGCGCTGTGGCGCTGACCGGCTCCGGCAGGTCGCGCAGCAGCAGGGCGTATTCCAGGTCGAGGTCCGCGGGCAGCGGGATGTAAAGCAGGTGGCCGTCGCCGGGCGCCACCTGGCGGCTCTCGCCGTTGGCGCCTTCCAGGCCATGGAGGATGAAGCCCAGGTTGCCCGTCGGGGTCATCAGCTCCAGGCGGTCGCCCACCTCGAAGCGGTTCTTCACCCGTACTTCCGCCAGCTCGCCCCGGCGCACGCCGGTCAGCTCGCCGACGAACTGCTGACGCGAGGGCCGCGAGCTGCCGTGCGCGTAGTTCTGGTAGTGGTCGTGGGTGTGGCGCCGCAGGAAGCCCTCGGTGTAGCCGCGGTTGGCCAGTGAATCCAGGCGCTCCAGCAGGCGCGGCTCGAAGGGGCGGCCGGCGAGGGCGTCGTCGATGGCCTGGCGATAGGCCTGGGCGGTACGCGCCACGTAGAAGTGCGACTTGGTGCGGCCCTCGATCTTCAGCGAATGCACGCCCATCTCCAGCAGGCGGCCCACGTGCTGCACGGCACGCAGGTCCTTGGAATTCATGATGTAGGTGCCGTGCTCGTCCTCGAAGGCGGGCATGTACTCGCCCGGGCGGCTGCCGTCCTCCAGCAGGAACAGGCGCTCGCTGGGTGCGCCCTCGCCCAGGGTTGGCTGCGTCGTGCAGGCGTGCACCACATCGCCCAGCGCGTCCTCGCGGGCTTCCCCGGCCTTGTACTGCCAGCGGCAGGCATTGGTGCAGGTGCCCTGGTTGGGATCGCGGTGGTTGATGTAGCCGGACAACAGGCAACGGCCGGAGTAGGCCATGCACAGGGCGCCGTGGACGAACACCTCCAGCTCCATCTCCGGCACCTCGTGGCGGATCTCGCCGATCTCCTCCAGCGACAGCTCGCGGGAGAGGATCACCCGGGTCAGCCCCTGGGCCTGCCAGAACTTCACGCTGGCCCAGTTCACCGCATTGGCCTGCACCGAGAGGTGCACCGGCATCTGCGGGAAGTGCTCGCGCACCAGCATGATCAGCCCCGGGTCGGACATGATCAGCGCGTCCGGCGCCATCGCCACCACCGGCGCGAGGTCCTTGAGGAAGGTTTTCAGCTTGGCGTTGTGCGGGGCGATGTTGACCACCACGTAGAAGCGCTTGCCCCGGGCGTGGGCCTCGGCGATGCCTGCGGCCAGGGTGGCGTGGTCGAACTCGTTGTTGCGCACCCGCAGGCTGTAGCGCGGCTGGCCGGCGTACACCGCGTCGGCGCCGTAGGCGAAGGCGTGGCGCATGGCCTTGAGGGTGCCGGCGGGGCAGAGCAGTTCGGGGGCTTGGCGGCTGGACATGGGCGGGGCTCGTTGCGCGAAAAGCCGCGGATTCTAGGCAAGCCGCCCGGACCGGGTATTGCGCTGGAGCAATGCCGGCGCGGAGTGAATTCGTTCGCGAAGGATGGCCGTCGCTGCGTTGGGCCTCGCTGTGCTCGGCGCCAACCTACGGGTGCTTGGGTACCGTGGATGTAGCGTGGACTCCGCTTCATCGGTCCACCAGCGGTGTCGGGCCGTGCTCAGCCGGTGGACGTAAAGAGCGACGTCCACCCCGCAGCGGTCCGGCTTTTTTGAGGAGCGAATTCATTCGCGAAGGGGCGGGCGTTGCTGTGTTGGGCCTCGCTGCGCTCGGCGCCAACCTACGGGGGCTTGGGTGCCGTGGATGTAGGGTGGACCCCGCTTCATCGGTCCACCAGCGGTGTCGTGCCGTGCTCAGCCGGTGGACCTAAAGAGCGACGTCCACCCTACTTAGCGGTTCGGCTTTTTTTGAGGAGCGAATTCATTCGCGATCGGCGGGGCAGGGCGCTTCAGTCATTCCACGCCCGCCCCTGCAGCTCCAGCAGGCTGTGGGCCTGCTCGGGGCCGGTGGAGCCGGCGGGGTAACTGCGTGGGCTCTGGTAGTACTCGTGCCAGCCTTCGAGGATCGGGTCGACCCAGCGCCAGGCGGCTTCCACCTCGTCGCGGCGCATGAACAGCGTCGAGTCGCCCTCGATCACGTCCAGCAGCAGGCGCTCGTAGGCATCCCAGCGCCGCTGGGTGAAGGCCTGGGCGAGGTTGAGGTCCAGCTCCACCGGTTCCAGGCGCATGCCCTTGCCGGGGTTCTTGGCCATCAGTTGCAGGCTGATGCGCTCCTCGGGCTGCAGGCGGATCAGCAGGCGGTTGGCCTCGCCGCCGTTGAACAGGCGGTGCGGCACCGGCTTGAACTGGATGACGATCTCCGAGTACTTGCGCGCCAGGCGCTTGCCGGTGCGCAGGTAGAAGGGCACGCCGGCCCAGCGCCAGTTGTCGATCTCCGCCTGCACGGCGACGAAGGTCTCGGTGTCGCTGTCGTTGTCGACGTTCTTCTCGAAGTAGTAGGCGGGTACTTCCTGGCCGCCGATCTTGCCGGCGGCGTACTGGCCGCGCACGGTCTTGTCCTGCACGTCGAGCCCGGAGATGGGCTTGAGGGCTTCGAGGATCTTCACCTTCTCGTTGCGCACCGCGTCGGCGTCGAAGCGCACCGGCGCCTCCATGGCCACCAGGCAGAGCAGCTGCAGCAGGTGGTTCTGCACCATGTCGCGCATGGCGCCGGCGTGGTCGTAGTAGCTGCCGCGGTTCTCCACGCCCAGGGTCTCGCACACGCTGATCTGCACATGGTCGATGTGCCCGGCGCGCCACACCGGCTCGAACAGGGCGTTGGCGAAGCGCAGGGCCATGAGGTTCTGCACCGTCTCCTTGCCCAGGTAGTGGTCGATGCGGAACACCTGGCGCTCGTCGAACACCGCGCCGATGGCGGCGTTGATCGCCAGGGCCGATTCCAGGGAGTGGCCGATGGGTTTCTCCAGCACGATGCGCGCCTGGGGCCCGGCGAGGCCGGCGATCTGCAGGTGCCGGGCGATGTCCTCGAACAGGCGCGGGGCGATGGCCAGGTAGTAGACGCGGCCGCGATCCTCGCCTGGCCCCAGGTGGCGGGCCAGGCGCCCGAAGTCGGCGCTCTGCGAGACATCCATGACGAAGTAGTCGAGCCGCGCGGCGAACCCCGCCCAGGCCTCGTTGGTGAAATCGGCGCGAGCCACCTGGGCGCGGCAGTGGCGCTCGGCGAGGGCCCGGTACTGCTGGGCATCGAGGGGATTGCGGGCGATGGCGAGGATGCGCAGCTGCGGATGCAGGCGCCCGTCGCGATGCAGGTGGTAGAGCGCCGGAAGCAGTTTGTGCAGGGCGAGGTCGCCGGTACCGCCGAAGACCAACATGTCACAGGGCTGGGTCAAGGGTGCACTCCTGCGTGGTTTACCTGGGCGGAAAAGCGGGTCATGTAGTATAACTACAAGGTCACTACAGCCCGACGGCCGTCGATCATAACCGAGTTGTCCCCACGCGTTGATCGAGCCGTGAAGCGTATCCCCCACTTCGAAGAGCCTGCCCTGTGAATCTGCTGCAACACATCGCCCAGTCGCGCCACCTGCTGCGCAAGTCGGAACTGAAGGTCGCCGACCACGTCCTGCTCGATCCCGCTGCAGTCATGCACAGTTCCATGGCGGACCTCGCGCAGAGCGTCGGCGTCAGCGAACCCACCATCGTGCGTTTCTGCCGCGCCATCGGCTGCGGGGGCTTCCAGGACCTCAAGCTGAAACTGGCGCAGAGCCTGGCTGCCGGCGCCAGCTTCGGCCAGTTCGCGATCCACGAGGACGACTCGGTCGCCGACTTCAGCCTGAAGATCTTCGACACCACCCTGCACACCCTGATGGACGTGCGCGAGAAGCTCGACCCCCAGGCCCTGCAACGTGCCATCGCCGCCTGCGCCCAGGCCCAGCGCGTGGAGTTCTACGGCTTCGGTGCCTCCGGCGCGGTGGCCGCCGATGCCCAGCACAAGTTCTTCCGCCTGCTGCTGACTGCTGCCGCCTATTCCGACCCGCACATGCAGGCGATGTCGGCGGTGACGCTCAAGCCCACCGACGTGGCCATCTGCATCTCCCAGTCGGGCCGCTCCAAGGACCTGCTGATCACCGCCAACCTGGTGCGCGAGGCCGGCGCCACGCTGATCACCCTGTGCCCGAGCCAGACGCCGCTGGCGGACCTGGCCACGGTGAACCTGGCCATCGACGTGCAGGAAGACACCGAGATCTACACCCCGCTGACCTCGCGCATCGCCCACCTGGTGGTGATCGACGTGCTGGCGATGGGCGTGGCCATGGCCCGTGGCCCGAGCCTGGTCAACCACCTCAAGAGCGTGAAGCGCAGCTTGCGCAGCCTGCGCCTGTCGCCCAAGTCGATCAAGGCGATGGAAGACTGATCGACGTCCCCCGCCCCGGGCGCCACGCGCCGTTCAGAGGGTCCTGATCGAGGTGCGGATCGCCCGCGCGCACTCGATCACCGCAGGTGCCAGCTTGCGTTCCGCTTCCTCCAGGCTCCAGCGGCTGGTCGGCGCCACCACGTGCACGGCGGCCACCGGCTGGCCCTGGCTGCCGAGGATGGGCGCGGCGATGGTCATGTCGCCGAGAAACAGCTCCTCGTTGTTGATCGCATAGCCCTTGCGCCGGGTCGCCTCGATCTGCGCGAAGATTTCCTCCGGGCCGGTCAGGGTCTGCTGGGTGTGGCGCTTCAGTTCGCTGGCGGCCAGTGCCGCATGCACCGCTTCATCGTCCAGGGCGCTGAGGTAGGCGCGGCCGGAGCCGGTGCAGTACATGGGGATGCGGCTGCCGATGGGCATGTGGATGGGGATGAACTTGGGCGCCACGAAACGCGCCACGTAGACCATCTCCAGGCCGTCGGGCTCGGTGAGGTTGGTGGTTTCCCCGGTGATCTGCGCCAGTTCGGCGAGGAAGGGGTTGGCCACGTCCACCAGGGTGTCGGCGGCCAGGTAGTTGTAGCCGATCTCCATCACCCGCGGCGTGAGCTGGAAGCGCTTGGTCTGCGGGTGCTTGCGCACGTAGCCGAGCTCTTCGAGGGTGTGGATCATGCGCTGCGCCGAGCTCTTGTTGATGCCCGCCGCCTCGGCCACTTCGGCCAGGTTCATGGTGCGCTGCCGGGCGTTGAAGGCACGCAGCACGGCCAGGCCTTTCTCCAGCGACTGGTTGAACAGTGAATTGTTGTTATCGCTCATGTCGCGTCCTTTCAGCGGGTTTTCTGCTGTTTTGAATATCGATATTCGATATTTATAAATCTCTTTACGATTCTTGTAAATTGTTTATAGTCGATAAAACGCCCCCTGCCGATTCAGAAGGGGCTATCCATAGCGCACAACGACAATAAACAGCGTCCAATGGGAGACTCGCCATGCATCCTCGCCTTCGTGCCCTCACCTGTGCCTGCGTCCTCGTCGCCGGCCTCGCCACGTCCGTCGCCGCCAGCGCCGAGAGCTACCGGGTCGGCGCCACCGCCACCGGCGTGCCTTTCACCTTCCTCGACGTCAAGAGCCAGAGCATCCAGGGGATGATGGTCGACGCCGCCCAGGCCGTGGCCAAGGCCGGCGGCTTCGAGGTGGAGATCCAGCAGACCACCTTCGCCGCGCTGATCCCCTCGCTGACGGCGAACAAGATCGACGTCATCTCCGCCGCCATGCTGCGCACCCCTGCGCGGGAGAAGGTGGTGCAGTACTCCGACCCGGTGTTCAGCTACGGCGAGGGCCTGATCGTCCGCGCCGACGACGCCAGCGCCTATACCCGCATGGAGGACCTCGCGGGCGAGGTGGTGGGCGCCCAGGTCGGCACCGTGTTCATCGACGAGCTGAACAAGCGCGGCATCTTCAAGGAAGTGCGCGGCTACGACTCCATCGCCGACCTGATGCGCGACCTGGCGCTGGGGCGGATCAAGGCCGGCTTCGCCGACCGCCCGATCCTCGCCTACCAGCTGGCCCAGCGCACCCAGGACAAGGTGCGCCTGGTGCAGGGCTACCAGCCGGTGATCATGGGTGATGTCTGCCTGATCGTGCGCAAGGGCGATGCCGCGACCCTGGAGCGGGTCAACATGGGCATCGCCGCGATCAAGGCCGATGGCTCGCTGGACCGCATCATCGCGAAGTGGAAGCTCGACTGACCGCGCTCGCGGCCCGCCGTCGCGGCGGGCCTTTCCCTGAACCCATCCACGGGTAGCCTCCATGTTTCTCCAGAACGCTCTGGACTTCCTCCCCATTCTGCTGAAAGGGGCGGTGGTCACCGTGCAGGTCACGGCCGGGTCCTTCCTGCTCAGTTCCATCATCGGCCTGGTCTTCGCCCTGATGATGGTGTCGAAGGTCCGCGCCATCTCGCTGTTCGCCATCGCTGTGGTCAACGTCATCCGTGGCCTGCCGATCATCGTGCAGCTCTTCTACATCTATTTCGTGCTGCCGGACTTCGGCATCCAGCTCAGCGCCTTCCAGGCCGGCGTCATCGGTCTCGGCATCGCCTACTCGGCCTACCAGGCGGAGAACTTCCGCGCCGGCATCCAGGCCATCCACCAGGGGCAGATCGAGGCGGCCGAATCCCTCGGCATGCGCGGCGCCATGGTGATGCGCCGGGTGGTGCTGCCCCAGGCCTTCCGCATCGCCCTGCCGCCGTACGGCAACACCCTGGTGATGATGCTCAAGGACTCCTCGCTGGTCTCCACCATCACGGTGGCCGAGATGACCCGCGCCGGCCAGCTGATCGCCTCCTCGACCTTCGAGAACATGACCGTCTACACCCTGGTGGCGCTGCTCTACCTGGCGCTGAGCCTGCCGCTGTCCTACGGCCTGCGCCGGCTGGAAGCGCGAATCGGCAAGAGGAGCAAGCCATGATCGAGATCAAGCAGCTGCACAAGAGCTTCGGCAGCCTGGCGGTGCTCGAAGGCATCGACCTGAACATCGAGAGCGGCGAGGTGGTCTGCCTGATCGGCCCCTCGGGCTCCGGCAAGTCCACCCTGCTGCGGTGCATCAACGGCCTGGAGACCCACGACCGGGGCGAGATCCTGGTCAGCGGCCAGCCGGTGGACCGCCATCACGACAGCATCCATGAGATCCGCACCCAGGTGGCCATGGTGTTCCAGCGCTTCAACCTGTTCCCCCACCGCACGGCTGTGGAAAACGTGATGGAGGGGCCGATCTACGTGAAGAAGGAAGACCCCCGCGAAGCCCGGCGCCAGGCCGAGGCGCTGCTGGAGAAGGTCGGCCTCGCCCACCGCATGAACGCCTACCCGGACGAGCTTTCCGGCGGCCAGCAGCAGCGCGTGGCCATCGCCCGCGCCCTGGCGATGAAGCCCAGGGCGATCCTCTTCGACGAGCCCACCTCGGCCCTGGACCCCGAGCTGGTGGGCGAGGTGCTGGCGGTGATGCGGCGCCTCGCCGACGAGGGCATGACCATGATCGTGGTCACCCACGAGATGGGCTTCGCCCGCGATGTGGCGGACAAGGTCTGCTTCCTCCACAGCGGTCGCATCGTCGAACAGGGCCCGGCCCGCGAGGTGCTGAGCACGCCGAGCCACCCGCGCACCCAGGATTTCCTCAAGCGCCTGCTGAACAGCGGCGAGGTGCCGGCATGAACGCGCCCCTGGTGCCCGCGCTGCCGTCCTCGCTCTGGGCGGCCACCGCGAAACCCGCTGTCGCCACCCCGCCCTTGAACGAGAGCACCCAGGCCGACGTCGCCATCGTCGGCGCCGGCTACACCGGGCTGGTCACCGCCCTGCACCTGGCCGAAGCGGGCGTGCGCGTCTGCGTGCTGGATGCCGGCGAGCCGGGCTGGGGCGCTTCCGGGCGCAACGGCGGGCAGGTGATCCCCGGCCTCAAGTTCGACCCCGAGCAACTGATCGCCAAGTTCGGCGCGGCTCGTGGCGAGGCGATGATCCAGGCCGCCGGTGGCGCCGCCGACGAGGTGTTCGCGCTGATCGAACGGCTCGGCATCGACTGCGATGCCACGCGCAAGGGCTGGATCCAGCCCGCCGCCTCGGCCGTGGCCATGCGCGGCCTGGAGCAGCGCGCCGGGCAATGGCGCGCGCGCGGCGTGGAGGTGGAGCTGCTGGACGAGCCGGCCGTGGCGCGGCGCATCGGCAGCGTCAATTACCTCGGTGGCTGGGTCGACCCGCGCGCCGGCAGCGTCCAGCCCCTGAGCTACGCCCGTGGGCTGGCGCGTGCGGCAATCGAGCGGGGCGCGATGATTCATGGCCACAGCCGGGTGACCGGCCTGCGTCGCGAAGAGGGCGGCTGGATGTTATCCACAGCCGCCGGCGCCCAGGTGCGGGCCGAGCGCGTGCTGCTGGCCGGCAACGGCTACACCGACGGCCTCTGGCCCGGCCTGCGCCAGACGCTGATCGCCGCCAACAGCTTCATCGTCGCCACCCAGCCGTTGCCGGCGCACCTGCGCCACAGCGTACTGCCGGGTGGCGAAGTCTGTTCGGATGCGCGGCGCCTGTTGCTGTACTTCAAGCAGGACGCCCAGGGGCGCCTGTTGCTGGGTGGGCGCGGTCCCTTCCCCGAGCCGCGCCAGGCCAGCGACTGGGCGCATCTGGAACGCTCGCTCACCGGGCTGTTCCCGCAGCTCGCCGGGGTGCCCATCGAATACCGCTGGAGCGGGCGCGTGGCGCTGACCCAGGACTTCCTGCCCCATGTCCACGAACCGGCGCCGGGGCTGTCGATGCTGCTGGGCTACAACGGTCGCGGCATCGCCCTGGCCACCTGCCTGGGGCGGCACATGGCGGCGCGCCTGGCGGGGCAGGGCGGGGATTTCCCCTTCCCGATCACGCCGCTGCGGCGCATTCCCCTGCACGGCCTGCAGCGCCTCTACCTGGGCGCGGGGATCGCCTGGTACCGCCTGCTCGACGCCCTGCTCTGACCGGCCGGTGGCTGTCGCAGGACGGTCATCGGAGCTTCACGACCCTGCCGTCAAAGCGTCATGCCGCTGGCCGATGCTGGTGCTCCCCGCACTTCGTCCTGGGAGACCTGACATGCCTCGACACCATGCACAGCGTTTTGACGAGCCGGCCATCGACAGCAAGACCCGGCGCAAGCTCGAAGACCAGCGCCGGATGCAGTTCCGCCGCGCCATCGAGGAGCGCGCCGAACAGCGCCGTCTGCTGGCGGACCTGGATGACTATCCCGACCTGATCGCGATCAACTACCTGTTGTCGTCAACGGCAGAGCGCCGTCGAACCGCTGGGAAAGCGTGCTGATCTGGGCGCGTTCTTCGCGGATAAAGGCCATCAACGCCTGGGCGACCGGTGACAGCCGCTTGCCCTTGGCGTGGACCACGCACCAGCTGCGGTAGAGCGGCAGCTCCTCCACGGGCAGCTCGCGCAATACGCCGGTGGCCAGTTCCAGGCTGACCGCGTGGCGGGGCAGCAGGCCCAGGCCGAGCCCGGCCACCACGCATTCGCGCAGGGCATCCAGGGAGGCGACTTCCTGGGTCTGGGCGAAATGCGCGCGCTTCTGCTGGAAGTATTCCTCGCAGGCCTTGCGGGTGCCCGAGCCGGCTTCGCGGATCAGCAGCGGGAAGGGCTCCAGGTCCTTCAGCGTCAGGCTGCGCGCGTGGCACAGCGGGTGGTCCGGCGGCGCCACGGCGATGATCGGGTTGTTGAGGAACGGCAGGAACTCCAGGGCCATGTCCTGGGGCACCAGGGACATGATCACCAGGTCGTCGCGATTGTCCGCCAGGCGCTTGATCACCTGGGCGCGGTTGACCACGGTCAGGTGCAGGCTGACGTCCGGGTGGTGCTGCTTGAAGGCGGCGAACAGGTGAGGCACGAAATACTTGGCGCTGGATTCCACCGCCAGGTTGAGCTGGCCCTGCAGCGAGCCCTGCAGATCCGAGAGCTGCATGTCGAGGCTGGCCAGGCGCTGGAAGATGTCGCTGCTGGCCACGTACAGCGCCTCGGCGGCATCGGTCTGGTAGAGCTTCTTGCCGACGTATTCGAACAGCGGCTGGCCCACCAGCTCCTCGAGCTGGCGGATCTGCAGGCTGACGGCCGGCTGGGTCAGCGCCATCTCTTCCGCCGCTCGGCTGTACGAGCGGCTCTCGAACACGGCACGGAACACCTGGAGCTGGCGCAGCGTCATGCGCAGCAGGGTCTTGCGCATAGGTGGAAGCCTCGGAAAAGGGGATCGCGGCGCCGACTATAAGGCTTTCCTAATGGATACCCCAATAATTATTGATTTGGGTTATCCCAGGGCTGGGCGTAGGTTAATCACGCACCGCTACAGCACCGGCGGTCACTCGCCGAACGGCCCGCCGTTCGCCTGCCCACTTGGTCGAGGGAACGCTCGTGATCAAGAAAATCCTCATCGCCAACCGGGGTGAGATCGCCGTCCGAATCGTGCGCGCCTGCGCCGAGATGGGCATCCGCTCGGTGGCCGTCTACTCCGAGGCCGACCGCCACGCCCTGCACGTCAAGCGTGCCGACGAGGCCCACAGCATCGGCGAGGACCCGCTGGCCGGCTACCTCAACCCGCGCAA
Organism: Pseudomonas sp. No.21; assembly: GCF_054558415.1. Taxonomy (NCBI): domain Bacteria; kingdom Pseudomonadati; phylum Pseudomonadota; class Gammaproteobacteria; order Pseudomonadales; family Pseudomonadaceae; genus Pseudomonas; species Pseudomonas sp. No.21. The sequence continues at coordinate 171,771 of NZ_BAAJNO010000012.1, forward strand.
GCTGGTGAACCTGGCCGTGGAGACCGGTTGCGACGCGCTGCACCCCGGCTACGGCTTCCTCTCCGAGAACGCCGAACTGGCAGAGATCTGCGCCGAGCGCGGCATCCGCTTCATCGGCCCGTCGGCGGAAGTGATCCGCCGCATGGGCGACAAGACCGAAGCCCGCCGCAGCATGATCAAGGCCGGCGTACCGGTCACCCCGGGCACCGAAGGCAACGTGGCGGACCTCGAGGAGGCCCTGCGCGAAGGCGAGCGCATCGGCTACCCGGTGATGCTCAAGGCCACCTCCGGCGGTGGCGGTCGCGGCATCCGCCGCTGCAACAGCCGCGAGGAGCTGGAGCAGGCCTACCCGCGCGTGATCTCCGAGGCGACCAAGGCCTTCGGCTCGGCGGAGGTGTTCCTGGAGAAGTGCATCGTCAACCCGAAGCACATCGAGGCCCAGGTGCTGGCCGACAGCTTCGGCAACACCGTGCACCTGTTCGAGCGCGACTGCTCGATCCAGCGCCGCAACCAGAAGCTCATCGAGATCGCCCCCAGCCCGCAGCTCACCCCCGAGCAGCGCGCCTACATCGGCGACCTCTCCGTGCGCGCCGCCAAGGCGGTGGGCTACGAGAACGCCGGCACCGTGGAGTTCCTGCTCGCCGAGGGCGAGGTGTACTTCATGGAGATGAACACCCGGGTGCAGGTGGAGCACACCATCACCGAGGAAATCACCGGCATCGACATCGTCCGCGAGCAGATCCGCATCGCCTCCGGCCTGCCGCTCTCGGTCAAGCAGGACGACATCATCCACCGCGGTTTCGCCCTGCAGTTCCGCATCAACGCCGAGGACCCGAAGAACAACTTCCTGCCCTCCTTCGGCAAGATCACCCGCTACTACGCCCCCGGCGGCCCCGGCGTGCGCACCGACACGGCGATCTACACCGGCTACACCATCCCGCCCTACTACGACTCGATGTGCCTGAAGCTGATCGTCTGGGCGCTGACCTGGGAAGAAGCCCTCGACCGTGGCCTGCGAGCGCTCGACGACATGCGCGTGCAGGGGGTCAAGACCACCGCCGCCTACTACCAGGAGATCCTCCGCGATCCCGAGTTCCGCAGCGGCCAGTTCAACACCAGCTTCGTCGAGAGCCACCCGGAGCTGACCCAGTATTCGATCAAGCGCAACCCGTCGCACCTGGCCATCGCCATCGCGACCGCCATTGCCGCCCACGCGGGCCTGTAAGGGAAGGATGCAGAACATGAGCAAGACCCCGGAAGCCAAGAAGATCACCGTCACCGACACCATCCTGCGTGACGCGCACCAGTCCCTGCTGGCCACCCGCATGCGCCTGGAAGACATGCTCCCCATCTGCGACAAGCTCGACCAGGTCGGCTACTGGTCGCTGGAAGTCTGGGGCGGCGCCACCTTCGACGCCTGCGTGCGCTTCCTCAAGGAAGACCCGTGGGAGCGCCTGCGCAAGCTCAAGGCCGCGCTGCCCAACACCCGCCTGCAGATGCTCCTGCGCGGGCAGAACCTGCTGGGCTACCGCCACTACAGCGACGACGTGGTCAGGGCCTTCGTGGCCAAGGCGGCGGTCAACGGCATCGACGTGTTCCGCATCTTCGACGCGATGAACGACGTGCGTAACCTGCGCGTCTCCATCGAGGCGGTGAAGGCCGCCGGCAAGCACGCCCAGGGCACCATCGCCTACACCACCAGCCCGGTGCACACCGAGGCCGCCTTCGTCGCCCAGGCCAAGGCCATGCAGGCGATGGGCGTGGACTCCATCGCCATCAAGGACATGGCCGGCCTGCTCACCCCCTTCGCCACCGGTGACCTGGTCAAGGCCCTGAAGGAGAGCGTCGACCTGCCGGTGTTCATCCACTCCCACGACACCGCCGGCGTCGCCAGCATGTGCCAGCTCAAGGCCATCGAGAACGGCGCCGACCACATCGACACCGCTATCTCCAGCATGGCCTGGGGCACCAGCCACCCGGGCACCGAGTCCATGGTCGCTGCCCTGCGCAACACCCCCTACGACACCGGCCTGGACCTCGCGCTGATCCAGGAGATCGGCATGTACTTCCACGCCGTGCGCAAGAAGTACCACCAGTTCGAGAGCGAATTCACCGGCGTCGACACCCGCGTGCAGGTCAACCAGGTGCCGGGCGGGATGATCTCCAACCTCGCCAACCAGCTGAAGGAACAGGGCGCCCTGAACCGCATCAACGAGGTCTTCGAGGAGATCCCCAAGGTGCGCAAGGACCTCGGCTACCCGCCCCTGGTGACCCCGACCTCGCAGATCGTCGGCACCCAGGCGGTGTTCAACGTGCTGGCCGGCGAGCGCTACAAGACCATCACCAACGAGGTGAAGCTCTACCTCCAGGGCCGCTACGGCAAGGCGCCGGGCGAGATCGACGAACAACTGCGCCGCCAGGCCATCGGCAACGAGGAAGTCATCGACGTGCGCCCGGCCGACCTGCTCAAGCCCGAGCTGGACAAGCTGCGCAAGGAGATCGGTGCCCTGGCCAAGAGCGAGGAGGACGTCCTCACCTTCGCCATGTTCCCCGACATCGGGCGCAAGTTCCTCGAAGAGCGTGAAGCCGGCACCCTCAAGCCCGAGGAACTGCTGCCCATCCCCAACGGCCAGGGTTCGGCCCCGGTCGGCGGCGAGGGCGTGCCCACCGAGTTCGTGGTCGACGTGCACGGCGAGAGCTACCGCGTGGACATCACCGGGGTCGGCGTGAAGAGCGACGGCAAGCGCCACTTCTACCTGTCCATCGACGGCATGCCCGAAGAAGTGGTGTTCGAGCCGCTCAACGACTTCGTCGCCGGCAGCAGCAGCAAGCGCAAGCACGCCAGTGCGCCGGGCGATGTCAGCACCACCATGCCGGGCAACATCGTCGACGTGCTGGTCAAGGAAGGCGACAGCGTCAAGGCCGGCCAGGCCGTGCTGATCACCGAAGCCATGAAGATGGAAACCGAGGTGCAGGCGCCCATCGCCGGCACCGTCAAGGCGATCCACATCGCCAAGGGCGACCGGGTCAACCCGGGCGAGGTCCTGATCGAGATCGAGTGATCCCGAACCAGAAGTCCCCTGGGGAGCCCTCGGGCTCCCCTTTTTTGTCTTTGCCCGGGCCGTAATATTTTCAATGGCCGCCATGCAGATAGCCGTCTGGCCGGGCCCTGGCCGCCGACGTCATGCTGGGCGCCCATCAGGTTCAACCCAGGAGGATCACCGATGAAGACCGTTGCCCAGATGCTCCACGCCAAGCCGCTGCAGCAGGTGCACACCGTCGGCGCCGAAGTGCCGATGCTCGACGCCCTGCGCCTCTTGGCCGAACACAATATCGGCGCCTTGCCGGTGGTCGAGGATGGCCGCCTGGTGGGCATCGTCAGCGAGCGTGACTACGCCCGCCGTGGCGTATTGCAAGGGCGCTCGTCGGTGGTCACGCCGGTGCGCGAATTCATGACCGAGGCGGTGCTCACGGTGAACGGCCGGCAGAGCATCCGCGAATGCATGGCACTGATGACCGACCGCCACCTGCGCCACCTGCCCGTGGTGGAGGACGGCCAACTGGTCGGCCTGCTGTCCATCGGCGACCTCGTCAAGGAAGCCATCGCCGAGCAGGACGCGCTGATCCAGCACCTGGAGCAGTACATCCGGGGTGAGGTGACCTGAGCCGTGTCGCCGGAACGTTAATGGTCACGCCCCGTCTTCACGGTGACGCGGCACGTCCTGCATTTCGGGTGCCTTGGACCCCAGGGCGGCGAGGCGTTTCCCTGCCTGGACGCGTACGAAGGTCCTGACGACTTCGTGGAAGATATCGGCCTCGTCCATATCCGGATCGGCCATTTCCAATGCCTGCTGGTAGAGCGTGTCGTCGAGGGTGACGGTGATCCGCATGTCTCGGTCTCCCATCCGTGTGTAGGGTGGATGACGCCTTTTTCATCCACCGGCGGTGTCGCCTGGAGCTCCGCAACGGTGGACCGGTGAAGCGGGGTCCACCCTACGCACGCCGGTTAGGTCGTGCGGGCGGTGGTTGGGGCCGCGGCGCGGCCCCTGGCGACTGGAGTCGCCCCTGCAGGTCCGTCACTCCACCCGTTCGCCGCACAAATCCAGGGCGAACCAGCGCTCGACGTCGGTAGGGGCGAGGCCGGCGCCGATCAGGGCGAACAGCTTGGCCAGGGCGGCTTCGCGGGTCATGCCCCCGGCCGAGACCAGGCCGCTGGCCGCCAGTTGGCTGCCGGCGGCGTAGACGCCGAACTCGACGTGCCCGGCCGGGCACTGGCTGATCGCCGCCAGTACCACGCCGCGCTGGTGCGCGGCCTTGAGGACGGCCAGCAGCTCGGTGTTGTCCGACGGGCCGGTGCCGCTGCCAAAGCACTCCAGCAACAACCCCTGCACGCCGCAGTCCAGCAGCGCCTGCACGTGGCTCGCCTGCAGGCCGGGGAACAGCGGCAGCACCGCCAGGTTCACCGGTACGCGGCGGGTGTTGAAGCCGAGCAGGGCGGGCAGGGCGTCGGCGCGCTCGCCGCTGCGCTGGCGCGGCAACACGGTGAAGGCATCGAAGGCATCGCTGCGCAGCTTGCTCACCCGCGCGCCATGCATCAGCTCGCCATTGAAATACAGGTGCACGCCCGGTTCGACGCCCGCCTGCAGCGCGGCCAGGGCGCCGCACAGGTTGGGCCAGGCGTCGCTGCCTTCGGCGCCGGCCGGGAGCATGGCGCCGGTGAGCACCACCGGTACGCCCAGGCCCAGCAGCAGGAAGCTCAGGGCGGCGGCGCTGTAGGCCAGGGTGTCGGTGCCATGCAGCAGCAGCACGGCGTCATGGCCGCCTTCGACCACCGCCTCGACTATGCGGTCGCGCATCGCCAGCCACTGGGCCTGGGTCATGTTGGCGCTGTCGAGCAGCGGCAGCATCTCCTGGAAGGCGAACTGCGGCGCCGGCGCACCGCTGCTGGCCAGGTGCTCGCGCATGCGTGCCTCGAACCCGCCGGCGGGCGCCAGGCCCTCGGCCGTCTGCAGCATGCCGATGGTGCCGCCGGTATAGAGGACGAAGAGGTTGTTGACTGCGCTCATGCCGTGCCCTGCTCACTCGGGAATAAAACGGTGGGCCAGCATAACGCTGAATCAGGCTGCCATCGCGAGCCGATCCCACCAGAAAAACCTTTGCCTGATACGAAGATGCCGCTTCCCCGCAGGGCGGAGAAGCGGCATCCGGTGCAGCGCGAAAGAGCGCTTAGCGGTGGCTTTCCGCCAGGCCGGCGGGGGCCTGCTGCGGCGCACTCTCGGACGCCTTGGCGACCGGCCAGGCGGCAGGGTCCAGGTCCAGGTCGGCGAACTTGCTGGTGTCGAACACCGGGGTGTCGATGCCGGCCTTGACCTGGGCGTCGTAGTCACGCATCAGGCGCATGCCGACCTTGAACAGCAGGGTGATGGCCACCAGGTTGACCACCGCCAGCAGGCCCATGGTGACGTCGGCGAAGCCGAACACGGTGGACAGGTCCTGCATGGAACCCCACAGCACCAGGGCCATGACCAGCGCGCGGTAGACGATCAGCAGGGCGCGCTTGGAGCTGAAGAAGCTCAGGGCGTTCTCACCCAGGTAGTAGTTGTAGACCAGGGTGGTGAAGACGAAGAGCAGCAGCGCCATGCTCACGAAGATGCGGCCCCACTCGCCCACTTCGGCCGCCAGGGCCGCCTGGGTGAGGACCACGCCGGCCATTTCGCTGCCCGGCTGGTAGACGCCGGAGAGCAGGATGATCAGCGCGGTGCTGGTGCAGATCAGCAGGGTGTCGATGAACACGCTGAGGGACTGCACGATGCCCTGCGCGGCGGGGTGCTTGACCTCGGCGACGGCCGCCACGTTGGGCGCGCTGCCCAGGCCGGCTTCGTTGGAGAACAGGCCGCGCTTGACGCCCATGATGATGGCCGCACCGACGCCACCGGCGAAGGCCGGCTCCAGGCCGAAGGCGCTCTTGACGATCAGGGCCAGGGTGGCGGGAACCTCGGACAGGTTCATGCCGATGATCACCAGGGCCATGAGGATGTAGCCGCCGGCCATCACCGGAACCATCACGTCGGCCATGCTGGCGATGCGCTTGATACCGCCGAAGACGATCATCCCGATCACGCCGACCAGGGCGATGCCGCTGATCCAGGTGGGCAGGCCGAAGGTGTCGTGCAGCGAAGTGGCCACGGTGAAGGACTGCACGGCGTTGAAGCCGAAGCCGAAGGTCACCAGCAGCAGGAACGAGAAGATCACCGCCAGCCAGCGCTGGCCGAGGCCGTGCAGGATGTAGAAGGCCGGGCCGCCACGGTAGGTGCCGTCCGCTTCGCGGCGCTTGTACAGCTGCGCGAGGGAGCACTCGAAGTAGCTGGTCGCCATGCCCAGCAGGGCCACCACCCACATCCAGAAGACCGCGCCGGGGCCGCCGAGCATGATGGCCACGGCCACGCCGGCGATGTTGCCGGCGCCGACACGACCGGCTACGGAAAGCATCAGGGCCTGGAACGAACTGAGCTGGCCTTCCTTGCGCTGCAGCGCCTGGCCGAAGATGCGGAACATGTCGCCGAAGTAGCGCAGCTGGACGAAGCGGGAGGCGAGGGTGAAGAAGAGTCCGAGGCCCACGAGGACCACGATCAGCAGCTTGCCCCAGAGGAAGTCATTGAGCAGATCGAGCATGGCGTTTCACCTGATCCAGTTTGTTGTTGTTCGGAGCGGCAGTGGATACGAACGTCACTGCGCCTGGAGGGTGGGCATGTTTGAGGAAGCACCCCGCCCGGGGCAATTTCGCAGCTTGTAACCACTTGTTGCGAGTTGACGCTATAATCGCGCCGCTCGCGTCAACTGGAGGGCCGGGAATTGTCGAACAATCTAGGTGCCAACCTCAAGTTGCTGTGCAGCCATTACCGCTCTATCTCCGAGGTTTGCCGCAAGCTTTCGATCAATCGGGCGCAGTTCAACAAGTACCTCAACGGCCAGAGCGTACCCACGGCTTACAACCTCAAGCGCATCGGCGATTTCTTCGGCGTCGAGGACTATGAACTCGGTATGCCGCCCGAGCCGTTCGCTCGCCTGATCGGCGCGCGCCGTCCCCACGACAGCAGTGTGCCCAGCGACGACCCGTTGTTGCAGCTGCTGCGGCCGCTGCGCGAGGAGTCCGGCAACCTGTCGCGCTACTGCGGCTACTACTTCGAATACTCCAACTGCATGTCGGTGCCCGGCACCATCCTGCTGTCGCTGGTGCATCTCTGGGAGGAGCGCGGCACCTTCCTCTTCGAGCGCCAGGAACGCCAGGAGCGCTCCAGCAGCACCGACGTGCAGGCCGAGGACTGGGTGCGTTGCCGCTACCTGGGCGCCGCCTTCCAGCTGCAGGACCGGGTGTTCCTGATGGACTACGAGTCGCTCACCGTCAACGAGATGAGCCAGACCATCCTCATCCCCAGCTTCAAGAGCCGCATCACCCGCCTCAACGGCCTGAAGACCGGCGTCTCCAGCGGCGACCGGCGCAACCCCGCCTGCACCCGCGTGGTGTGGGAATACCTGGGCCCGGAGATCAACCGGGTCAGCGCCTACCGCCAGGTGATGCTGTACCGCCCCGACGACCCGCGCATCGACGCCGACATCCGCCAGCGCCTGGATGTCGCGCCGTTGAAGAACGGGCTGTTCGAGATCGAGTGAGCGCAAGACCGCGGCACCGATGGACCGTCCATTTTCCGATCAAGGACCGAACCTCATGATTTCGCCTTCCCCCTCTGCCGCGCGCGGCGCCCTGCTGGCCTTCCTCCTGCTGGGGCTGACCGGCTGCGGCAGCCTCACCGGCAAGGGCTACCTCTTCACCCGCGACAGCCAGCCCCTGCAACTGAGCGAGGACGCGCAACTGCGCCAGGGCCACATCGAACTGGAGTTCCACCCCGACCCGATGTGGTCCGCCGACCTGCGGTTGCACAACGAACGCAGCGACTTCAGCGTCAGCGTGCCGTCGAGCGCCTATCAGGGCCGGTCCTTCTTCCTCGCCAGCCGGGAGAGCGGCCTGCGCTACGACATCCAGGCGCGCTGGCGCGAGTCGAAGGAGGACAAGGTGGAGCGCGACAGCAGCGAGAACTGCGTCGCTCCGGGCTTCTGCAGCAAGACGGTGCGCCGCCTCAAATGCGCCGGCAAGACCTACCGCAGCGGCACCGATCGCTATGAGAAGCACCTGGGTGACGAAGGCTGCCAGGAGGTGCTGGTGACCGAGAACGGCAACTTCCCCGACTGCCCGGGCACGCGCTCCGTGCGCAACCGCTATCAGATCTACCGACTGCTGGTGAGCCTGGAGTTCACCGAGCCGGCCAACAAGCGCCAGCCGCTGGCCGAGTTCGACGGCGAAAGCCAGCGCAAGGAACGCCTGCTGGAGACCGTGGCCCAGGGCGCCTGCCGCACCTATTGAAGAAAGCGCTTCGCGGGTTGTAGGGGCTCGAGCCGCATTCCGAGGCACGCCGCACCCGGCGACCGTAGGGTGGACCCCGCTTCACCGGTCCACCGTCGCGGTACTTCAGGATGCCTCCCTGCTCGGCCAGTGCGCAGTGCCCCCTGTGGGAGCGGCTTCAGCCGCGAAGAATCTGCCACCCGAACAGCGTGGCAGGTGGCGATTGACTCCATTGCGAATGAATTCGCCCCCACGGGATTAGCAGTGGTGCTGGGTTGGGCTCCGCTCGGTGGATAAAAGAGCGTTATCCACCCTACCCAGCGGGATGCTCCTCGGTTCGGGCGACGCTCGAGGCCACCTGTGGAAGCGGCTTCGCCTTCAGAACCCCATCTGCCACTGGGCGACGATGGCGTGGTTCTGCGCGTTGCCGCCCAGCTCGCCGCTGTAGCCCAGGCCCACGCTCTGGGTGCTGCTCAGGCCGATGTCGAAGCCGGCATCGAGCAGCAGGCTGTTGCGGTCCAGGGCGCTGCCCTCGACGCTGAAGGCGCTGCCGCCGCTGAGGAAGGACTGGCGGGTGCTGCTGTCGACGTTGCCGTACACATGGCGCCAGGCCACCGACAGGCGTGGGGTGAAGGCCATGCCGTTGTCCAGGGTGTCGAGGCGGGCGATGCGCACGCCGAAGGTGCTGGTGAGGTTGCCCTGGTCCTGGTCGTCCACGTGCAGGGCCGCGGCGCCGCCCTTCTCGTCGTAGCTGTCGCGGGCGTAGTACTGGTAGCCGATGCCGGCGAAGGGTTCGGCCTGCACATTGCCGCTGCCCATGGCGTAACCCACCTCGGTGAAGGCCTGGACGCTTTCGGCGTCGTAGTGGCCGCGCAGGTGGTCGGTGAAGCCGCCGAAGGCCACCTCGCGTTTGCTGTCGCCGTCGTGACGGCTGTAGGCGGCGCCCAGGCGCAGGGCCACCGGGCCGTCCTGGCGCAGGCCGTAGACGCCCAGGTGCAGGCTGTCGACGTCGCCTTCGAAGCCGCTGCCGGCCTCCAGGTCGGTACGCGAGTAGCCGCCCAGCACGCCCAGGCGCCAATCGCCGCCCATGGCCCAGTCGGCGCCGACCACGGCGCCACGGGTGTCGCTGTCCAGGTCGTGGCCGCCCTGGCTGCCGTCGAGGTTGCCGTGGCTGCCCAGGGCCTGGACCCAGAGGCGGCCGCGAGCGGACGGGTCGTTGAGGTTGCGGGCATCCGCCGGCACGCCGGTGGCGGCCAGCAGCGGGCCGTCTGCGACGTTCAGCGAACTCTGCAGGTTGCCGCCGAGGCCGCCGCTGAAGGATTGCAGGGCGCCGAGCATGGCGCCGCTGACCTGGCTGGTGCTGCCCAGGGTGCTGCCGGCGAGGCTGGCGTTGTTCGGTGCAGCCAGCTGGTTGAGCGCGTCGCGGGCTTCGCCGGCGCTGCTGGTGACCAGGGCGTTGTACAGCTGCGGGTTGCCCTGGGCGCTGATGCTGCCGGCGGCATTGGCACCGTTGCCGTTGCCGGCCATGTCGGCGAAGGCGACGTCGTTGCGGGTCAGGTCCAGCTCCACGCCGTCGGCTTCGTAGCGCAGGGTCGGGGTGAGGAAGGCGAAGTTGCTGGTGACGCCGGCGAAGCGGCCACTGACGCCGTCGGCGGCCTGGATCACCTGGTAGTGGCGGGTGTTCGGGTAGGTGCCGGCGCTGGCGCGCACCTCCAGGCGGGCGCCGTCGAGGGCCACGTGCCCGTCGGCCAGCAACGGGCTGTGGCTGCCGTCGGCTGCGACGGCGAAGGCCAGGGTGGAGCCGGCGGCCAGGTCGAGGTTATCCACATGGCCGCCGCCGGCGTAGGTGGCGCCCGAGGCGACGCTCAGGGTGCCGCCGATGCGGCCGAGGTTGACCAACTCGGCGCCGGCGAGCACCTCGCCGCCTTCGCTGAAGTCTTGCGTATCCAGGGTCCAGCGGCCGGCGCTGACCTTCAGCCATTCGAAGTGGGCGCTGTTGCCGAAGCTGCCGCCGTCGACGTCGTCCAGGGTCAGCACGTCGCGACCGGCGCCGCCGTCCACCAGGCCGACGAACTGGCTGCCGCTGCGCAGGGTCAGGCTGTCGGCGCCGCCGCCCAGGTCCAGGGCCACGCCGCCGGTGCTGCTGATCAGGCCGCCGTTGATCACGGTGTCGTTCCTGTCGCCGATGATGCGCACGGCATCGCCGCCCAGGCCGAGGATCTGTCCGAAGTTCTCCAGGTAGGTGGCATAGGGCGCGCCGCCTGTGGCGCTGTCGTCGATGAGGATGGCGTTGGCCGCGCCGCTGATGGTGGCGCCAGCGCGGTTATAAATGGTGCCGCCGCCCATGGCGATGCCTTCGCTGGTGTTGGCTGCGCCGTCCTTGAAGCCGCCGGCGCCGGTGCCTTCGATGATGCCGTGGTTGTCGATCCAGCCTTCGCCGTCGATGTCCACGCCATCGCCGTCACCGTCGGGCACCAGGCCGCTGTAGGCGCCGGTGATGCGCCCGTAGTTGGTGACGCGACCATTGCCGTCGGAGCCGAAGCCCGAGCCGTTGCGGCCGATGACCACGCCGCCCGCGTAGTTGATCAGCTCGGCGCCGACATCGGTGGTGATGCCGTGGCGCCCGCCGGAGAGGGTGCCGTGGTTCTCAACCTTGCCGCCGGTGGAGGCGTCGAAGTCGATGCCGTCGAACTTGGCGTCGGCGTTGGTCATGTCACCGCTGCTGATCTCGCCATAGTTGGTGATGGTGGCGTTGTTGCCGACGCGCATGGCGTCTTCGCGCACGCCGCGGATCAGGCCGGTGGCGCGGTTGGTGATGTCGATCTGCACATTGGTCTTGAGGTCCTTGAGCATGATCGCGCGGTCGGTCTGGGAAATGAGGGTGCCGGCGTTATCGATGGTCACGTGGGTACCGGCCAGGTCGCCGCTGATGCGGATGCCCTGCTTGGAGGCGTCGATGGTGGCGCCTTCGCGGTTGATGATCTGGTAGGTGCGCGAGGGGTTGCTGCCCGAGCTGTCGAGGCCGCGATCGCCCGTGGACTTGATCAGGCCGCTGTTGTCGACGACCACGCCGGCGCCACTGGTGGCGTTCTTCAGCTCCACGCTCTTGCCGCTGGTGGTGATGCTGCCGCTGCTGCCCACCTGCAGGGTGGTTTCCCCGGTGAGCACCTGGCCGGTGGTGGTGGCGGTGTCCACGTTGACGGTGGCGGCACCGGCGAAGGAGGAGAAACCGGTCAGGGCGAGGGCGACGCAGCGGGCGAGCGGAGACAGCGTGCGGTTCATGGCGGCAACCTTGTTCGTGATCTTGTTGGTTGGCCGCTGTTTATAAGGAAGAAGTCTTACGGTTTCGTAACAGAAGGGTTACGGGAATAAGGGAGCTTTTTCTTGATGGGCTCCCGTTTACGTGGGGGCTGATTCGAATGGGCTGGGCGGCGAAGCGAAACCCTTGTGCATCAGGTGCGCAGGTTTTCGTGTTCGTAGGATGGGTAGAGCGAAGCGAAACCCATGCGGGTATGGGGTACTCCGCAATGATGGGTTTCGTACCTCTACCCATCCTACGAGGCGTGGCCCGCCGTTAGGATTTTCTGAAGTCCTCCAGGCGGCGCTTCTGCCGGCCGTCGGCATCGAAGTTATCCACAGCCAGCCAGGCCTCGAAGGCATCGCGTATCGCCGGCCATTCCTTGTCGATGATGGAGAACCAGGCGGTGTCGCGGTTGCGGCCCTTGATCACCATGTGCTGGCGGAACAGCCCCTCGTAGGTGAAGCCCAGGCGCTCGGCGGCGCGCATGGAGCGGGCGTTGAGGGCGTTGCACTTCCATTCCAGGCGGCGGTAGCCGAGCTCGCCCATGGCCAGGCGTGCCAGCAGCCAGACCGCCTCGGTGGAGGCGGGCGAGCGCTGCATGGGGGCACCGAAGGCGATGTGGCCGATCTCGATGCAGCCGTCGTTGGGGGCGATGCGCAGGTAGCTGAGCAGGCCCACGGCGCGGCCGCTGGTGCGGTCGATGACGGTGAAGAACAGCGGGTCGGCGCTGGCCTGGTTGCCCGCCAGCCAGGCGTCGAAGGCCGCGCGCTCGGGGAAGGGGCCGTAGGGCAGGTAGCTCCACAGCGCCGGGTCGTGGCCGGGCCCTTGCAGGGCCTGCCAGAGGTCGTCGCCGTGACGCGCGGGTTCCAGTGGCTCCAGGCCTACGTAAAGGCCCTCGAGCGGGGCGCGGGCCGGGGCGGGTACGGGGTGCCAGTCGAGTTGCGCTTCCTGGGTCATGGGAGGGGCCTCAGAGGATCTTGCGGTATTGGAGGAAGCCGGAACGGTCGGCGATGCGGTCGTACAGCTGCATGGCGTCGGTGTTGGTCTCGTGGGTCAGCCAGTGCACACGCGAGGCGCCGGCGGCACGGGCCTGGGCGTAGACGTGCTCGATCAGCGCGCGGCCGATGCCGGCGCCGCGCAGGCCTTCCTGCACGTAGAGGTCCTGCAGGTAGCAGTAGTCGCCCACCGTCCAGCAGGAGCGGTGGTAGATGAAGTGCACCAGGCCCACGGCGCGGTCGCCCTGCCAGGCCAGGGCGGCGTGCATGGGTTCGGTGCCATCGAGGAAGCGCCGCCAGGTCTGCCCGGTGGTGTCGGCGGCGATCTCGGTCTTGTAGAAACGCTGGTAGCCCTGCCACAGCGGCAGCCAGGCTGCATGGTCGGCGACGCTGGCCGGGCGGATTTCGAGGGACATGCTGCTTCCTTGTCGTGGTGGGTCAGAGTGAGGGGGCCATGCGCCGGGCCAGCTCGCGATCACGCTCGTCGGCGCTGCCGGCCAGGCCTTCGCGCACGCCGGCCTGGTCGGCCTGGCTGCGGTTCTGGCCGAGCTTCCATTTGCCTTCGATACGGCGGATGGGCAGGGCGAAGCCGACGATGGCGCGCAGCATGGCGTCGATGTAGTCGCGGGGTGCGTCGCCGAGCGCCCAGGGCTGCGGGCGCCCGGCCTCGTGCTGGTCGCTGAGGCGGCTGACCAGGTGCAGCAGGCGCTCGGCGTCGTCGAACACCTCGGCCTGGCCGTAGGCGTGCACGGCGATGTAGTTCCAGGTCGGCACCACCTTGCCGTGCTCGGCCTTGGCGGCGTACCAGGCGGGGCTGACGTAGGCGTCCGGGCCGTTGAACACCACCAGCGCCTCGGCGCCGTCGGCCAGCGCGCGCCACTGCGGGTTGGCCCGGGCGATGTGACCATGGAGGGTGCCGTACTCGCCGTCGCCGGTTTCCAGCAGCAGCGGCAGGTGGCTGGCCACCAGCCCGTCGGCACCCTGGCACACCAGGGTGGCCAGGCGGCTCTGGCGCATCTGCAGGTGCAGTTCGGCGAGGTCTTCCCGGCGGAAGGAGGCGGGCAGGTACATGGCGAATCTCCTGGCGTGATGGACGCATCCTAGGCAGGATATTGGCCCGTTGTAAGATCCATTTCCTGCCACTTCCATAGGTCCAATCCATGCCGATTGCCGTGCCGCTCCCCGTCGATCTTTCCGGCATCCGCCTCGATGCGCGCCAGGGCCTGGCCCGCCAGCTCTACGAGGGGCTGCGCGAACGCATCCTCGATGGGCGCCTGCAAAGCGGCACGCGGCTGCCGGCGAGCCGGGACCTGGCGGCCTTGCTGGGCATCTCGCGCAACACCGTGACCCGCGCCTTCGACCAGCTCTACGCCGAGGGCTACGTGGAGGGCCGCATCGGTGATGGCACCTACGTGGCGGAGTTATCCGCAGCCCCGCGCGCTGCGCCGCCCCTGCCGGTGCGGGCGGCTGCCAGCGGGGCGTTGTCACGCCTGGACACGCATCACCTGAAGCCCCCGCTGAGCGGGCCGCCACGGGCCTTCCGCGTCGGCGTGCCGGCCTTCGACCTGTTCCCCTTCCAGACCTGGGCGCGGCTCTCGGCACGCTTCTGGCGCAAGCCCTCGCCCGCGCGCCTGGGCTATGGCGACCCCGCCGGTGACTGGCAGCTGCGCGAGCTGATCGCCGCCTACCTGCGCAACAGCCGTGGGCTGCATTGCGACCCGGCGCAGGTGATCGTCACCTGTGGCGCCCAGCAGGCCATCAGCCTCTGCGCGCAGCTGCTGGTGGAGCCGGGGGACCGGGTGGCCATCGAGAACCCCGGCTACCGCGCCGCCGGCCATGCCTTCGCGGTGGCCGGCGCGCAGCTCGCCGGCATCCCGGTGGACGCCGAAGGGCTGGATACCGCCGCCCTGGAGCGGGCCGGGGATTGCCGCCTCGCCTACGTCACGCCGTCCCACCAGTACCCCACCGGGGTGACCCTGTCCCTGGCGCGGCGCCTGGAGCTGCTGGACTGGGCCGAGCGCCACGATGGCTGGATAGTCGAGGACGACTACGACGGCGAGTACCGCTACAGCGGCACGCCCCTGGCCCCCCTGGCGGCGCTGGACCGGCAGGGCCGGGTGCTCTATGTCGGCACCTTCTGCAAGATCGCCTTCCCGGCCTTGCGCCTGGGCTACCTGGTGCTGCCGCCGGCCCTGGTGGAGCCCTTCGCCCGGCGCCGCGCGCTGGACATGCGCCACTCGGAGATCGGCACCCAGGCGGTGATGGCCGAGTTCATCGCCGCGGGGCACTTCCAGCGTCACATCCGCCGCATGCGTGCCGCCGCCCTCAGCCGCCGCGACGCGCTGCTGGCCGGCTGGCCTGTGGATATCCCCGGTTGCGCGCCGATGCCGGCGGTGGACGCCGGGCTGCACCTGTGTGTGCGGGTCGGCAGCCTGGCCCGCGAGCATGAGCTGATCGCGGCGGCCGACGAGGCCGGGGTCGAACTCACCGGGCTCAGCAGCTACTGGCTGCCGGGGGACGAGCCGCCTGTGGATAACCGCGCGGGACTGGTGCTGGGCTTCGCCGCCGTGCCCGAGGCGGAGATCGCCAAGGCGCTGGCGGCGTTGCGCAAGGCGTGGAGGCTGTAACCGGCAGGTGTGGGGGGCACTTGTGGGAGCGGCTTCAGCCGCGAAAAGGCTTGCAGCCCGCTGGATAGCCCCAGGTGGCTGCGGCTTCGTCGCGAATGAATTCGCTCCCATGGGGTGGGCAGTGGTGCTGGGATCGGCCCCGCTCGGTGGATAAAAAGAGCGTTATCCACCCTACGCAGCGGGATGGTCCGTGGGTGCGCGATGCGGCCGGTGGGTAGGGTGGACCGCGCTTCATCGGTCCACCGTTCGGGGTTGGGGTCGGCTCCGATTCCGGCCCTCGCTGCGCTTGTCGTGGGAGTGGCTTCAGCCGCGAAAAGGCGTGCAGCCGGCTGGATAGCCCCAGGTGGCTGCGGCTCCATCGCGAATGAATTCGCTCCCATGGGGTGGGCAGTGGTGCTGGGATCGGCCCCGCTCGGTGGATAAAAAGAGCGTTATCCACCCTACATCCGGAGAGGAGGGGTGCCGGTAGACGGCTTGTGGATAACTGCTTTTTCCACAGGCAAAAAAAAGGATGGCGGGCGCCATCCTTGAAGGATGAAGGGGCTGGGCCCCTCCTGGTGAGTCGGGTGTCGCGTCAGGCCTTCAGGGGCACCAGGCGCGGGGCGATCATGTTTTCCGGGCGGAGGATGTCGGCGAGCATGGACTCGTCCAGCAGCTTCTCCTCGCGGACCAGTTCCAGCACGCCGCGGCCGCTGACCAGCGCTTCCTTGGCGATGCGGGTGGAGTTCTCGTAGCCGATGTAGGGGTTCAGCGCGGTGATCAGGCCGATGGAGTTCTCCATCAGCGCGCGGCAGTGGGCTTCGTTGGCGGTGATGCCGACGATGCAGTGCTCGCGCAGCATGTCCATGGCGCGTTGCAGCAGGCGGATCGAGTCGAAGATCTTGTAGGCGATCAGCGGCTCCATCACGTTCAGCTGCAGCTGGCCGCCCTCGGCCGCCAGGGTCAGGGCGAGGTCGTTGCCGATCACTTCGAAGGCGACCTGGTTGACCGCCTCCGGAATCACCGGGTTGACCTTGCCGGGCATGATCGAGCTGCCCGGCTGACGGGCCGGCAGGTTGATCTCGTTGATGCCGGTGCGCGGGCCGCTGGAGAGCAGGCGCAGGTCGTTGCAGATCTTCGACAGCTTGACCGCGGTGCGCTTGAGCATGCCGGAGAAGAGCACGAAGGCACCCATGTCCGAGGTGGCCTCGATCAGGTCGGCGGCGGGTTTCAGCGGCTGGCCGCTGATGGCGGCGAGGCGCTCGACGGCCAGGTGCTGGTAGCCCGGGTCGGCGTTGATGCCGGTGCCGATGGCGGTGCCGCCCAGGTTCACTTCGGTGAGCAGTTCCGGCGCCAGGCTGCGCAGGCGGCCGAGGTCTTCGCCCAGGGTGGTGGCGAAGGCGTGGAATTCCTGGCCCAGGGTCATGGGCACGGCGTCCTGCAGCTGGGTACGGCCCATCTTGAGGATGTGCGAGAACTCGACGCCCTTGGCGGCGATGGCCTGGATCAGGCTGTCGAGGCTGGCCAGCAGCGCGTCGTGGCCGAGCAGCAGGCCCAGGCGGATGGCGGTCGGGTAGGCGTCGTTGGTGGACTGCGCCATGTTCACGTCGTTGTTCGGGTGCAGGTACTTGTACTCGCCCTTCTGCTTGCCCATCGCCTCGAGGCCGATGTTGGCGATGACCTCGTTGGCGTTCATGTTGGTGGAGGTGCCGGCACCGCCCTGGATCATGTCCACCACGAACTGGTCGTGGAAGTCGCCACGGATCAGGCGGGCGCAGGCCTCGCTGATGGCGGCGTGCTTATCGGCATCGAGGTGGCCGAGCTGCTTGTTGGCATCGGCGGCGGCCTGCTTGACCATCGCCAGGGCGATCACCAGCTTCGGGTAGTGCGACAGGGGCACACCGGAGAGACGGAAGTTCTGCACGGCGCGCAGGGTCTGGATGCCGTAGTAGGCATCGGCGGGGACTTCGAGGGTGCCGAGCAGGTCTTTTTCGACGCGGAAGGATGCAGCGGAGGACATGATGTAATACATCTCGGGAAGGACACGGCCAGTGCCGCGATGCCCAATAGACTAAGCCTCCAGCCGTTCGTCGACCAATGCTGTTATCCGCTGGGTCATGCATAAACGGCATAATGCGGCCGTGACCCGCTTCGTTCGGGAAGCGTGTGCACCAAAATCGGGCAAGGGGATCGAGATGAACCTGGAAACCAAATGGCTGGAGGACTTCGTCGCCCTGGCCGCCACCCGCAGCTTTTCCCAGGCGGCGGAGAAGCGCTTCGTCACCCAGCCGGCTTTCAGCCGGCGCATCCGCAGCCTGGAGTCGGCCCTGGGGCTGACCCTGGTGAACCGCTCGCGCACGCCCATCGAACTGACCGAGTCGGGCCAGCTGTTCCTGGTCACGGCGCGCAGCATGGTCGAGCAGATGGGCGAGGTGGTGCGCCACCTGCACCACCTGGAAGGCCAGCAGGGCGAGGTGCTGCAGTTCGCCGCGGCCCACTCCCTGGCGCTGGGCTTCTTCCCGCAGTGGATCGCGCGGCTGCGGGGCGAGGGCCTGAACATCGCCAGCCGCCTGATCGCCACCAACGTCGGCGATGCCGTGCATTCCCTGCGCGAGGGCAGTTGCGACCTGATCCTGGCCTTCTACGATCCGGATGCCTCCCTGCAGATGGACCCGGAGATCTTCCCCTCCATGCACCTGGGCAGCACCGAGATGCTGCCGGTGAGCGCCGTGGATGCCCATGGCGAGCCGCTCTACAGCCTGGAGAACGGGCAGAGCGTGCCGTTGCTGGCCTACACCGCGGGGGCCTTCCTCGGGCGCTCGGTGAACCTGCTGCTGCGCCAGCGTGCGCTGCGTTCCACCACCGTCTACGAGACGGCCATGGCCGACAGCCTGAAGAGCATGGCCTTGCAGGGCATGGGCGTGGCCTGGGTGCCGCGCCTGAGTGCCCAGGCCGAGCTGGCGCGCGGGGAGCTGGTGGTGTGCGGGGGCAGCCAGTGGCATATCCCGCTGGAGATCCGCCTGTACCGCTGCGCCCTGGTGCGCAAGGCGTCGATCCGCCTGCTGTGGCGCAAGCTGGAAGGCGGGGCGGGCAGCGAGGGCGCGACCCCGGCCTGAGCCGGGGCCGCGGGGCGGTCACATCTGCAGGACGACGCGGCCTTCGATCTGGCCGGCGCGCATGCGGTCGAGGATGGCGTTGATGTTGTCCAGGCGGTCGGTGCTGAAGGTGGAATGCACCAGGCCTTCGCCGGCGAAGTCCAGCGCCTCCTGCAGGTCGGCACGGGTGCCGACGATGGAGCCGGTGATGCTGATGGCCTTGAGCACCACGTCGAAGATCGGTGTGGGGAAGTCGCCCGGCGGCAGGCCCACCAGCGCCACGGTGCCGCCGCGACGGGCCATGCCGATGGCCTGGCCGAAGGCGCTGTTGGACACGGCGGTGACCAGCACGCCGTGGGCGCCGCCGATGTCGCGCTGGATCACCTCGGCGGGGTTCTCGTTACGGGCATTGACCGTGAGGCTGGCGCCGAGCTTGCGGGCCAGCTCCAGCTTGGTGTCGTCGACGTCGATGGCCGCCACGTGCAGGCCCATGGCGCGGGCGTACTGCACGGCCACGTGACCGAGGCCGCCGATGCCGGAGATGGCCACCCACTGGCCGGGGCGCGCGCCGGTCACCTTGAGGCCTTTATAGACAGTGACGCCCGCGCAGAGGATCGGCGCGATCTCGGCGAAGCCGACGTTCTTCGGCAGCAGCCCGACGTAGTTCGGGTCGGCCAGCACGTATTCGGCGTAGCCGCCGTTCACCGAGTAGCCGGTGTTCTGCTGCCCCTCGCAGAGGGTTTCCCAGCCGGTCAGGCAGTGTTCGCAGCAGCCGCAGGCGGTGTACAGCCAGGGCACGCCGACGCGGTCGCCTTCCTTGACGCGGGTGACCCCGGCGCCCACCGCCGCGACGTAGCCGACGCCCTCGTGCCCGGGAATGAAGGGCAGGGCGGGTTTCACCGGCCAGTCGCCCTCGGCGGCGTGCAGGTCGGTGTGGCAGACGCCCGATGCCTCGATCTTCACGAGGATCTGGCCGGGGCCGGGCAGTGGCACTTTCACCTCTTCGATACGCAGCGGTTCGCCGAAGGCGTGGACGACGGCGGCTTTCATGGTCTGGCTCATGGCATGCACCTCCTGGAAACGGAGCCTGGAGTGTGCACCCGCAGGCCGGGCTGCCCCTTGCTCCAGGGCAATTTCCGGGCGCCTTGGCGAGCCGCTGGACGGACGGTAGGCAAGGGCGGGCTTTGCGTTATACTGCGCGGCCTTCGGCCGGCAGCGCACGCCGGCCCACATCGCAGACAAGCCACGCACTATGCGTGGCTTGTTGGTTTTTCGACCCTTGATGAGGCACGACGATGAGCGCACTGGTAGGCGTGATCATGGGCTCCAAGTCCGATTGGAGCACCCTCAGCCACACCGCCGAGATGCTGGACAAGCTGGGCATCCCCTATGAAGTGAAGGTGGTCTCCGCCCACCGCACCCCGGACCTGCTGTTCCAGTACGCCGATGAAGCCGAGGCCCGTGGCATCCAGGTGATCATCGCCGGTGCCGGCGGCGCCGCCCACCTGCCGGGCATGTGCGCGGCCAAGACCCACCTGCCGGTGCTCGGCGTGCCGGTGCAGTCGTCCATGCTCTCGGGGGTCGACTCGCTGCTCTCCATCGTGCAGATGCCGGCGGGCATCCCGGTCGCCACCCTGGCCATCGGCAAGGCCGGCGCGGTCAACGCCGCCCTGCTGGCCGCCAGCATCCTCGGCCACCAGCACCCGCAGTACCACGCGGCGCTGAAGGCCTTCCGCGACGAGCAGACCCGCTCGGTGCTCGACAACCCGGACCCGCGTGAGGCCTGACAGATGAAGATCGGCGTGATCGGTGGCGGCCAGCTCGGCCGCATGATGGCCCTGGCGGGCACCCCGCTGGGCATGGACTTCGCCTTCCTCGACCCGGCCCCCGACGCCTGCGCCCAGGCGCTCGGCGAGCACATCCGCGCTGACTACGGCGACCAGGACCACCTGCGCCAGCTGGCGGACGAAGTGGACCTGGTGACCTTCGAGTTCGAGAGCGTGCCGGCCGAGACCGTGGCCTTCCTCTCCCAGTTCGTGCCGGTCTATCCCTCGGCCAATGCCCTGCGCATCGCCCGTGACCGCTGGTTCGAGAAGTCGATGTTCAAGGACCTGGGCATCCCCACGCCCGCGTTCGCCGACATCCAGTCCCAGGCGGACCTGGACGCCGCCGTGGCCGCCATCGGCCTGCCGGCGGTGATGAAGACCCGCACCCTGGGCTACGACGGCAAGGGCCAGAAGGTCCTGCGCAGCCCGGCGGACGTGGCCGGTGCCTTCGCCGAGCTGGGCAGCGTGCCCTGCATCCTCGAAGGCTTCGTGCCCTTCACCGGCGAAGTGTCCCTGGTGGCGGTGCGCGCCCGCGACGGCGAGACGCGCTTCTACCCGCTGGTGCACAACACCCACGAGAACGGCATCCTGCGCCTGTCCATCGCCAGCACCGACCACCCGCTGCAGGCCCTGGCCGAGGACTACGTCGGCCGCGTGCTGCGCGAGCTGGACTACGTCGGCGTGCTGGCCTTCGAATTCTTCGAGGTGGACGGCGGCCTGAAGGCCAACGAGATCGCCCCGCGCGTGCACAACTCCGGCCACTGGACCATCGAAGGCGCCGAGTGCAGCCAGTTCGAGAACCACCTGCGCGCCGTCGCCGGCCTGCCGTTGGGTTCCACCGCCAAGGTGGGCGAGAGCGCCATGCTCAACTTCATCGGCGACGTGCCGCCGGTGGAGAAGGTGATCGCCGTCGGCGACTGCCACCTGCACCACTACGGCAAGGCCTTCAAGGCCGGGCGCAAGGTCGGCCACGCCACCCTGCGCAGCGCCGACCTGGCGACCCTGAAGGCGCGCATCGCCGAGGTCGAGGCGCTGATCGCCGGCTGAACCCCGGTCGCTGCTTCCAGTCTGAAAAAGGGCGTGTCCACGGACACGCCCTTTTTTCATTCAGGAGTAAATGCCATGGGGCTCATCGGAACCATCTTCATCGGCCTGATCGTCGGTCTGGTCGCGCGCTTCCTCAAACCCGGCGACGACAGCATGGGCTGGATCTGGACCATCCTCCTGGGGATCGGCGGTTCCGTCGCCGCCACTTATGGGGGCCAGGCCCTGGGCATCTATCACGCCGGCGAGGGTGCCGGCTTCATCGGTGCCGTGGTCGGTGCCGTCATCCTTCTGGTGATCTACGGCGCCATCAAGAAGAGCTGAGGGAGCTGGGAACGGGCCCGGCGAGGACTCCGTTGAAAAACGTGGACGAGGCAGGCGATGCAAGGCGAAAACGGCCGTAGCGGCAATGCAGTCAGTTTTTCAACGGGCTGTTAGTCTTGGCGCCTGTTTCTCTACCTGAGTCCTGCACGATGCGCCGCGCCCTGCTTCTCTCCCTGCTGCTGTGCAGCACCCTGGCCCATGCCCGGCTGGAGCTGCCGGAAACCGACTGGCTCGAGCTGATGCCACCCGAGGACCGCAAGGCCCTGGAGGAGATGCCCGAGATCAGCCACGACACCCCGGAGGCGGATGGCACCTTCGGCAACAAGGGTGGCCTCAAGCAGCAGGACAAGGACCTGCCGGCGGTGATGTATTCGGCGAAGACCGTGGCCAGGCTCAATGGCAGGAAGATCCGCATCGGTGGCTATCCGGTGCCCCTGGAGACCGACGCCAAGGGGCGCGGCACGCTGTTCTTCCTGGTGCCCTACCCGGGCGCCTGCATCCACGTTCCGCCGCCGCCGCCGAACCAGATCGTGCTGGTGCGCTACCCCAAGGGCGTCGCCCTCGACGATATCTACACCCCGCTCTGGGTCACCGGCACGCTCAAGGTGGAGTCGGTCAGCAACGACCTGGCCGACGCCGCCTATGCGCTGGATGCGGGCGAGGTGAGGGTCGTGCAGGACGAGGATATCCAGTGAGGCGGCGTTCGGGTGGCGCGCCCCGCCACTACCGGGTCGAGGCATCAAATGTGCCGCGTTCGGCTCCGCCTGGTGGAGGTAAAAAGCGACCTCCACCCTACACAACGGTCATGTCCGAGCCTGGGTAGGGGCGACTTTAGTCGCCAAGCGCTTCGCTCCACAGGCTGACGGCCATGCCATGGCTGGCGCCGGGTTGCAGCAGCAGGGCGTCGTCCAGTACACGGGCGGTTTCGATGCAGAGCATGCGCTGCCAGGCGTCGTCGGCGAACTGGGAGAGGCGGGCGGCCTTGTCGATCCAGGGGTTCCACACCACCGCCGAGGCGGAGTCGCTGGCTTCGATCAGCACCCGGCGCTGCCAGGCCTGGTCACGGATGGCCAGACGCGCCGGGGTGCCCAGGTAGATGCGGTCGGTCTCGCCGGTGAAGCCGACATCGCCTTGCTGGATGCGGCGCTCCCAGCCTTCCAGGGTCTCGATGTAGTCGCAGCCGTCCAGGCCTTCCACATGCACCTGGTGGATATCGCCGACGGCGAAGTAGCTGTGCAGCGCCTGGGTCAGGGCCAGGGGCGCGGTGCCGCGGTTGCGGGTTTCCAGCCTCAGGTGCAGGCGCTGGTCGAGGCGGATCTCCAGGCGCAGCTCGGCGTCGCCGTTCCAGCCGGGCAGGGGCGTGCGGCGGCTGTCCCAGGACAGCACCAGGCGCGCCGCGCCCTCCAGGGCCTCGACGCTTTCCAGTTCCCAGTCGAGGCTGCGCACGCCGCCGTGGGCCGGGGCCTCGCCGTCCGCCGGGTAGTGCGCCTGCACGTCCAGGGGGTTGCGCCGCAGGTCGCCGAACCAGGGCCAGCACACCGGCACGCCACCGCGCACCGACTGGCCGCGCTTGAACGCCGCCTGCTCGCTGAGCCAGATCAGTGGCTCTTCGCCGTTGCGCTGGTAGCTCAGCACCTGGGCGCCCTGCTGGGCCACCAGCAGCTCCGAATCGGCGGTGCGCAGGCGCCAGCACGCCAGTTCGTCCATCTCGATCCGCTCGATCTGCGGAACCTTGCTTTCGCTGTTCATCCGGGGGCTCCTGGGCCTGTGGCTGCTTGCCGTCTGCATTGGGCAGGGGCGGGCCGGCGGGGTTCCCCCGAAACCGGCGAATGCGTGAGCAATATCAGGAAGAAGGGGCGTTCGCGGCTGCGGCGCCCCTCGTGGCGGCTCAGCCGCGGCGCGGCGGAACGGGGCGGGTGCGACCGCTGCCGTCGATGGCGACGAAGACGAACACCGCTTCGGTGACCTTGCGCCATTCACTGGAGAGCGGGTCGTCGCTCCAGACCTCGACCAGCATCTGGATCGAGCTGCGGCCGATCTCCAGTGCCTGGGTATAGAAGGAGAGCTGGGCGCCCACGGCCACCGGGACGAGGAACGCCATGCGGTCGATGGCGACGGTGGCGACGCGGCCGCCGGCGACCTTGCTGGCCATGGCGGTGCCGGCGAGGTCCATCTGCGAGACCAGCCAGCCGCCGTAGATGTCGCCGAAACCGTTGGTTTCGCGCGGCAGCGCGGTGATCTGCAAGGCCAGGTCGCCCTGGGGAGTCAGGTTTTCTTCTTCTTCGATCTCGATCATGCCTGGGGTGCCTCTGCCCCTGTGCTGCTCTGGATGGCTTCAATGGACGGGGAAGGGCAAGGTGCCCTGCAAAGTTCCCCCTGCGCCCGCCGACCCACTGCATGTCGCCCGCGCGCAACAGCGCGCAGTATATAGCTCGCCGCGACGGGCGACGACCGCCGGGTTTCGCTTTTGACCACCCATACGTCAGAGATTGTGTGCGCCCGGCGGCTTTTTGCTATTTTGCGGACCGGCCCGCCGCCAACGCAGCGGCGGGGCATGCCCTGCCTGCACTGACAAGAGACCTTCCATGTCCACCGTTACCGCCTCCGAGGCCCCCGCGCGGCCGTTGACCCGCAGCGACTACAAGACCCTCTCCCTGTCCGCCCTGGGCGGTGCCCTCGAGTTCTACGATTTCATCATCTTCGTGTTCTTCGCGGCGGTGGTCGGCAAGCTGTTCTTCCCCGCCGAGATGCCCGAGTGGCTGCGCCAGTTGCAGACCTTCGGCATCTTCGCGGCCGGTTACCTGGCGCGGCCCCTGGGCGGCATCGTCATGGCGCACTTCGGCGACCTGCTGGGGCGCAAGCGCATGTTCACCCTGAGCATCTTCCTCATGGCGGTGCCGACGCTGATCATGGGCCTGCTGCCCACCTACGCGCAGATCGGCATCTGGGCGCCCCTTGCCCTGCTGTTGCTGCGGGTGATCCAGGGCGCCGCCATCGGTGGCGAGGTGCCCGGTGCCTGGGTGTTCGTCGCCGAGCACGTGCCGGAGCGGAATATCGGCTACGCCTGCGGCACCCTGACGTCGGGGCTGACCTTCGGCATCCTGCTGGGCTCGCTGATGGCGACCCTGATCAACAGCATCTATACCCCGGCCGAGGTGCAGGACTGGGCCTGGCGCATCCCCTTCCTGGTGGGCGGGGTGTTCGGCCTGTTCTCCGTGTACCTGCGCCGCTGGCTGCACGAGACCCCGGTGTTCGCCGAGCTGCAGCAGCGCAAGGCGCTGGCCGAGGAAGTGCCGCTCAAGGCGGTGCTGCGCGAGCACCGTGGCGCCATCGCCATCAGCATGCTGCTGACCTGGGTGCTGTCGGCGGGCATCGTGGTCGTCATCCTCATGACCCCCACCGTGCTGCAGACCGTGTACGGCTTCGCGGCCGCCACCGCGCTCAAGGCCAACAGCCTGGCGATCGTCTGCCTGACGGTCGGCTGCATCGCCTCCGGCGCCATCGCCGATCGCTTCGGCGCGGGCCGTACCTTCCTGGTGGGCGGGCTGTTGCTGGCGGCCAGTTCCTGGACCTTCTACACCAGCCTCAAGGCGCACCCGGACTGGCTGTTCCCGCTCTACGCGCTGACCGGGCTGTTCGTCGGCACCATCGGCGCGGTGCCCTATGTGATGGTCAAGGCCTTCCCGCCGGTAGTGCGCTTCTCCGGCCTGTCGTTCTCCTACAACCTGGCCTACGCCATCTTCGGTGGGCTGACGCCGATGATCGTCTCCCTGCTGATGAAGTGGGACCCGCTGGGGCCGGCCTACTACGTGGCGGCGCTGTGCGGGCTGGCGATGGTCATTGGTCTGTACCTGATCGGCAAGAAGCGCTGATCGGCTCCATCACAGTGGGGAGCTCCGCGGTGATGGGGTTCGCGGAGCTCTACCCATCCTACGGTGCCGTGGCCGGGGAACGGGGCTGCACACCGGGCCTCACTTGACGGTCGAGGTCACCCGCCAGACCTTGTTGCCCACGTCGTCGGTCACCAGCAGGGCGCCCTGGGCGTCGAGCATCACATCCACCGGGCGGCCCTGGGCGTTGCCGTCGGCATCGAGGAAGCCGGTGAGCACGTCCACCGGCTCGCCATTGGGCTTGCCGTCCTTGAAGGGCACGAAGATCACCTTGTAGCCGCTGTGCGGCTTGCGGTTCCACGAGCCGTGCTGGCCGACGAACAGGCCGTCCTGGAAGTCCGGCAAGGCGCTGCCACGGCCGAAGGCGATGCCGAGGGAGGCGGTGTGCGGGCCCAGGGCGTAGTCGGGCACCAGGGCCTTGGCGACCTTCTCCGGGTTGGCCGGCTGCACGCGCTCGTCGACGTGCTGGCCGTAGTAGCTCCAGGGCCAGCCGTAGAAGCCGCCGTCCTTGACCGAGGTGATGTAGTCGGGCACCAGGTCGCTGCCGATCTCGTCGCGTTCGTTCACCGCCGTCCACAGCGTGCCGGTCTCGGGCTCCCAGGCCAGGCCGTTGGGGTTGCGCAGGCCGCTGGCGAACAGGCGCTTGGTGCCGCTGGCGCGGTCCACTTCCCAGATCGCCGCGCGGCCTTCTTCCATCTCCAGGCCGTTCTCGCCGACGTTGCTGTTGGAGCCGACGGTGACGTACAGCTTGCTGCCGTCGCGGCTGGCGATGACGTTCTTGGTCCAGTGGTGGTTGATGCCCGCCGGCAGGTCGGTGACCTTCTGCGGCGTGGCCTCGATGCGCGTCTGGCCTTCCTGGTAGGGCACGCGCACCAGGGCGTCGGCGTTGGCGATGTAGAAGTCCCCGCCCACCAGGGCCATGCCGAAGGGGGAGTGGAGGTTTTCCAGGAAGGGCGTCTTCAGGTCGGCCACGCCGTCGCCGTCGTTGTCGCGCAGCAGGGTGATGCGGTCGGCGCTGGGGGTGCGGGCGCCGGCCTTCTCCATGACCTTGCCGGCGATCCAGCCCTTGAGGCTGAAGCCGCCATCGGATGCCGGGGCGTTGCTCTCGGCCACCAGCACATCGCCATTGGGCAGCAGGTAGAGCCAGCGCGGGTGGTCCAGGCCCTCGGCAAAGGCCTTCACCTGCGTGCCGGCAGTGGCGGTCGGCAGGCCGCCTTCGGGCCAGCCCTTGGCCGGGGCCACGTTCACCGTGGGCAGCAGGGTCTTGTTCGGCGGCGGCAGCCGGGGGTTGGCGCCGGTGCCGTCGCTGACCTCGAGGGTGGCCTTGTCGCCGCAGGCCGTGCAGGCGGCGAGGAGGGCCGCCAGGGGCATCAGTCGTAGGGGGTGCATGGTCGTTCTCCTGGGGGTGCGGGCTCATTCAAGCAGGTTTGGACCGTCATGATGGCCATTCATCCAATTGTCATATTCGGTTCATAGAGTGTTCATACGGCCTGCAGATACTGGCCACCGATTCATCCAACCCGATCCTTTGCTAGGAGCAAGGCATGAAACTGAAGCGTTTGATGGCGGCCCTGACTTTCGTCGCCGCCGGCGTAGCGACCGCCAGCGCGGTTGCCGCTGTCGACCCGTCCATCCCGTCCTACACCAAGACCACTGGCGTATCCGGCAACCTCTCCAGCGTCGGTTCGGACACCCTGGCCAACCTGATGACCCTGTGGGCCGAAGCCTACAAGCGTGAATACCCGAACGTGAACATCCAGATCCAGGCCGCCGGTTCCTCCACCGCGCCGCCGGCTCTGACCGAAGGCACCGCCAACCTGGGCCCGATGAGCCGCAAGATGAAGGACGTCGAGCTGCAGGCCTTCGAACAGAAGTACGGTTACAAGCCGACCGCCGTCCCGGTCGCCGTCGACGCCCTGGCGATCTTCGTGCACAAGGACAACCCCATCAAAGGCCTGACCATGCAGCAGGTCGACGCCATCTTCTCCGCCAACCGCCTGTGCGGTGGCAAGAGCAACATCAAGACCTGGGGCGAGCTGGGCGTGACCGGCGACCTGGCCGAGAAGCCGATCCAGCTGTTCGGCCGCAACTCGGTATCCGGCACCTACGGCTACTTCAAGGAAGAAGCCCTGTGCAAAGGCGACTTCAAGGCCAACGTCAACGAGCAGCCGGGTTCGGCTTCCGTCGTCCAGTCCATCAGCCAGTCCCTCAACGGCATCGGCTACTCGGGCATCGGCTACAAGACTTCCAGCGTGAAGACCGTCGCCCTGGCCAAGAAGGAAGGCGGCGAGTTCGTCGAAGACAACGAGCAGAACGCCCTGAACGGCAGCTACCCGCTGTCCCGCTTCCTCTACGTCTACGTCAACAAGGCCCCGAACAAGCCTCTGGCCCCGCTGGAAGCCGAGTTCGTGAAGCTGGTGCTGTCGCAACAAGGCCAGCAGGTCGTGGTGAAGGATGGCTACATCCCGCTGCCGGCCAAGGTCGCTGAAAAAGCACTGAAGGATCTGGGCCTGTAATCCAGGACAGATGAAGGGGGCGGCCGCTTCGCAGGCCGCCCCGCAAGGACGCGACGATGGCGGGAGACCCCCGCCATGGAGGCCCGCCCCCGGCACCATGCCCAGGGTGGGCCTCGTTGCGTCACCTCGCTGTAATCTTTCTGTCATACGAAGGCTTTAGGGTGTGCCCATGAATGATCTGGCCAGTTCCCCCATGACCTCGACGAATCCCCCCGAGCGCATCGACTTCAACACGCCGGCGCTGCAGCGCAAGCGTCGCATCCGTGCGCTGAAAGACAACCTGACCCGCTGGTACGTACTGGTGGGCGGCCTGGCCGTTCTCGCGGCCATCACCCTGATCTTCTTCTACCTCGCCTACGTGGTGCTGCCCCTGTTCCAGGGCGCCGAGCTGACCGCGAAGAAAGTGCAGAGCCCCGCGTGGCTCCAGCAGGACGCCGGCAAGCCGCTGCTGCTGACCATCGAGGAGCAGAACCAGGTCGGCATGCGCATTTCCGACAAGGGCGAGGCGGTGTTCTTCGCCACCAAGGACGGCGCCGAGCTCAAGCGCACCCCGCTGCCGCTGCCCGCCGGTGCGAGCGTGGTGTCCATCGGCCAGGACCAGCCCGGTAGCCCGCTGGTGGCCCTGGGCCTCTCCAATGGCCAGGTGTTGCTGTTCAAGCACAGCTACGCGGTGACCTACCCGGACAACAAGCGGGTGATCACCCCGCAGATCGACTTCCCCTATGGCGACAAGCCCCTGGTGCTGAACCAGGACGGCGGCGCGCTGGAGCACGTGGCGGTCAACCACAACGACGAGACCCTGCTGCTGGCCGGTTCCACCGGCAACCAGCTGCACGTGCAGGAGCTGGTCAGCGAAGAAAACATGCTCACCGGCGAGACCACCGTCGAGCAGAACGCCATCGACCTGCCGCAGATGACCGAGCCGATCAAGGCCATCTACGTCGACCCGCGCCAGCAGTGGCTGTACGTGGTCAATGGCCGTGCCCAGGTGGACGTCTTCAGCCTGCACGACAAGAGCCTCAACGGTCGCTACAAACTGTTCGAGGAAGGTGATCGCGAAGTGTCCTCCAGCAACCTGCTGCTGGGTGGCATCTCCCTGATGATCGGTGACTCCAAGGGCGACGTGAGCCAGTGGTTCATGGTCCGTGGCGCCGACGGCGAAGCCCGCCTGACCCACATCCGCAGCTTCCAGCTGGGCCAGGCGCCGGTGGTGCAGATCGCCCCCGAGGAGCGTCGCAAGGGCTTCCTCGCCCTGGATGCCAGCGGCAAGCTCGGCGTCTTCCACAGCACCGCCGAGCGCACCCTGCTGATCGAACAGGTCACCGACGGTGCCGGCCTGATGGCCTTCTCGCCGCGCGCCAATCGCGTGGTGATCGAAGAGGGCGGCCAGCTGCTGCCCTTCAGCCTGCGCAACCCGCACCCGGAAGTCTCCTGGAGCGCGCTGTGGGGCAAGGTCTGGTACGAAAGCTACGACGCACCCAAGTACGTCTGGCAATCCACCGCCGCCAACACCGACTTCGAGCCCAAGCTGAGCCTGGCGCCGCTGACCTTCGGCACCCTCAAGGCCGCCTTCTACGCCATGCTGCTGGCCGCCCCGCTGGCCATCGCCGCCGCCATCTACACCGCCTACTTCATGGCGCCGAGCATGCGCCGCAAGGTCAAGCCGGTGATCGAGCTGATGGAAGCGCTGCCGACGGTGATCCTCGGCTTCTTCGCCGGCCTGTTCCTGGCGCCCTACGTCGAGGGGCACCTGCCGGGCATCTTCAGCCTGCTGCTGCTCACGCCGATCGGCATCCTGCTCGCCGGCTTCCTCTGGAGCCGCCTGCCCGAGTCGATCCGCCTGCGCGTGCCGGACGGTTTCGAAGCGGCGATCCTGATCCCCGTGGTGCTGCTGGTGGGCTGGTTCGCCCTGGGCATGAGCCCGCTGCTGGAAGCCTGGTTCTTCGGGGGCGACATGCGCCTGTGGATCAGCAATGACCTGGGCATCACCTACGACCAGCGCAACGCCCTGATCGTCGGCCTGGCCATGGGCTTCGCGGTGATCCCGAACATCTTCTCCATCGCCGAGGACGCCATCTTCAGCGTGCCGCGCAGCCTCACCTACGGCTCCCTGGCCCTGGGTGCCACGCCCTGGCAGACGCTGACCCGCGTGGTCATCCTCACCGCCAGCCCGGGCATCTTCTCCGCGCTGATGATCGGCCTTGGCCGTGCGGTGGGCGAGACCATGATCGTGCTGATGGCCACCGGCAACACCCCGGTGATGGAAGTGAACATCTTCGAAGGCATGCGCACCCTGGCGGCCAATGTCGCGGTGGAGATGCCGGAATCCGAGGTGGGCGGCTCGCATTACCGCGTGCTGTTCCTCGCGGCCCTGGTGCTGCTGATGTTCACCTTCGTCATGAACACCCTGGCAGAGCTGATCCGTCAGCGCCTGCGCAAGAAATACGCCTCGCTTTAAGGTGGAGAATTCCGTGAAACAGGTTTCCCTCAAATACTGGTTCAAAAGCGGCGCGCCAGGTGTGTGGATGAGCGGTGGCGCGGTTTCCATCGCCGTCATCATGACCATCGGCCTGCTCTCGGTGATCGCCGTGCGTGGCCTCGGCCACTTCTGGCCGGCCGACCTGATCGAAGCCCAGTACAGCGTCCCGGGCCAGGCGCCCAAGGCGCTGATCGGCGAAGCGGTGCAGATCGAGGAAGTATCCCGCGCGCGCCTCAAGGGCGCCGGCCTGCCGGTGCCCGAGGAGGGCCCCGAGTTCATGACCCGCGAGCTGGTCAAGGTGGGCAACCGCGAGGTCTACGGCAGCGACTTCACCTGGGTGGTGGGCGAATGGCTGCAGGACCAGAAGAAACCCGCCGAGCTGGTCGCCATGGAGCGCCGCGAGTGGGGCAACTTCTACGGTCGCCTGGTGAGCGTGAAGGAAAACGGCCAGGTCGTCGCCGAAGGCGAGGCCGCCATGGCCGAGCTGCAGAAGCGCCTGAAGCGCGTCGACGACCTCTACGCCCAGCTCTACAAGCTGGAGAAGAAGGACATCGGTGCCATCAACCACGGCCTCGAGCGCCTGCGCCTGGACGGCCGCAAGCTGGAGCTGGACGGCAAGCTGGACGCCGCCGCGCAGGCTGACCTGGCCGCCGCGCGTGCCGAGCTGGAGGCCCGCTACAAGGGCCTCGAAGCGCAACTGGGCGGCCTGCACGAAGCCTTCAACCGCGACAGCGTGGTGGTCCGCGAGGCCGGTGGCCAGGAGCAGGAGATCTCCCTGGGCAAGGTGGTGCACGCCTACCAGCCCAACTCGATGGGCCTGTTCCAGAAGCTCGGCTTCTACTTCGCCAAGCTGTGGGAATTCCTCGCCGACGACCCGCGTGAGGCCAACACCGAGGGCGGCATCTTCCCGGCCATCTTCGGCACCGTGATGATGACCCTGATCATGGCCGTGATCGTCACCCCCTTCGGCGTGGTGGCGGCCATCTACCTGCGCGAATACGCCAAGCAGGGCCTGCTGACCCGCATCATCCGCATCGCCGTGAACAACCTGGCCGGTGTCCCGGCCATCGTCTACGGCGTGTTCGGCCTGGGCTTCTTCGTCTATGTGCTGGGCGGCTCCATCGACCGCCTGTTCTTCCCCGAGGCCGCCCCGGCGCCGACCTTCGGCACCCCGGGCCTGCTGTGGGCCTCGCTGACCCTGGCGATCCTCGCGGTGCCGGTGGTGATCGTCGCCACCGAGGAAGGCCTGGCGCGCATCCCCCGTGCGGTGCGCGAAGGCTCCCTGGCCCTCGGCGCGACCAAGGCCGAGACCCTGTGGAAGATCGTCCTGCCGATGGCCAGCCCGGCCATGATGACCGGCCTGATCCTCGCCGTGGCCCGCGCCGCCGGCGAAGTGGCGCCGCTGATGCTGGTGGGCGTGGTGAAGCTGGCCCCGAGCCTGCCGGTGGACGGCAACTACCCGTACCTGCACCTGGACCAGAAGATCATGCACCTGGGCTTCCACATCTACGACGTCGGCTTCCAGAGCCCCAACGTCGAGGCCGCCCGCCCGCTGGTGTACGCCACCGCGCTGTTGCTGGTGCTGGTGATCGCGCTGCTGAACCTCTCGGCCGTGGCCATCCGCAACCACCTGCGCGAGAAGTACAAGGCGCTGGATAACTGAGTCAGCCCCGAGCGGCGTGCAGCACGCCGCTCCGCTTGAAAACTTAAGCTTGTAGCCTGGCGCTACGAACGGAGTGAAACCATGCAACACGAAAGCCACAGCCACGGCGTCAACATCTCCGCCCTCGGCCGCAGCAAGCAGAGCCTGAGCCTGGCCGAGGAAACCGTTGCCCTCGAAGTGCCCGGCCTGAACCTGTTCTACGGCGAGAAGCAGGCGCTGTACGACGTGCAGATGAACATCCCGAAACAGCGCGTGACCGCCTTCATCGGCCCGTCCGGCTGCGGCAAGTCCACGCTGCTGCGCTGCTTCAACCGCATGAACGACCTGGTGGACGGCTGCCGCGTCGAGGGCGAGATCCGCCTCGACGGCAACAACATCTACCGCAAGGGCGAGGAAGTGGCCGAGCTGCGCCGCCGCGTCGGCATGGTGTTCCAGAAGCCCAACCCCTTCCCCAAGAGCATCTACGAGAACGTCGTCTACGGCCTGCGCATCCAGGGCATCAACAAGAAGCGCGTGCTCGACGAAGCCGTCGAGTGGGCCCTCAAGGGCGCGGCGTTGTGGGAGGAGGTCAAGGACCGCCTGCACGAATCCGCCCTCGGCCTCTCCGGCGGCCAGCAACAGCGCCTGGTCATCGCCCGCACCATCGCGGTCGAACCCGAAGTGCTGCTGCTCGACGAACCCTGCTCGGCGCTGGACCCGATCTCCACCCTCAAGGTGGAAGAGCTGATCTACGAGCTCAAGAGCAAGTACACCATCGTCATCGTCACCCACAACATGCAGCAGGCCGCGCGCGTCTCCGACTACACGGCGTTCATGTACATGGGCAAGCTGATCGAATTCGGCGATACCGATACCCTGTTCACCAACCCGGCCAAGAAGCAGACCGAGGACTACATCACCGGTCGTTATGGCTAGTCGCGCGAGCGCCAGCTTGAAGCGGGAAGCTTGAAGCTGGAAGTTGAACGACGGACACCGATTAACAGGCTTCAAGCTTCTGGCTTCAAGCTTCCAGCTTTCGCGGAGCGAACATGATCGACAAAGACAGCCTCACGCATCACATCTCCCAGCAGTTCAACGCCGAACTGGAGGAAGTGCGCAGCCACCTCCTGGCCATGGGCGGCCTGGTTGAGAAGCAGGTGAACGACGCCGTCACCGCGCTGATCGACGCCGACTCGGGCCTGGCCCAGCAGGTGCGCGAGATCGATGACGAGATCAACCAGATGGAGCGCAACATCGACGAGGAGTGCGTGCGCATCCTCGCCCGTCGCCAGCCGGCGGCTTCCGACCTGCGCCTGATCATCAGCGTGTCCAAGTCGGTGATCGACCTGGAGCGCATCGGCGACGAAGCCTCGAAGATCGCCCGCCGCGCCATCCAGCTCTGCGAAGAGGGCGTCTCGCCGCGCGGCTACGTCGAGGTCCGCCACATCGGTGACCAGGTGCGCCGCATGGTGCAGGAGTCGCTGGACGCCTTCGCCCGTTTCGACGCCGACCTGGCCCTGTCGGTCGCCCAGTACGACAAGACCATCGACCGCGAGTACAAGACCGCCCTGCGCGAGCTGGTCACCTACATGATGGAAGACCCGCGTGCCATCAGCCGCGTGCTCAACATCATCTGGGCCCTGCGTTCCCTGGAGCGCATCGGCGACCACGCGCGCAACATCGCCGAACTGGTGATCTACCTGGTGCGCGGCACCGACGTGCGCCACATGGGCCTGGCGCGCATGCAGGAAGAAGTGAAGGGCACCGCCAACAAGGCCGGCGACACCCCCGCCAGCTGACCCGCCCCGCTTCAGGACGACGCCCGGCCATGCCGGGCGTTTCCGTTTGTGGCTCCAAGCTCTGCTCGCCAAGCGTCTCCTGCCGTGTGGGAGCGAATTCATTCGCGATGCTTTTCATCCGCGGGCGACATCCCGCGAGCCCCGCGAATCCCCTGCTGCCCAAGGCCCCGGCGCCACCTTTCACCCAAAAGGGTGCGCGATGTCGCATTCAGCTTGGCAAAGCGCTATCAGCCGAGGCTATGCTTACGCCCGTTCTCTGAGGAGTGGTCGATGAGCAAGGTGACAGTGCTGGTAGTGGACGATGCGTCCTTCATTCGCGACCTGGTGAAGAAGGGGCTGCGCGACCATTTCCCCGGCATCCAGATCGAAGAAGCGATCAACGGGCGCAAGGCCCAGCAGATGCTGACGCGCACGCCCGTCGACCTGATCCTGTGCGATTGGGAGATGCCGGAGATGTCCGGCCTCGAGCTGCTCACCTGGTGCCGCGCCCAGGACACGCTGAAGACCACGCCCTTCGTCATGGTGACCAGCCGCGGCGACAAGGAGAACGTGGTGCAGGCCATCCAGGCCGGGGTTTCCGACTACATCGGCAAGCCCTTTTCCAACGACCAGCTGGTGACCAAGGTGAAGAAGCAGCTGGCCCGTGCCGGCAAGATGGAGGCCCTGGCCGCCGGCGCACCGCCGAAGATGCTCAGCTCCGGCGGCTTCGCCAACGACTCCCTCGCCGCCCTCACCGGCGGCAAGGCCGAGGTGGTCAAGCCCGCCGCGGCGCCCAAGGCCGCCGCCAAGCCGGCTGCGTCCACCCCCTCGGCCAAGGCTGCCGGCCAGGCGCCGGGAGGCCGTGGGCAAGCCCAGCTGCGCCTGCCCAGCGGCGTGCTGTCCTGCGTCATCAAGACCATCAGCCTCAAGGATGCCCACCTGGTGGTGAAGCGCGGCGAGCCGCTGCCCCAGGTGCTGGAGAGCGCCGTGCTCGACCTGGAGCAGGGCGAGGGCGGCGAGGTGGCGCGCCTCAATGGCTACCTGCACGCCGTCTCGGCCCTCGAACCCAAGCCCGACAGCGAGTGGCTGCAGCTGACCTTCCGCTTCGTCGACCGCGATCCGCAGAAGCTCGACTACCTGTCGCGCCTGATCGCCCGTGGCTCGGCACAGAAACACTTCGTACCCGGCGCCTGAGCCAACCCCGTCACAGCCCGACGGCCGGCGCCTCGCGCGGTGCCGGCGGCGCTGCTAGGCTTGCCAGCTCGAACACCCATAACCACTAGATCCATGCAGTCATGCTAGGGCGCATCCTCCTTCTCTGCGGTTCGCTGGCGGCAGCCCTGCCGGCGAGCGCGCTGACCATCTACAAGTACACCGATGCCAACGGCGTGGTGACCTACACCGACAAGGCCGTCGCCGGTGCGCAGGTGTTCGTCTTCCGTGATCGCATGGTAGAGCGCCTGGACCTCTCGGTGAAGCTGGAGACCCAGAAGCACGATGCCGGCGAAACCCTGCTGGTGCGCAACGACCTCTACGCGCCGGTGGAAGTGGAGCTGAGCCTGAGCAACGTCAGCAACGCCGTGGGCGCGCCGGAAAAGCCCATCCGCTGGGTGCTGCCGCCGCGCAGCAAGATCCGCCTCGCCACCCTGGCCCCGGCCGACGCCAGCAAGGCCATGCGCTACAAGCCGCGCCTGCGCTACGCCCTGGGCGACCCGAGGCAGCAGCCCTCGCTGTATCGCTACCCGCTGCCCTGGGTGGGCGGCCCGTTCCGCCTGACCCAGGGCGCCAACGGCCAGTACAGCCACTTCACCCCCAAGGGCCGCTACGCCCAGGACGTGGCCATGCCCGAAGGCACGCCCATCGTCGCGGCGCGGCCCGGCATGGTGGTGAAGATCGAGAACCAGCAGAGCGGGCGGGGCAACAACCCCTCCGGCAACTTCGTGCGCATCCTTCACAACGACGGCACCATGGGCGTCTACCTGCACCTGATGCGCGGCTCGGTCAGGGTCCAGGAGGGCCAGCGCGTCGCCATCGGCGAGCAGATCGGCCGCTCCGGCAACACCGGCAACAGCACCGGCCCGCACCTGCACTTCGTCATCCAGCGCAACGTCGGCCTGGCGCTCGAATCCATCCCCTTCCAGTTCGCCCAGCCGGTGGACACCCTGCCCAACTTCGCCGTGGGCGGCGACGAATAGCCCCGGCTAGCGCGCGAAGTAGCACCCCGGTGTCACCCCGAAATGGCGGCGGAACATGGCGATGAAGGCGCTGACGTTCTCATAGCCCGTCTCCAGCGCCACCCGCGTCACCGCATCGCCCGCCGCCAGGCGCTCCAGGGCCCGCAACAGGCGGGCGCGCTGGCGCCACTGGCCGAAGGCGAAGCCCGTCTCCTCGACGAAGCGCCGGGCCAGGGTCCGCGATGAGACCCCCGCCCACAGCGCCCAGGCCGCCAGGCTGCGGTTGTCCGCCAGGTCATCGGCCAGCGCCTGGCAGACCCTCAACAGCCTCGGGTCCACCGGTAGCGGCAGGCCGAGGGGCTCCTCCGGCAAGGACTGCAGCTCGTCGAGGATCACCTCGGCGATGCGCAGCCTGCGCTCATCCAGCAGCCCTTCGTCCCAACTCGAGGCCCGCAGCACCGCCTCGCGCAGCAGCCCCGAGGTGGCGATGATCCGTGGCGCCTGCGGCAGCCCCCGGCAGGCTTCGGGCCTGACGTAGACGCTCCAGCCATCGAAGGGCCCGTGGGAGCGCAGGGCGTGTTCACAACCGGGCGGCACCCACACCGCGTGGGTGGCGGGCACCACCCAATGGCTGTGGGCCGCCGCCACCGACAGCAGGCCGCGCCCGGCGCCGAGCAACTGGCCACGGGCGTGGGAATGCAGGGTGGTCCGCCGCTCGCCGGGGCCGTGTTGCCACACCGCGACCAGCAGCGGGCCCCCGTCGGCCTGGGCGAGGGAGGGTGAAACCAGGGGCTGTGACATTGGCATTTTCACGTTATCGATCGGCACGGATAAGGCAGTTTAGCCAAGTCGCCTGGTCGCAGAATGAGCCCTCATCCACAGGAGGACATCCCCATGCGCGCCGAAGACCTGCTCCCCGATCATCTCGACCACTGCGACTTCAACGGCACCCGCGTGCGCAAGGGCACGGTGGGCGCCTTCCTGATCAACGCCCGGCGCTGGTGCGACCCGGCGGCAACGGCGGAGCAGCGCCACGCCGCCGAGCGCGAGCTGCTGGCGGCCCTGCCGGCGCTCCAGGCGCTGGGGCTGTTCGAGCTGCTGCAGGTGCGCGACCCGGCCCTGCGCGCTTTGTGCGGGCAGTCATGACCTCGACACGACGGGATTGCGCGGCGGCGCGGATCGGCCTAGGATCCGCGCCTTCTTCCCCCCACAACCGACAGCAAAAGGAGGTCCATCATGCAAACACTGATCACCCTTTGCAGGTCGCGCCTGGCTTAAACGCTTCTTCCGTCCTTCTTCGCGACGGTTCCGCACTGCCCGACCCAGACCTGCCAAATCCAAGCATTTTTCGTTTCAACCCATTTGGATTGGACCATGGGCACTTGCATTCGCAATCTGGCCGACGGCATCACCCTGATCGCCGCGGACGACACCTGGATCGAAGGAAAAGCGATCCAGCAACTTGAAACCACCGCCCGCCTGCCGGGCATGCAACGGGTGGCCGGCATGCCGGACCTGCACCCGGGACGTGGCTACCCGGTGGGCGCCGCGTTCTTCTCCAGCGGCCGCTTCTACCCGGCGCTGGTGGGCAACGACATCGGCTGCGGCATGGCCTTCTGGCGCACCGACATCCCCGTCGCCAAGCTCCACCTCGACAAGCTGGAGAAGCGCCTGGGCTCCCTCGACGCACCGCTGGACGACAACTGGCAGGAGGCGATCGCCGCCTTCGGCCTGCCGCCCTGCGGACACGAGCGCTCCCTGGGCACCATCGGCGGCGGCAACCACTTCGCCGAGCTGCAGCAGCTCGACGAAGCCTATGACGAGGAGGCCCTGGCGGGCCTGGGCATCGACCGCAAGCACCTGCTCCTGTTGGTGCACAGCGGCTCGCGCGGCCTGGGCGAAGCCATCCTGCGTGAGCAGGTGG
Organism: Pseudomonas sp. No.21; assembly: GCF_054558415.1. NCBI lineage: Bacteria > Pseudomonadati > Pseudomonadota > Gammaproteobacteria > Pseudomonadales > Pseudomonadaceae > Pseudomonas > Pseudomonas sp. No.21. Next base: position 209,763 of record NZ_BAAJNO010000012.1, read on the forward strand.
ACCGCTTCAGCCACGCCGGCCTGGAAGCCGGTAGCCTGGAGGCCGAGCACTACCTGGCCCGCCACGACGGCGCTTTGCGCTTCGCCGAGGCCAACCGGCAACTGATCGCCCGACGCATGCTGGACCGCCTGCGCGCCGACGGCGAGCAACTGCTGGACGTGAACCACAACCTCGTCTCCGCCGCGACCATCGGCGGCGTCGACGGCTGGCTGCACCGCAAGGGCGCCACGCCGGCGGACCAGGGCGTGATGGTCATCCCCGGCTCCCGGGGCGACTACAGCTACCTGGTGGCACCGGTGGCCGACGAGCGCAGCCTGCTCTCGCTGGCCCACGGCGCCGGGCGCAAATGGATGCGCAGCGAGTGCAAGGACCGCCTCGCCAAGCGCTACAGCGTCGAGCAGCTGGAACGCACCGCCCTGGGCAGCCGGGTGATCTGCGCCGACCGCGCGCTGATCTACGAGGAAGCGCCGGAAGCCTACAAGGCCATCGACTCGGTGGTCGGCGCCCTGCGCGATGCCGGGCTGGTGCAGGTGCTGGCGCGGCTCAAGCCGGTGCTGACCTACAAGACGCGCGGAGGGTGCTGCTGATGATCCTCCTGCAACTCTCGGCGGCCCAGGGGCCGGACGAATGCGCCCTGGCGGTGGCCAAGGCGCTGCAGCGGCTGCTGGACGAAGCCACGCAGCGGCAGGTGCGCGTCCAGGTACTGGAGCGGGAGGAGGGTGCGCGTCGCGGCACGCTCGCTTCCGTGCTCCTGGCCCTGGAAGGCGCGCATTCGGACGCGCTGGCCGGGCGCTGGGAAGGCTCCCTGCAATGGACCTGCCCCAGCCCCTACCGGCCCAACCACGGGCGCAAGAACTGGTTCTTCGGCGGGGCGCGGTTCGCCGCGCCACCGGCCAGCCTGGAAGGCGAGATCCGCTTCGAAGCCCTGCGCGCCTCCGGCCCCGGCGGGCAACACGTCAACACCACCGACTCGGCGGTGCGCGCCACCCACCTGGCCAGCGGCATCAGCGTCAAGGTGCAGAGCGAGCGCAGCCAGCACGCCAACAAGCGCCTGGCCATCCTCCTCATCGGCCAGCGCCTGGCGCAGCGGGCCGAAGAGGCGGACGGCGCCCTGCGTGCGGAACGTCGCCTGTTCCACCACCGGGTGGAACGGGGCAACCCGGTGCGCTGCTTTCGAGGCGAACGCTTCGAACCGGTGTGAGCCGGCTTCTACCCACCCACAAAAAACGGGGCCATTCGGCCCCGTTCTCGTTTCAGCTGGCGGTCACGCCCGTGCTTATTCCCCCGGGATGTCCTTGCGCAGCTTGACCGGGTCTTCCTTGCGCCCGCGTGCGGTGCGCATGCGGATGTTCAGCGCTTCCACGGCCAGGGAGAAGGCCATGGCGAAGTAGACGTAGCCCTTGGGCACGTGGACTTCGAACGACTCGGCGATGAGCACGGTGCCGACCACCACCAGGAAGGACAGCGCCAGCATCTTCAGGCTCGGGTGCTTGTCGATGAAGTCGCTGATGGTGCCGGCGGCGGCCATCATCACCAGCACGGCGACGATGATCGCGGCGACCATCACCGGCACATGGGAAACCATGCCCACGGCGGTGATCACCGAGTCCAGGGAGAACACGATGTCGATGATGGCGATCTGGATGATGGTGCCGATGAAGTTGCGCGCGACGCCGCCGGCCTGCGGCTGCTCGGTTTCATCCTCGCCTTCGAGGCTGTGGTACATCTCGGTGCTGCTCTTCCATAGGAGGAACAGGCCGCCGAAGAACAGGATCAGGTCGCGTCCGGAGATGCCCTGGCCGAAGATATGGAACAGGTCGGCGGTGAGCCGCATGATCCAGGTGATCGACAGCAGCAGGAGGATGCGGGTGACCATCGCCAGCGCCAGGCCGAAGAAGCGGGTGCGCGCCTGCATGTGCGGCGGCATGCGGCCCACGAGGATGGCGATCATGATGATGTTGTCGATGCCCAGGACGATCTCCAGGGCGGTCAGGGTGAAGAAGGCGACCCAGATTTCCGGGCTGGTCAGCCATTCCATGATGCGGATTCCTCGTGTGTTTCAGCGGTCAGGGGGTTGGAGCACGACGAAGCCGGAACGTGCGCAGGCGCATTTCCGGCTTCGGCGAGGGCGCGTCGCCTGCGGTTCAGTGTGTACCGAACAGCGGGAACACGCCGAGTAACAGTGCGGCGAGCAGGATACACAGACAGATCATCACCGCCCACTTCAACGTGAAGCGCTGGTGGTCGCCGAATTCGATCTTCGCCAGGCCCACCAGCAGGTAGGTGGAAGGCACCAGCGGACTGAGCAGGTGCACCGGCTGGCCTACGATGGAGGCCCGCGCCATCTCCACCGGGCTGATGCCGTAATGGGCCGCCGCCTCGGCGAGCACCGGCAACACGCCGTAATAAAAAGCGTCGTTGGACATGAAGAAGGTGAAGGGCATGCTCACCAGCGCCGTGATCACCGCCATGTAGGGCCCGAGGGAGGGCGGGATCACCGCCAGCAGGCTCTTGGACATGGCTTCCACCATGCCGGTACCGGTGAGGATGCCGGTGAAGATGCCGGCGGCGAAGATCAGCCCCACCACCGCCAGCACGTTGCCGGCATGGGCCGCGACGCGCTCCTTCTGCTGCTGCAGGCAGGGGTAGTTGATGATCATGGCAATGCTGAAGGCGATCATGAACAGCACCGGCAGCGGCAGCAGGCCGGCGATCAGCGTCACCATCAACGCGGCCGTCAGCGCCGCGTTCACCCACAAGAGTTTCGGCCGGCGCGCTTCCGGGTACTGGGAGACGCTGATCTCGTCGTGGGCGGCCGGCTCGTCCGGCAGCTGCAGCACGCCGAGGCGCGCGCGCTCGCGCTTGCCGTAGGCCCAGGCCAGGCCGAACAGGGCCAGGGAGCCGGCGATCATGGCCGGGATCATCGGCACGAAGATGTCCGACGGGTCCACGTGCAGGGCGCTGGCGGCGCGGGCGGTGGGGCCGCCCCAGGGGGTCATGTTCATGATGCCGCCGGCGAGGATGATCAGCCCCGCCATGATCAGCGGGCTCATGCCCAGGCGGCTGTAGAGCGGCAGCAGGGCGGCCACGCAGATCATGTAGGTGGTGGCGCCGTCACCGTCGAGGGAGACGATCAGCGCCAGGGCGGCGGTGCCCACCGAGACCTTCAGCGGGTCGCCCTTGACCAGGCGCAGGATGGCGCGCACGGCGGGGTCGAACAGCCCGGAGTCGATCATCAGGGCGAAGTAGAGGATGGCGAACATCAGCATCACGCCGGTGGGCGCGAGCTTGCCGATGCCCTCCAGCATCATCGGGCCGATGCCGGCCGCGAAGCCGCCGAGCAGGGCGAAGGCGATGGGGACGATGATCAGCGCGATCAGTGCGGACAGGCGCTTGGTCATGATCAGGTACATGAAGGTCATGACCATGGCGAAGCCGAGGAAGGTCAGCATGGGAATCTCCGGACGAGGGCGAGGGCGGGGCTGGATCAGCGCGCGGGTCGGGTACGGAGAGGGGGCGGAACGAGGCCGTGGAGGCGGCAGGAGCGGAGCATGGCAATCACCCATCTTGTTGTTGTCGGGGTTGCCGGGCGTAGCGGATGCAGCGCCCGGCGGCCGGTCTTCGCCGGCGGTGGGGCGATGCTAAGGGGCGAAGCTTTCAGCCAGCTTTCGCGGCGAACGGGCGGTGAACGTGCCGCGAAATCCGGACGGGCGGTCAGCCCGGCCCAGCCTGCAGCAGCGCCAGCACGGCCACCAGCGTGGCGCCGGAAAGCAGCGTCTGCAGGGTGATGATGCCCGCCATCAGGTGGCCGTCGCCGCCCAGCTGGCGGGTCAGCACATAGGCGGTGGGTGCCGTCGGCAGGGCGAAGAACAGTACCAGGATGCTGCTCTCCATGGCCGGCAGCCCGAGCAGGTACGCCACGGCGAAGGCCAGGGCGGGCATGGCCAGCAGGCGCACCGCGCAGTTCCAGCCCAGGGCGGGCAGCTCGCCGCCCAGCTCGCGGGGCTGCAGCGCCGCACCGACGCAGAGCAGGCCCAGGGGCAGGCTGGCCACCGCCAGCAGGTTGAGCAGCCGGTCTATGCCGCCACCCAGGCCCAGGCCGGCGAGGTTGTAGGCGGCGCCGGCGAGGCAGGCGAGGATCAGCGGATTCTTCACCATCGGCAGCAGCAGGCCCCTGGCGCTGACGCCGCGCTCGGCGGTGAGCGACCACACCGACAGCAGGTTCACCGTCGGCACCATCAGCGCCAGCATCAGGGCGGCGATGGCCAGGCCCTCCTTGCCGAACAGGCTGCCGATGGCCGCCAGCCCCAGGTAGGTGTTGAAGCGCAGCACGCCCTGGGTGATGGCGCCGAAGCGTGCCGCCGGCCAGCCCATCACGCGGCGGGCCAGGAGCAGGGCGACCCAGCCGACGCCCAGGCCCAGCAGCACCGCCAGGGCCAGGCGCGGCAGCGCGGGGTTGTCCAGCGGCGCCGTGGCCAGGCTGCTGAACAGCAGGGCGGGGAACAGGATGAAGTAGTTCAGGCGTTCGGCGGCGGGCCAGAAGGCATCGCCGGGGAAGCCCTTCAGGCGTAGCGCGTAGCCGCCGACGATCAGGGCGAAGAGGGGCCAGAGGGCTGCCAGCAGTGTGGTCACATCGGGTTCCGGTGGTCCGGTCGGGAGGCGGCCATCTTGTGCAACGCCGCGCACATGCGCAAGCCGACCATTGGCCGAGGCGCTCTCCAGCGTCTAGGTTTTCCCACTGCACAGGAGGACGTACCCATGACCCAGGTCCATATGGGCGGCTGCCATTGCGGGCGGCTGCGCTACCGCTTCGACGCCCCGCTCACCGATATCGCCCACTGCCACTGCTCGGACTGCCGGCGCACCAGCGGCGGCATCGTCACCACCTGGATCAGCGTGCCGCTGGCGTCCTTCACCTGGACCCGTGGCGAGCCGGCGCAGTACCACTCCTCCCCCGGCTGCTCGCGCTATTTCTGCGGTGGCTGCGGCTGCCTGCTCGGCCTCTTCACCCAGCAGGCCCCCGGCACCATGGACGTGACCATCGCCACCCTGGACGACGTGGCCGAGGCCCTGCCGGACCGGCACATCTGGGTGCGCAGCCGCCTGCCCTGGCTGCACCTGGACCCGGGCCTGCCGGAAGAGCAGGAAGAAACCCTGTAGCCGGCCCATGCCGCCCCTGTGGCTAAACAACGGGGTCACGGAACAATCGGGCCGAGCGGATACAAAGCCGCCCTGGACGCCTTGCGCTTGGGGGATGTCCCTCATCGCATTCACCATCGTGGTGATGGGTATCGCTTCGCTCAACCCATCCTACGGTGTGGTCATCCGTCACGGCAGCGCCTGCGCAGGGCGGGTGAAACCCACGAAGGTTCTGTGCACGAAACGCCGGGTTGCCCCCGACCTGCGGGGTTCATGCCACGGCGTGGCCCCGCCAGGTAGGGTGGGTAGAGCGGAGCGAAACCCACGCGGATGGTTTCCGGCGCAAGTCATTCCCTATCGGCCTGCGCCTTGATCGTAGGGTGGGCTTCAGCCCACCGGTGGGGTTAGACGCGGGGAAAACCGTCAGGGCAGCTCGAGCCCGCCGGCGTCCTTGTGCAGCTGGCGCAGGTGTGCGCTGAGCTGGTCGAGGTTGAGTTGCACGGCGTCCAGTTCGGCGAGGATGCGCGGGTCGATCAGGTGGCGCACTTCGCGGTCGAGGTCGTCGGTGAGGCTGCGCAGCTTCTGCTGGCGGCTGTTGCTCTCGGCCTCCAGGCGCTGCCACTCGCTGGCCTGGGGCAGGCCGTAGCCGCCTTCGAGCATGTCCGCCGGGCGGCTGAGGAAGCCGCTGTTGGCGAGGATCTGCTCCAGGGTGCCGCCGGCCCGGGAGAATTCGGCATTGCCTAGCTTCTCGCGACTGTCGAGGTAACGGCGCTTGAGTTCGTCCTGGGCCAGCAGCATCTGCTTGCGCATGGCCGCCTGCTCCAGCAGCAGCAGGGCGGCGCTGGCGCGCAGGTCGGCGTCGGCGATCCAGGGGCGGCGTTGGTCGCCGGGCAGGTCGAGCCAGGTTTCCACGTCGGCTTGCGGCAGCTTCAGGCGCTCGCGGGCAATGCTGAACATGGCCTGGTAGCGGTCGCGGAAGGAGTCGAAGCGGTAGCCCAGGCGCAGGGCTTCCCTCGGGTCGCGCAGCGGTTCCGGGTCGGCCACGCCGCGCCCTTCCAGCAGGGCCAGCAGGCCGTTGGGCATGATGCTGTCGAGGTCGCTCAGGCGCGGGTCGTCGGTGCCGCTGCGTAGCAGCTTGAGGGTTTCCACCGCGCAATTGTTGGAGAGGAACCAGTAGTCGCCGTCGTAGCTCCAGTGCATCTCCGCGGCGCGCTCCACCAGTTGCTCCACCTGCTCGCGGTCGAGCTTGAGCGGCACCGAGGCGAGGCTGCGCATTTCCACCTTGGTGTATTCGTCGATCACCTGGGACAGCGGTAGCACGAAGAGGCGCGAGGGGTAGGCGCCGGTGAGGCCGTCCCAGCTGGAGAGCTGCACGTCGCCGACGAAGGCGCGGTAGGACAGCACCAGGTGCTGGTCGAGGTCGAGGCGGCAGTCGGGACCGCGTGGCCGGCCGGGGGCGCAGATGACCAGGCGCAGCATGCTGTGGCCCCAGCGGCTGACCCAGTTGTCGTTGGCTTCGGCGAACAGGTAGTCCACTTCATAGACCCGCTCGGGGTCGAGGCGCCCCAGGGGTTCGCGCCCGAAGTCGCGTCCGGCGTTGAGGTAGGCCAGCTCCCCGGCGCACTCGGCCTGCTGCGCGGGGGCCCAGCCGAAGTGCTGGCGCAGGTAGCGGTACAGCGCCGGGCGGCGGCAGGCGAAGGCGGGGTCGAGAAGGAAGTACTCCATGTTCACCGCGATGAATTCGCGCGGGTTGCTCAGCTCGTAGAGATCCGGGCTGCGCGCGACCTGGTGGTTCTCCGCCTCGCGGTCACCGCGCCGGCCGACCCGTTGCGGCCAGCCGGCGAGGTCGAGCAGGCGCGGGTCGTCGCTGAGGCTGGAGCGCCGCGCCACCTGCCCCCGGCATTCGCCGCGCTGCCCCACCAGGCCGGTGCTGCCGGCAGACAGGCCACAGCGGAACTGCAGGCTGCGCTCGGCCGGGGTGCGCCAGCGGGCGCGGTCGTAGAGGTGGGTGAGTTCATGGAGGACGGTGGCCAGCAGTTCGCGGCGCACGGTGCCGTGGGGGCGGTGGGTCTTCTCGGTGGCGGCGCTGCCATCGGCCAGGGCCGGCAGCAGGGCGCGGTTGAGGTCGAGGGCGTCGATGCGGGTGGCGCGGCCGTAGGCGTTGTCGGGCAGGTCATCGGCCCAGGCGACCTCGACGCGGCGGTCGAGGCGCTGGACGAAGCTCGGTGGCAGGGCGGCGAGGGCTTCATCCAGCAACGCTTGGCTGGCCTGGCGCTGGGGCGCGCTCAGGCCGTCACTGTTCAGGTCCAGTTGCAAATCGGCCCGAACTGTTGCGCTCGCCAGCAACCCCGCCAGGCAAACCCGGCGCAGGACAGTGGGCAGGCGCACGGCCAAGACGGCGGTCAGAGCGCGAGGATGGCCTGGGCCAGGGTCTCGTCGCTGGCGTCGCGGGCCTCCGGCAGGCGCTCGCGCAGGGTGTTGAAGGCGGCTTCCAGCTGGACGCCGCGGATGTCGCCCGCGCTGGCGACGAAGCTGGCGGCGTCGTCGCGGGCTTCGCGGATCACCTTCATGTCGCGGATTGAGGTGGTGGTATCGGAGGTGAAGTCGATGCTGCGGCCGAAGGCGCGGACGATGATGTTGCTGGTGGCAACCAGGGTCTGTGCCTGGACGGCGCCGGCGACGAGGGTGAGGGCGGTGGCGGCGGCAATCAGCGTGCGACGCATTGGATCTCTCCGAAGGTGAAAACTGTACGGGTCATTGGACGGAAAACCCCAGGCGCAGTTCAAACCGAGCGAAGCGGCGCAGGGGGGCGCCGGGCCCGGGGCGCGGCGGGCGCCAAGGCTAGCGGAATGCGGGGTTCACGGCCAGGGCCGGCAGGCGCGGGGAGCGCCCGCCGGGAAGGGCGTCACAGGGCGAGGATGGCCTGGGCCAGTTGCAGGTCGCTGGCCTGCAGCTGCGGCTGGAGGCTGCGGATGTGCACGAGTGCGGCTTCCAGGCGTGCGCCACGGATGTCGCCTGCGCTTGCGACGAAGCTGGCGGCGTCGTCACGGGCGGCGAGGACGAGCTTGTCGTCGCGCAGGGAAGAGGTGACGTCCGAGGTGGCATCGAAGGTGGCGCCGAGGGCACCGACGACGGCATCGGTGGTGACCACGAAGCTGGTGGCCGAGGCGCTGGTGGCCAGGGCCAGCAGTGCGGCTGCGCCGAGCAGGCGGGAGAGGGGCATGGGGATAACTCCTGTGCGGGACGAAGGGCGCTGCACGCGCAGCGCCCCGTGGCGTAGAGCCTAGCGAAGCGGCGGGAGTCGTTCCAGTGGCGGCAGCGCCTAGCGCCAGAAGGGCTTGTCCAGCTCCTGGCTGCGGTCGCACTCGCTGAGCCCGATATCCGCCAGTTGCTGCGCGTTCAGCTGTGCCAGTTGATGGCGGGTGCGCATGTTGCGCTGCCATTCGGCTACGCGGGCGAACAGGCGGATGGCCAGCGGGGTGCGCTGCCGGGGGGATTCGGCGGGGGCAGGGGAAACGAAGCTGCGTTCCATGGCGGTCTTCCTTCCCGCTCCAGGGCGGGTTCGGGTTATGGGAGACCATGTTCGCGCGCCGCAGCGCTTGGCGGCAGGGACAGCGGGGCGCAATTGTATTGGGTCAGTGGCTGCGTGGCGGCAACTGTATCGGCCTTATTGCGCCGGGCTGTTCCGTTCGCGTTTCGAGGCCCCGAAAAAACGAAACCCGCCGGCGATACCTCTGCGGCGGGTTCTGTCAGGTGTTGCAGTGCGGCTGGCGCCGCTTCGGGCTTAGCGCCAGAAGGGCTTGTTCAGCTCCAGTTCGCGCTGCGCCTCGCTGATGCCGGCATCGGCCAGCAGGCGGGAGTCGAGCATCGCGAGCTGATGGCGGCTGGAGATGCGACGCTGCCACATCAGCAGGGTGGAGATGACGCGCAGCGGCCAGGAGGCCTTGGCGCTGGATTCGGAGGAGCTGAGGATCAGGTCGGAACTGAGGGTACGTTCCATGGTGGCGCTTCCTTCCCGCTTGTGGCGGGGCTAGAGGGGTTTGTCTGGTGCCTATTTTCTGTCCAGAACAAACGACCCAGTAGTCACAGCTGACTGAAATTGTACGGGTGGTACTGAGCAAGCTAACTAACTGTGCCTGCGAAATTTCGATCAGCTGTATTGGTGCCCCGTTGAAACCCTCGGCGAACGACGGGAAACCGGATTTTTCACTGCCGAAGCGAACTTCGGCAGGGATTGGCAGCAGTACAGTTGGCCTTTTACCGGGAGCTGTTTTTTGACCTGTTCGTCAGCAAAAAGTCCGCTGTACCGATTCAGCTGGCGAGCATGCGCCCGGTTTCTTCCAGGTTGATGTGCCAGTCCATGGCTTCGCGCAACAGATGGGGGGTGTGCCCGCCCTTGGCGCAGGCGCGCTCGAAGTAGTCGTCCAGTGCCGCACGGTAGTCCGGGTGCACGCAGTGGTCGATGATCGCCCGGGCGCGTTCGCGCGGGGCCAGGCCGCGCAGGTCGGCCAGGCCCTGTTCGGTGACGAGGATGTCGACGTCGTGCTCGGTGTGGTCCACGTGGCTGACCATGGGCACGACGCTGGAGATGGCGCCGCCCTTGGCGATGGATTTGGTGACGAAGATGGCCAGGTGGGCGTTGCGGGCGAAGTCCCCCGAGCCGCCGATGCCGTTCATCATCCTGGTGCCGCCGACGTGGGTGGAGTTGACGTTGCCGTAGATGTCGAACTCCAGGGCGGTGTTGATGCCGATGATGCCCAGGCGCCGCACCACTTCGGGGTGGTTGGATATCTCCTGCGGGCGCAGCACGAGCTTGTCCTTGTAGCGCTCGAGGTTGCCGAAGACATCGGCGTTGCGGCGCGCGGAGAGGGTGATGGAGCTGCCGGAGGCGAAGCGCAGCTTGCCGGCGTCGATCAGGTCGAAGGTTGAGTCCTGCAGCACCTCGGAGTACATGCTGAGGTCTTCGAAGGGCGAGTCGATCAGCCCGCACATCACGGCGTTGGCGATGCTGCCGATGCCGGCCTGCAGGGGCGCCAGGCTGTTGGACAGGCGCCCGGCCTCGACCTCGCGGGCGAAGAAGCCGATCAGGTGGTCGGCGATGGCCTGGGTCTCGGCATCGGGCGGCAGCACGGTGGAGAGCGAGTCCGGCTGTTCGGTGAAGACGATGGCGGCGATCTTCTCCGGTGGGATCGGGATGGCGGTGGTGCCGATGCGGTCGTCCACGCGGGTCAGCGGGATGGGCGTGCGGGTCGGCCGGTAGGTAGGGATGTAGACGTCGTGCAGGCCTTCGAGGTTGGTGTCGTGGGCCAGGTTGATCTCGACGATCACGCGCTTGGCGAAGATGGCGAAGCTGGCGGAGTTGCCCACCGAGGTGGTGGGCACGATGTGGCCCTCCTCGGTGATGGCCACGGCTTCGATCACGGCGATGTCCGGCAGCTTGAGCTGGTGGTTGCGCAGCTGTTCGACGGTTTCCGACAGGTGCTGGTCGATGAACATGACGCTGCCATCGTTGATCGCCTTGCGCAGGGTGCTGTCCACCTGGAAGGGCATGCGCCGGGCCAGCACGCCGGCTTCGGTGAGTTGCTTGTCGAGGTCGTTGCCCAAGCTTGCCCCGGTCATCAGGGTAATCTGCAGCGGCTGCTGCTTGGCGCGCTCGGCCAGCGCGCGCGGCACGGCCTTGGCCTCGCCGGCGCGGGTGAAGCCGCTCATGCCGATGGTCATGCCGTCTTCGATGAGGGATGCGGCATCGGCCGCACTCATTACCTTGCCCAGCAGCGAGGGCAGGCGTACGCGATCAGGGTGCATGGGGGAACCTCGGGCAACGGGGGAGACGAGCCGCGCAGTCTAGGGGCTCTCCGGGCCGGCGCCTTCTATACCAAGGTCGAAGAGCGCGCGCATGAATGGAGGGTACGAAAGGAGGTAGGAGCGAATTCATTCGCGATTCGGCACGGCTTGGCGATGGCTTTCGCTTCGCTCTACCCATCCTACGGTGTGGTCTCTTGCTCCCTGGGGCTCATGAAAGAAAACCCCGGCGCGTGGCCGGGGTTTTCGGTGGTGCGGGGCAGGGGTCAGTCGACCGCCTTGACCATGTCTTCGATGACCTTCTTGGCGTCGCCGAAGACCATCATGGTCTTGTCGAGGTAGAACAGTTCGTTGTCCAGGCCGGCGTAGCCGCTGGCCATCGAGCGCTTGTTGACGATCACGGTCTTGGCCTTGTAGGCCTCGAGGATCGGCATGCCGGCGATCGGCGACTTCGGATCGTTCTTCGCAGCCGGGTTGACCACGTCGTTGGCGCCGAGCACCAGGACCACGTCGGCCTGGCCGAACTCGGAGTTGATGTCTTCCATCTCGAACACCTGCTCGTACGGCACTTCGGCCTCGGCCAGCAGGACGTTCATGTGGCCCGGCATGCGGCCGGCGACCGGGTGGATCGCGTACTTCACGGTCACGCCACGGTGGGTCAGCTTCTCGGCCAGTTCCATCAGCGCGTGCTGGGCACGGGCCACCGCCAGGCCGTAGCCGGGAACGATGATGACGGTGTCGGCGTTGGTCAGCAGGAAGGCCGCGTCGTCGGAGGAGCCCGACTTAACGGGGCGCTGCTCCTTGCTGCCGGTGGCGGCGCCGGCATCCGCATCGGCACCGAAGCCGCCGAGGATGACGTTGAAGAACGAGCGGTTCATCGCCTTGCACATGATGTAGGAGAGGATCGCGCCCGAGGAGCCCACCAGCGAACCGGCGATGATCAGCATCGAGTTGTTCAGCGAGAAGCCGATGCCGGCGGCCGCCCAGCCCGAGTAGCTGTTGAGCATCGACACCACCACCGGCATGTCGGCGCCGCCGATCGGGATGATGATCAGCACGCCGATGACGAAGGCCAGGGCCACCAGCAGGGCGAAGGCGCGGATGTCACCGGTGAAGGTGAAGTACAGGCCCAGGCCGAGGATCGCCAGGCCGACGGCCAGGTTGACCATGTGCTGGCCCTTGAACACCACGGGGGCACCCTGGAACAGGCGGAACTTGTACTTGCCCGAGAGCTTGCCGAAGGCGATCACCGAACCGGAGAAGGTGATGGCACCGATGGCTGCACCGAGGAACAGTTCCAGGCGGTTGCCCTTGGGAATGGCGTCGCCCAGGGTGGCGACGATGCCCAGGGACTGGGGTTCGACCACGGCGGCGATGGCGATGAACACGGCGGCCAGGCCGATCATGCTGTGCATGAAGGCGACCAGCTCCGGCATCTTGGTCATTTCGACGCGCTTGGCCATGACCGAGCCGGCGGTGCCGCCGACCAGCAGGCCGACGATGACGTAGCCGATGCCCTGGGTGGCGAGCTCAGCGCCGAGCTTGTAGATCAGGCCGACGGTGGTGAACACCGCGATGGCCATGCCGATCATGCCGAACAGGTTGCCGCGACGGGACGTGGTCGGGTGCGACAGGCCCTTCAGTGCCTGGATGAAGCACACCGAGGCGACGAGGTAGAGAACAGTGATCAGGTTCATGCTCATGGTCAGTGCTTCTCCGCCGACGCCTTGGGCGCTTTCTTCTTGAACATTTCCAGCATGCGTCGGGTGACCAGGAAGCCACCGAAGACGTTGACCGCGGCCAGGGCCACGGCCAGGGTGCCCATGGCCTTGCCCAGCGGGGTGACGGTGAGGGCGGCGGCCAGCATGGCGCCGACGATCACGATCGCCGAGATGGCGTTGGTCACGGCCATCAGCGGGGTGTGCAGGGCGGGGGTCACGTTCCAGACCACGTGGTAGCCGACGTAGATCGCCAGCACGAAGATGATCAGGTTGTAGATGCCGTCAGAAATCATATCCATGTCCGCTGCCCCTTAGCCGTTGGTGCGGACGACTTGCCCGTCGCGGCACATCAGGCACGCGGCGACGATGTCGTCTTCGAGGTTGACGTGGAACTGGCCGTCCTTGTCGATGACCAGCTTGAGGAAGTCCAGCAGGTTGCGCGCATAGAGGGCCGAGGCATCCGCCGGCACCAGGGCCGCCAGGTTGCTGTAGCCGACGATGGTGACGCCGTGCTTGACCACCACCTGCTCGGCTTCGGTCAGCGGGCAGTTGCCGCCTTGGGCCGCCGCCAGGTCGATGACCACGGAGCCCGGCTTCATTTCGGCGACGGTCGCCTCGTGCAGCAGGGTCGGGGCCTTGCGGCCCGGGATCAGCGCGGTGGTGATGACGATGTCGGCCTGCTTGGCGCGCTCGTGCACGGCCTTGGCCTGGCGCTCCATCCAGGAGGCCGGCATCGGGCGGGCGTAACCGCCGACACCCTGGGCGCATTCGCGCTCTTCATCGGTCTCGAAGGGCACGTCGACGAACTTGGCGCCGAGGGATTCGATCTGCTCCTTCACGGCCGGGCGCACGTCGGACGCCTCGATCACCGCACCCAGGCGCTTGGCCGTGGCGATGGCCTGCAGGCCGGCGACACCGGCACCGAGGATGAGGATGCGCGCGGCCTTCACGGTGCCGGCGGCGGTCATCAGCATCGGCATGAAGCGCGGGTAGTGGTGCGCAGCCAGCAGCACGGACTTGTAGCCGGCGATGTTGGCCTGGGACGACAGCACGTCGAGGCTCTGGGCGCGGGAGGTGCGCGGCGCCGCTTCGAGGGCGAAGGCGGTGATGCCGCGGGCATTCATGCGCGCGATGGTCTCGTTGCTGAACGGGTTGAGCATGCCGACCAGCACGGCGCCGGCCTTCATGAGGGCCAGTTCGGCGTCGGACGGGGCGACGACCTTCAGCACCAGGTCGGCACCGAAGGCGGCGGCGTCGCTGCCGAGGGTGGCGCCGACGGCTTCATAGGCCGCGTCGGTGATGCTGGCGCTGACGCCGGCACCGCTCTGGACGGTGACCTGATGGCCTTGGCCGATCAGTTTCTTGATGGTCTCGGGAGTCGCGGCTACCCGCGTTTCACCGGCCAGGGTTTCGAGAGGAACACCGATGTGCACGTAAATTCTCCTGCGTGATCGTTGTGATTGACCAGCGCACTACGTTGGCGCTCTGGCGGGGGCGGATCAGCACAAAACCGCTCGGTGCACTGCGTGCTGACCGGCGGGCGCGGCATTTTGCAGGCGAACCGCGAGTGCTTCAAGAAGTTCTGAAGTCAAACGCGGCAGTAACTACAAGTCACCAATTGACCGGGAAAGCGGCCATTTGATTCAAAGCGCCGTCCGGACTGGCTGCGCAGCCTATCCGGAGGCCCTGTGGGCGGGGAATGACATCCCTGACATGAATGGATGTCCATCAGGCCATGCCCGACCCACTGGGAGGCCGCGACATCCTGCCGTCATTGGCGGCGCGACTGTTAGTCAGCGTTTTTTATAGTTGCCATAAGTGTCTGGAAAACGGGGCTTGTGTAGCTTTGATGAATAATTGACTACAGGGTCAAATATCACCGAAAAGCCCATTCCAGAGGGGGAAGTGCAGGAAGGACGGACGCGCCCTGTGGTGGATTGTCGCGGTTGCGCCTCAAACCAGCAGGCCGAGGCTCTTGGCGCGCATCACCGCCTGGGTGCGGCGCTTCACGCCGAGCTTGCTGTTGATCTTCTTGGTGTGGGTTTTCACCGTGTTCACCGAGATGAACAGGTAGCTGCCGATCTCCTGGTTGGAGAAGCCCTCGGCGAGCAGCTGCAGGACCGAGCGTTCGCGCTGGCTGAGCAGGTTGCTGTGGTCGCCCGCACCCGTCGCACCGCTGCGCTCGCCGGGCTGGCCGGCGGCGGGCCACTCCTGCAGCAGGCCCTGCATGCCGAGGTTGGTGGCTTGCTGGCGAGTCTCGCGCTCCAGGTTGGCGGCATCGTCCAGGCCGAGCCAGCGGGCCGCCTCGGCCAGCGCCAGGCCGACTTCGCAGGCCAGCGGCCGGTACTGGAGGAATTCGCAGCGCTGCAGCAGGGGGCGCAGCATCGCCTCGGCCTGTTCGGCGCGGCCCGCCGCCAGGTGCCCCCGGGCCAGCAGGAGCAGGTTGCGCAACGGCAGGGTGGGGTAGTCCAGCGGTGGCATCCAGGGGCTGTCGCCCTCGAAGTAGCGCTGGATGCGCAGGCCCACCGGTTCGACGCGGTCCCAGCGCTGCTGGCGGGCGAGCACGCGCATGCTCTGCAGGCTGAGCACGCCGTTGAAGGACAGGCGCCAGACCTGGCGGCAATGCATTTCCCGCTCGGCATCACGCAGGTGGACGAAGGCCTGGTCGAACTCGCCGCGCCGCGAGCGGAGTTCGGCGAGGCCGAGGTAGCCATGCAGGGCGAAGGGGTCGGCGCATTCCAGGGCCTGTTCCAGGCCGATGCGCAGCTCGGTCTCGGCGTCGTCGAGGCGGCCGTGGATCAGGTGCAGTTCGCCCTGGATCAGGTGCAGGCGGCCGAGCAGCAGGCCGTCCACCGCCTTGCGCTGGCCGATCAGGGCGAAGCTCTGGGTGACCAGCCCCTGGGCGCGGGCGAACTCGCCGCGCAGCAGCAGCAGGCGGGTGCGGTCGAGGTTGATCAGGGTTTCGAACAGCAGGCTGCCCTGGCGCCGGGCGATCTCCAGGGCGTCGTGCAGGCGCACCGGGGCGAGGTCGGGCTGGCCGCTGGCCATGGCGATGCGGGCGAGGGCGGAGTGGCACAGCAGGATCGGCATCCAGTCCCGCTCGGGCAGGTGCTCCAGGGCTTGCTGGCAGTGCAGCGCGGCGTCCTGACCGGGGCGGCCGCGCAGGGCGCCGAGTACGCCGTGCAGGGCCTGCCAGTTGGCCAGCAGCTTGCGGTTGCGGCGGCCGTCGGCCTGGGGCAGGAAGCGGCCGAGCTTGTGGATGCAGTCCTCGGCTTCGTCAAGGCGCCAGGCCAGGAGCAGGGCCCAGGCGTTGAGGGTGAGCAGGCGTGGCGTGCTCTCCAGCAGCAGGGCGGGGAGCCGGCTGCGCCAGGCGAGCAGGTGGGCGAGGTGCTGCTCGCCGGTGAGCCATTCCTGGCCGAGGTGTTCGAGGTAGTTGGCGGCGACTTCCGGTTGCCCGGCGCACAGCGCTTGTTCGATGGCGTCTTCCACCTGGCCGGCGGCGATGAACACCCGGCACGCAGCCAGGTGCAGGTGGGCCGCGGCGGTCGCCGAGATGCGGTTGTGCAGGACCTTGGCCACGGCGGGCAGCACGCGGTACCAGTGGCCGTCCTCGTCCAGCGGCATGCAGAAGGCCTGGCGGGCGAGCAGGCGCGAGAACAGCTCGGCGCCGTCGCTTTCCTCCCACAGCTGGCGGCACAGTTCGGCGGAGACCTTGGGCAGGTGGACCAGCGCGAACAGGCAGCGGGCTTCCTCGTCACCCAGGCGGGCGAGCAGTTCGTGGTCGAGGTATTCCTTGAGCCAGCAATGGCTGGCGGCGGCAGCGGTGCCGGGGCCGTGCGGGTGATTGCGGCTGGACAGCTGCAGGCGGGCGCCGGCGCACCAGCCTTCGCTCTCCTGCCAGAGTTCCTCGCGCTGGGCTTCGCTGGCCTGGGGGGCGAGCTGGTCGACCAGGCGCTCCAGTTCGTCGCGGGTCAGGGCCAGGTGGGTGGCGTCCAGTTCCTGCAGTTCGCCGGCCAGCAGCAGGCGTGGCAGGTTCCAGTCCGGCCGCTGGCGGGCGCTGACCAGCAGCTGCAGGTTGGGCAGGGCGCGGGCGAGCAGTTGGTCGATGCAGGCATCGAGTTCCGCCGGGGGCTGGCTCGGGTAGTCGTCGAGCACCAGCCACAGCGGCTTGCCGCCGCCATCGAGCAGTTGCAGCAGGGCGAGTGGCGCGGGCAGGTCGGGAACCGGGCGCTGCAGGGCGCCGGCGATCTGCGCGAGCAGCTGTTCGGGGTGCAGGGGCTGGCCGGCGAGGTTGAGCCAGAGCACCTGGCCGGGGTCGCGCAGGCCCAGCAGCAATTCGCTGAACAGCACGCTCTTGCCGAAGCCGGCCGGGGCGCAGAGCAGGCGCAGGCGGCTCTGTTCGGCGAGCAGGCGTTCGGTCAGCCGGGGGCGCGGCACATGGGCCGGCGGCAGGCGCGGGATGCTGGGGTGGGGGGCGCGAACGGACGGAACGCCGGAGCTGCTGCGGGGCATGGCGGTTCTCGCGGATGTTGTTGTTATGGGATGAACCGTGGTCATTGAGACTAGACCCAAGGCAGCGGCAGGTGAAGCGCTATGGCCGCGAATGATTGTGCGCCATAACGCAGCCCCGCAATGCACGCGCCCCGGGCATGCCGGGGCGCGCTTGCAGCGGTTGGAGCCTTGGTTCGGTCAGCGGATGCCGGCGTTGCGCAGGGCGGCCGGGGTGTAGTCGGCGCCGCTGGCCTTGAAGCCGAACTCGGTGCCGTGTTTCTCCTCGTTCTTCAGGCCCAGGGCGATGTAGCGGCCGGCGATGATGTCGTACAGGGCTTCCAGGGTGTAGCCGGAGACCTGCTGGCCGTAGTGGTACTCGGCGTGGCCTTCGCCGACGCGCCACAGCTGGCCGCGACCGTCGTAGTGATCGACCAGGGCGACCTGCCAGCTGTCTTCATCGATGTACATGTGGCGCTTGGCGTAGATGTGGCGTTCGCCGGCTTTCAGCGTGGCCTCGACTTCCCAGACGCGGTGCAGCTCGTAGCGGGTCAGGTCCTGGTTGATGTGGCCGGCCTGGACGATGTCCTTGTACTTGAGGGAGGTGGAGTCGAGCTTGTAGCTGTTGTAGGGGATGTACATCTCCTTCTTGCCGATGAGCTTCCAGTCGTAGCGGTCGGGCGCGCCGGAGAACATGTCGAAGTTGTCGGCGGTGCGCATGCCGTCGGCGGCGGTGCCTGGGCCGTCGTAGGCGACCTGCGGCGCCCGGCGCACGCGACGCTGGCCGGCGTTGTAGATCCACGCCAGGCGCGGCTCCTTGACCTGGTCGATGGTCTCGTGGACGAGCAGCACGTTGCCGGCCAGGCGCGAGGGCGCGAGGACCCGCTGCTTGAAGTAGAGGAGGATGTTGGCGGCCTTGTCCTGGTCGAGGTCGCTCATGTCGCCGGGGAAGGCGACTTCGTCCTGGAACTGCACCGGGGAGAAGGAGCCGTTGGTTTGCGGGGTGACCTGCACCACCAGGCGCCGGGCGTTGCCGCCACGGTAGCGGGTGATGTGGTTCCACAGCACCTGGACGCCGTCCTTGGGAATCGGGAAGGCGTAGTAGTGGCTGGCGGCGAAGTTGGACAGGCCGTTGCCGCCGTCCACCGGCTGGGTGTTGAGGGCGCTCTGCTTGGCGGCGGCGTAGATGGCGTCCGGCGCGGCGGCGGTGCGGTGGGTGGTGTAGACCGGGATCTTGTAGGTCTCGGGGTAGCGCTTGAACATCGCCAGCTGGCCTTCGGAGAGCTTGTCCTTGTACTGCGCGGCGTTGGCGGCGGTGATGGTGAACAGCGGTTTCTCGCTGGCGAAGGGGTCGGCGAGGAAGCCGTTGGCGTCGATGGCGGCGGCGTTTTTGGGCAGGCCACCGGTCCATTCGGGGATGCTGCCGTCGGCGTTGCCGGCCTTCTCGGCGCCCAGCGGGGTGAGGCTGGTGCCGAGCTTGGCGGCTTCGTCGGGCGATACCGCGGCCATCACGGTGGCGGCCAGCAGGCTGAGGGCCAGCACACCGCCTTGCAGGATTCTTGTGGTTCTCATTGTGCGAGTCCTATGCGGTCGTTGATCAGAAGTTCAGGCCGAAACTGAGGGCGATGAAGTCGCGGTCAGTGGTGGTGTTGTAGTGGCCGCCGAAGAAGTCGGTGTAGCTGAGGCTGGCGGTGTAGGTGTTCTGGTATTCGGCGTTGAGGCCGAGGCTGATGGCTTTGCTGCCTTCGTTGAAGTTGGGGCCGTAGCCGTCGACGTCATGGGACCAGGCGAGGCTGGGGGTGAGGTTGATGCCGGCGAAGACGTTGCTGTAGTCCAGGGCGGCGCGGGCGCGGTAGCCCCAGGAGCTGCTGGTGTAGAAGCCCTTGTCGTTGCACTCGCGCTGCGCCGGGCTGGTGGCGGTGAGCGCCAGGCAGGTGGCTTGCGAGGAGAGCTGGCCGGGGCCGTAGATCGGGTCGCGGCCGTAGCGCAGCGAGCCCATGTCGTCGTCAAGGCCGCCGATGTGGTTGTAGCCGACCTCGGCCACCAGGGTCAGGCGGCTGGCGCCCATGACCTGGTCGACGAACTGGGTGGCGGTGACCTGGGCCTGGGTGACGGGCTTGCGCTCGTAGCCGTGGAGGATGGCGCCGGCGGTGTTGCTGCCGTGGCCACTCTCGAAGATCGGCGAGGAGGGGACGGCCAGGGCGGCGAAGGACAGGTCGGTGCTGTTGAGCTGCAGCGGCATGTTGGGGCGGAAGCTGAGCTCGCCGGCGACCGAGGTGCCTTCGATGTTGGTCTGGAAGCTCACGCCGTAGAGGCGGATGTCCTCGGGGTATTCGATGAAGTAGCGGGCACCCGGCGCGCCGGGGATGACCGCCAGGCTCGGGGTGGTGGTGCGGATGGTGCTGAACACCGGCCCGCGGCTGTGGTAGTTCATCGCATAGGCACCGAACTCGGTGTCGTTGAACTCCGGCACGAACCAGCGCAGGGCGACGCCGAACTGGCCGCTGTCGCGGGCGTCCTTGTCGCCGGCGCGGGGGATGTAGAGGGTGGCGCCGGTGTTGGTGGAGACGCCGGGCGGCAGGTCGGGGCCGTTGACGATAAGGCGGTCCGTGCAGCCGTCGGCGACCACGTCGGAGGTGGAGAAGAAGGTGCCGCAGTTGTCGGCCACCGTCTGGTCCCATTCCAGCTGGTAGAAGGCTTCGGCCGAGAGGCTGTCGGTCAGGCTCTGGGAGACGTAGATCATGTTGACCGGAATGAGGCCTTCCTTGATCTCCGCCCCGGGGCGGCGGAAGGCGGCGGCGTCGATGGGGTTGATGCTGTTGATCGAGTTGCCGATGAAGGTGCTCTCGCCCCAGCTCACTACCTGCTTGCCGACGCGCACGCTGCCGGGCAGGTCGCCCAGGTTGTAGTTGTGGTAGATGAAGGCGTCGAGGATCTGCGCGCCCGAGGACTTGGCGCCCTCTTTGCGGTTGTGGTCGTCGATGTCGTAGAACTCGCGGTGCTCGTCCTTCAGCTCGAAGTCGTACCAGTATTTGCCGCGGATGAAGACGCCGGTGTCGCCGTACTTCAGTTCGAGGTCATGGATGCCCTTGAAGATCTTCGAGAAGGTCTCGCCCTTCTTGAAGTTGAGGCGGCCGTCGTCGGAGGTGCGCGAGAGCGCTTCGCCACCGCTGGCGGTGGAGATGAATTCCGGGTCCGGCGCGCGGGTGCCCCAGCTCGCGCCGACCGACAGCGATGAGTCGAACTGCGCTTCTATCTCCCCGATGTTGAAGGTGACGGCGTACGAGGGGGCGGTGAATCCCAGTGCCACGGCGGCGGCCAGCGCGTGCGGCCGGAAGATTCCGCGCATTGTTCTTGTTGTCATGCGGCTCTCCAGTGAAGGATGAAGGAGGCCTCATGCTAATCAGCCGAAAGTCTGCCCATAACTGCCTGAACGGGCGATTTCACCCATCACCCGGGTGGGTGATGCCAGCGCTCGCACGGGCCTGTGCGGGGGCTTTTCAGGGCGATGGGGAGCGGGTGGGACGATACGGCCTGGCGGGCTGCTACTTTGCGTGACAGTGGCGGGCGTGTGGACTCAGTCCTGGCCGGCCTGCTGGCGGTAGAGGCGCGCGGCTTCCACCAGCCAGTCGCGGAAGGCGCCCAGGGCGGCGGATTCGACCTTGCGCTCGGGGATGATCAGGTAATAGGCCTTGTCGCTGCGGAAGCTGTGGTCCAGGGCGGCGACCAGGCTGCCGTCGGCCAGTTCGCGCTGGATGAGGAAGGGCGGGATGAGCGCGATGCCCATCTCGTGGGTGGCCGCCTGGGCGAGCATGGAGAAGAGCTCGTAGCGCGGGCCGCTCATGTCACGCGGGACGTTGAGGCCGAGGGAGCCGAACCACTGGCGCCAGGCATAGGGGCGGGTGGTCTGTTGCAGCAACGGAAGGCCGGCGATCTCGCTGGCGCTGAGGCGCTCGCGGCCACCCAGCAGGCGCGGGCTGCACACCGGCACCGAGTGTTCGTGCATGAGGAAGTGGGATTCGGTGCCCGACCAGTCGGCGTCGCCGAAGTAGAGCGCGGCATCGAAGGCGGTGTCGGCGAAGAGGAAGGGACGGGTGCGGTTGGTGAGGTTGACCGTCACTTCCGGGTGCAGGCGCTGGAAATCCGCCAGCCGGGGAACCAGCCATTGCGTGCCGAAGGTGGGCACTACGGCCAGTTCGATGGCCATCGCGCCCTGCTGGCCCATCACGGCGAGGGTGTCGCGCTCCACGGCGTCGAGTTGGGTGGCGATGCGGCGGGAGTAGGCGAGGCCGGCCTCGGTGAGCTTCACGCCACGGCGCGAGCGGCGGAACAGCTCCAGGCCGAGGAATTCCTCCAGCCCGCCGATCTGCCGGCAGATGGCGCTCTGGGTCAGGGCCAGTTCTTCGGCGGCCTTGGTGAAACTCTGGTGCCGCGCGGCGGATTCGAAGGCGATCAAGGCACTGGTGCTGGGGATCTTGCGGCGCATGCTGTACCTCTGCCTCACAATTGAGTGGCGTAAACGGCGGCTCGTGCGATTTCGGAGTGAGAAATTAGCACAAGAGGGTGCGAAATCCTCGTTTGCTCCTGGCGGCCGGCACTGTCTAGGATGAATGCATACGACAAGACGGGCGCGACCCGTTCCGCATCCACCGCTTACCGAGGATTCCTCCATGGCTGCCAAGGCTTCTTTCAACTGGATCGACCCGCTGATGCTGGACCAGCAACTGACGGAAGAGGAGCGCATGGTGCGCGACAGCGCCGAGCAGTTCGCCCAGGACAAGCTGGCTCCCCGTGTGCTGGAAGCCTTCCGCCATGAAAGGACCGACCCGGCGATCTTCCGCGAGATGGGTGAGGTCGGCCTGCTGGGCGCGACCATCCCGGCGGAGTACGGCGGCAGTGGCCTGAACTATGTGTGCTATGGGCTGATCGCCCGCGAGGTGGAGCGCATCGACTCCGGCTACCGCTCGATGATGAGCGTGCAGTCTTCCCTGGTGATGGTGCCGATCAACGAATTCGGCAGCGAGGCGCAGAAGCAGAAGTACCTGCCGAAGCTGGCCAGCGGCGAGTGGATCGGCTGCTTCGGCCTGACCGAGCCGAACCATGGTTCCGACCCGGGTTCGATGATCACCCGCGCGCGCAAGGTGGAGGGCGGCTACCGCCTGACCGGCAGCAAGATGTGGATCACCAACAGCCCGATTGCCGATGTCTTCGTGGTCTGGGGCAAGGACGATGCCGGCGATATCCGTGGCTTCGTGCTGGAGAAGGGCTGGGAAGGCCTGAGCGCGCCGGCCATCCACGGCAAGGTGGGCCTGCGGGCGTCCATCACCGGTGAGATCGTGATGGATAACGTGTTCGTCCCCGAGGAGAACATCTTCCCCGAGGTGCGTGGCCTGAAGGGGCCGTTCACCTGCTTGAACTCTGCCCGCTATGGCATTTCCTGGGGCGCCCTGGGTGCCGCCGAGTTCTGCTGGCACACCGCGCGCCAGTACGTGCTGGACCGCCACCAGTTCGGTCGTCCGCTGGCGGCCAACCAGCTGATCCAGAAGAAGCTGGCCGATATGCAGACCGAGATCACCCTGGCCCTGCAGGGTTGCCTGCGCCTGGGTCGTATGAAGGACGAGGGCACCGCCGCCGTGGAGATCACCTCCATCATGAAGCGCAACAGCTGCGGCAAGGCGCTGGACATCGCCCGCCTGGCCCGCGACATGCTCGGCGGCAACGGGATTTCCGACGAGTTCGGTATCGCCCGTCACCTGGTGAACCTGGAGGTGGTCAACACCTACGAGGGGACCCATGACGTGCACGCGCTGATCCTCGGCCGCGCGCAGACCGGTATCCAGGCGTTCTTCTGATCCGGAGTTGCCACTCCCTCTATATATAGAGGGCGTGGTGCCTGTCCTTCCTTCTCCTTTGGGTGATTCCATGGCCGGTGCCCTTTCGCATATCCGCGTGCTCGATCTTTCCCGTGTGCTGGCCGGGCCCTGGGCCGGGCAGATACTCGCCGACCTCGGCGCCGAGGTGATCAAGGTCGAGCGACCGGGGGCCGGGGACGACACCCGCTCCTGGGGCCCGCCCTATCTGAAGGACGCCGATGGCCGGGATACCAGCGAGGCCGCGTACTTCCTTTCCGCGAACCGCAACAAGCAGTCGGTGACCATCGATTTCACTCAGGAGGAGGGGCAGGCGCTGGTGCGCAAGCTGGCGGCGGAGTCGGACATCCTCATCGAGAACTTCAAGGTGGGCGGGCTGGCGGCCTATGGACTGGACTACGAATCCCTGAAGGCGATCAATCCCCGCCTTATCTATTGCTCCATCACCGGCTTCGGCCAGTTCGGGCCCTACGCCAAGCGCGCGGGCTACGACTTCATGATCCAGGGGCTGGGTGGGCTGATGAGCCTGACCGGGCGTTCGGATGCCGAGGAGGGGGCCGGTCCGGTGAAGGTGGGAGTGGCCCTGACCGATATCCTCACTGGGCTGTATTCCTCCGTCGCCATCCTCGCTGCATTGACCGCGCGCGGGACGACCGGGCGTGGGCAGCACATCGACATGGCGCTGCTGGACGTGCAGGTGGCTTGCCTGGCCAATCAGGCGATGAACTACCTCACCACGGGGAACGCGCCTCGCCGGCTGGGGAATGCGCACCCCAATATCGTGCCGTATCAGGACTTCCCCACCGCAGACGGGGATTTCATCCTCACCGTCGGCAACGATGGGCAGTTCCGCAAGTTCTGCGAGGTCGCCGGCCACCGGGAGTGGGCCGACGACCCGCGTTTTTCTTCCAACAAGGCGCGGGTGGCGAACCGGGCCGAGCTGATCCCGCTGATCCGCCAGGCCACCGTGTTCAAGACCACGGCCGAGTGGGTGGCGGCGCTGGAGGAGGTTGGCGTGCCCTGTGGGCCGATCAACGACCTGGCGGCGGTGTTCGAGGATCCCCAGGTGCTGGCCCGTGGCTTGAAGGTGGAGCTGCCGCACGCGCTGTCGGGGCTGGTGGCCCAGGTGGCGAGTCCGCTGCGGTTGTCTGACACCCCTGTCGAATACCGTCTCGCACCGCCGCGCTTGGGCGAACACACCGATGAGGTGCTCGCGCGGGTACTGGGGCTGGACGGCGGCGCTATAGCCACGCTGCGCGACAAGCAGGTTATCTGATCCCTTCTATATATAGAGGGAAAGGGGATTCCTGACCGTTTGAACAAAAGATTCAGCTTTTTTCAAAATGGGGGTTTACACCCATCCCCGCTCATGTAGAATGCGCGCCTCGCTGAAGCGGAAAGCTCCGCCGAAGCGAGTAAGTTGTTGAAACGAAAAGAAATTTTCCAAAAACAACTTGACGCGGTACTGGGGTGATGTAGAATGCGCCCCTCGCTGAAGAAGACGAAGTCAACTGAAGCGCAAGTCGTTGAGTAGAAAGAAAAAATTCTTCGAAAAACAGCTTGACAGAAAGAAAGGCTGCTGTAGAATGCGCGGCCTCGGTTGAGA
>NZ_BAAJNO010000013.1:0-164107 GCF_054558415.1 Pseudomonas sp. No.21
CACCCATCCACCATTACGGAGCCCGTTTCCACACAGTGGTCGCCCGCCTGCTCTCGACGTGGGCCGGTGAAACCCGCGATGGAAATCCCATGCCCGCCGGTGAGCCCGTTTGGTGGATGAAAAGAGCGTCATCCACCCTACATCCGCCCCTCAGATCACATGCGCCAGATGCAGCTCGGTCAGCGCCTCGGCCTTGAGCCGCGCCAGCTCCGGATCGCGCCGGTCGCGGGGGCGCGGCAGGGGTACGGCCAGCTCCTGGCGCACGTTGCCCGGGCGGGCGCCCATCACCAGCACGCGGTCGCCCAGGTACAGGGCCTCGTCGATGTCGTGGGTCACCAGCAGCAGGGCGATGGCATGGCGCTCGGCCAGTTGCAGCAAGAGGTCCTGCAGCTTCATGCGGGTGAAGGCGTCCACGGCGCTGAAGGGTTCGTCCAGCAGCAGCACGCGGGGTTGCGAATAGAGCCCGCGGGCGATGGCCACGCGTTGCGCCATGCCGCCGGAAAGCTGCTTGGGCAACGCGTCGGCGAAGCCCTCCAGGCCCACCTCGCGGATCAGCCGCGCCACGCGCTCGCGGTCATAGCCGCTGTCGTCGGCGAAGCCGATGTTCTGCGCCACGGTGAGCCAGGGCATCAGCCTCGGCTCCTGGAACACGAAGGCCACCTCACCCTCGCCACGCAGGGTGCGGCCGAGGTAGTCGCGCTCCAGCCCGGCGACGATGCGCAGCAGGGTGCTCTTGCCGCAGCCGCTGGGGCCGAGCAGGCTCACCACCTCGCGCTCACGCAGCGTCAGGTGCACGTTCTGCAGCACGGTATGGCCGGCGAACTGCTTGCGCTCGACCTGGATATCCAGCAATGCCTCACCCATGTTCACCCCTCCCCGCCCTGGCCGGCGAAGGCGTCGCGCCAGGCCAGCAGCCGTGTTTCCAGCGCGGCCAGCAGGCCGTCGCTGAGCTTGCCCAGCAGCGCCAGGACGATGATCGAGGCCAGCACCAGGTCGGGCCGCGAGGTTTCACGACCGTCGGTGAGCAGGTAGCCCAGGCCCTTGGTGGCGGCGATCAGTTCGGCGGCGACGAGGAACATCCAGGCCAGGCTGAGACCGCTGCGCAGGCCGGTGAACAGCCCCGGCAGCGCTGCCGGCAGGAGGATGCGTCGCGCCAGGCGCGACGGGCCGAAGCCGTACATCTGTCCCACCTCCACCAGTTTGCGGTCGATGTTGCGGATCGCCGCCACGCCGTTGAGGTAGACCGGGAAGAAGGCACCGATGGCGATCAGCACCACCTTGGAGGTTTCGTCGATGCCCAGCCAGAGCAGCAGCAAGGGCACCCAGGCCAGGCTGGGAATGGCGCGCAGCGCGGCGAAGGTGGGTTCGAGGTAGGCCTCGGCCTCGCGGCTCAGGCCGACCCAGGCGGCGACGCCCAGGGCCAGCACCGCGCCGATGGCGAAGCCCGCCGCCACCCGCGCCAGGCTGACGCCGATATGGGTCCAGAGGGCGCCGCCGGCGAGGTCGCGCAGGGTGAGGACGATCTCGCTGGGCGCGGGCATCTGGTAGGACGGCACACAGCCGATGCGCACCAGCACCTCCAGCAGGGCGAGGGCCAGCAGCGGGATCGCCAGGCCCTTGAGGCGGCGCCGCAAGGCAACGCCGGAGAAGGTCGGTTTCCAGGTGCCGACGGGGCTCGCCGGCAGGGTCTTGCTCTTGCTGTTCATGTCTCTGCTCCCGGCGCCGGGGTGGTCCCGCAGGCGCCCATGCCGGGGCCGCGCGGACGCGCCCCGGCGGACGTGCGGATCACTGCCTGGCGATGGCCTGGGCGCTGAAGGCCGGGTCGATCAGCTGGTCCACCACCTGCTCGACCTGCACGCCACGGCGCACCAGTTCCTCGGTCACCAGGATCGGCGCGGCGGCCTTGAGCGCGGCGATGTGCTCCGGGCCCGGCTGGGCATTGGAGAAATCGGTGCGCGACAGTTGCAGGCGCGCCACCTCCAGCGGCAGGCCGGATTCCCTGGCCAGCAGCTGGGCCAGCTCCTCGGGGTTCTCGCGGGCCCATTTGCGCGCCTTCTCGTAGGCACCGAGCACGGTGGCGATGGCCTGCGGGTGCTCCTTGGCGAAGCGCTCGGTGACGTTGAGCACGCCGTAGCTGTTGAAGGCGACGTTGCGGTAGAGGATGCGCGAGCCGGCCTGGACCTGGCTCGCGGCCAGGTGCGGGTCGAGGCCCGCCCAGGCGTCGACGTCGCCCTTCTCCAGGGCCACGCGGCCGTCCGGGTGCTGCAGGTGCACCAGCTCGACGTCGTCCTTGCTCAGACCGGCCTGCTCCAGGCTGCGCAGGGTGAACAGGTAGGGGTCGGTGCCCTTGGTGGCGGCGATCTTCTTGCCCTTGAGGTCGGCGACGCTCTGGATGGGCGAGTCCTTGCGCACGGCCAGCGCGGTCCATTCCGGGCGGCTGGCGATATACACCGTCTTGATCGGGCTGCCGTTGGCGCGGCTGAGCACGGCGGCGAGGCCGGCGGTGGAGGCGAAGTCGATGCTGCCGCCGTTGAGGTATTCCAGCGAGCGGTTGCTGCCCTGGCTCAGCACCCAGCTGACCTTCGTGCCGGCCCCCACTTCCTGCTCCAGCCAGCCGAAGTGCTTGAGCACCAGGCTGGTGGGCGAGTAGTAGGCGTAGTCGAGGCGCAGCTCCTTGGGCAGCGCTTCGGCCTGGGCGGCGGACGCGCCGAACGCGAGGGCCGCCGAGGCGCCGAGCAGGCCGAACAAGCGGGCCAGTTTGCCGGGCGTGCGGGCCCGCGAGGTGAAGGTGTGCATGGTGTCGCTCCTTGCCGCTGGATGGGTGGCTGGGCGCGCCCTGCTTATTCTTTCGAGTAAGGTCCGGCCACGCTTTCGCTTTCTGCAAGGAATATTGCATCACTCGTGCCAGCGGGCCCGCAGCCCGCTCCACAGGGCTTCGCGCCCTCCTCCCCGCCATTCAACTGTCGCTGCAGCGACAGCCTGCTGATCGCCTGTTCGCCCAGCAACAGTTGCCTGTTTCACTTATGCACCCTGGTTATCAGGGCATCGCCATTCATTCCTTTATCCAGGGGTCGAGGCCGTGTTTAGCTGACCCGGCAGCAACAGCGACGGCCGCAGAGCGAAAAATCACGTCCAGGCGACGATTGCCCGTTCCTCCACAGGCCCCGCAACTGGTACAACAAGGGCGCGGCCTCGCCAGTGCCGCGCACCACCGAGAGATACGCGTCATCCATGTCAGGCCAGCACGATATTCACCCGCCCTACCCGCCCCAGCTGGATCAGCCGGTGCGGCTGACACCCGGCGAATTGCTGGCCTCCCTCGAAGCGACGATGAAAGCCCACCGTGGCGGGCCGGTCTGGCTGTTCGCCTACGGTTCACTGATCTGGCGGCCGGAATGCCCGACGGTGGAAACCCGGCGGGCACGCATCCACGGCTATCACCGCGGGCTCTACCTCTGGTCGCAGATCCACCGCGGCACCCCGGAATCCCCCGGCCTGGTGCTGGGCCTCGATCGCGGCGGCTCCTGCGCGGGCTTCGCCTACCGCCTGCCCGACGAGCAGTTGCACGAACACCTCTTCGCCCTCTGGCAACGCGAGATGCCCGACGCCGGCTACGAGCCGCGCTGGCTCAGCTGCCACCTGGCCGATGGACAGCGCGTGCAGGCGCTGGGCTTCGTGCTGCGGCGCAACCTTCCCTGCTACGCCGGCGCCCTGCCGGACCACGTGCTCACCCAGGTCTTCGCCGGTGCCTGCGGGCACTACGGCACCACCCGTGACTACGTGGAAAAGACCGTCAACAGCCTGCGGGCCCATGCGATGCCGGACCGCAAGCTGGAGGCGGCGTTGATGAGGTGCTGCAAGCAGGGGAGCCTGAGCCTGGGGTGAGGGCGGGAAACCTCACCGTAGGATGGGCGGGCGGCGTTCCGCGAGCTCCGCGAAACCCATCAATGCGAGGCCCCGGCATAAGCCTGTGCCGGTCCCGACTCCGCCGGATGAAAAAGCGCCATCCACCCGACGCCCCGTGAAGCTGGGTGCCACGCCCGGCACCCAGCGTTTCACGGTCAGGCGAAGACGAAGTACTTGCGCACCGTCTCCACCACTTCCCAGGTGCCCTTCATGCCCGGTTCGATGACGAAGACGTCGCCACCGCGCAGGTGCACCGGCGCTTCGCCTTCGGGGGTGATGATGCAGTAGCCCTCGAGGAAGTGGCAGAACTCCCACTTCTCGTAGTTCACCTCGAACGTGCCGGGGGTGCAGATCCAGGTGCCCATGATCTTGCTGCCGTCGGCCGAGAGGTAGGCGTTGAGGTTGACCGTGTGCGGGTCGCCGCCGATGCGTTTCCACTTGGTGGCGTCGACCACGGGGACGGGGCAGGTTTCGCGCAGGACGGTGATGAAATCGGACATGTGAGCTCCAGGCTTGGCGGAATCGAGCGGCCACCATAGGCAGGACGGCGGGCCGGGACTTGCCTGGAACCGCCGCCCGGGTGTCCAGAAGCGCAGCCGCTGTTTTCCCTGGGGTCGATCAGAGGAACATGCCGCCCGAGGCTTCGATGCGCTGGCCGGTGATCCAGCGACCACCGTCGGAGAGGAGCATGGCGATGGCGCCACCGATGTCGTCCGGCAGGCCGACACGGCCCAGGGCGGTGTTGCTGGCGATGAAACCGTTGACCTGGCTGTTGTCGCGCACCACGCCGCCGCCGAAGTCGGTCTCGATGGCGCCGGGGGCCAGCACGTTGACGGTGATGCCGCGCGGGCCCAGCTCCCTGGCCAGGTAGCGGGTCCACACCTCGATGCCGCCCTTCATCGCCGCGTAGGCGCCGTAGCCCGGCAGGGAGAAGCGCGCCAGCCCGGTGGAGACGTTGATGATGCGTCCGCCGTCGGCCAGCACCGGCAGCAGCTTCTGGGTGAGGAAGAACGGCCCCTTGAGCTGGATGTTCACCAGGGTGTCGAACTGCTCCTCGGTGGTCTCGGCGCAGCTGGCGTGGATGCCGATGCCGGCGTTGTTCACCAGGAAATCGAAGGTCTCGCGGCCGAAGTCCCGCTGCAGGGTCTCGCTCACCTGGGCGGCGAAGGCGCCGAAGCCCGCGCTGTCGCTCACGTCCAGGCGCAGCATGCGGGCGCGGCCACCGAGGCGCTCCACTTCGCGGGCCACGGCCTGGGCCTCGTCCGCCTTGCTGTGGTAGGTGCCGATGATGTCGACGCCCTGGGCCGCCAGGTGCAGGGCGGCGTTCTTGCCGAGGCCACGGCTGGCGCCGGTGATGAGTGCGATCTTGCGGGTCATGGGGGGCTCCTGGATGGGTTGGAAGTGGAGCCAGCTTATTGTCCGGAAGGATACTGATAAACGCCGCCAAATCGGAAATACTGATCGCCCCAACCGAACAAACGAGAGCGGGCCATGAACAAGCTCGAACTGCTGCGTACCTTCGCCCGGGTCACCGAGCTGTCCAGCTTCACCCAGGCCGGGGAAAGCCTCGGCCTGCCCCGCTCCAGTGTCTCCGAACAGGTGCAGGCCCTGGAGCAGTTGCTGGGCGCGCGCCTGCTGCAACGCACCACGCGCAAGGTGCAGGCGACCCAGGATGGCCTGGCGCTGTATGAACGCAGCAAGGCGCTGCTGGCGCAGATGGACGAGCTGGAGGGCATGTTCCGCCAGGACGGCGAAGTGCTCGCCGGCCGCCTGCGGGTGGACATGCCCAGCCGCATCGCCCGCCAGGTGGTGATGCCGCACCTGGGGGAGTTCCTCGACGCCCACCCGGGCCTGGAGCTGGAACTGAGCGGCACCGACCGCCGCGTCGACCTGGTGCGCGAGGGCTTCGACTGCGTGCTGCGCGCCGGCAACCTGGTGGACGAGACCCTGGTGGCGCGCGCCCTCGGCGCCATGCCCATGGTCAACTGCGCGAGCCCCGAGTACCTGGCCCGCCACGGCACGCCGCACAGCCTCGACGACCTCGCCCGGCACCGCCTGGTGCACTACCTGCCGGTGCTCGGCGCTCGGCCCGATGGCTTCGAGTACCTGCTGGGCGGCAAGGTCCACCGCGTGGCCATGGCCGGCAACCTGACGGTGAACAACGCCGATGCCTACGAGGGCGCCTGCCTCGGCGGCCTGGGGCTGATCCAGGCGCCACGCATGGGCCTGCGCGAGCACCTGGCCAGCGGCGCCCTGTTGGAGCTGTTGCCGGGCTACCCGGCGCCGCCGCTGCCGCTCAACCTGCTCTACGCCCACCGCCACCTGCCCCGCCGCGTGCGGGCCTTCATCGACTGGCTGGAAGGCCTGCTGGACCGCGAGAGGAACCGCTGATGCGCAACACCCTGAAGTGGCGGATCGCCCGCCGCCGGCAATTTAGGTTGTCCGTTCTAGACCGCAGCGCGGATGCTCCCCTGGCCGACACGCACAACAACAAGGCGCATGCACTGCACCCCAACCCCTGCCTGGTTGATCGGGGCGAGCCCCGGGAGGTTACATGCGACTCCATTGCTTTCTGTTCGGATGCAGTTGGACCGAAGGACACGAAACCGACGTGGGCGCCGAGCCCATGCTCTGTCAACGCTGCACACGCTGCGGCGCCCATCGCTACGTGAAGCGCGAGGTGCCCGACACGCCCGAGGAGCCTTCGCCCACTTAACAAGGCATTGAAAAACGTAGACGAGGCAGCCGTTTTCAACGCCGCAGCGGCAACGCAGTTAGTTTTTCTAGCGCTTGTTGAGCAGCCGCGCCAGGCGATCACCGCCAAACTGGATCAGGGTCACCAGCACCACCAGCAGGATGATCACCGTGAGCATGATCTGCGTATCGAAGCGCTGGTAGCCGTAGCGATACGCCAGGTCGCCCAGGCCGCCCGCGCCGATGGCACCGGCCATGGCGGAGGAGTTGATCATGGTCACCAGGGTGATGGTGAAGCCGCCGACGATGCCCGGCCGCGCCTCCGGCAGCAGCACGTTCCAGATGATGTGGCGGCGTTGGCAGCCCATGGCCTGGGCCGCTTCCACCAGGCCGAAGTCCACCTCGCGCAGGCTCACCTCGGCGATGCGCGCGAAGAACGGCGTGGCGGCGATGGTCAGCGGCACCACGGCGGCCCAGACGCCGTAGCTGGTGCCGACGATCAGCCGGGTGAAGGGGATCAGCGCCACCATCAGGATCAGGAACGGGATCGAGCGCAGCACGTTGACCACGCTGCCCAGCGAGCGATTGACCAGGCGCGCCTCGAAGATCCCGCCCGGCCCCGTGGTGACCAGCACCAGCGCCAGGGGTATGCCCACCAGGAACACGATCAGCGACGAGGCGCCGATCATCAGCAGCGTGTCGAGAATGCCCTGCAGCAGGCGGTCAAGCATGGGCGACATAGCCGAGCACCTCCGCCTTGTCCGCCAGGTGATGGGCCTGCTCCAGCACCCAGGCACCGCCCTGCCCCACATCGGCGATGCGCACCAGCAGGTGCCCCTGGGCGCGGCCCTGGATGCGGTCGATGCCGCCATGCAGCAGGCTCACCCGCGTGCCCAGGGCCTGGGTGATGGCCAGCAGGTCCGGCTCGCGGCCGCTGGCGCCGGTGAAGTGCAGGTCCAGCAGCAGGTCGGCGCCGGGCACCGGCTCGCCGGTCAGTCGATCCTGCAGATCATCCGGCAGTTCATGGCGCAGGGTGCCCAGCAGGGTACGGGTGACCGCGTGCTGCGGGTCGCCGAACACCTGCCAGACCTCGCCCTGCTCCACCACCCGGCCGCGCTCCAGCACCACCACGCGGTCGCAGATCTCGCGGATCACCCCCATCTCGTGGGTGATCAGCACGATGGTCAGGCCCAGGCGCCGGTTGATGTCACGCAGCAGCGCCAGGATCGACTGGGTGCTTTCCGGGTCCAGCGCCGAGGTGGCCTCGTCGCAGAGCAGGATCTGCGGCTGGTGCACCAGCGCGCGGGCGATGCCGACCCGCTGCTTCTGCCCACCGGACAGCTGCGCCGGGTAGGCGTCGCGCTTCTCCGCCAGGCCCACCAGGGCCAGCAGCTCGGCGACCTTGCGCTCGATGTCGGCCTTGGCCACGCCCGCCACCTTCAGCGGCAGGGCGACGTTCTGCCAGACGGTCTTGGCCGACATCAGGTTGAAGTGCTGGAAGATCATGCCGACGCGGCGGCGCAGCAGCACCAGCTGCTTCTCGTCGAAGGCGCCGATGTCTTCCTCGTCTATCACCACCTGGCCCACCGAGGGCTTCTCCAGGCGGTTGAGGGTACGGATCAGCGACGACTTGCCGGCGCCGCTGCGGCCGATGATGCCGAACACCTCACCCCGGCGGATCTCCAGGTCGATGCCCTGCAATGCCTGCACCGGCCCCTGGCTGCCCGGGTAGGCCTTGCCCAGCCCCTGCAGGCGGATGTGCGGCAGGTCCAGGCTGATGTTGCGGTTGAAACTGACCATAAGGGCCTCTCTGATTCAGGTGTGAAGCCAGGCTCCGCGGCCTCGCCTACCCCATTGGCTGTTCACTGGATTGCCGCGTTCGCGGGAATGACGGGGCGGGCGGGACCTCTCCATTCCGGTCATCCTCGCGAACGCGGGGATCCACTAAAACGCTTCGCAGTCAGTAGCCCGGGCTACATGCTGAGCGACGCAAGAACCGTGGGAGCGGACTCATCCGCGATGCAGGCCGCAGGGCTGCCCTGCAGGGGTCACCCTGGGCGCGCTGCGCGCTCCTTTCGCGAATGAATTCGCTCCCACGCCTATCCCAGGGGCGTCACTGCCAGCCGGGCTGGTAGAGAGAACCGTGGGCCTTATCCAGCGCCGCACGCACCTGCGGCGAGTGCTGGTAGACGTCGACGAACTTCGCCAGGCGGCCGTCGTCCTGGTAATCGCCACGGGTGACGAACTGGATGACGTACTCCTTGTTCTCGATGCCGTCGAAGAGCAGCGCGCTGTTGGGGTCGAGGGTGCCGGCCAGGCGGATGTAGTGCGGGTAGCCCTGGGCCAGGTCGACGTCGTCCAGGGCGCGCACCAGCTGCACGGCCTCCAGCTCGATGATGTCGATGTGCCTGGGGTTGTCGACGATGTCGTCCAGGGTCGCCTTGTAGCCCACGCCCTCCTTGAGCTTCAGCAGGCCCGCCTTCTGCAGCAGCTGCAGGCCGCGACCGCCGTTGATGGGGTCGTTGGCGATGGCCACCTTGGCGCCCTCGGGCAGGTCGGCGATGGCCTTGTACTTCTTCGAATACAGGCCGACGTTGTTGATCACCCCGGGGGCGAAGGCTTTCAGCTTGAAACCGCCTTCCTTGTTGGCGTTCTCCAGGAAGGGCGTGTGCTGGAAGTAGTTGGCGTCGATGTCGCCGTTGGCCAGGGTGATGTTCGGCGTGTTCCAGTCGGTGAACTCCACCAGCTCGACCTTGAGGCCCTGCTTGGCGGCCTCCTCCACCGCCACTTCCAGGGGCGGGGCGAAGGCGGCGGTGGTGCCGAGCTTGAGGGGCTGGTCGGCGGCCTGGGCGATGCCGCCGGCCAGCAGCAGGCCGAGGGCCAGGGTCTTGAGGGTGTGCTTGGGCATGGTTTCTATCCTTGGGTAATGGGTTCAGGTCGTGGGAGCGAATTCATTCGCGATGGAAGGCGCAGCCTTTCCCTGGGAGTCCGGGGTCGCCCCTTCGGGCCGATTCGCGAATGTATTCGCTCCCACACGGGCTCCCCGATGGTCCGCCGGCAGGTGATCCCCCGCGCCGAACAGCTTGTGGCGCAGGGTGCCGTCGGCGTAGGCGGTCTTGTAGGCGCCACGGGCCTGGAGCTCGGGGATCACCAGGTCGATGAAGTCGGCGTAGCTTTCCGGGGTGACGATGCGGGTGAGGTTGAAGCCGTCCAGCCCGGTCTCGTCGACCCAGGCCAGCAGTTCGTCGGCCACCTGGGTCGGCGAGCCCACCAGCAGGATGTAGCGGCCACCCAGGGCATGCTGTTCCAGGAGCTGGCGACGGGTCAGGCTGTTTTCGCGCAGCTTGTTGGTGGCCGACTCGATGGCGTTGGTCTTCACCGGGCGGATGGGCTCGTCCAGGCCGTATTCGGCGAAGTCGATGCCCGTGGAGCTGGCGAAGTGGGCGACGCCCGCCTCGGCGCTGGCGTGGGCCAGGTACTCGGCATGCTTGGCGCGGGCCTCGGCCTCGGTGGGCGCGACGATCACGCTGATGCCCATGAACACCTTCACCGCCTGCGGATCACGGCCGGCGGCCACGGCCGCAGCACGCACCTTGTCCACCTGGGCACGGGTCGCGGCCCTGTTGTTGCCGCTGATGAACACGCACTCGGCGTGCTCGCCGGCAAAACGCAGGCCGCGCGCCGAGGAGCCGGCCTGGAACAGCACCGGCGTGCGCTGCGGCGAGGGCTCGCACAGGTGGTAGCCCTCGACGTCGTAGAACTCGCCGTGGTGGTGGACCTTGTGCACCTTCTCCGGCTGCGCGTAGATGCGCCGCTGGCGGTCGCCCAGCACCGCGCCCTCCTCCCAGCTGCCCTGCCAGAGCTTGTAGAGCACCTCCAGGTATTCGTCGGCCTGGTCGTAGCGGCGGTCGTGCTCCACCTGCCGGGTCATGCCCATGGCCCGCGCCGCGCTTTCCAGGTAGCCGGTGACGATGTTCCAGCCCACGCGGCCTTCGCTGAGATGGTCCAGGGTGCTCATGCGCCGGGCGAACAGGTAGGGCGCGTCGTAGCTGAGGTTGGCGGTGAGGCCGAAGCCCAGGTGGCGGGTCGCCCCGGCCATGGCGGAGACCAGCAGCAGCGGGTCGTTGACCGGCAGCTGGATGCTCTCCTTGAGGGTCAGGTCGACGTTGCCCTGGTAGACGTCGTAGACGCCGACGATGTCCGCCAGGAACAGCCCGTCGAACAGCCCGCGCTCCAGCAGCTGCGCCAGCTCCGTCCAGTAGGAGAGCCTGCGGTAGTCCGTGGAGCGGTCGCGCGGGTGGGTCCACAGGCCGTGGTTGATGTGCCCCACGCAGTTCATGTTGAAGGCGTTGAGGAGGATCTGCTTGCGCGCCATCAGATCGTCCCCCGGCGCGGTGGCAGCACGTCGTTGAGGTAGTAGTTGCCCACCGCGTGGTACTTCCAGCGCACCGGGTCGTGCAGGGTGTGCACCCGGGCGTTGCGCCAGTGGCGGTCGAGGTTGTGCTCGGCGAGGCTGGCGCGGGTGCCGGCCAGTTCGAACAGCTTGCTGCCGGCACTGAGCGAGACCTCGGTGGTCAGCGCGCGGGCCTCGGCCACGGCGATGGAGGCGGCGGCCACGCTCTCGGCCGTCGGCTCCGCCGTGGCGGCGTCGAGGATGCGCCCGGCGCGGTCGAGGATGGCCTCGGCGGCGTGCAGGCGGATGGCCAGGCGGCCGAACTCGTGGATCGTCAGCGGGTCCTCGCTGGCCTTGTCCACCCCCGAGTCGATCCACGGCCGCGAGCGGGTGCGCACGAACGCCAGGGCGTCCTCGTAGGCTTCGCGGGCGATGCCGGCGTCGATGGCGGCATGGAGGATCTGGGCGAAGGGGCCGACCGTGGTCGGGCGCTCGAAGGCGGCCTGGAACGAGACCACGTCCTCGGCGGCCACCGGCACGTCGTCGAAGATCGCGGTGCCGCTGCCGGTGGTGCGCTGGCCGAAGCCGGACCAGTCATCGACGATGGAAAGCCCCGGCGCGTTGCGTTCGACGAAGGCGAAATGCTGGTGGCCGTCCTCGCCCACCGCCAGGGTCGGCACGCGCTGGGCGTAGAGCGCGCCGGTGCAGTAGAACTTGCGGCCCTGGATGCGGAAGTCATCGCCATCCGCGACCAGTTTGGTGATGCGGTCGTTGGAGGTGCGCGTGCCGATCTCCGCCAGGGCGTTGCCGAAGCGCTCGCCGGCCAGGGCGGCACCGAACAGGCGGCGCTGCTGGGCCTCGCTGCCGTTCACCCGCAGCACTTCGAGGGCGTAGAAGTGGTTCTGCGGGATCTGCCCGATGGAGCTGTCGGCGGCGCAGATGATCGCCAGCACGCGGGCCAGGGTGACGCGGGACACGCCGGCGCCGCCGAACTCACGGGGCACGGTGATGCCCCACAGGCCGGAGCGGCTGAAGGTGTCGAGCTCGGCATGGGGCAGGCGCCGTTCGCGGTCGCGCTCGGCGGCGCCGCTGCGGAATTGCCCGGCCAGTTGGCGGGCCACGGCCAGCGCCTCGGCGTCGTCGCGGATGATGGCCACCGCCGGGCCCTGTTGCGGTTGCAGGAGGGTCATGGGCGCTGCCTCATATCCAGGAATGACGCGCCGGGAAGGCGCCATTGAGGTGGTAGTTGCCAACGGCGTGGACCTTCCAGCGCACCGGGTCGTGCAGGGTGTGCACGCGGGCGTTGCGCCAGTGGCGGTCGAGGTTGAACTCGGCGAGGGTGGCGCGGCTGCCGGCCAGCTCGAACAGCTTCTCGCTGGCCAGCAGCGCGACCTCGGTGGTGAGCACCTTGGCCTCGGCCACGGCGATGGAGGCGCGCGCGGCGGCCTCGGCATCGATGGGCGCGGCGGCGACTTCGTCGAGCACCTGGCCGGCACGTTCCAGCAGTGCGTTGGCGGCGTTCAGCTCGACCTTCAGGCGGCCGATCTCGGCGATGGTGTAGAGCTCCTCGCTGGCCCGCTCGACGCCGGCGTCGACCCAGGGCCGCGAGCGCTCGCGGATGAAGGCGATGGCGTCGTCGATGGCGGCCTCGGCGATGCCGGCGTCGATGGCCGCCTGGATCAGCTGCGACAGCGCGCCCTGGATGCTCGGCACCTCGGCCAGGCGGCCGTTGTGGAACACCAGGTCGTCGGCCACGGGGGCGCGGTCCAGCCGCACGGTGCCGCTGGCGGTGGTGCGCTGGCCGAAGCCGGACCAGTCGTCGACGATGGCAAGCCCCGGCACGCCGCGCTCCACCAGGGAGAGCACGCCGACGCCGCTGTCGTCGATGGCCTTGACCGCCACCCAGTGGGCGAACAGCGCGCCGGTGGAATAGAACTTCTCGCCGCTGACCTCGAGCCCGGCGTCACCCCGGGTGATGCGCGCCTTGATTTCCAGGGTGTGCTTGGTGTTGCGCTCGGGGCCGGCATTGGCCAGGCGGCGTCCTTCGAGGATGCCGGCGAAGACCTTGCGCTTCTGCGCCTCGCTGCCGACGTACTCGATGACGCTGAGCAGGCCGAACTGGTTCTGCGGGATCTGCCCCAGCGCCGGGTCGGCGGCGCAGAGGATGCGGAACACCTCGGCGAGGGTGACGAAGGACACCTCGGCGCCGCCGTAGGCGCGCGGGATGCGGATGCCACCCAGGCCGAGCCGGGTGAACAGTTCCAGCTCGCGCCAGGGCAGCAGGCGTTCGCGGTCACGGTGTGCAGCCCCTTCCTTGGCCAGCTTCGCCACTTCGTGGGCGGCGAGCAGGGCCTGGGCATCGTTCTCGATCAGCGCCGCCGGGTGTAGCGGCGGTGCTTCATCACGAAGAACCTTGGGTTCGGTTTCGTTGGTCATGGTGTGGCCTTGGGTTGCGGATTACGCCCCGCGCCGTTGACCCCGGAGGGCGGCCGGCACGGGGCCGGTGAGTCAGAACGCCGGGGCGATCTGGCCCTTGTAGCGGGAGAGGATGAACTGGCGGACCTCCGGCGAATTCAGCGCCTTGGCCAGCTTCTGCACGCCCGGGTCCTCGCGGTTGTCGGGGCGGGCGACGAGGAACTCGGCGTAGAGGTCCTTGCCCTTCTCGACGATCAGCGCGCTGTTGGTGTCGATGCCGGCTTCCAGGGCGTAGTTGGCGAAGACGAAGGCGAGGTCCACCTGGCTCACCGAGCGGGCCAGCAGCGCGCCTTCGAGTTCGCGGATCTTCAGCTTCTTCGGGTTCTCGGCGATGTCGCGCTGGGTGGCCAGGGTGTTGCTCGGGTCCTTCAGCTTGATCAGCCCGGCCTCGTGCAGCAGCACCAGGGCGCGGCCGGTGTTGACCGGGTCGTTGGGGATGGCCACCGAGGCGCCGTCCTTCAGCTCGTCCAGCGACTTGATCTTGGTGGAGTAGGCGCCGAAGGGCTCGATGTGGATGCCCACCACCGGCACCAGGTCGGTGTGGCGGCTCTTGTTGAACTCATCGAGGAACGGGCGGTACTGGTAGTAGTTGGCGTCGAGGTTCTTCTCCGCCAGCTGCACGTTGGGCTGGATGAAGTCGGTGAACACCTTGATGTCCAGGTCGACCCCTTCCTTGGCCAGGGCAGGTTTGACGAATTCGAGGATTTCCGCGTGGGGCACGGGGGTGGCGCCCACCACCAGTTTCTCGCCCGCCTGGGCGGTGAAAGCGACGACGGCGGCCAGTACGGCGATAGCCTTTTTCATGGGTGTTGCTCCTGGGGCAGTGTTGGGTTGGCCGTCGTGGGGCGGACGTGGGGCCGTGTTCGGCAGCGGGACCCGGCTGCCGCGCGGGATAGGGATTCAGCGGCGGCTGTAGCGCACCACCAGGCGGTCGCCGCTCATCTGCAGGGCCTGTACCAGCACCACCAGCAGGGCCACGGTGACCACCATCACGTCGGTCTGGAAACGCTGGTAGCCGAAGCGGATGGCCAGGTCGCCGAGCCCGCCGCCCCCGATCACCCCGGCCATGGCGGTGTAGTCCACCAGCACGATGGCGGTGACGGTGACGGCGGCGATCAGCCCGGTGCGCGCCTCGGGCAGCAGGGTGTGCCAGATGATCTGCCAGGTGCTGGCGCCCATGGACTGGGTGGCCTCCACCAGGCCGCGATCGACTTCGCGCAGGGCGGTTTCCACCAGGCGGCCGAAGAACGGCGTGCAGCCGGCCACCAGCGGCGGGATGGCCCCGGCGACGCCGAGGGAGGTGCCGGTGAGCAGCGTGGTCAGCGGGATCATCACGATCAGCAGGATGATGAAGGGCAGTGAACGCAGCATGTTCACCAGGGCCGAGGCGAGGCGGTAGAAGCCGGGTTTCTCGTGCAACTGCTTCTTGCCGGTGAGGTACAGCAGCACGCCCAGGGGCAGGCCCAGCAGCACGGTGAAGCCGAGGGCCAGGGCGAGCATGGTCAGGGTGTCGATGCAGGCCTGGCC
This sequence comes from Pseudomonas sp. No.21, assembly GCF_054558415.1. Taxonomy (NCBI): domain Bacteria; kingdom Pseudomonadati; phylum Pseudomonadota; class Gammaproteobacteria; order Pseudomonadales; family Pseudomonadaceae; genus Pseudomonas; species Pseudomonas sp. No.21. The sequence continues at coordinate 14,996 of NZ_BAAJNO010000013.1, forward strand.
GATCTCCACCCAGTCGAGGTTGGCGAGCAGTTCGTTCATGCGTCGCCCCTTCTGCGCAGGCGCGCCGCCGGGTGCGGCTCGGCGAGGCGGTCACCCTGGCCGAACAGCTTGTGGCGCAGGCTGCCGGTTTCGTACTCGCGCTTGAACAGCCCGCGCGCCTGCAGCTCCGGCACCAGCAGGTCGACGATGTCGACGAAGGTTTCCGGCGCCACGATGCTGGAGAGGTTGAAGCCGTCGACGTCGGTTTCCTCGACCCAGGCCTGCAGTTCGTCGGCGACGCTCTGCGGCGAGCCCACCAGCAGCGGGCCGTCGCCACCCAGGGCGCAGTAGTCGGCGATCTCGGCGGTGGTCCAGGTGCGGCTCGGGTCGGCGGCGGTGAAGGCGTCCACCGCCGACTGGATGGCGTTGCTCTCGACCTGGCGCAGCACCTGGTCCGGCGCGTACTGGCCGAAGTCGATGCCGGTCCAGCCGGACATCAGGGTCAGCGCGCCGTCCTGGCTGGCGTACTCGCGGTATTCGCGCAGCCTGGCCTGGGCCTCGGCGTCGGTGGGCGCGACGATCACCGTGAGCTGGTTGAACACCAGCAGGTCGCTGCCCTTGCGGCCGTTGGCCTCGGCCTGGCGGCGCAGGTCGGCGACCTGGTTGCGGAGGATGTGCCGGGTGGGCGCGGCGACGAACACGCACTCGGCGTTGCCGGCGGCGAAGGCCTTGCCCCGGCTGGAGGCGCCGGCCTGGTAGAGCACCGGGGTGCGCTGCGGCGAGGGCTCGCTGAGGTGGAAGCCGGGCACCTGGAAGTGCGCGCCCTTGTGGGCGATGGGGTGCACCTTGGCCGGGTCGGCGTAGACGCCGCGCTCGGCATCGGCGACCACGGCGTCATCCTCCCAGCTGGCTTCCCAGAGCTTGTAGCAGACCTCCAGGTACTCGGCGGCCAGGGCGTAGCGCTGCGCGTGGTTGGGCTGCTGCGTGAGGCCGATGTTGCGCGCGCCGCTTTCCAGGTAGGAGGTGACGATGTTCCAGCCGGCACGGCCACGGGTCAGGTGGTCCAGGGTGCTCATGCGCCGGGCGAAGGGGTACGGGTGTTCGAAGGACACCGAGGCGGTGACGCCGAAGCCCAGGTGTTCGGTGGCCGCGGCCATGGCCGGCACCAGTTGCAGCGGGTCGTTGGCCGGCACCTGCGCGGCGTGCTGCAGGGCGTGCTCGGGGCCGCCGTGGTAGACGTCGTAGACGCCCAGCACGTCGGCGATGAACAGGCCGTCGATCTTGCCGCGCTCCAGGGTGCGCGCCAGCTCGATCCAGTAGTGGATGTCGGTGTAGCGCCGCGCCTGGTCGCGCGGGTGGCGCCAGAGGCCCGGGGACAGGTGGCCGACGGTGTTCATGGCGAAGGCGTTGAGGCGGATCTGCTTGCTCATGGGGCGCCTCAGGACCAGTCGTGGCGCGGCGGCTTGACGCCGTTGAGCAGCCAGTTGCCGACGATGTGGTACTTCCAGCGCACCGGGTCGTGCAGGGTGTGCACGCGGGCGTTGCGCCAGTGGCGGTCGTGGTTGTGCTGCTGCAGGGTGGAGCGGGTGCCGCCCAGTTCGAACAGGCGGTTGGCGGCCTCGATGGCGATCTCGGTGGTCAGCACCTTGGCCTTGGCCACGGCGATGGAAGCCAGGGCGACGTTGTCGGCATCCGGCGCCGGGCGCGCGGCGTCCATCACCTTGCCGGCGCGTTCCAGCAAGGCTTCGGCGGCCTCCAGGCGGATGCCCAGGTTGCCGATCTGGATCAGGGTCAGCGGGTCTTCGCTGGCCTTCTCCACCCCGGCGTCGATCCAGGGGCGCGCGTGCTCGCGGACGAAGGCCAGGGTGTCGCGCAGGGCGGCGCGGGCGATGCCGGCGTCGATGGCGGCGGTGGTGATCTGGGCGAAGGGCCCGGCCAGGGTCGGGCTCTCGTAGGAGCGGTAGGTGGGGAACAGGTGCTCGGCCGGCACCCGCAGGTTCTGCGCCAGTACCGTGCCGCTGGAGGTGTTGCGCTGGCCGATGCTGGACCAGTCGTCGACCACCACCAACCCCTCGCTGCCACGCTGGACGAAGGCCAGCTGGCCCTTGTCGTCCTCGTCGACGGCCAGCACCGCCAGCCAGTGGGCGTAGAGCGAGCCGGTGCAGTAGCCCTTGCGGCCGTTGATCACATGAGCGTCGCCGTCGCGGCGGATGCGCGTCTGGATGTCCTGCACGTTCTTGCCGCCGGTCTCCGACAGGGCGTTGGCGAAACGGTTGCCCTTGAGCGCCAGGCCGAAGAACACGCGCTTCTGCTCGTAGGTGCCCTGCAGGCGGATGTCTTCCAGCAGGCAGTAGTGGTTCTGCGGGATCTGCCCGAGGGAGGCGTCGGCGGCGGAGATGATGGCGATCACCTCGGCCAGGGTGGCGTAGCTCACCTCCGCGCCACCGAACACCTTGGGCACGGTGATGCCCCAGAGGCCGCTGTTGGAGAAGACGTCCACCACCTCCGGCGGCACCTCGCGGGTACGGTCGCGCTCGGCGTCGCCCTCCAGCAGGAAGGCTGCCACGCGGTGGGCGACCTCGATGGCCTCGGCATCGCTGCGGATGATGTGGGCGTCCGGGATGCCCAGGGCATAGGGGGCGGAAATGACGTCTTGGGACATGGCTCTCTGCTCGTGCTGTTGGATCGCGAACACCCGCGACCTTGCTTGCCAAGAGACAAAGCACAAGCCGTGCCTGATTTTTATTTCCTTCAAATTCAACGAGATAGAGTTTTTGCCCAACACTTCATGGCTGCTGGAGCAGGCAATCTGTTGGTCAGGTGTTGCTGGAGCAACAGTTGACGAGCGAAGACCTCACCGCAGGAGCGAGCGCTGCTCGCGAAGCCTTTGCGCGGAGTTGGTGGGCTGAAGCGGAGCGCCGCCCGGCCCACCTTACAGACCCCGGGCCTTGCGGTTGCCCCTGTGGGGTGGATGACGCTTTTTTCATCCACCAGCGGAGCCCCGCATGACCGCGATTGGTGGACCGATAGAGCGTGGTCCACCCTACATTTCGGGCGAGTCCGAGGGTGGCTGATGGCACCGCATCGCGAATGAATTCGCGCCTACAGGATGAAGGCGGAAACCCGCGTGTGCTCCGCCGCGCCCCCAAACAAACACACCCTGTCGCTGCACTGCTGCCCCAGCAACACCGCGCAAGCACCGGGCTGCTGGCCTTGCAGCACGGCATCCGCAATCGCGCCGCCCATCAAAATAAATCCCTTTTAATTCAATGGCTTGAGTTGAAATCAAAAAGCGGCACGCATGCTGCTATGTCACCTGGCCCATGCGGTCGATGCGCCTTGCGCTACCGACCGCCAGCTGTTCGCCCAGGATCCAACCCATGCTGCCGATACCCGTTCCACCCTCGCCCGTCACGGCGCCGTTCCCGCAATGCGGGGCGCGACCATGAGCCAGCGGCCATCCGCCTTCCTCTTCAACTTCCTGCTGCTGGCCGCCTTCAGCGGCGCCACCATCGGCATGGCGAAGATCGTCACCACCCTCTATGCACTGGAGCTGGGCGCCAACTCGATGCAGATCGGCGTGATCGCCGCCATGGAATCCCTGGGGATGATCTTCGTCACCTTGCCCGCCGGCTTCGTCATCGCCCGATTCGGCGCGCGGCGGGTGTACTTCCTCGCCAGCCTCGGGCCGATGCTGCTGAACCTGCTGATCCCCGTGTTCGCCAGCTGGCTGTGGCTGGCGCTGGCGCGGCTGCTGATCGGCCTGTGCATCCCCTTCCGCATCGTTTCGATGAACAGCGCCTTCCTCCGCCAGCTGCGCCACATCGGCCACGCCAAGGCCGGTTGGTACCGCGGCGCGCTGACCCTGGGCATGGGCCTGATCGGCCCGCTGCTGGGCAACGCCCTGAGCGGCACCGGCAGCTTCACCCTGGGCTTCGTGGTGATCGGCCTGTGCTTCGGCGCCATGGCCGCCTACAGCCTGGGCTTCTGGGAAGAGGACGCCGGCGACGAGGCCGTGGCCAGCGTGCCGGGCACCGGCCTGCTCGATGAGGTGCGCAGCATGCTGGGCAACCCGGCGATCGGCGAGAGCTGCCTGATCGAGGCGGTCAGCGCGTCCACCGGCTCGCTCTACGGCACCTTCATCCTGCTGCTGGCCATGCAGGTGGCCGGGCTGACCCAGGGCCAGGCGGTGAGCCTGGTGATGATCCAGGGGCTGGCCTCGGTGCTCGCCCTGTTCGGCCTCGGCCGCCTGGTGCAGCTCGGCGGCCGCGCCTTCGCCTATGGCTCCAGCCTGCTGGCGGCGGTGGCGGCCCTGGCCCTGCTGGGCCTGGCCCACCACTACTGGCTGCTGGCCCTGGGCGCGGTGCTGCTGAGCATCGCCGCGGCGCAGGTGCACCTGGTGAACATGGCGCAGCTGGCCAGCCACGCCATGGACAAGAGCAAGATCTCCGGCCTGTTCAACCTCGCCACCATGCTCGGCGGCTTCGGCGGCGCCATGCTCGGCGGGCTGGTCAGCCACCTGGTCGGGCTCGGCAACCTGTTCCTCTGCTGGATTCCCCTGGTGCTGGCCACCGCCCTCGCCTGCTGGCTGCGCACCCGGCGACGGCCCCCGGCACCCGCCCCTTCGCTGTTGAACGAGGCCTGACATGACCGCGACCCTGAAACGCCTGCCGGGTGCGCTCACCTGGCTGATCTCGCCCCTGGCGCTGCTCGCGCTATGGGCCATCGTGGCCGACGCCGGCCTGTTCCCGCGCCAGTTGCTGATCCCGCCGCTGCACGTGCTGCAGGCCTTCGAGGAGCTGCTGCAGAGCGGCGAGCTGCAGGAGCACCTGGGCGGCAGCCTGTCGCGCCTGGGCCTGGGCTTCTGCTTCGGCGCCGCTGGCGGCCTGGCCTTCGGCGTGCTGATGGCGCTGTCGAAACAGGTGGAGGCCTATTGCGGCCCGCTGTTCCATTGCCTGCGGCAGATTCCCAGCATCGCCCTGATCCCGATGTTCGTGCTGTTCTTCGGCATCGAGGAGACCTTCAAGATCGTCATCGTCGCCAAGGCGGCGTTCTTCCCGGTGGCCCTGGCCGCCAGCGAGGGGGTGAAGGCCATCCCGCGCAGCTACTTCGAGGTGGCCGACGTGTATCGCCTGAGCTGGCCGACCCTGGTGCGCGAGGTGGCCTTCCCCGCTGCCGCGCCACCGATCATCACCGGCCTGCGCATCAGCCTGACCCGCGCCTGGGTGGTGCTGGTGGCCGCCGAGCTGCTGGCCGCCGACAGCGGCCTGGGGCAGATGATCGAGATGGGCCGGCAGATGCTGCGCATCGATGTGGTGATGGTCGGCGTGCTGGTCACCGGGGTGATCGGCTTCAGCCTCGATTTCGTTTTCCGCCTGCTGGAACGTCGCCTGTTCCGCTGGCAGTCGCGCTAGGAGATGCCCATGTCCCGAATCCTTTCATGGCTGCCGCGCCTGCGTGGCCTGGTGCTGCCGCTGGCCCTGGTGGCCGGCTGGGAAGCCCTGTCGCGCCAGGACGCCGCCAACGCCTATGCCTTCGTCCCGCTGAGCCGCATCGGCCAGGCGCTGGTGGAGCTGCTGGGCAACGGCGAGCTGCTGGTCAATCTCTTCGCCAGCCTGGCGCGCACCAGCGGCGGGCTGTTGTTCGGCGTGCTGTTCGGCCTGGGCCTGGGTGTGCTGATGGCGCTGTCGAAGGTGGCCGACCGGGTCATCGGCCCGCTGTTCCACTCCATCCGCCAGGTGCCGATGCTGGGCTGGATCCCGCTGATCGCCATGTGGTTCGGCAATGGCGAATTCTCCAAGGTGTTGATCGTCTCCCTCGCCGCCTTCTACCCGATGGTGCTCAACACCTACGAGGGCTTCACCCAGGTGGAGAAGCGCTACCGCGAGGTGGGCCGGGTCTTCGAGCTGGGCCCCTTGCAGCAGTTCCGCCACGTGCTGCTGCCCGCCGCGCTGCCGAGCATCGCCACCGGCCTGCTGCACGCCCTGGCCTTCGCCTGGGTGACGGCGGTGGGCAGCGAGCTGTTCCTCTCCTCCGGGGCCGGCCTGGGCAACCTGATGATGAGCGCCGAAGCCGGCTCGCGCATGGAGGTGATCGTCCTCGCGGTGCTCTGCATCGGCCTGCTCGGCTACCTGATGAACCTCACCTTTTCCCGCCTGGCGCGCCATCTGCTGCGCTGGCGCAACACCCGTTGAACGCAGGTTGATGACCATGACAGCACTCCCACAGAAGGCCCCGCTGGGGCAGCCCCACACGCTGACCGGTGCCCTGGAGATCCGCGGCCTGAGCAAGCAGTACCGCATCGAAGGCCGCACCCTGCCGGTGCTCGAAGGCATCGACCTGAAGGTCGCCCCCGGCGAGTTCGTCAGCATCGTCGGCGCCAGCGGCTGCGGCAAATCCACCCTGCTGCGGCTGATCGTCGGCCTGGAGAACGACTACGAGGGCGAGATCCTCCTGGACGGCCAGCGCATCGCCGCCACCAGCCTGGAGCGCGGCATCGTGTTCCAGGACCACCGCCTGTTCCCCTGGATGACGGTGCGCGAGAACATCGCCCTGGCCCTGAAGAACCACCGCCTCAGCGCCGCCGAGAAGGAGCGCCTGGTGGCCGAGCACATCGCCCTGGTCAACCTGCAGGGCTTCGAGAACGCCTGGCCGCACCAGCTTTCCGGCGGCATGGCGCAACGTGCGGCCATTGCCCGGGCGCTGGTGAACAAGCCCAAGGTGCTGCTGCTCGACGAGCCCCTGGGGGCCCTCGACGCCCTCACCCGCGTGCACCTGCAGCGCGAGCTGCAACGCATCTGGATCCAGCAGCGCAGCACCATGATCATGGTCACCCACGACGTCGAGGAGGCGCTCTACCTGGGCGACCGGGTGATCGTCCTCGACTCGCACCCGGGGCGCATCAGGCACGAGATCCGGGTCAACCTGCCGCACCCGCGCGACCGCGCCTCGCCGCTGCTGCAGAAGCTCAAGGAAGAACTGCTCACCGAGCTGACCGGCCACGACACCCCCGCCACCGGCCAGGCGGCCTGAGGAGCGCAGCATGCGGATCGTCACCCTCGCCGGCAGCCCCGGCCTGCGCTCACGCTCCGGCGTGATCCTCGCCCACGGCCAGCGCTGGCTCGTCGAGCACGGCGCCACCGTGCGCCACTTCGGCATCCATGACTTCAAGGCCGAGGACCTGCTCCACGCGCGCTTCGACAGCCCCGATGTGCAGGCGCTGATCGAGGCGGTGGCCGGCGCCGATGCGCTGGTGATCGCCACGCCGGTGTACAAGGCGTCCTTCTCCGGCGCACTGAAGACACTGCTCGACCTGCTGCCGGAGCGCGCCCTGTGCGACAAGCCGGTGCTGCCCATCGCCAGCGGCGGCAGCCTGGCCCACATGCTCGCGGTGGATTACGCGCTCAAGCCGGTGCTCTCGGCCCTCAAGGCGCAGCAGGTGTTGCACGGCATCTTCGCCGTCGATGCCCAGGTCACCTATGACGAGCAGGGGGGAGCCCTGGCCGACGACCTGCGCCAGCGCCTGGGGGACGGCCTGCAGCAGTTGCTGGAAATCCTCCAGCGTCGCCCCGCACGGCTGCAACCACACCAGTTGGGCGAGAGCCTGAAGGCGGCGCGCTGGGGCATCTGATGCAGCGCCCTCCGCCTCGCCGCGAAAAACCGGCGGCTGGTTAGATCGATTATTCACTTCAGTTCTTTGCATAGCGCTGAAGTGAATATCCATAACGTCGATCCGGCCTTCCCCACGCCCTGTCCGTTCGCTTTGGCAGACGAATGGACGCCCCTGCTTCGAAACTCCCTGCCATACCGTCATGGGCGCTGCCGAGGCGGGCTCGATCGCTGCTCCATGCGCATCTTGTTGGCCCTGCCGCGCCGCCTAGAATCGGCCCCACGAAACCTTTCGACCCATCCGAACAATTCTGGCTTCAGGGAGTTTGAACATGATGAACGCGATGCAGATGCCGATGAACGCCGGCATGAACATGAACGGCATGATGATGCCCATGGGCATGCCGATGATGATGGCCACCATGTCCTGCACGATGATGGACGATTGCATGGAATGCACCATGATGCCGGCCGCCGGCATGGACATGGCCATGTTCCGCAACAGCTGCGAAATGATGTCGATGATGATGGATTGCGGCATGCCGATGATGATGCACTGCGGCAACATGTCGATGATGTGCATGTCCCAGGCCGGCATGGCGATGATGCCCATGATGGGCATGCCGCAGATGACCATGATGCCGATGATGATGGGCATGCCCATGCCGTCGATGAAGTGCATGATGACCTGCTCCATGCAGGGCAACGGCATGCTGTGCAAGATGATGCCGATGCAGGGCATGAACATGGACATGTTCAAGAACTGCTGCGCACTGATGATGAAGATGATGGAGTGCGGCATGCCGATGATGATGAGCTGCAACGGCATGCCGGTGATGTGCTGCACCTGCTGACACCGCCCCCATGAAAAAGCCCGGCCAGGGAAACCTGGGCCGGGCTTTTTTCATCTCGCGCGGCCATGACCGGACCGTAGGATGGCGTAGAGCGCAGCGAAACCCATCACCGGCCTTGCACCCGACTCACAGGTTCATACCCCTCAGTGGGAGCGGCTTCAGCCGCGAAAGACCCGCCGCAGGCACAGGGCTGCGAATGGCCGGTATTCCATCGCGAATGAATTCGCTCCCACAAAAGCGTTGTTGGCGCCGGCCTAATCCAGGCTTTCCGGGTAGGTCATGACCAGGTAGATCACCGCTTCGCTGTTGGCCGGGTTGCGGTAGCTGTGGGGCTGGTCGGCGTAGAAGAGGATCGAGTCCCCGGTGGAGAGCAGGTAGCGCTCGTCGTTGACGCTGACTTCCAGCACGCCCTGGGCGACCACCAGGTTCTCCTGGGTGCCCGGCGCATGGGGCTGGGCTTCCTCGGTGGTGAGGCCGGCCAGGCGCACTTCGTAGAACTCGGCCTGGCGCTTCACCTCGAAGGGGAACAGCGCGCGGCTTACGAAGCCCTCGCCGGCGCTGACCAGGCGCTTGCTCTGCGCCGCCGGCAACACCGCGACACCGGAGAAGGCGCGGTCGTCGAGGAAGGCGGCGACCGAGACCTTGAGCCCCTGGGCGACCTTGCACAGCACCTTGATGGACGGGACGCTGCGCCCGGACTCGATCTGCGCCAGCATCGCCCGGCTCACGCCGGAGAGCCGCGCCAGGGCGTCGAGCGACAGTTGCCGCTTGCTGCGCAGGCGCAGCAGGTTGTGGGCGACCCGCTGGCTGATCAGGTCGTCGTCGCGGTTGCCGGCGTTGGGTGGGGCGAGTTCGAGGGCGGGGCTTTCCGGGGCGAGGAATGAGCTGGGGGCGCTCATGCCTCAGGCCTCCCGCGAGCGATCCAGCGACCCGCTCTGGACGAGCTGGTGGGCCGCGTAGCCGGAACGCAGGGCGTACATGCTCCACATCAGCTCGGCCATGCGGCGCGCCTGGCGGCGTACACGGTAGCTGTTGAGGTCGATGACGTCTGCGGTGCGGCTCATGGATGTCTCCTCGGGAGCGCTGGAGTGACTCGATGGGAAGGAGACTATCACCGCACTTTTTATATCCATAAATAATCAATTTTCATTTGTTAATTACCTATGGAGCTAAGAGAGCACACCCCTTTCAAGGTCCCAGCCGGATGCTGCGGCCCAGCTCGTCGAACAGCGTCACCACCGAGCGCAGGGCGCGGCAGTCCGGGCGGGTCAGCAGCCACAGGGCGGTGTCGCACGGGCTCAGGTCGGCCTCCAGCGGTTGCAGCCCGTCCTCGATGAGAAAACGCGGCAAGGCCGCGACGCCAAGGCCGGCCCGGGCCATCTGGGCGACCGCGAGCATGCTGTTGCAGCGATAGGCCGGCACCAGCGCCGGGTAGCGCTGGCGGCGCCAGACCACGCTGGGGTGGTTGGGCAGGAATTCGTCCGGGGCGATCCAGGCCATGGCTGCCAGGTCCGCCGGGTCGCGCCCATGCAGGTAGGCGGGGCTGGCGCAGAGGGCGTAGGGCACGGCACCGAGGCAGCGCCCCACCAGATGCTGCGGGGGCGCGGTGGTCAGGCGCAGGGCGATGTCGGCGTCGCGGCGGCTGAGGTTGGCGAAGTCGTTGGAGGTGGCCAGTTCCAGGTGCAGGGCCGGGTAGCTGGGCATGAAGCGCGCCAGCGCCGGCAGCAGCAGCCCGTGCAACACCGAGTCGGTGCAGGTCAGGCGCACCGTGCCGGCGAGCACCTCGCGCCCCTGCTCCAGCGCGACCCGTGCAGCCTCCAGGGCGTGCTCGGCCTGCTCCGCCTGCTGCGCCAGGAGCAGCGCGGTACTGCCGGGCAGGTAGCCGGCGCGGCTTTTCTCGAACAGTTCCTCGCCCAGGGCCTTCTCCAGCCTGCGCACCGCGCGGAACACGGTGGAGACGTCCACCTGCAGCAGCTCGGCGGCGCGCGCCAGGCTGCCGCCACGGACCAGGGCGAGCACCAGGGCGAGGTCGCCGTGCTCGAGGCGATAGTGCGCAGCTGCAATGATCAATTGTGTTTTCGCCAATATTGAGTGCCGAGGCGCAACTATATAGTCCGCCTGCCACCGCGCATATCGCGCCGCAGACAAGGAACGGACATGGCCCGCCCTCGCACTTCCCGCATCCGCCTCGCCCTGATCGGCGACCAGGACCTTTCGATCACCGCCCACCAGGCGATTCCCGAAGCGCTGTCGCTGGCCGCATCGCTGCTGGATATCGGCCTGGATCACGCCTGGCTGGCCACCGACCGCGTCGACGCCGCCGCCCTCGCCCGCTTCGACGGCTTCTGGTGCGTGCCGGGCAGCCCCTACCGCGACACCGGGGGCGCACTGCGCGCCATCGAACATGCCCGGGGCCACGGCGTGCCCTTCCTCGGCACCTGCGGCGGCTTCCAGCACGCGTTGCTGGAATACGCGCGCAACGTGCTCGGCTGGACCGACGCCGAACACGGCGAGACGGCACCCGACGCGGGCCGCCAGGTGGTCGCGCCACTGGCCTGCCCGCTGGTGGAGGCCATCGACGCGGTGCACCTGGCGGCGGGATCGCGCATCGCCCGGGCCTACGGCGCGCAGCTGGCCTTCGAGGGCTACCGCTGCCGCTACGGGCTCAACCCGCAGTTCGAGGCGGCGTTGCTCGGCGGCCCATTGCGGGTGGGCGCACGGGACGCTACCGGCGAGGTGCGCGCGGTGGAGCTGGAGGGGCACCCCTTCTTCGTCGCCACGCTGTTCCAGCCGGAACGTGCGGCCCTGGCCGGGCGCCTGCCGCCGCTGGTGGCGGCCTTCGTCGAGGCCTGCGCGCAATGAGCGGCGGCGAGCAGGGGTTCGCCCGGACACCGGCGGCGCCCTACTACGCGGTGATCTTCACCTCGCGACGCACCGCCACGGATGACGGCTACGGCGATACGGCCGAGCGCATGGTCGAGCTGGCACGCCAGCAGCCGGGCTTCCTAGGCGTGGAGTCGGCGCGTGGCGTGGATGGGCTGGGCATCACGGTGTCCTACTGGGAGAGCGAGGCGGCGATCCTCGCCTGGAAGCGCCAGGGCGAGCACGGCCTGGCGCGTGCCCGGGGCCGGGCGGATTGGTACAGCGCCTTCGAGGTGCGCATCGCCCGGGTGGAGCGCGCCTACGGCTTCTCTCGCGAGGGGGAACCGGCCTGAGGCTGGCCGTGGTTGCGCTGGAAGGTCTCCTCGCCCATGGCGGCGATCTGGCCGTCGATCAGCGCGTCGAAGGGCTTGAGCAGGGCATCGAAGCTGGCCGGTGCTTCCAGCAGGTCCAGCGCCTGGGCGATGGCTTCGACGGTGGACAATGCCCCGGGCGCCGGGGCCTTGCGCAGGCGGTAGCGGGAGAGGCCCCCGGCCGGCAGCGTCACCCGGGGCAAGGCCGCCAGGGCGGGGTTGCTGTGCAGCAGCTTGCGCGCCTTGCGCCAGGTGCCGTCGGGCACCACCAGCAGCAACGGGCGGCCGGCGCTACCGGCCACCTCCGCCAGCGACACGGCCTCGTCCCCCGGGAACAGCAGCCGCGCGTCATGGCGCGGATCGGCCAGTTCGGCCGCCAGCTCAGGGAAATGCTCACCCACCCGCAGCTCGGCATTCTCCAGGCCCAGCGCCGCCAGCCGCGCGGTGTTCAGCGCATGCTCCACCTCGCTCGGGTGCTGCAGGACGAGCACGCGGGTACGGCTGGGCAGGCTGGGGATCAGCGGGCACAGGCAATGGCTGGCGGGTCGTTGGCAGCGGGGGCATTGGGGGCGGGACATGGGCGGGGATTTTGCCATGGATGCCGAGCACGGCGCGGGGCATTTTCGCGAATGAATTCGCCCACGGGAGGGGCGGCGCTATGCGCCGTTGGGCGAATGAATTGGCTCTGTCTGCGTTAGCTGTTGTGGTTTTAATGCAAGCGCTCAAGCACAGCCCTTTCCGGGCGCCCAAGGGTTCGTGCCCCCCCACCGCATGGGTTTCGCTTCGCTCTACACCATCCTACGAAAGCCTGTGCGCACCTGTGGTGATGCGCTGGACGAAGAAAGTTGGAGCAGCCGCCAACGCCCCTCCAGGAGGCCGAACGCAGTCGTTGCGCAGGGGGACGAGCGGCATGGATGCCGCGAGAGGCGCGCCAGGCCATGGATGGCCCATCGCGCCGGCCCCCGATAGCGACGATGGAGTGAGGGAACCCCGGCGAAGCCGGGGCCGGATGATGGGGCAAGCCCTTTTGGTTCCTTTTCTGGCGACTGAGAAAAGGGACTCGCCCGGGGGGGCGAAACCAGAAACATCACCAGAACTCGACAATCAGCTGAGCTCAAATCCTCTAGCAACACTTAACGCCGACAGAGCCAATGAATTCGCGCCCACGAGGGCGGCGGATGGACTCGACCTTCGCGAGCAGAGCTCGCTCCTACGAGGTAACAACGCTGCGGAGGCGCCTGGGGGCGTAGCGGGAAAGTGGGGCATCCCTGCCCCGGGAGCCGCACCCTCCTGCGTGGCTCCGCCGCCCATGCCAGGTCGCTATCGGTTGAACCGCTCCGCCAGGCTGTGCAGGTACTCGGCCATATGTTCGAGGTCCTGGCTGATCTGCGCGCCTTCCTGGGCCTGCCCGGCGCTGTGGTCGGAGAGCTGGGCGATCCGCGTGATCTGCCGGCTGATGTCGTCGGCCACGTGGCTCTGCTGTTCGGACGCGGCGGCCATCTGCTGGCTCATGCCGGTGATGCGGGTCACCGCCTGGCTGATGCCGTCGAGTGCCTTGCCGACGGCCTCGACGCTGCCGACGCTGTCACGGGAGATTTCCTCGCCCCGGTTGGCGGTGGCCACCGCGCGGTCGGCCCCGGAGCGCAGCGAGGCGATGATCTGGTGGATCTGCTCGGTGGACTGGCGGGTGCGCGAGGCCAGCGAGCGCACCTCGTCGGCCACCACCGCGAAGCCCCGGCCCTGCTCGCCGGCCCGCGCCGCCTCGATGGCGGCGTTGAGCGCCAGCAGGTTGGTCTGCTCGGCGATGGAGGTGATGACGTCGGCCACGCTGCCGATGGACTGGGTGGAGTTGGCCAGCTCGTTCACCGCCTGGCCGATCTCGCTCACCGCGCTGGCCATGTGCTGCATGGCGCTCAGGCTCTCCCCGGCCAGGCCGCGCCCCTGCTGCGCCAGGCGGTCGGCCTCCTCGGCGGCATGGGCGGTGTTCTGCACGTTGTGCGAGACCTCCTGGATGGTCGCCGCCATCTGGTTGATGGCGGTGGCGGACTGGTCGGTCTCGGAGCGCTGCTGCTCCAGCAACTCGGCGCTGGAGCGTGACAGCCGGGAGGAGTCCGAGGCCCGCAGCTTGACGTTGATGCCGGCATCCTCCAGCCGTGTGAGGGCCGTCTGCAGGCGCGCTTCCTCGCTGATCATGGCCATGTCCAGCAGCGCCTGCGCGCCTTTGTTGCTGGAATAGGTCAGCGACACCAGGCCGCTGGTGAAGGCCTTGGGATGCTCGGCCAGGGTGCGGCGGATGGTCTGCCGCTTGCTGTAGAGCTGGTAGGAGCCGAGGGCGAACATGGTCACCAGCATCAGGGCGATGAGCGCCGGACCGCCAATGAGCAGATGACCGCCGAGGATCACCAGGGTGGCGAGGATCACCGGCCAGGAACGGACCAGATCGTAGGTCCAGTACTCGATCCAGGGCACCGGCGCCTTGCCGGCCCGCAGGCGCGCGTAGAGGGCATCGGCGCGCTGCACCTGCTCGCGGGTGGGCAGCGAGCGCACGGACTCGTAGCCGACCATCTGGCCGTTCTCGTACACCGGGGTGACATAGGCGCTGACCCAGTAGAAGTCGCCGTTCTTGGAGCGGTTCTTCACCAGGCCCATCCAGGGCTTGCCCTGCTTGAGGGTGTCCCACATGTGGCCGAAGACGGCGGGCGGCATGTCGGGGTGGCGCACCAGGTTGTGCGGCTGGCCGAGCAGTTCCTCGCGGGAGAAGCCGCTGATCTCCACGAAGGCGTCGTTGCAGTAGGTGATCTTGCTGCTGAGATCGGTGGTCGAGATCAGGCGTTCGGTGGCCGGGAAGGTTCTTTCACGCTGGGTGACGGGTAGATTCTGGCGCATGCGCAAATCCCTGTGATTGGTACGTGTGTACGTCCTGGCCCACAGAAATTAGGTCTAGCACAGGCTTGCAGGGCCGCCAGAGGCACCAGCCATTATTTTGGCATCAACGCGCAGGGCGCTTCGCAAGCGTCAGGGAAACGCCAGCGAAGCGGCGGTCAGCGCAGGTTCAACTGGGCCCGCAGCAGGTCGCGGAAGGTGACGATCAGGGGCTCGCGGGCGCGGCCCCGGCGCAGGATCATCGAGAACGGCGCCTGGTAGCCGAAGGTGGCCGGCAGCAGGCCGCGCAGGCGCTGCTGGTCGACCCAGGGCTGGGCGTAGTGCTCCGGCAGGTAGCCGATGTAGGCGCCGGAGAGCACCAGGATCAGTTGCGCCTCCATCGATTCCACCGTCGCCGCGCTGTGCTTGAAGCCGTGGCGCGCCAGCTCCGCCTGGCTCCAGTAGCCGCGCCCGACCATGCGCTGCTGGGTGATGACCTCGGCGGGGATGCGCCGCTCGGAAAACAGCGGGTGGCGATCGCTGCAGTAGAGCCAGTGCTGCTCGCGGTACAGGGGCTGGTAGACCAGGCCGTTCATGCGCGTGGAGAAGGCGCCGATGGCCAGGTCCAGGCGGTTCTCCAGCACGCCGAGCTGCAGGTCGTAGGGGCTCATCACCGAGAGGTGCAGGTGCACGGCGGCGTGTTCGCGGCTGTAGGCGCCGATGACCTCGGCCAGCGGCAGGGCCGGGTCGCTGACGGTGGAGTCGAGCACGCCCAGGTTGAGGGTGCCGCGCAGCTCGCCCTTGAGGGAGGCGGAATAGCGCTCGAAGCCTTCCAGCTCGCCGAGCAGGCGCAGGGTCTCCTGGTAGAACAGCTCGCCCTTGCTGGTCAGGCTGAAGCCGCCCCGGCCGCGATGGCAGAGGGTCAGGCCCAGGTGCCCTTCGAGCTGGCTCATGTAGGTGCTGATGGCGGAGGTGGAGAGGTTCAGCTCCTGCTGCGCGGCGGCGAAGCCCTGGTTGCGCACCACGGTGGCGAAGATGCGCAGCAGCTTGAGGTCGGGGAGGGTGTTGGACATGGGGCTCCGGCAAAACTATCGGCTATGGGGCTCGGTGGGAGCGAATTCATTCGCGATGCGGGCCGCAGGCCCGCCCAGGCGCCGCTTTGCGGCGTTTCGCGGATGAATCCGCTCCCACGATCACGACGCGCCTACGACAGATCGGCGCAGTCTACCCGTTGCGGATAGTTTAGAAATACCTGAAGTGATTATTTGCCCGTGGGGATTCTTCCCGCATCGCCAGGTCACCAGAATCGCCCCACGACAACCACAACAAACGTGAGGCCACCCCGTGGACAAGAAACTCCACCAGCCCCTGGGCGGCAATGAAATGCCCCGTTTCGGCGGCATCGCCACCATGCTTCGTCTTCCCCACATCCAGCCCCCCGCCGAGCTCGATGCCCTGGACGCCGCCTTCGTCGGCGTGCCGCTGGACATCGGCACCTCGCTGCGCTCCGGCACCCGCTTCGGCCCCCGCGAGATCCGCGCCGAGTCGGTGATGATCCGCCCCTACAACATGGCCACCGGCGCCGCCCCCTTCGATTCGCTGAACGTGGCCGACATCGGCGACGTCGCCATCAACACCTTCAACCTGCTCGACGCCGTGCGCATCATCGAGGAGGAGTACGACCGCATCCTCGGCCACGGCATCCTGCCGCTGACCCTCGGCGGCGACCACACCATCACCCTGCCCATCCTCCGTGCCATCAAGAAGAAGCACGGCAAGGTGGGCCTGGTGCACATCGATGCCCATGCCGACGTCAACGACCACATGTTCGGCGAGAAGATCGCCCACGGCACCACCTTCCGCCGCGCGGTGGAAGAGGACCTGCTCGATTGCGACCGCGTGGTGCAGATCGGCCTGCGCGCCCAGGGCTACACCGCCGAGGACTTCAACTGGAGCCGCAAGCAGGGCTTCCGCGTGGTGCAGGCCGAGGAGTGCTGGCACAAGTCCCTCGAACCGCTGATGGCCGAGGTGCGCGAGAAGGTCGGCGGTGGCCCGGTGTACCTGTCCTTCGACATCGACGGCATCGACCCGGCCTGGGCGCCCGGCACCGGCACCCCGGAGATCGGCGGCCTGACCACCATCCAGGCGATCGAGATCATCCGTGGCTGCCAGGGCCTGGACATCATCGGCTGCGACCTGGTGGAGGTCTCCCCGCCCTACGACACCACCGGCAACACCTCCCTGCTGGGCGCCAACCTGCTGTACGAGATGCTCTGCATCCTGCCCGGCGTGGAGCGTCGCTGAGCATGGACCGCCACGCCCAGGTCATGGAGGCCGCCAGGGAACTGGTGGCCGCCTTCGCCCGCAACGACACCGAGGCCTATTTCGCCGCCTTCAGCGAGGACGCCAGCTTCCTGTTCCACACCACCCCCGGTGTGCTGCAGGGCCGCGCGGCCTACCGCGAACTCTGGGATGCCTGGCAGCGCGAGGGTTTCCGCGTGCTGGGCTGCGAATCGCGCAATCCGCTGCTGAGCCTGCAAGGCGAGGTGGCGATCTTCATGCACGACGTGGTCACCCGCCTGCGTGTGGGCGGCGAGGCGATCACGAGCCTGGAACGGGAGACCATCGTCTTCCGCCAACAACAAGAACAGGGCCGTTGGCTGGCCTGTCACGAGCACTTGTCGGCCATGCCGGAGCACCTGCCCCAAACCTGATGAGGCTCCCCCGGGAGAACAACGATGCATAACAACAATAACGAGCAAAGCCTGACCCGAATCGAAACCTTCGGTGTCGAGCAGATCCCCGACCACGAACGCAACGCCAGGCCCGTCGACCTGTTCCGCATGATCTTCGGCGGCGCCAACACCTTCGCCACCGCCGTGCTGGGCAGCTTCCCGGTGCTCTTCGGCCTGTCCTTCGAGGCGGGCGTGTGGGCCATCCTCCTGGGCGTGGTGGTGGGCTCGCTGATCCTCGCGCCGATGGGCCTGTTCGGCCCGCTCAACGGCACCAACAACGCGGTCTCCTCCGGTGCCCACTTCGGCGTGCACGGGCGGATCGTCGGCTCCTTCCTTTCGCTGCTCACCGCCATCGCCTTCTTCTCCCTCTCGGTGTGGAGCTCGGGCGATGCACTGGTCGGCGGTGCCAAGCGCCTGATGGGCCTGCCGGAAACCGACCTGACCCTGGGCCTGGCCTACGGCCTGTTCGCCGTGCTGGTGCTGACGGTGTGCATCTACGGCTTCCGCTTCCTGCTGTGGGTCAACAAGGTCGCGGTGTGGAGCGCCAGTGCGCTGTTCCTGCTGGGCATCTTCGCCTTCGCCGGCCCCTTCGACGCCAGCTACGCAGGCTCGGTGCAGGTGGGCAGCGAGGGCTTCTGGGCCGCCTTCATCGGCGCCGCCCTGCTGGCCATGAGCAACCCTGTGTCCTTCGGCGCCTTCCTCGGCGACTGGGCACGCTACATCCCCCGCGAGGCGAGCAAGGGCCGCATCATGGCCGCGGTGATCGCTGCGCAGCTGGCCACCCTGATCCCCTTCTTCTTCGGGCTGGTCACCGCGACCATCGTCGCCGTGCAGGCACCGGACTACATCGCGCAGAACAACTACGTCGGCGGCCTGCTGGCCGTCTCGCCCACCTGGTTCTTCCTGCCGGTGTGCCTGATCGCGGTGATCGGCGGCATGTCCACCGGCACCACCTCGCTGTACGGCACGGGCCTGGACATGTCCTCGGTGTTCCCGCGCCTGCTCAACCGCGTGCAGGCCACGGTGATGATCGGGCTGATGTCCATCGCCTTCATCTTCATCGGCCGCTTCGCCTTCAACCTGGTGCAGAGCGTGTCCACCTTCGCCGTGCTGATCATCACCTGCACCAGCCCCTGGATGGTGATCATGATCCTCGGCCTGGTGATCCGCCGCGGCTTCTACTGCCCGGACGACCTGCAGGTCTTCACCCGTGGCGAGAGTGGCGGCCGCTACTGGTTCCACAACGGCTGGAACTGGCGCGGCATGGGCGCCTGGATTCCCAGCGCGCTGGTGGGCCTGTGCTTCGTCAACCTGCCGGGGCAGTTCGTCGGCCCGCTGGGCGAGCTGGCCGGCGGCATCGACGTCAGCCTGCCGGTGACCCTAGGCATGGCCGCCCTCCTCTACCTGGCGCTGCTCAACCTGTTCCCCGAGGCCGCCGAGGTCTACGGCCCCAAGGGCCCGCGCTGGGTACGCGTGAAACGCGCCAGCGCCACCGGCCTGGTTGACGCCAGCGCCGCCTGAACACACCCGATACACCGGCGGCCAGGGTCCGGCCGCCGGCGACGCCACCGACCCGGGGACTGCCGCCCCGGTGCATCACCGATGGATCGACCGCGAGCCACGCACCCTCGGGCCTTACCCGCCCGAGCTACAACAATGAGAAAGAGAGAGCTGAACAATGGCCTTGGATATCTTCGTCGTACTGCTTTACGTAGCCGCGATGCTCACCCTGGGCTGGTACGGCATGCGCCGCGCCAAGACCCGTGACGACTACCTGGTGGCCGGGCGCAACCTCGGCCCGGGCTTCTACCTCGGCACCATGGCCGCCACCGTGCTCGGCGGCGCCTCCACCATCGGCACCGTGCGCCTGGGCTATGTCCATGGCATCTCCGGTTTCTGGCTCTGCGGCGCCATCGGCCTGGGCATCGTCGGCCTCAGCCTGTTCCTCGCCAAACCGCTGCTGAAACTGAAGATCTACACCGTCACCCAGGTACTGGAGCGCCGCTACAACCCCGCCGCGCGCCATGCCAGCGCGCTGATCATGCTGGTGTACGCGCTGATGATCGGCGCCACCTCGACCATCGCCATCGGCACCGTCATGCAGGTGCTGTTCGGCCTGCACTTCTGGGTCGCCATCCTCATCGGCGGCGGCGTGGTGGTGCTCTACTCCACCATCGGCGGCATGTGGTCGCTGACCCTCACCGACATCGTGCAGTTCCTGATCATGACCGTCGGCCTGGTATTCCTGCTGATGCCCATGTCCATCAGCGATGCCGGTGGCTGGAATGCCCTGATGGACAAGCTGCCCGCCAGCTACCTGGACTTCACCGCCATCGGCTGGGACACCATCGTCACCTACTTCCTCATCTACTTCTTCGGCATCTTCATCGGCCAGGACATCTGGCAGCGCGTGTTCACCGCCCGCAGCGAGGGCGTGGCCAAGGTGGCCGGCACCGCCGCCGGCCTCTACTGCATCCTCTACGGCCTGGCCGGTGCCCTGATCGGCATGGCCGCCAAGGTGCTGCTGCCGGACCTGGACAACGTCAACAACGCCTTCGCCAGCGTCGTCGAGCACAGCCTGCCCAACGGCATCCGCGGCCTGGTCATCGCCGCCGCCCTGGCCGCGCTGATGTCCACCGCCAGCGCCGGCCTGCTGGCCGCCTCCACCACCATCACCCAGGACCTGCTGCCGCTGCTGCGCAAGGGCCACGAGGGTGGCAACGGCGACGTGCACGAGAACCGCATCGCCACCCTGCTGCTGGGCCTGGTGATGCTCGGCAT
The DNA here is from genome assembly GCF_054558415.1 of Pseudomonas sp. No.21. Lineage (NCBI taxonomy): Bacteria > Pseudomonadati > Pseudomonadota > Gammaproteobacteria > Pseudomonadales > Pseudomonadaceae > Pseudomonas > Pseudomonas sp. No.21. Next base: position 35,048 of record NZ_BAAJNO010000013.1, read on the forward strand.
CGCCCTGGTGGTCAGCGACGTGATCAGCGCCCTGACCGTGGCCTACAACCTGCTGGTGGGCGGCATGCTGATCCCGCTGATCGGCGCCATCTACTGGAAGCGCGCCACCACCGCCGGCGCCATCACCAGCATGGTGCTCGGCTTCGTCACCGTCCTCGCCCTGATGGTCAAGGACGGACTCGACGCCAACACACCGATCTACTACAGCCTGGCCGTCGGCCTGGTCAGCTTCGTGCTGGTCAGCCTGCTGTCCCGCCGCCCGGCGGCCAGCACCAGCCTGGCCTGAGTTTGCGTGAACGGCCGCACCATCCCGGCGGCCACCCTTGGATTCCGGCCTGCGCCCGCAGGCCGGGATTCGTTTTATCAGTCGAGTGGGTCCCCGCTTTCGCGGGGTTCCACTGAAAGAGCAAGGAACCTGCCATGACCACCTGCGGTGAATTCCTCGTCAAGCAACTGCAAGCCTGGGGCGTCGACACCGTGTTCGGCATCCCCGGCGTGCACACCGTCGAGCTGTATCGCGGCCTGCCCGGCAGCGGCATCCGCCACATCACCCCGCGCCACGAACAGGGCGCCGGCTTCATGGCCGACGGCTACGCGCGCGTCTCCGGCAAGCCGGGCGTGTGCTTCATCATCACCGGGCCGGGGATGACCAACATCACCACCGCCATGGGCCAGGCCTACGCCGACTCCATCCCCATGCTGGTGATCTCCAGCGTCAACGAGCGTTCGCGCCTGGGGCTGGGCAACGGCTACCTGCACGAGCTGCCCAACCAGCGCGCCCTGGTGGCCGGCGTCGCCGCCTTCAGCCACACCCTGATGAGCGTCGAGGAACTGCCGGCGGTACTGGCCCGCGCCTTCGCCGTGTTCGACAGTCAGCGCCCACGCCCGGTGCACATCGAGCTGCCGCTGGACATCATCACCGCCCCCGCCGACCACCTGCGGGGGCAGCCCCGCGCCGCCCTCTCGCGCCCGGCCCCGGCCATGGCCCAGCTGCGTGATGCCGCCAGCCGCCTGCGCAACGCCAGGCGCCCGCTGCTGCTGCTCGGCGGCGGCTGCGTCGAGGCCCAGGCGGAAGCCCGCGCCCTGGCCACCGCGCTGGACGCCCCCACCGCGCTGACCATCAACGCCAAGGGCCTGCTGCAACCCGACCACCCGCTGCTGGTGGGCAGCAACCAGTCGCTGGTCCCGGTGCGCCAGCTGGCCCTGGACGCCGACGTGGTGCTGGCCATCGGCACCGAGCTGGGCGAGACCGACTACGACGTGGTGTTCGACGGCAACTTCCGCATCGGCGGCGAGCTGATCCGCATCGACATCGACCCGCAGCAACTGGTGCGCAACCACACCCCGGCCCTGGCCATCCACAGCGATGCCCGCCTGGCCATGCGCGTGCTGCTGGCCGAGTTGCCGGCGCGCGAGGCCAGCACCAGCAGCCCGGGCGCACAGCGCGCCGCCGGGGTACGTGCGCAACTGGCCGAGGACTTCTCCGGCTGGGCGCACTACCGCCGGCTGTTCGAGTGCATCCTCGACACCCTGCCGGACGCCCGCTTCGTCGGCGATTCGACCCAGACCGTGTACAGCGGCAACCACCTGGTGGAACTGGACGGCCCGCGCCGCTGGTTCAACGCCTCCACCGGCTACGGCACCCTGGGCTACGGCCTGCCGGCGGCCATCGGCGCCAAGCTGGCCGAACCGGGCCGCCCGGTGATCAGCCTGATGGGCGACGGCGGCATCCAGTTCACCCTGCCGGAACTGGCCAGCGCCGTGGAAGCGCGGGTCGGGGTCATCGTCCTGCTGTGGAACAACCAGGGCTACGGCGAGATCAAGCGCTACATGGAACGCCGCGACATCACCCCGCTGGGCGTGGACATCTACACCCCGGACTTCATCGCCATCGCCCGCGGCTTCGGCTGCCAGGCGGAGAAGGCCCGCGACCACGCCCACCTGCAGGAACTGCTGCGCAATGCCCCGGGCGACCGCCCGCTGATCATCGAGGTCGCCGAGGCCCCGCCCTTTGCACCGTGAAACCGGGCTCCCGGGCTGAAGCCCGGGCTACGTGCGGGGGCGTTTCGCGAATGAATTGGCTCCCACAGTCGTAGGGTGGAGGTCGCTCTTTACCTCCACCAGGCGGAGCCGGGTGCTGCACGCGCCTGTGCCGTAAACGCCACCTCCATGGCCTGCACCGGACAGGTATGCTGCCCCCACAACCACAACAAGGGAGCCCCCGATGAAGATCGTCAGCCGCGACCGCTGGTTCGAGGTCGAGCACCTCTACGACGGCGTCAGCCTGATCAGCGAGCCCTATGTGCGCCCCTTCTACCGCTGCAACCTGTGGCATGTGCAGGGCCGCGACCGCGACGTGCTGGTGGATTCGGGCTCGGGCCTGGTGAGCCTGCGCGAGCAGTTGCCCTGGCTCACCGAACGCCCGCTGCTGGCGGTGGCCAGCCACACCCATTTCGACCATATCGCCGGGCACCACGAGTTCGACCAACGCCTGGTGCACCCCGCCGAGGCGGACATCCTCGCCATGCCCGATGGCGACAACACCCTGGCCCGTGCCTTCGTCGGCGACGAGATGTTCGAGGCGCACCCGGACTGCCCGCTGTGCTACGCCGAGTACCGCGTCAAGGCAGCGCCGGCCACGCGGCTGATCGAAGAAGGCGATGTGCTGGACCTGGGGGACAGGACGCTCGAGGTGCTGCACACCCCCGGGCATTCACCCGGTGGCATCAGCCTGTGGGAAGAGCGGACCGGCACCCTGTTCAGCGGCGATATCGTCTACGACGGGCCACTGATCGAGGACGCCTACCATTCGGACCTGGATGACTACGCGAAAAGCCTCGCACGGCTGCGCGAACTTCCGGTTCGCACCGTGCATGGCGGGCATTTCCCGAGCTTCTCCGGGGAGCGTCTGCGCGAACTGATCGGTGCCTGGTTCAAGGCGCACGACTGACCGCGCAGGCGACCCGCACAAGGCGCCCTAGCGGCGCCGGCGTTGCTCGGCCAGACGACGCTGCTCGTCGCTGCGTACGGGGATGGGTTGCAGACGCGGGCGCTCGCTCAGCCCAAGGGTCACGGACAACTGCCAGGCGATATGGCTCAGCCAAGCTTTCATGGGCCCCTCCAATCGATCAAAAGGTTGGTCGGGCGGCCCGAGTCAGGTTGGCCGCCCTCGGCGAACGGAACGATTCCGCTGCCAAGTACAGAGTAGTCCTGCCGCGCCAAAGCGAAAATGCCCTGGATCAAATTTACCCTCAGGGTTCGGCACGAACCTGCCACAAGCTGTTGCCGGCATCGTCCGCCACCAGCAGCGCGCCGCTGGGCAGCACGGCGATGCCCGCCGGGCGACCGAAGACCTCGGCCTTGTCCGCATCCTTGACGAAGCCGGTGAGGAAATCCTCCGGCGCACCGGCCGGTTCACCGTTCCTGAAGGGCACGAACACCACCTTGTAGCCGGCGAGCGCGCGGCGGTTCCACGAGCCGTGCTGGCCGATGAAGGCGCCCTCGCGGTAGCGCTCGGGGAAGGCCTGCTGGGTGTAGAAGGCCAGGCCGAGCGATGCGGTATGCGCGCCCAGGGAGAGTTCGGGCCTGCGCGCCTTGGCCACCAGGTCCGGGCGCTTGCCGGCCAGGCGCGGGTCCTCGTGGGGGCCGAAGTAGGCGTAGGGCCAGCCATAGAAGGCGCCCGCCTCCACCTTGGCCAGGTAGTCCGGGACCAGGTCCTCGCCGAGGTTGTCGCGCTCGTTGACCACCGTCCACAGGTCCTGCGTGCCCGGTGCCCAGCCCATGCCCACCGGGTTGCGCAGGCCGCTGGCGAAGATGCGCTCGCCGCTGCCGTCGGGGTTGATCTCGAGGATGTTGGCGCGGCGCTCTTCCTCCTGCATGCCGTGGTCGCCCAGGTTGCTGGCCGACCCCACCGAGATGTAGAGCTTGGAATTGTCGGCGTTGGCGAGGATGTTGCGCGTCCAGTGGTTGTTGTAGCCGCCGGCCGGCAGGTCGAGGATCTTCTCGCCCTCGCCGTGGATCTTCAGGTCACCCGGCTGGTAGGGGTAGCGCCACAGCGCATCGGTGTTGGCCACGTAGAACCAGTCGCCCACCACCTGCATGCCCAGCGGCTGCCTGAGGCCGTCGAGGAAGGTCACCCGCTGCTCGGCCACGCCGTCGCCGTCGGTATCGCGCAGCAAGGTGATGCGGTCGGCGCTCCTGCCGTAGTTCTGCGATTGCAGCTTGCCGTCCTTGCGCGCCTTTTCCCGGGCCTTGTCGTCCTTCAGCTCGGTGTTGGCCTCGGCCACCAGCACGTCGCCGTTGGGCGTCACGTACAGCCAGCGCGGGTTGTTCAGCTCGCCGGCGTAGCGGTTGACGCGAAAGCCCTCGGGGGCGACGGGCGCCTGCCCATCGGCCCAGCCCTGGACCTTGCTGTAGTTCTTCACCTTGTGGGTCGGGTCGGGGGGCGGCAAGGCGTCATCGGCCCGGGCGAAGCCGGCCAGGACGATCACCAGGAACAGCCCGGCGGCAAGGCTGAAGACGACATTGAGGGGATTGGGCTCGCCCATGGCTCGGTCCTTTTCGTGTGAGGGGCACACTGCATCGACCGGGCCCTGCCAGCAGGGTTCAGGGAATATTTCTGCAACGCCGGCAGGCCCGTCCCAGAGCGCCGGGACGGGCCTGCCGCTGCGTCAGCCGCGCGCCTTCACCGCGCGCTGGTTGGAGAGGTAGAGGTTGTCCGGCTGCAGCGCCTCACCGGTGGCGACCGCGGCGAGCCATTGCTCGGTGCTGGCCACGGCGGCGAAACCGGTGTGGGAGACCAGGGTGAACACCCGGTGGATCTCCTCGGCGCTGGCCGAGCCGAGGTCGTTGGCGAAGGGCACCGAGCCGGTGGCGTCATGCAGCAGCTCGACGTTCCAGCCTTCATGGCGGGCCTGGCGCGCGGTGGACTCGTCGCAGTGCTGGGTCATGTAGCCGACGATGGCCAGGGTGTCGATGCCGCGCTCGCGCAGCCAGGGGCCCAGGTCGGTGCCGGTCAGGGCGCTGGGCAGGGCCTTCTGCACCCGATGGTCGTGGGCACGGTCGGCCACCAGCGCGTGCAGTTCGGCACCGCGGCTGCCCCGGGCGAAGATCGGCGAATCCTCCGGCGCCAGGTGCTGCACCAGCACCACGGGGATGCCGGCGGCGGTGGCGGCGTCCATCGCCCGGCCGATATTGGCCAGGGACTGGTCCACGGGCGGGTATTCGATCAGCAGGTCGCCGCTGACGTATTCGTTCTGCACATCGATGACGATCAGCGCACGCTTCGGCTGGGCCATGGTGGAGCTCCTTGTGGTGATTGGACTGGAGCGCATTCTTCGCCCTGGCGCCCTCGACGGGTGAGTGGCCCGACTGCCAACTTCCGCTAATATCGGGCCAACCCAAGGAGCCCCCGCCCATGCAGGAACACGTGATAGTCGTGGTCGCGTTCGACCGCATCATCCCCTTCCACCTCTCGGTGCCCTGCCTGGTATTCGGCGAGACCTGCCCGGAGATGGCGCCCTTCGACCTGCGCGTGTGCGCGGCCGAAGCAGACCCGTTGCGCACCACCGCCGGCTTCACCATCGCCGTCGAGCTTGGCCTGGAGGCCATCGCCAGCGCCGACACGGTGATAGTGCCCAGCTGGCGCCACCCCGACGAACGCCCGCCGCAGGCCCTGCTGGACGCCCTGGTCGCCGCCCACGCGCGTGGCGCGAAGATGGTCGGCCTGTGCCTGGGCGCCTACGTGCTGGCCGAAGCCGGCCTGCTCGATGGCCGCCGCGCCACCACCCACTGGGCCTGGGCCCGCGACTTCGCCGAGCGCTACCCGCAGGTGCAGCTGGACCCGGACGTGCTCTACCTCGAAGACGGCGAACTGCTGACCTCGGCCGGCACCGCCGCCGGCATCGACTGCTGCCTGCACCTGCTGCGCCAGCACTGCGGCGCCGAGACCGCCAACCGCGTGGCCCGGCGCCTGGTGGTGCCGCCCCACCGCCAGGGCGGCCAGGCGCAGTTCATCGAGCAGCCCCTGCCGACGAGCCCGCGCGACGACCGCCTCACCTGCGTGCTGGATTGGGTGCGCAGCAACCTGGAGCAGGAGCACAGCCTCGACAGCCTGGCCCAGCGCGTGCTGATGAGCCGGCGCACCTTCAGCCGCCACTTCCGCCAGCTCACCGGCAGCACCCTTGGCGAGTGGCTGCTGGCCGAGCGCCTGGCCCTGACCCAGCGCCTGCTGGAGAGCACCGACCAGAGCGTGGAAAAGATCGCCACCCTCGCCGGCTTCGGCTCGCCCGTCTCGCTGCGCCACCACTTCGGCCGCGCCTTCGGCGTCTCGCCCTCGGCGTGGCGGCAGAGTTTCCAGGGGAGCGTGGCGTAGCCCGCGATCGGCTCACCGTAGGTTGGCGCCGAGCACAGCGAGGCCCAACGCTGGGTATCGGGCCTCGCGCAGGGGTCGAGTCTGATCGCGGATGAATCCGCTCGCACGATCTGGCGCCGCTGGGCGAGTAAAAATCCACGTTCTTAGAACGTGGCTTTGCTTTTTGCTCCCTGGAAGGGGCGCATCAGACCTCGGAACATGCAGCCGCCACTCACTCCAGACGTAGGGTGTGCTGCGCGCACCTCGGACTCGCCGGAAGCACCTCGCGGAGGTGCGCACGGCACACCCTACGGCACGCGTTCATCCTGCTGGGTTCTTAATTCAAATCGCCACAGGCAGAGCCGATGACTTATGAACACGCCCGAAGGACGTGGTTTCCCACGCTCAAATAAATTCGCCCCTGCAGGCAAGGGTTACGCGGGTTGCATGGGCTCTACGTCCATCACCTCGATCCACGCCTTGAGGTTGGCGCCGAGCATGCCCTTGCGCCACATCAGCCAGGTGGTGGTGTGGTCGAAGGGTTCGGCCAGGTGATGCACCGCCACCGCTTCGCGGCCGGGCAGGGTCTCGAGCATGGACAGCGGCATCAGCGCCACGCCGCCACCGGCGACCACGCAGGCGAGCATGCTGTGGTAGGACTCGATCTCCATGATCTGCCCCATGGGCACCCGCGCGGCGGCGAACCAGCTTTCGATGCGTTTGCGGTAGGAACAGCGCGGGCGGAAGCTGTATACCGCCTCGCCCAGCACATCCGCCGCCGAGGCCACCGGGGCGTGGCCGAGGCTGGTGATGAGCACCAGGGTTTCTTCGAACAGCGGCAGGCCGTCCAGCTCGGCGTAGTCCATGGGGCCGTCCACCAGTGCCGCGTCGAGCCTGCCACTCACCAGCCCCTCGATCAGCTCGCCGCTGGGCAGCGTCTGCACCTGCAGGTTGACCGCCGGCCAGGCCCGGTGGAAGCGCGCCAGCATCCCTGGCAGGTGGATGGCGGCGGTGCTGTACATGGAGCCGATGACGAATTCGCCCGCCGGCTCACCGCCCTTGAGCGCTGCCTCCGCCTCGGCCTGCAACCTGAACATGCGCTCGGCGTAGCCCAGCAGCACCTTGCCCTCGGCTGACAGCTGCAGGCGCTGGCGTTCGCGCAGGAACAGGTCCACGCCCAACACCTCTTCCAGCTGGCGCAGGCGGGTGGAGAGGTTCGACGGCACACGATTCATGCGCACCGCGGCCTTGGCGATGGAGCCTTCTTCGGCGACCGCCTGGAAGATGCGCAGCTGACTGAGTTCCACGGCAAATATTCTCTTTAGTTGAACAAGTTGTTCTTTATTATTCGTTTTAACTGAACAAGTCAAAACCCTAGCATGGCTTCCATCGCCACTCCGGAGGCCGCCATGTCGCCCATCATCCGCATCCTCGCCAGCACCCTCGCCCTGTTCGTCGCCATGGGCGTGGGGCGCTTCTCGCTCACCCCACAGCTGCCGCACCTGATCGCCGAGGGCCAGGTGGACCTCACCGGCGCCGGCCTGATCGCCGCCGCCAACTACCTCGGCTACCTGGTGGGCGCCCTCGATGCCCTGCGTGCCACGGCGCCGGCCCAGGCCCATCGCCGCCTGTTCGGCGGCCTCTGGGCGGGCGTCGCCATCACCCTCGCCTCTGCCTGGGCGTTCGGCTTCTGGCCCCATGTGGCGCTGCGTTTCGCCGCCGGCGTGGCCAGCGCCTGGGTGCTGGTGGTGCTCACCGCCCTGGCCGCCCAGGTGGCGGTGCAGGCCGGCCGCCCGCGCCTGGCCGGGCTGATCTTCACCGGGCCGAGCCTGGGTGTGCTGGCCACCGGGCTGATGGCCCTGGCGCTGAACCTGCTGGGCCAGGGCTCGTCCAGCGCCTGGCTGCTGTACGGCGTGACCGCGCTGGTGCTGACCCTGGCCATCCACCCGCTGCTGCCGCGTCCGCAGGAGCGCGCCAATGCCGCGCTGCAGCCATCGGGCCCGCGCCCCAAGGCCTTCTACCCGCTGCTGGTGGCGTACTCGCTGGTGGGCATCGGCTACATCATCCCCGCCACCTTCCTTTCGCAGATGGCCGCCGCGCAGTTCCACGGCCAGTGGCTGGCCGACCTGTTCTGGCCCGCCTTCGGCCTCATCGCCACCCTCGGCGTGCTGCTGGTGAGCCTGCGCCGCCCGGGTTCCGGCAACACCGGCCGCTGGCTGGTGGGTGCGCTCTGGCTGCAGGCGCTGGGGGTGCTGGCCTGCCTGTTCCCGGGGATGACCGGGCTGGCACTGGGGGTGATCTTCTGCGGCGGCCCCTTCCTCGCCAGCATGCTGCTGGTGATGCAGCGGGCCCGGGAGATCGACCCGCTGGGCCACGCCCGCAACGTCGGCCTGCTCACCGCCGGCTTCGCCCTGGGCCAGCTCGGCGGCCCGCTGCTGGCGGCCCTGAGCAGCCACTTCAGCGGCGGCCTGCGCCCCGCCCTGCTGCTCGCCGCCGGCGCCCTGCTGCTGGCGGGTGGCTTGATGCTCAAGGCGCGGGAAGAGGTGAAGGTGGAAGCCGTGGCGGCGTGCCGGGGGTGAGCGAGCGATAACCGGCCGCTCCGCATCGATGGGTTTCGCGGAGCTCTACCCATCCTACAAAGGCTCCAATGCACGCTTCGTAGGATGGCGTAGAGCGAAGCGAAACCCATGCGGTTGCGCGCCCACAAGGTACCGACCAGCCCCCTTTGCGCAGCGCGCTCCCGGGCTGAAGCCCGGGCTACAGGTTGCCTGCTACGGCGTCGCCGGGAAGGCGTCGCGCTCTTCCTCGCGCAGGGTGAGCACGCGAAAGCCGGTTTCGGTGACGAGGATGGTGTGTTCGAACTGGGCGGAAAGGCTGCCGTCGCGGGTGATGACGGTCCAGCCGTCGGCGAGGGTGCGGACGCTGCGGCGGCCCTGGTTGATCATCGGCTCGATGGTGAAGGTCATGCCCGGCTGCAGGCGCAGGCCCGTGCCGGGATGGCCGACGTGGACCACCTGCGGGCTTTCGTGCATCTGCCGGCCGATGCCGTGGCCGCAATACTCGATCACCACCGAGTACCCCGCCTCCTCGGCACGGCTCTGGATGGCGTGGCCGATGTCGCCCAGCGTGGCGCCCGGGCGCACCAGGCGGATGGCGTCGTAGAGGCACTGCCGGGTGGTGTGCACCAGGCGCCGGGCGTCGTCGCTGATGGTGCCGAGGCAGTACATCTTGCTGGTGTCGCCGTAGAAGCCGTCCTTGATCACCGTGACGTCGACATTGACGATGTCGCCCTCCTGCAGCACCTCTTCCGCCGAGGGCCAGCCGTGGCAGACCACCTGGTTGACCGAGGTGTTGACGGTGAAGGGGTAGCCGTACTGGCCCTTGCTGCCGGGGATGGCCTTCAGGGTCTCGACGATGTAGCGCTCGGCGAAGGCGTCGATCTGCGCGGTGGTGACGCCGGGGACGATGAAGTCATCCAGCGCCTCCAGCACCCGTGCCGCCAGGCGGCCGGCGACGACCATGCGCTCGACCTCCGCGGCGTTCTTGAGGGTGACCTTGCTCACTCCACCGCCTCCACCGGCGGCGTGGCGGAGAGCTCCAGCTCGCGGGCCTCTTCCATCAGGCGCTTGATGATGTCGGCGTAGGTCAGCTCCGGCTGGGCCTCGGCGAGCATGCCGATGCGCATCCAGTGCTCGGCCTGGGCATTGATGGAGCGGGACATGGCGCGGCAGGCGATGCGCGCCTCTTCGTGCAGTACATCGGAAATCTTGACGATACCCATGGCAATCGATCCATATACGAAACGCTACATAACATAGCATTTCATTTTGGAATCGCAAATGAGAAAGGGCCGCGGTGCGGCCCTTCTTTGCTGCTCGCCATCACCTGGGACAGCGATGGGTTTCGCTTCGCTCAACGCCATCCTACGGCGCGAGCGCGGGCGCCTCAGGTGCCGGTCTTGATCTTGGTCCAGGTGCGGGTACGGATGCGTTCCAGCTTGGGCGGCAGCATCTCCACCGAGAACAGCTTGGCCTGCACCTCCGCCGGCGGGTAGACGTTGGGGTTGTCACGCAGGGTGGGCGAGATCAACCCGTCCGCCGCCTGGTTGGGGTTGGCGTAGGCCACGTGGTCGGAGATGGGCGCCACCACCTCCGGGCGCAGCAGGTAGTTGAGGAAGGCGTGGGCCTGCTCGACGTTCTGTGCGTCCTTGGGGATGGCCAGCACGTCGAACCAGGCGGCGGTGCCTTCCTTGGGAATGCGGTATTCCACCTTCACCCCGTTACCGGCTTCCTCGGCGCGGGCGGCGGCCTGCATGGCACCGCCGGACCAGGCCAGGGCGACGCAGATCTCGCCGTTGGCCAGGTCGCTGACGAACTTCGAGGAGCTGAAGTAGGTGACGCTCGGGCGCAGGCGGGTGAGCAGTTCCTCGGCCTTGGCGTAGTCCTCGGGGTTGCGGCTGTTGGGCGGCAGGCCCAGGTAGTGCAGCACCTCGGGGATCACCTCGGTGGGCGAGTCGAGGAAAGCCACGCCGCACTGCTTGAGCTTGGCCAGGTTGTCGGGGTTGAAGATCAGCTCCCAGGAATCCACCGGTGCGTTCTCGCCCAGCACCGCGCGCACCTTGTCGAGGTTGTAGGCGATGCCGTTGGTGCCCCACATGTAGGGCATCACGTACTGGTTGCCCGGGTCCTTGGCGGCCAGCACCTTGAGCAGCGCCGGGTTGAGGTTCTTCCAGTTGGGCAGCTTGCTCTTGTCCAGGGGCTGGAACACGCCGGCCTTCATGTAGTTGGGCAGGAAGCCGTCGCTGGGCACCACCAGGTCGTAGCCGGAGTGGCCGGAGAGCAGCTTGGCCTCCAGCACCTCGTTGCTGTCGTAGACGTCGTACTTGGGGGTGATGCCGCTGTCCTTGCGGAAGTTCTCCAGGGTGTCCGGGGCGATGTAGTCGAACCAGTTGTAGATGCGCACCACGGGCTCGGCGGCGGCGTTGAGGGAAGTGCCCAGCAGCGCCAGGGCGACGAGATGGCGGGCGTTCATCGGGCCACCTCCTCAAAGCCCTGCAGCACGTTGACGGCGTTCACGCCGATGGCCTCCACCGCGTAGCCGCCTTCCATGATGAACAGCGTCGGCAGGCCGAGGGCGGCGATGCGCCGGCCCATGGCCAGGTAGTCGGGCGAATCCAGCTTGAACTGGGAGATGGGGTCGTCCTTGTAGGTATCGACGCCGAGGGAGATCACCAGCGCGTCCGGCGCGTAGGCGGCGATCTTGCCGCAGGCGTCCTCCAGCGCGGCGGCCCAGCCGTCCCAGCCGGTGCCGTGGGGCAGCGGGTAGTTGTGGTTGCAGAGCGCGCCTGCGCCTTCGCCGCGCTCGTCGGCGTGGCCCAGGTAATAGGGGTATTCCACCAGCGGGTCGCCGTGGATCGAGGCGAAGAGCACGTCGCCGCGGCTGTAGAACAGCTCCTGGGTGCCGTTGCCGTGGTGGTAGTCGACATCGAGGATGGCCACGCGGCGCGCGCCCTGGTCGAGGAAGGCCTGGGTGGCGATGGCGGCGTTGTTGAAGAAGCAGTAGCCGCCCATGAAGTCGCTGCCGGCGTGGTGGCCCGGCGGGCGGCACAGGGCGAAGGCGGTGTTGGCGCCGTTGCGCATGTGGTCCTGGGCGGTGAGCGCGACCTGCGCCGAGCTGTACACGGCCTGCCAGGTGCCGGCGGTGATGGGCGCCTCGGTGTCGAAGCAGTAGTGGCCGAGCTGGCCGTGCAGCGCGGTGGGGATGGGCCCGTCACGGCGTAGGCGGCGCGCGGGGAAGGTGCTCGGCAGCATGTCGCAGCTGTGGCCTTCGGCGGCCCAGCGCGCCCAGGCGCCCTTGAGGAAGTCCACGTAGGCGGCGTCGTGCACCCGCAGGATGGGTTCCAGGCCGAAGTCACGGGGCTCGATCACCTCGCCCAGCGCCTGGTGGCGCACCCGCGCCAGCACGGTGTCCGCACGGCTGGGCATCTCGAAGCAGGGCTGGAGCTTGCCGTCCACCAGTTCGGACTGGCCGAAATGGAGACGGTGGTCGTCGCTGTACACGGTCAGCATGCCGGGAACCTCATCTTGTTATGGGTGGATGGATTCTGTGGCCGATCGTGGCCCCTTGCGCAGGGGGACGGGCGGCCAATAGGGGATCGAAATGGCCAACCTGACTGGCCACAGGGTTGCGGCCGGGCAGGCTCCGACAGTTCTGACATGACAACTGCATTGCCGTCCTACAAGGGGCTTGGGCAGCATCCCGCTCCGTTGCAACCTTGGTTGCAACCGGGATTAGAACCCCGGATGAGTGATTGCAGAACACGCCATAAGCAGGATCGACGGGCCTCGGCTCGTGGCTTCTGGCCGTCTATGGCGGACTGTGCAAGGCGGGCTTTGCCCGGCCGGTCGTTGCTCCCGGTGGTTCTAACCTTGCACGGTCCGCCACCCCAACACCCGGATGGCCGGGGGTGGCGGCTCCAATGGATTCGACAGGGAGCTGCATCATGACCAACCGCTATTTCGACACCCTCCGCTTCTTCCGCTACCGCCGCCTGCTGCGTGCCACCCTCATCCAGCACGAACCCTGGTTCGCCGCCCGCGACCTCGCCCGCCTGATGGGCATCCACTTCGGCGACAAGGTCCAGGCGCGCCTCGACCCCGACCAATGGCGCCTCGGCCTCATCGCCGCCGGCGACGGTACGGTGGGCGAGGAAATGATGGTCAGCGAATCCGGCGCCTACGCCCTCCTCCAGCGCCACTTCCCCCACCCCGAGAACCGCAACCTGCGCCAATGGCTCACCCAGGAAGTGATCCCGGCGCTGCGCCAGGCACGGGCGATCGCCTGACTCCTCGCATGGGCCATCCCGGGCTGAAGCCCGGGCTACCCGGTGCGCAGGGCCACCGGGTAGCCGGTGCCACCCCACCGAGCCGGATGTACCGCCCCACCTTCACTGGATCCCCGCGTTCGCGAGGATGACGGGGTTACCCGAACCTCCCCGCCCATACGTCACCCCCGCGAACGCGGGGGCCCACTGAACACAATGCGGACGCAAGCAATGTGGGGGGCGGGAAACGGCAGCGGTGGGCTGAAGCGGAGCACCGCCCGACCCACCCCACGCGTCACGTGTGGGTTCAACGCGATTGGGGGCTCCGCTTGGTGGATGGGAGAAGCGCCATCCACCCTCCCCCCCGGGTTGGTCTGCGCCGGGGCTCAGCCGCGGAACTGGCTGGGGGGTTGGCCGCTCCAGCGCTGGAAGGCGTGGCGCAGGCTGGCGGTTTCGCTGAAGCCGAGTTCTTCGGCGATGCGGTAGATGGGCAGCTCGCCCTGCTGCAGCAGTTCCTTGGCGCGGGCGAAGCGCAGGTCGTCGAGCAGTTGCTGGTAGCTGGTCTGCTGCTGGGCCAAGTGGCGGCGCAGGCTGCGGGCGGAGCAGTTCATGGCGCGGGCCAGTTCCTCCAGCCCCGGCGGCGAGGCCAGGCGCTGGGCCAGTTGCTCGCGCACACGCTCCAGCCAGGCGCGGCGGGTGGCGAATTCGGCATTCTGCCGGCGGCACTGTTCGAGCATTTCGCGGTGGGTGACCGGGTCGGCCAGGGGCAGCGGGCGCTCTAGCCATTCGCGGGGGAAGCCGAAGCCGCTGCGCGCGCGGCCGAAGCGCGGGGCGCGGTCGAAGGCCTGGCGGTAGAGCGGCGCGGCGCCGGGGGGCTCGGGGTAGTCCAGCTCCAGCGCGGCCACCGGCAGCGGCTGGCCGAGCAGGTCGGCGCAGATCACCCGCAGCGAGCCCAGGCAGAGTTCGGTGTTGAAGGGTTTCAGCGCCTCGCGCTCGCCGTAGCCGCTGGCCAGCAGCCAGGCCAGGTCGCCCTCTTCCACCAGGCGCAGGTGGAAGTAGGTGCCCAGCAGCACCGGGTAGCCGAGGCCGATGCGCAGGGCCTCGCCCAGGGTGGGCGCCGAGAGCAGCGCGTAGCCCAGCAGGCCGTAGGCGGAGATGCGCGTGCGCTGGCCCAGTTCCAGCCCCAGCGCGGGGGTGTCGGCGAGGCGCAGGGCGTTGGCGAACACCTGCTGCTCCTGCCCGGGGTTGATCAGCCGTTGCAGGGCGCGCAGGTCGTCCTCGGTGATGCCGCTGCCTTCCAGCAGGCTGGCGGCGTCGATGCCGCGCTCACCGAGGCAGGCCACGGTGAGCGTCGACATGTGCAGCGAGTTGAGCCAGGTGGCCCGGGAGAACAGCGAGTCGCCCACGGCCGTTCAGGCCGTCACTGGATGGCGTCCGGGCGCTCCTTGCGCCGGTAGGGGAAGACGTCGATCACCTTGCCGGCGCGGATGGCGTCCTGGAGGCTCTTCCAGTAGTCGGCGTCGTAGAGGTCGCCGTGCAGCTGGTTGAACAGCTTGCGCTGGCCGATATCGGCGAACAGGAAGCGCGGGAACTCCTCGGGGAACACGTCGTGCGGGGCCACCGAATACCAGGGCTCGGAGGACATTTCGTCCTCGGGGTAGCGCGGCGGCGGGATGAAGCGGAAGTTGACCTCGGTGAGGTAGCTGATCTCGTCGTAGTCGTAGAACACCACGCGGCCGTGACGGGTGACGCCGAAGTTCTTCAGCAGCATGTCGCCGGGGAAGATGTTGGCGGCGGCCAGTTGCTTGATGGCCAGGCCGTAGTCGTCCAGCGCCTCGCGCACCTGGGGCTCGCTGGCGCTTTCCAGGTAGATGTTCAGCGGGGTCATGCGGCGCTCGGTCCAGCAGTGGCGGATGAGCACGGTGTCGCCTTCCAGCTCGACGGTGGACGGCGCCACCTCCAGCAGCTCGGCCAGGCATTCGGGCTCGAACTTGGCCTTGGGGAAGCGGAAGTCGGCGAACTCCTGGGTATCGGCCATGCGCCCGACGCGGTCGACGCTCTTCACCAGGCGGTACTTCTCGATGACGGTGTTGCGGTCGACGTTCTTCGACGGCGAGAAGCGGTCCTTGATGATCTTGAACACGGTGTTGAAGCCCGGCAGCGTGAACACGCTCATGACCATGCCGCGCACGCCCGGGGCCATGATGAAGCGGTCGTCGGTGTTGGCCAGGTGGTTGATCAGGGCGCGGTAGAACTCCGACTTGCCGTGCTTGTAGAAGCCGATGGAGGTGTACAGCTCGGCGATGTGCTTGCCCGGCAGGATGCGCTTGAGGAAGCTGACGAACTCCGCCGGCACCGGCACGTCCACCATGAAGTAGGAGCGGGTGAAGGAGAAGATGATCGAGACGTCGGCTTCGTCGGTGATCAGCGCGTCCACCTGGATGCCCTTGCCCTCGCGGTGCAGCAGCGGGATCACCAGCGGCCACTGCTCGTCGCGGGTGTAGATGCGGCCCACCAGGTAGGCGCCCTTGTTGCGGTAGAGGGTGGAGGAGAACAGCTCGACGCACAGCTCCGGGTCCTTGATCACCCAGTCCGGCAGGCTGTCGCGCAGCTGGACGACGAGGCGATCGAGGTCACGCTCCAGGTCGTCGAAGGGCACGGCGAAGCGGTAGTCGTCGAGGATCTGCAGCAGCGCCGCCTTGAGGTCGCCGCGCGGGTGGTAGCTGCGGGTCTGCGGCGCGCGCTCGTGGGGGCGCAGGGACGGCCGCGTGGTGTGGATGAACATGCAGCCATCGCTGATCTGGTCATGGCTGAACAGGCCGCAGAAGATCGAGTTGAACCAGGTTTCCGAGAGTTCGTCGTCGAAGCGCAGGTCGATCAGCTTGATGTAGGCGCTCTTGACCAGCGGCCAGAGCTGCACGTCCAGCAGCACCTCTTCGTCGAAGGCGCTGCGCAGGCGCTCGCTGACTTCGCTGACCTTTTCTTCGTAGAGGGCGATCCGCGCGGCGGCCGCCTGCTGGATCTCCTGCCACTGCGCCTGTTCGAAGCGGGCACGGGCGCCGTCGGTGATCTGACGGAAATGTTCACGGTAGTCGTCGAAACCATCGAGGATCAGTCGCGCGATATCTGCGGCCGGCCATTGCTGCGCCATGGGGAACACTCAGCTGGGAATTCGGAAGACGGAGCTTAGCCAGAGCCCGCCCCGAAAAAAAGCTCTGCCTGCATCAGCCCCGGCCGGGCCGCTCGCGACCCGCGGGTCACGGCACTCAGGCCAACCCCCGCGCCTCGAGGAAGGCGGCCAGGTAATCGATGAACGCCAGCACCTTGCCGGTGGCCCGGCGATGGCTGGGGTAGACGGCGAGGATCTGGTCGCCGAAGGCGTCCGGGTCGATCTCGTGGTCGGCCAGCAGGCGCACCAGGCGGCCGTCGGCGATATAGGGGGCCGCGCTCCACAACGGGGTGTGCAGCACGCCGACGCCGGCCAGGGCATTGGCCAGCAGCAGGTCGTAGTTGTCGCTCTCCAGCCGTGGCGCGGCAGGCTGGGCCAGGCGCGTGCGCTGGCCGTCGCACTCCACCCACCAGTACTGCCGGCTCAACGCCGGATGACGGTAGGCGAGCCAGTCGTGGCGCTCGAGGTCATCGAGCGTCGGCACGCCCTTGCGTGCCAGGTAGGCGGGGCTGGCGCAGAGGGCCAGGCGGTTGCGCCCGACCACCCGGGCGATCAGCCCCGGCAGGTCGCTCTGCCCTTCGCGCAGGGCCAGGTCGTAACCCGCCTCCACCAGGTCGACGAAGGCGTCGCACAGATCGACCCGCAGGCTGATCTGCGGGTAGGCCGCGAGAAAACCCGCGCACACCTCATCGAGGAAGGCACGGCTGAAGGCCAGCGGCGCAGTCATCCGCAGGCTGCCCTGCAGGCCGTGCTGCAGCTGGCCGATCTCCTCGCCCACGTCGTGCAGGCGCTGCAGCAGCTGACGCGCGGTGTCCAGGTAGAGGCGCCCCGCTTCGGTGAGGACGATGCGCCGGGTGCTGCGCTCGAACAGGCGCGCGCCCAGCTCGGCCTCCAGGTGGCTGACGGCCTTGGTCAGGGCCGAGGGGGTCTTGCCCAGTTGCTCGGCGGCACGGCTGAAGCTGCCCTGTTCGGCGGTGGCGACGAACATGGCGATGGCACCGAGCTTGTCCATGGTTTTTCCATCCAGGCAAAAGGGTTTTGCACGCTGCCGGCGTTCTGCCAGCCCCGGGGAGCCGCTAGTCTCGCTGGCAGACCGATAAAAACAAAGGGGGGAGCCCGTGAAAAACTTCGTTCCACGACTACTGGCGGCTGCGGTGGCTTTTGCCTCGATGGAAGCCATGGCCGGCGCCGATATGGTGCTGTTCAACGGCAAGGTGTTCACCGCCGACAAGGCGCGGCCCATGGTGCAGGCCCTTGCCGTGGAGAACGGCAAGGTGCTGGCGGTGGGCAGCGATGCCGAGATCAAGGCCCTGGCGGACGCGTCCACCCAACGCATCGACCTGGCCGGCAAGGCGCTGATGCCGGGCCTGATCGACACCCACTCCCACGCCATCTTCGGCGGCCTGGAGATGTCCACCGCCAACATGGGCGATGAGCAGGTGAGCCTGGAGGAGTTGGAAAAACGCCTGCGCACCTGGCGCGACGACGGCACCGCGCGCCACGGCGACACCCTCTACGTGGCGGGCATGACCTCCGCCTACTGGGCCCAGGCCGAGGCCATGGGCCAGCGCTTCGACCAGGGCGAGTGGGCGGGTGTGCCCATCGTCTTCGTCGGCAGCGACCACCACACCGCCTGGGCCAACGCGGCCATGCGCAAGCGCGCCGGCATCGATGCCAAGCTGGTCGCCGCCCTGCCCGAGGCCGAGCGCGGCACCATCGGCCTGGGCAAGGACGGCGCGCCCAACGGCTTTTTGGTGGACGCCGGCTGGGACCGCGTCGCCGCCGTGCTGCCGCCCATGGACCCGGCCCTGCTGCTGCGCGCCGGCGAGAATGCGGTGCGCACCAACAACAGCCTGGGCATCACCGCCTGGATGGACCCGGCCGCCAACGGCGCCCCCGGCGAACCGCTGTTCGCCCTCAAGCCCACGGAGAAGTCGGTCGGCGTGCTGCCGGTGTACAAGGCCCTGGCCGAGAAAGGCGAGCTGACCGCCCACGTCGCCGCGCTGCTGGTGGCCCACCCGAAGAGCCGCCCCGCCGACCTGGACACCCTGGAGAAGGTGCGCCAGCAGTTCCAGGGCATCGACAACCTGAGCCTGCCGGGGATCAAGATCTTCGCCGACGGCGTGCTGGAGTACCCGGCGCAGAGCGCGGCGCTGATCGACCCCTACAGCAACAGCCACAAGCAGGGCGAGCTGCTGATCGACCCGGCGCACTTCGGCGAGCTGGTGAGCGCGGCGGATGCACGCGGCTGGCTGGTGCACATCCACGCCATCGGCGACCGCGCGGTGCGCGAGGCGCTCAACGGCATCGAGCAGGCACGCAAGGACCGGCAGAGCGGCGTGGTGCACTCCATCACCCACCTGCAACTGGTCAACCCCAAGGAGTTCGCGCGCTTCAAGCCGCTCGACGTGATCGCCTCCATGCAGCTGCTCTGGGCCGCCGGCGACGACTACACGCTGGACATGGTCAAGCCCTACGTCAGCGCCTTCGCCTTCCGCTACCAGTACCCGGCCCACTCGCTGCTGCAACAGGGCGCGACCCTCGCCGGCGCCAGCGACTGGCCGGTGTCCTCGCCCAACCCCTGGGCGGCCATGGCCCAGGCGGTGACCCGCGAAGGCGAGAAAGGCGTGCTCAACGCCGAGGAGCGCCTGGACCGCGACACCATGTTCTACGCCTACACCCTCAACGCCGCGCGGACCATCGGCCAGGAGAAGCACATCGGCTCGCTGGCCGCCGGCAAGCAGGCCGACTTCATCCTCCTCGACCGCGACGTGTTCACCGTGGACCCCAAGGCCCTGGCCGAAACCCGGGTGCTCAAGACCTGGTTCGGCGGCCGCGAGGTCTACACCGCCGCCCGATAACAAGACCGCACCACCGCTGATGCCTGGCCCCCGCTGCATGGGGGTCGGGCGAAGCCTTGCCCCTCATCTGCCCATAACAACCACAAGATCGGGAATCCACCATGAAGCGCTCCACCACCCTCCTCCTCGCCGGCCTCGCCCTGGCCCCGCTGTACAGCCGGGCCGCGTTGCCGATCACCGACGACTTCGCCGTGCAGGTCGACCTCAACCTGGCCAGCGACTACCGCACCCGCGGCATCTCGCAGACCCAGAACGACCCCGCCGCCCAGGCCGGCGCCACGCTGCTGCACTCCAGCGGCCTGTACGCGGGGGCCTGGACCTCCAACGTCGACTTCGGCTTCGGCCTCAAGACCCGCCAGGAAGTGGACTACTACGCCGGCTGGTACTGGCAGGCCACGGACGAGGTGAGCCTCGACCTGGGCGTGATCAAGTACGCCTACCCGAAGGAGAGCCAGTTCAACCAGAGCGAGCTGTACGCCATCCTCAGCGCCTACGGGTTCAAGGCCGCCGCCTATTACTCGGACGACGCGCCGAACATCATCGGCGAGGACCAGGACACCCTCTACACCTGGGTCGGCTACGAGACCCGGCTGCCCCTGGAAGTGGGCCTGGAGCTGCGCTACGGGCGCATGGACTTCAAGGACCCGCTGTTCTGGTCGCGCAACGGCACCGGCAGCGAGTCGTACCGCGAGTGGGAAGCCAGGCTGACCCGCGACTTCCTCGGCGTCACCTGGGGCCTCGCCTACGTCGACACCGACCTCTCGGAAAACCAGTGCGCCAGCAACTACGGCTTCACCGACACCTGCAGCGCAACGGTGGTGGCAAGCGTCAGCAAGTCGTTCTAATGGCCCTGTAGGGGCGAATTCATTCGCCCAAGGCGCGCGCAGCGGGCCCGATGACAGCATGGGTTTCGCTGCGCTCTACCCATCCTACGAACCCGGTAGGGCGCAGGCTCTTTTGTAGCCCTGCGGACCAGCGGCCCCACACAAGGCGCAGCCCAGAGGCCTCGCCGAACTGTGCCGCCGATTTGAGCGCAAGGTGTCGATTGCGCCGCCGCCGGGGCGGCGTAAGCTGTGCCGCTCCTGCCTCGGAGCCACCCAATGAAACCCGCCGATCTCGTCCGCCTGTTGAGCCTCGCCGCCATCTGGGGCGCCAGCTTCCTGTTCATGCGCGTGCTGGTTCCGGTGATCGGCGCGCTGCCGACGGCGTTCTTCCGCGTGGCCATCTCGGCCATCGGCCTGGTGGCGATCCTGGCGCTGCTGCGGGTGACCTGGGACTTCCGCGGCAAGCTGGGCAAGATCCTGCTGATTGGCGTGGTCAGCTCGGGCATTCCCGCCGCCATGTACGCGCTCGCCGCCGAGGTGCTGCCGGCGGGCTACTCGGCCATCTTCAACGCCACCACGCCATTGATGGGCGTGCTGATCGGCGGGTTGTTCTTCGGCGAGAAGCTGACCCTGCCCAAGGCCGCCGGCGTGCTGCTGGGCCTGGCCGGCGTGGCGGTGCTGACCGGCGCCGGCCCGGTGGCCTTCGACGCCGACCTGCTGCGCGGTGCCCTGGCCTGCCTGATGGCGACCACCTGCTACGGCTTCGCCGGCTTCTTCACCAAGCGCTGGATCAACGATGCCGGTGGCCTCGACAGCGGCCTCTCGGCCTTCGGTGCCCAGGCCGGTGCGACGCTGTGCCTGCTGCCGATCTTCCTCGCCAGCAGCCACGCCATGCCCCTGGCACCCCTGGCCGAGCCGGGCATCTGGCTGGCGCTGGCCGGGCTGGGGCTGCTGTGCACCTCGTTCGCCTACGTCATCTACTTCCGCCTGATCGCCAACGTCGGCCCGGTGAAGACCATGACGGTGACCTTCCTCATCCCGCTGTTCGGGGTGTTCTGGGGCGCACTGCTGCTGGACGAGTCGCTGTCCTGGGCGCACCTGCAGGGCGGCGTACTGATCGCCCTGGCGCTGTGGCTGGTGCTGCGCCCGACGGTGGCGGCGGTGAAGGTGGAGCAGGCGTCTTAGGTGAGTGGGGCCCGACGCGGGTTGCACCCGCCCTACGCGTTGCCACTCCTGTAGGTCGGGTGAAACCCGACGCTGCGGTGTTGACTGATCGCGGATGAATCCGCTCCCACAAGAACAATGCCCATAAGAAAAACGCCCCGGCAAGCCGGGGCGTTGGTGTTTCAGCGCGGGGTCATTTGCCGGTCTTGACGGTGTTCCAGGTGCGGGTGCGCACGCGGTCGATCTTCAGCGGCATGGATTCCAGGGCGAACAGCTTGGCCATGACGTCGGCCGGCGGGTAGATCGCCGGGTCGGCCTTGATCTCGGCTTCCACCAGCGGTTCGGCGGCGTTGTTGCCGTTGGCGTAGTGCACGTAGTTGCTGACGCCGGCGATCACCTCGGGGCGCAGCAGGTAGTTCATGAAGGCGTAGCCGGCCTTCTCGTCGGGCGCGTCCACCGGCATGGCGATCATGTCGAACCACATCGGCGAGCCTTCCTTGGGCGTGGAGTACCTGATCTCGACGCCGTTGCCGGCCTCCTTGGCGCGGGTGGCGGCCTGGAGGATGTCGCCGGAGAAGCCGACGGCCACGCAGATCTCGCCGTTGGCCAGGTCACCCACGTACTTGGAGGAATGGAAGTAGCGCACGAAGGGGCGGACCTTGAGCAGCGCGGCCTCGGCGGTCTTGTAGTCCTCCGGCTTCTTGCTGTGGTGCGGCAGGCCCAGGTAGTTGAGGGTGATGGGCAGCAGCTCGGGGCCGTTGTCGAGGATGGCGACGCCGCACTTGGCGAGCTTCTCCATGTTCTCGGGCTTGAAGATCAGGTCCCAGGAATCCAGCGGTGCGTTGTCGCCGAGCACTTCCTTGACCTTGGCCGGGTTGTAGCCAATGCCGGTGCTGCCCCAGAGGTAGGGGAAGCCGTGCTCGTTGCCCGGGTCGTTGACTTCCAGGGCCTTGAGCAGCGCCGGGTTGAGGTTCTTCCAGTTGGGCAGCTGGCTCTTGTCGAGCTTCTTCAGCGCACCGGCCTGGATCTGCTTGGCCATGTAGTGGTTGGACGGGACGACGATGTCGTAGCCGGATTTGCCGGTCATCAGCTTGCCGTCGAGGGTCTCGTTGCTGTCGTAGACGTCGTAGGTGGCCTGGATCCCGGTCTCCTTGCTGAACGTGGCGACGGTGTCCGGCGCGATGTAGTCGGTCCAGTTGTAGATCTTCACCGTGTCGGCGGCCTGTGCAGCTCCGGACACGGCGAGGGTCAGGAGCAGAGGCGCGAAGGAACTTCTCATTGTCTTTGTTTCCTGGCTGCGAGTTGGGAATCGGGGCACGGCAAGCGTAGTCGATACCGGCGTTGCGCCAGCTTTACCGCGGTGGCCGGGCGAGACAATCACACCAAAGTCCCAGCGGACCCGCGAGGAAGAACGCCACTGGCGAAAACCGCCGATCCGGCCTTTGCCCACCGGGGCGGTGTCTACACTTGCGCGGTAACCAGGGACCGGCGCCCATGGCCCGGTCCGGCCTCGCAAGGAACCCCGCATGCTCCAGTCCGTATCGCCGAAGAACGACCTGCCGCGCACACCCGGATCCGAGGAGCCGCCCAAGAGCGGCCTGTTCAGCCCCTTCACCATCACCGCGTTCCGCATCATCTGGATCGCCAACCTGTTCGCCAACCTGGGCACCTGGGCGCAGTCGGTGGCCGCCGCCTGGGTGGTGACCGAGGCCCACGCCAGCCCGCCGACGGTGGCGATGATCCAGGTCGCCGCCGCGTTGCCGCTGGTGCTGCTGTCGATCATGTCCGGGGTGCTGGCCGACAACCACGACCGGCGCAAGATCATGATGGCGGGCCTGGCCTTCGAGATGAGCGGCGCGACCTTCCTCACCGCCATGGCCTTCTTCGGCTACCTGGACCCGCTGCTGCTGATCGTCTCCATCCTGTGGATCTCCATCGGTGGCTCCATCACCATCCCGGCCTGGCAGGCGGCGGTGAACGAGCAGGTGCCAGCGAAGATGGTGGGCGATGCGGTGCTGCTCAACAGCGTCAACTACAACGTCGCGCGCGCCGCCGGCCCGGCCATCGGCGGGCTGATGCTCAGCGCGGTGGGGCCGGCCTGGGTCTTTCTGTTCAACTGCCTGTGCTACCTGGGGCTGATCTGGGCCATCTGGCGCTGGCGCCGCGTGCTGCCGGCGCGCAGCCTGCCGCCGGAGCGGCTGATGGAGGGCGTGGTCGCCGCGCTGCGCTTCACCCAGTACTCAAGCGTCACCCGCCTGGTGATGTTGCGCTCGTTCTCCTTCGGCATCTCCGCCTCCGCCGTGTGGGCGTTGCTGCCGCTGCTGGCGCACCGCAACCCGGACGGCGACGCGGCGGTTTACGGCTACATGCTCGGCGCCCTGGGCGTGGGGGCGATCCTCGGCAGCCTGGGGGTGAACCTGGCACGAAGACGCATCGGCACCAGCCGCCTGATCAGCTTCGGCGGGCTGCTGCTGGGCCTGGTGCTGCTGGCGCTGGGCTCGCTGGACAGCCTGTGGGTGATCTTCCCGGCGCTGGTGCTGGGCGGCGCCTGCTGGATCGCGGCGGTGGCCAGCTACAACTCGGCGGTGCAGATCCTGGTGCCGGACTGGGTCAAGGCGCGCGCCCTGGCGCTTTACCAGACGGCGCTCTACGGCGGCCTGGCGCTGGGCTCGTTCCTCTGGGGCCACCTGGCGGAAACCATGGGGGTGAAGGGCGCGCTGTTCGCCGCCGGCTGCCTGATGATCGCCTGCGCCTTCCTGCTCTATCAGTCGCGCCTGCCGGAGCTGGACGCCACCAGCATCGCCCATGCGGTGACCACCCTGCCCGGCCAGCCCACCTTCGTCTTCAACCCCGGCCGCGGCGCGGTGCTGGTGACCATCGAATACCGCATCCCGGTGGAGCGCACCCGCGACTTCGTCCGTGCCATGCAGATACTCCGCCGCCTTCGCCTGCGCAACGGCGCCGACCGCTGGGCGCTGTACCGCGACACCAGCGACCAGGAGAACTGGCAGGAAATCCTCCTGGTGGACAACTGGCTGCAGCACCTGCGCATGCTCGACCGCCTGACCATCGCCGACAAGGCGATCATCGACAACGTGACCATGCTCCACGAGGGCGAGGAGCCGCCACGGGTGAGGCACGGGGTCAGCTACGAGTCGGGGAGTTATGAAACCAAGGCAGCCAAGAGCTAGAAGCTGGAAGCTGGAAGGGAGACGCGCCTTGTAGGATGGCGTAGAGCGAAGCGAAACCCATGCTGCCAGCGACCGCCTCGCGCTCCCGGGCGAATGAATTCGCCCACACTAGGGGCGCATGCCCCCAGCGAGCCGGGGGCATGCTGGCAGGCCTTACTGCTGCAGTTCCTGCTCGGTGAACAGGCCGTCGAAGAGCATGGTGGAGAGGTAGCGCTCGCCGGAGTCGGGGAGGATGACGACGAGGGTCTTGCCCTGCATCTCCGGCTTCTCGGCCAGGCGCACGGCGACAGCCATGGCGGCGCCGCCGGAGATGCCGCAGAGGATGCCTTCCTCGCGCATCAGGCGCAGGGCCATCGCCTTGGATTCGTCGTCGGTGATCTGCTCGACGCGGTCGACGATGGACAGGTCGAGGTTCTTCGGCACGAAGCCCGCGCCGATGCCCTGGATCTTGTGCGGGCTGGGCTTGACCTCCTCGCCGGCCAGGGTCTGGCTGATCACCGGCGAGGTGACCGGCTCGACCGCCACCGAGAGGATCGGCTTGTTGCACTGCTGCTTGATGTAGCGCGACACGCCGGTGATGGTGCCGCCGGTGCCGACGCCCGCCACCAGCACGTCTACCGCGCCGTCGGTGTCGTTCCAGATTTCCGGGCCGGTGGTCTTCTCGTGGATGGCCGGGTTGGCCGGGTTCTCGAACTGTTGCAGCAGCAGGTACTGCTCGGGGTTGCCGGCGGCGATCTCGGCGGCCTTCTCGATGGCCCCTTTCATGCCCTTGGCCGGCTCGGTGAGCACCAGCTCGGCGCCGAGCGCCTTGAGCACCTTGCGACGCTCCAGGCTCATGGAGGACGGCATGGTGAGGATCAGCTTGTAGCCACGGGCGGCGGCGACGAAGGCCAGGCCGATGCCGGTGTTGCCGGAGGTGGGCTCCACCAGGGTCATGCCGGGGCGCAGGCGCCCATGCTCCTCGGCGTCCCAGATCATGTTCGCGCCGATGCGGCACTTCACCGAATAGGCCGGGTTGCGCCCCTCGACCTTGGCGAGGATGGTCACGCCCTTCGGGCCGAGCCGGTTGATCATCACCAGCGGGGTGTTGCCGATGGCCTTGGAGTTGTCTGCGTAGATACGGGTCATCGTCCTGTCCTTAGAGGTGGCGGGCGGTTGGAAGGCGACCAGCCTATGCCCGCGCGCCAGTGCAGTCCAGCCGAACTCATTGCAGTGGGCGGCAGTCCATGAAAGAGAATCGCCCCCGGCGGATGCCCCCATGAAAAGACGCTACAGCCTGCCCCTCGGGGCGCTCCTCACCCTCGTCCTGCTGCTGGTGGTGGCGCACTTCGCGCTGCCCTGGCTGATCCGTGACTACCTCAACGGCAAGCTCGCCGACATGGGCGAGTACCGCGGCCATATCGCCGATGTCGACCTGGCCTGGTGGCGCGGCGCCTATCGCATCAACGGCCTGTCCATCGTCAAGGCCGACGGCGCGATCCCGGTGCCGCTGCTGGACGCCCCGGGCATCGACCTGGCGGTGAGCTGGCACTCGCTCTGGTACGACCACAGCGTGGTGGCGCGGGTGATCTTCGAGGCGCCGGAGGTGAACTTCGTCGACGGCGGCAAGAACAGGCAGGACTCCCAGACCGGTGCCGGCACCGACTGGCGCGACCAGTTGAACAAGCTGCTGCCCATCACCCTCGACGAGGTGCGCGTGGTGAACGGCCGCATCGCCTTCCACAACTTCAGCTCGACGCCCAAGGTGGACATCGATGCCAGCGAGGTGAACGCCAGCCTCTACAACCTGACCAACGTCGCCGACGACAGCGGCGAGCGCGTGGCGCGCTTCGAGGGCCGCGCGCAGCTGCTCGGCCACGCGCCGCTGGAGGTGGAGGCGCGCTTCGACCCGTTCAAGAACTTCGAGGACTTCGAGCTGCGCCTACGCGCCCGCGACGTCGACCTGCCCCGGCTCAACGACTTCTCCCGCGCCTACGGCCGCTTCGACTTCAAGGCCGGCAGCGGCGACCTGGTGATCGAGGCCCGTGCCGATAACGCCCTGCTCAGCGGCTACATCAAGCCGCTGCTGCGCAACGTCGACGTGTTCGACTGGGAGCAGGACGTGGAGAACGACGACAAGGGCTTCCTCCGCTCCCTGTGGGAGGCCCTGGTCGGCGGCGGCGAGACGGTGCTGAAGAACCAGCAGCGCGACCAGTTCGCCACCCGCGTGGAACTCAGCGGCAACGTGCATCGCCAGGACATCAGCGCCTTCCAGGCCTTCCTGTCGATCCTGCGCAACGCCTTCATCGAAGCCTTCACCACCCGCTTCGAACGCCCGCCGCCGGAGAAGAACGACTGAGGGCGACAGCCGGGCGAGCCCCGGCGCCCCTCCCAGGGGGCGCATGGCTGTTGCCGAAGGTGACAGCCGCCCGCCTGCCAGGCCCGTGCTTGAGCCACCGCCCATCGCAGGTCGGGGTACGCGCCGGGCCGGGAGTGTCTAGGCTGGAAGGAGAGTGACCGCCCATTCAGTGACTGAATGCCCCGTCTGCGTTCACAGTGCGCCGGGCCGCGCGTTATAGTCGGCCTTTCCGTAAATACTGAAGGCCCCGGCCGAGCCGGGCGTTACCGTTCGAGGATTCCCTGATGAAGTTCGAAGGCACCCAGTCCTACGTCGCCACCGACGACCTCAAGCTTGCGGTCAACGCCGCCATCACCCTGCAACGCCCACTGCTGGTCAAGGGCGAGCCGGGCACCGGCAAGACCATGCTCGCCGAGCAACTGGCCGAGTCCTTCGGTGCCCGCCTGATCACCTGGCACATCAAATCCACCACCAAGGCGCACCAGGGCCTGTACGAGTACGACGCGGTCAGCCGCCTGCGCGACTCGCAGCTGAACTCCGAGAAGGTCCACGACGTTCGCAACTACATCAAGAAAGGCAAGCTGTGGGAGGCGTTCGAGTCCGAAGAGCGCGTGATCCTGCTGATCGACGAGATCGACAAGGCCGACATCGAATTCCCCAACGACCTGTTGCAGGAACTCGACAAGATGGAGTTCTACGTCTACGAGACCAACGAGACGATCAAGGCCAAGCAGCGCCCGATCATCATCATCACCTCCAACAACGAGAAGGAACTGCCGGACGCCTTCCTGCGCCGCTGCTTCTTCCACTACATCGCCTTCCCGGATCGCGAGACCCTGCAGAAGATCGTCGATGTGCACTACCCCAACATCAAGAAGGACCTGGTCGCCGAGGCGCTGGACGTGTTCTTCGACGTGCGCAAGGTGCCGGGCCTGAAGAAGAAGCCCTCCACCAGCGAGCTGGTCGACTGGCTGAAGCTGCTGATGGCCGACAACATCGGCGAAGCCGTGCTGCGCGAGCGCGACCCCACCAAGGCCATCCCGCCCCTGGCCGGCGCCCTGGTGAAGAACGAGCAGGACGTGCAGCTGCTGGAACGCCTGGCGTTCATGAGCCGTCGCGCCAGCCGCTGAGGCTGCGATGGACATCGAGCGGATCAGACGCAAGCGCCAGAAGAACGTTCAGGAGCAGTCCCTGCTCCGGCGTGAAGGCCTGCGACTGACCGCCGAGTACTACCGCAACCAGCCAGACGAATTGCCTCGCGTGCTCCTGCACCACCCGCAGGCACTGGGGATCGACTGGAGCCGCACCATCATGGTCGACCTGCATATAGAGCAATACGGCGGTCATTCAGTCAGCGGCCTGCTGCTGACCCAAGACTGCCGGTTCATTGAGTTCGACCTCGATACCAACGAGGACTACTCCAAGCTGGATGCCAAAGGCCGCAACCTTTGGCATGACGTGACAGAGCAGACCTCGACCTCCCGCCATAACCGCGGGACGGGTGTCAGCGACGGTGCCTGGGCCCTGGAAGTCCAACGCCAGCTCAACGGAGAGGCCAGCGACAATGCATAACGGCAGCTGCCTGTGCGGCGCGGTGAAGTACCAGATCGACGCGCCCATCGAATCCGCCACCCATTGCCATTGCAGCCAGTGCCGCAAGGGCCATGGCGCCGCGTTCGCCAGCTACGGCAACGTGCGCTGGAGCAGCTTCCGCTGGACCGCAGGCGAAGATCGGGTGACCCGCTATCACTCCAGCCCCGGCGTCACCCGCAGCTTCTGCCGGCAGTGCGGCGCCACCCTGCAGTGGTACAGCGACAAGGCCCACCCCAACTGGGTGTCGATCGCCCTGGGCACGCTGGACTCGCCCCTGGGCGAGATCCCGCAGAAACACATCTACCCCGAATCCAAGGCCGACTGGTACGCCATAGCCGACGGCCTGCCCCGGGAACCCCGTTCCTGAGGCCAACCAGCAAGAGGGCGCAGCCATGCTGCTCAACCTGTTCAACGAAATGCGCGCGGCCAAGGTGCCGGTCTCCGTCCGCGAGCTGCTGGACCTGATCAACGCGCTGAAGCACAACGTGGTGTTCGCCGACATGGACGAGTTCTACTTCCTGTCGCGCACCATCCTGGTCAAGGACGAACGCCATTTCGACAAGTTCGACCGGGCCTTCGGCGCCTACTTCAAGGGCCTGGAAAACCTCAACCAGCACATCGAGGCGCTGATCCCCGAGGAATGGCTGCGCAAGGAATTCGAGCGCATGCTGACCGACGAGGAGCGCGCGCAGATCCAGTCCCTCGGCGGCCTGGACAAGCTCATCGAAGAATTCAAGAAGCGCCTGGAAGAACAGAAGGAACGCCACGCCGGCGGCAACAAGTGGATCGGCACCGGCGGCACCAGCCCCTTCGGCTCCGGCGGCTTCAACCCCGAGGGCATCCGCGTCGGCGACGCCGGCAAGCGCCAGGGCAAGGCCGCCAAGGTGTGGGACCAGCGCGAGTACAAGAACCTCGACGACCAGGTGGAACTGGGCACCCGCAACATCAAGGTCGCCCTGCGCCGCCTGCGCAAGTTCGCCCGCCAGGGCGCCCAGGACGAACTCGACCTGGACGGCACCATCGACCACACCGCCCGCGACGCCGGCCTGCTCAACATCCAGATGCGCCCCGAGCGCCGCAACAGCGTGAAGCTCCTGCTGCTGCTGGATATCGGCGGCTCCATGGACGCCCACGTGAAGGTCTGCGAAGAACTCTTCTCCGCCTGCAAGACCGAGTTCAAGCACCTGGAGTACTTCTACTTCCACAACTGCGTGTACGAATCGGTGTGGAAGAACAACCTGCGCCGCACCTCCGAACGCACCTCCACCCTGGACCTGCTGCACAAGTACGGCGCGGACTACAAAGTGGTGTTCGTCGGCGACGCCGCCATGGCCCCCTACGAAATCACCCAGGCCGGCGGCAGCGTCGAACACTGGAACGAAGAGCCGGGCTACGTCTGGATCAAGCGCTTCATGGAGAAGTACAAGAAGCTCATCTGGATCAACCCCTACCCCAAGGACACCTGGAACTACACCGCCTCGACCAATATCGTGCGCGAGCTGATCGAGGACCAGATGTACCCGCTGACATTGAGCGGGCTGGAAGACGGGATGAAGTTCCTGTCGAAGTGACAAGAAAAACGGGCCCGGAAGGGCCCGTTTCATTTCCTGGATGCTCAGCTCCCGGCAGCCCTTCGGGGCCGCTTATTTTGGGTTCGGCCCTTCCTCGTAGATCACCTCGATCTCGCCGACGATATTGTCGTTGAGGGCCTCGAGGTCCTCGGCCGGGATCCACCATTCGGTATGGCGGCTGCCGCCGACCTGCTCGATCCGATACTTCTCGACGAACTCGCGCCGCACCCTGAAGCGGGTCACGTAACCCTTCTTGAAGTCCGTGACGTTCCACTTGTTGATCTCGATGGCGTAGGCCTCGTTGGTCACCGGGTAGAAGATCGGCTGCCCCGGCAGCCTGGGCGGCCAGCGCTTGAACCCGCTGGCGGCAACCAGGGCAAGCTCCTTCTCGCCGCAGGGGCGGTACATGGTAATAAAGTCATCCGTGGTCATTTTTTATCCTTCCTTGAACTATGAATCGCCATTGAGGCGCGGCAGATTCTGGGGCTTTTGCTCGCCTGGTAAGCCTTCATTTGGGTTGGTTGCGTAGTTTCGGCAGTATCAGAGCGCTTCAGCAAGCTACAACCTGCCCCGGGCTGAAGCCCGGGCTACGATCGAGGACCGGAGGCACCGGCTTGCATTGAGGGGCTGGAGGACAGGATGAAGTTCCTGTCAAATTGACGAGGAAATGGGTCGAAAGCGATCCGTTGAGTTTTGAGGCCAAGGATGCGCGAAATAAAACTTCCAATCTCCTTCGAGCGGATTCGCGGTTTCACCCGGATCGTCGATGGGGTATTCCACATCGTGAATTACGACGAAGTTATCCGGGTGACTCTCGGCGAACCTCCCTCTGCGCAAGACACCGATGACGACCCCTACGCGTTCGAAGATGACCACCACGAAGACTTCTACGGTGTAACCGACAAACGCCCTCACCTGGCAAATGGCACCCATGAGGTCAGCTATGACTTCATGCCCTCCCAGAACGAAACGACCGTAACCGTCAGAGCACCGAGTGGGACGCATGACATCGTGTTTCCGACGCGTTCCGGGGACTGGTTCGTGGCGACATTGGAGGACGAAGGGCGGTACCTGGTGATTGCAGAGCCTTGGTCCTTGCGTCTCTATGAGCTCCAGGAATAAATGCTCCGGGACATCGGAAAGCCAACATTGATGCCCCCGAACGTCATTGGACTCAGTGAATGATTACATTGATCAAAGAGCTGCCAGGCAGTTTGCTGGGCAAGCGCGAATGGTGGCAAGCCGGCTCATGGACAGTGTTGGTAGCCCATGGCAGTGGTCGCTGTGGGCTTTCTGTTTGCGACGCAGAACGACGTGATGTAACCGCGGCAATTGCACTTCAAATGCAGAACCATGTGGGGCAGCCCGTGCAACTAACCCAGACCATAGATGCCTGGATGATTACTTCTCCGCCAGAAGACATCATGTTCCTGCTTCAAACAATAGAAAGCATCACGACGCTCGACCGTTGAGGAATTGGGTATCTGCCCCCCTCATTTGGCAAAGCCGGTGCCGCCCCCTCCCCGCTCCGGGAGGGGGCTTGCCGTTAGAAGCGGTAGTCCACCGCCATCATCAGGTTCCGCGGTGCGCCGTAGTTGCTGTAGTAGCCGGCGTAGCTGTAGTACTCGCGATCCAGGGCGTTGCTGAGGTTGAGCGAGACGTCCATCTGCGGGGTGAGCGCGTAGCGGGTCATGAGGTTGACCAGGGCGTAACTGCCCTGGTCGAAGCTGCGCAGGTCGCTGCCCACCTTGTTTTGCCAGTTGACCCCGCCGCCCAGCGTGAGCGGGTTGAGGGCGCCGTCGAGGCGGTAGCTGGTGAAGGTCTTGAGGCTGTGACGGGGCAGCGCGGTGTTGATGTGCTGGTCGTCGGCGTTGGTGGTGACGACGTAGCCGGCCGAGGCTTGCCAGCCTTCGGCGAGCTGGCCGTCCAGGATCAATTCCAGGCCGCGCGCGGTGGTGTCCTGCTCGGCGCGGTAGACGTTGCTGCCCGGGTATTACGCCTGCTAGATGGCGAGGTTGTCCCGGTGCATTTCGAATAGCGCGACGCTGCTGTTGAGCTGGCCGCCGAGGTGGCTGCCCTTGAGGCCGACTTCGAAGCCTTCGCCTTCCATGGAGTCGAGCGGTTTGTTCTGTCCGTCGCGGACCCAGGACTCCTGCGGGTTGAAGATGCTGGTGTAGCTGGCGTAAGCGGCCCATTGCTCATCGAGGTTGTAGACCACGCCGATGTAGGGGATGAACACGCCGGTCTCCCGCGAGCGGGTGTCACTGGCAGTGCCCGCGTAGGGGCGGTCTTCGGTGTCGCGTTTCCAGTCCACCAGGCGCCCGCCGAGGATCAGGCTGAGGTCGTCGGTGACGTGGAAGCGGCCGATGAGGTAGCCGGCGTACCGGCTTGGGGTTATTGCCGCTGTAGTTTAAGAGGTTGGGGATGGCGCCATCCGGGGAGCTGGAGTAGTCGTAGCGCCAGCCGCCGTAGCTCGGGGTGTGCTCGCGGTAGCGCGACAGGGTGAGGTCGCCAATCAGCTCGTGCTCGCGGCCCAGCAGGCTGAAGGGGCTGGAGGAGGGAATGCGATTTAAGAAAGGGCCCGGAGGGCCCTTTCTCGTTACTTAAAACTTTAACTAGCCAGGCAGCTTAGGCAATCCCCACCCGCCCTTACCATCCAGAGACATTATCGACAGTAGATAGTTATCAATTTGTCTCAGCGAGAATTTCTCATTTTGCGTATCTGCCAAATGCCCTTGAAGTTGAATGACTCTCTCGCACCATGCGCCATAGTGAGAAACCTTTCCGAACATCCTCCATCCGCGATAACTCAATCCCAACGCATCCATTACCCAAGACCATCCTTCCCGGACGTAGGAATCAACTATTGGAAAGAAGTGCGGACGATGAAAATGCAAGTACTTGGAGGCTAGACTGCTATTCTCTCGGCCATTTGCCTTGGCTAATGCACCGGCCAGTTCAAGGTGAACCTCTACCGCAAAGGGAATGCGCTCAAGGGTAAGGCTTTCATCCAATGACAACTCAGAGAGCAGCGCTTCAAGCTTTGACTTCGAGATAGCATCTGCTGCCTCAATCACTACCACCAACGCTTGCCGCTCATCCTTCTGATCGCCATTGGTTTTTCTCCGTTCTACGGACGCTGAATATGTCCGACCAATCAACATCAGCTTCCCAATAATCTGAGAGCGATCCGTATTGCTAGGATTCTTCTCAACAGATTCGTAAAGCATTTGATTGAGGACATCAAAGGGAGGGCAACCAAATTCGTTGCCAAGCCACTCGACCTTAGGGGGATACCACGAAAGATTTTGACTCATTCAACTACCACCGACGAATCAGATACATAGACTGAAGATCATTCACCGGACTTTCGCCCACGCGAAAAATTCTCGTCCTTACGGCAGAACTCCAGGCTATCGGCAAGAATCCCTCTGATCCTTCTCAGATTTTCAGGTTTGTCGATTAGGATTTGATCCCCCGCCCCGACTTCCAGGCCAGCCCGATTTATTTCCGCCCGCTGCTGCTGATCAAGATCAACAATAAACTTCACCGAAGGTCTCTTTTTATCTCCCCAATAGCGAAGCAACCAACGGTTTGTCTTACCCTGATAAAGGCAGGAGTAATAGCCCTCGTTATCTTTCCCGACGACCTCTGCTTCTTCACCCAGCAACTCCTGAACAATCCGCAACACCTCGCGCTCAGCGGCGGTGGTAACGATATTGGGATTTTCCGGATCAACAATTTCACGACTATCGGCAGTTAGAACATCAGCTTCACTCTGAGCCTGCTGAAGAGTAGGTGCAGGAGCTGACGGAGCAGAAAGCCCGCTTACCACCATTTCGCTGACAGCGCGTTCAACAGCGGTACGTACCAAAGGAGTGATTAATTCAAGAAAACGAGCATTGAGTTGTCTATTAATATTTGACCGCCCAGCGACATAGCGAACAAAATCAATATCAACCTCGCGAAGACTTGAACTAATAGTCTTCTTGAAGGCATGAAGGTATATATTTTCTTCCGCTAGCGTACGAAGTTGATCCGGCTGAAATTCATCGTGCCGGAAATTGTAAAGATGAGCAAAATCATGAACTGGACCTTCCACCAAATCAATCTTCAGGAATGGCTTCTCATCCATTATATTTTTCTCCACCAAATCGGTGAAGAAACGCCACTCTTGACCATTGGTTATTACAGCCATTGTGACACTTGGAGTCGCATTAAAATAACGAGCCAGTTGCGGACAATGGTTATTGAGCTTTTCGGAGTGAGCCTTGGCCTCAATAAACATAACCGGAGTTCCATTGCTGAACAGCGCATAGTCCACCCGTTCAGATGCCTTTACACCGGGGAAGTCTGAGGCAAACTCTGCCCGTACCTTGGTTGGGTCGTAGGGACTGAAGCCCAAAATATCAAGCAGCGGTAGGATGAGCGCCTGCTTGGTTGTCTCTTCACCAGAACAATGCGGCGCAACTTTCTTGACGTGTTCAACGTGGGCATTAATGCGAGAAAGAAATTCTTGCATGCTGAGGTCCCTCTCATGTGGTGGCAGTTTGCCGACATTGCTCGTAACACCCGTCAGCGTCAAGTAGGACAAAGCGCCAGCTTTACCGTCCTCTTTCCTGGGCGATCTTTGAATCAGCCAACCTGAGAGCAAATACGAGGGCTGTGGCAATCAAGAAGTCAGGCGCCAAGCTGATCCGACTCTTCAGGACCTTGCAACCGGCCTTTTCCCGCCTCTCTCCCGAATCGGAGAGGAGTGCAAGTCATGAGCGCACGCAATGCTGATGCCAGTCGTGAGTGATGGGGCGGGGACAATGCCCCTTCAGAAGGCCGAGTGGAATCGGCGTGGAAGGGGTTGAGCGACATGGATGTCGCGAGAGCGCTGTCGGGCCAAGGAGGGCCCGTCAGCGCGTACCCCTGGAGCGACGATGTAGCGAGGGAACCCGACGCAGTCGGGCCGTATGCAGGGGCGAGTTTTTTGGTTCCTTTTCAACGACTGGAAAAGGGACTCGCCCGGGAGGGCGAAACAAAAAGTATCCGCAGAACTCGATAACCAGCTTGGCTTCTCCACCCCGTCGGCACGCCATACCCGGCCTGGGGCGTTGGCCATGCCCCTTGCCCTCCCTCCCCCACCTCCCTATCCTCCCCGCGTCGCGGTCAATCCCGTGGCCGGGTTTGGCGACCCGAGAGTTAGTAGGCGCGATGGCGCCGAGGTGCTTGCGAGAACGGCGAATGTTCTTGCAGGCCCCCGCACGCATGCAGTCATGCACTGCTCTGCGTTATGGCAGATCGCGCGGGGAGACCTCCGGGTCTGCCGGTGCCTACTAGCCGGTTCGCCAACCCCGCGTGGTCTGCCACCCTCGTTTGGCGACGTGGGGGGCAGCTCTTCCGACCTAGTAGGAGCTCCGCCATGCACGACGCATACATCCCCATCGTTTTCCAACGCCACAACCTTTTCCTGCGCACCGTGATGATCGACAACCAGCCCTGGCTGGTCGCGATCGATTTCGCCCGCCTCATCGGCGCGCTGCGCCCTAACCGGATGCCACGCCTGGTGGACCCGCACCAGCGCCGTGCCGTCGTGCTGCGGCATGCCAGCGGCGGCAGCGAAGAGGTGATTGCCATCAGCGAGGCCGGTGCGTACCGGCTGCTGTATCGCTTCGCCCATCCGGAACACCGCTGTATCAGTCGCTGGCTCAGCGAGGAAGTCGTACCAGCGCTGTACGACCGCCACCGCGACGCCGAGGCGACGCCCCGGAGGGCCCATATGAGCTGGGCCAATCAGCGGATCGGCATTCTGAAATGGCAGGGGGATATCTGGATCGCCCGGCAGGATCTGCCGGTCTTCCTCGCCAGCCGGGACGACCCGGCACTCAGCGATGAGCCGAGCTGGAGGCGGATGCCCTTCACCGATTGGTAATACCTGTAGGGTCGAATTCATTCGCCCAGGGAGCGCGGAGCGATCCCCCGTTGCAGCATGGGTTTCGCTTCGCTCTACCCATCCTACGAGCGGTGGGAGTGGATTGGCCCGACCACCGGCTCGCACAAACGCGCACTGGTTTCACAATGCCTTCGAGGCGTTCGGCTAAGGTGCCGCCATCCGCCCCACGGGGCTTAGCCAACAGATCGGACGACAGCATGGAAACCCTCCGCGACGGCATCGACGCCTATAACCAGACCTACCTCGAGATCAACGGGGAAGGGGACGAGCTCTACACCGAAGGCCCCGCGTCGGAGGAGGATATCGAGCAGCTGGCCGCCCTCACCGGCCCGCTGCCGGCAGAGCTGCAAGGCTTCTACCGCACACTCGGCGCGCTGAAGAACCAGACCGAATCCGAGTCCCACTGCTTCTGGATTCCCGCCCCCGCCGAGCTGGCGGACTGGCTGCAGGAGCAAGGCGGCTCGGCCGGGATCATCGACGTGATCCGCGCCCATTGGGGCGGGGACCGCCCGGAGTTCGACGCGGGCCGCCACTTCAGCGCGGAAGAGATCGCGGCGCTGAATGAGCGCTTCATCGGCTACGGCTGGTACAGGGTGGCGGACATCCTCGAAGGCGCCTATTTCCTGTTCTTCGACCGCGAGGGCCGCTTCGGCAGCCTCTACTACCACCAGGACGATTTCGCCGGCGCCAAGCAGGCGCTGAAGGAGATGCTGCGCGACGGCATCCCGGGCCAGCCGCTGGTGCAACTGCTGGGCGAGGCCCTGGAGGAAGTGCGCGCCAGCATGGAGGAGTTCGGCTGACGCCGACACCCCTCCCCGCTTCCGCCCCGTAGGGTGGGCCGGGCGGCGCTCCGCTTCAGCCAACCGCCCCCCTGCGCCACTCAGGCCATGTCGCTGCCGGCGAACTCTTCGCCGAGGAAGTCGATCAGCGAGCGCACCGAGGGCAACAGCCCGCGCCGCGACGGGAAGATGGCGTGGACGATGCCGCACTTGGGCGAGAAGCCCGGCAGCATTTCCACCAGCGTGCCGTTGGCCAGGTCCTCGCGTACCGCTACCCGTGGCAGGTGGGCGATGCCGACCCCGCCCAGCACGCCGTTGCGCAGCGCCATCAGGTCGTCGGTGACCATGCGCGGGCGATGCGGGATGGTCAGCCGCGCCCCATCCGGGCCGAACAGCTCCCATTGGTAGTCCCGCTGCGCGCCGCCCCAGTGCAGGCTCGGCAGGCGGCCCAGTTCCTCGGGCGCGAAGCCTGCCGGCAACCGGGTGAGGAAGTCCGGCCGGCCCACCAGGCACTGGGTGCTGTCGGCGAGCACCTTCATCACCATGTCGGTGTTTTCCAGCGGCGGGAAGCGCACCCGCAGGGCGATGTCGAAGCCCTCGTGGAGCAGGTCCACCCGGCGGTTGGTGCTCTCGATGAAGAGCTCAACCAGCGGGTACTTGAGCATGTAGCGGGTGAGCATCGGCCCGACCCAGGAGTTGAGCAACGTGGTCGGGCAGGCGATGCGCACCAGGCCGCGCGGCTCGCAGCGGTTGCGCTCGATCACCTCCGCCGCCCCTTCCGCCTCCACGCGCATGGCCACGCAGCGCTGGTAGTACTCCTGGCCGATTTCGGTGAGCGAGCAGTGCCGGCTGGTACGGTGGATGAGGCGCACGCCGAGGCGCTCCTCGAGCTGGGCGATGCGTCGGCTGAGCTTGGACTTGGGCATGTCCAGCGCGCGGCCGGCGGGGGCGAAGCCGCCGTGCTCCACCACCTGGGTGAAGTAGTAGAGGGTGTTCAGGTCTTCCACGCTCGTTCTCCATATAGAACGCTAGAGGCAATTTTCGCAGTCTAGCGGATCAAGGGTGCCAAATTTAATCTTTCCTCCATGCAGTCAGCCACTGCAGCGAAGCAGAGAACACCCGCGCCGAACCGGCACCCATTATCGAAAAGCGAGGAACGCACCATGACCCACTTCACCTACAACCGTCTCGATAAAGACAACGCCGTCGTCCTGCTGGTCGACCACCAGGCCGGCCTGCTGTCCCTGGTCCGCGACATCGAGCCGGACAAGTTCAAGAACAACGTCCTGGCCCTGGCCGACCTCGCCAAGTTCTTCAAGCTGCCGACCATCCTCACCACCAGCTTCGAAACCGGCCCCAACGGCCCGCTGGTACCGGAACTGAAGGCGCTGTTCCCGGACGCGCCCTACATCGCCCGCCCGGGCCAGATCAACGCCTGGGACAACGAGGACTTCGTCAAGGCGATCAAGGCCACCGGCAAGAAGCAGCTGATCATCGCCGGCGTGGTGACCGAGGTCTGCGTGGCCTTCCCGGCCCTCTCTGCCCTGGAGGAAGGCTTCGAAGTGTTCGTGGTGACCGACGCCTCCGGCACCTTCAATGAAATCACCCGCGATGCGGCGTGGAACCGCATGAGCCAGGCCGGTGCGCAGCTGATGAACTGGTTCGGCGTGGCCTGCGAGCTGCACCGCGACTGGCGCAACGACGTGGAAGGCCTGGCTGCCCTGTGCTCCAACCACATCCCGGACTACCGCAACCTGATGACCAGCTACGCGGCGCTGACCGGCAACAAGTAACGAGTCGGACGCAAGCTGAAACGAAAACGGGAGCCTCGCAGGGCTCCCGTTTTCGTGTGCGTCGCGGCCATTCGTGAAGCGCGTCATGCCCGCATTTCCGGCGAACGCTACGCTTTGCGCAAGGGTCATAGACATCAGGTAGGGCAACCGGCCAGCCTGGTCAGACGGGGGTCGCTTGAGGTCGATACTGTTCATCTTCTGGCTCTGCTGCTGCGCGACGCTGCAGGCCGAGCAGAGGGAAATCCTGCTCTACAGCTACCAGCAGAAACCGCCCTACGTGGTGGACGCCGGGCGCCGCAAGGGCCTGTATTTCGACCTGGCCGAACGCCTCGAAGCGCAGATGCCGGACTATCGTTTCACGGTGCAGGAAATCCCGCGTCGGCGGCTGGACCTGTTGCTGCAGCAGGGCCAGCTCGACGGGCTGGTGGTGGGCGTGAGCCCGGACTGGTTCGCCGACGCCTCCCGCTACCGCTGGAGCCATGCCTTCATCGACGACGGCAACCTGCTGGTCTCGCGCCGCGAGGGCAAGGTGAGCAGGCTGGGCATCGACGACCTCGAAGGCAGGCAACTGGGCCTGGTCGGTGGGCACGCCTACCCGGAGCTGCAGGCGCTGCTGAAGAGCGGCAAGGTCGCGCGGCAGAACGCCAACAGCGAGCTGGCCAACCTGGAGCGGCTGCTGCGTGGCTGGATCGACGCCACGGTGGTGGGCATGCGCACCCTGGACTACCAGGAGCGCCAGCAGCCCGGGCTGCGCGAACGAATCCATGTCGCCGAGCCGGTGCTCTACCACTACCAGCGCCAGCTGCTGGTGCCGGCCCGGTACGAGAAGCTGCTGCCGGCGCTGGACAAGGCCATCGATGCCCTGCCCCGCGACCCTGTCTGGCAGGCGCGGCAGGCGCACTACTTTCCCTAGTCGAGCGCGCCAGCCGGCGCCTTGGGTACAATGCCGCGCCCTCCTCCATCACGAACCCATGACCATGAGCGATGCCCCCCTCGAACTGCTGCAGAC
The DNA here is from genome assembly GCF_054558415.1 of Pseudomonas sp. No.21. NCBI lineage: Bacteria > Pseudomonadati > Pseudomonadota > Gammaproteobacteria > Pseudomonadales > Pseudomonadaceae > Pseudomonas > Pseudomonas sp. No.21. The sequence goes on from NZ_BAAJNO010000013.1 coordinate 74,456, forward strand.
CGGCCCCGAGCAGGCCGAGCTGATCCGCAACCTGTATCAGTTCTACGCCTACGAGTCCTCGGATTGGGAGGAGGAAGACGTGGAGGCGGACGGGCGTTTCTACATTCACGAGGAGCACCTGGCGCGTTACTGGCAGGAACCGCAATGGAGCGCCAACCTGATCCTGGTGGATGGCTTCATCGCCGGCTTCCTGCTGATCGAGCGCAGCGAGTTGCCGGGCATCGACGCCCTGGAGCTGGCGGACCTGTTCATCCTCAAGCGCTACCGCAGGCAGGGCATCGGCCGCCTGCTGGCGACCCAGGTGCTGATGGAGGGCGACCACAACTGGCTGGTGCGCTTCTACCGCGAGGACCAACCCGCCCAGGCTTTCTGGAGCGCGGTGCTGGACGGCTTGCCGAAGCCGGTGCGCACCATCGACCCGGGTGATGACCCGCAGTTGCTGACCTACCTGGTGACCCGGGCGCTGCACTGAGGCCTGCTTTCCCGGGCTGGAGCCCGGGCTACGGGGCGAGTGGATGCCACACGTCGGTCAACTGCGTAGGGCGGATGAAACCCGCGTGGCTCTTGCATCGACGATATCGGATTGCACCCGACCTACCTGCACCGCGCCGTAGGTTGGTGCCGGGCGCAGCGAGGCCCAACGTGGCAATGCCCAATTTCGTGCTCCTCCGCCAACACCGCTGGTGGACGAAAAGAGCGCCGTCCAACCTATGCTCCGTGCTACGAAATGATGGGTTTCGCTCCGCTCTACCCATCCTACGAATGCGGCCCCGTAGGATGGGTAGAGCTTTGCGAAACCCATGCTGTGCAGCTGCACGAAGTGCCCGGCATGCCCCCTTTGCCGCTCGACCACCCGTCTCGCTTGCGGGGCCATGAGTGAACTAGGCGGGGTCGCGAACTGTCAGTTCGCTGTCGGCTTGAGCCGGGTGGATGGCGTGGCCATTCGCCACCCGGAAAGCGGAAGCAGCGCAGGCTTCACCCTCGATGATCGCGATGCTCGCCTGGCCGGCGCTTATCACGCCCGCACTTCGGGTTCCGTTCCATTGCCATGTGAAGATTGCCCCATGCCCCTGACCCGTCATCTGCTCGCCCGTGTTTCCTCGCTCTCCCCCCGCGCCCTCGGTGCCGGCCTGTTCAGTGGCCTGCTGTTGCTCGCCTCGCCCGCGCCGGCCGAGGAGAAGGCCGACAATGCGCGCTGGGTCAGCGACAGCCTGAGCACCTACGTGCGCAGCGGCCCGACCGACGGCTACCGCATCGTCGGCACCCTCGTCTCCGGGCAGAAAGTCGAGCTGCTCGGCACCCAGGGCGACTACAGCCAGGTGCGTGGCGAGAACGGCAGCGCGGTGTGGATTCCCACCCGCGACCTGCAACAGGTCCCTGGCCAGGCCGAGCGCCTGCCGCAACTGGAACAGAAGGTGAGCGAGCTGAGTGCGGAGCTGGAGGGCATCGACCAGACCTGGAAGACCCGCGTGCAAGGCATGCAGGAGACCATGGACTCGCGCAAGGCGCTGATCGACGAAGCCCAGGCCGCCCGCGCGACACTGGACAGCGAACTGAACCAGGCCCGCTCCGAGCTGCGCGAAGTGCAGGCGCAATTGGGCGACGAGAACAAGCAGGTGCTGATGCGCTACATGGTCTATGGCGGCAGCATCGCCGGCGCCGGCCTGCTCCTGGGCCTGATCCTGCCGACCATGCTGCGGGTCAAGCGCAAGCGCAGCGACCAGTGGGTGTGATGGCCACCGCCGCCCTGCCCGCCCGCCCCCTGTTGCTAGTGGATCCCCGCGTTCGCGGGGATGACGGTGAGGGGATGGGAGTGTTGCGGTTCACGGGCCCCACGAGCGCAGGGCAGTCGTAAAACGGGTGAAGCCCGCCCCGGTTCGCGATGCGCGTGACGATCATGCCCAGCACGCCCCACCGCTCACCTTCCCCGCGAACGCGGGGGCCCACCCAAAGAACGCCACCTAGGCGAAACGCAAGGTCACGCGGCGGTTGTGGCGGCTCTTCTTCTCGATCTTGTCGCACACCACCTGGCCGATCTCGCGGGTGTTGCGCACGTGGGTACCGCCACAGGGCTGGATGTCCACGCCGGGGATATCGACCACGCGCACCATGCCCTGCAGCACCGGCGGTGCCACGGCCTGGGTGCGGGTGATCTCCAGCACGGTGTTGTACTCGTTGGCCGGCAGCATGTGGGTGCGTACGTCGAGGGCGCCTTCGATCAGTTCGTTCAGCGCGTGGGTCAGGCGCTCCTTGTCCAGGGTCGACTCCGGCAGGTCGAAGTCCAGGCGGCCCTTGTCGGCGGCGATGCTGCAACCGGTGACCGGCGCATCGATGATCGAGCACAGGAGGTGCAGGCAAGTGTGCATCTTCATGTGCTGGTAGCGGCGCTCCCAGTCCAGGCAACCCTGCAGCTCGATACCGGCGGCGACCGGTGCGGCGCCCTCCTCCAGCTGGTGCCAGATCATCGAGCGCAACAGGGGGTCGCGCTGGGTGCCGACCACCGCAACCACCGAGCCATCGGGCAGCAGGAAGTGGCCCTGGTCACCCGGCTGGCCGCCGCCAGTGGGGTAGAACAGCGTCTGGTCCAGCGCCACGCCCTGGTCACTCACCGCGAGAACGCGGGCGGTGAAGGTGCGTTGGTAGGGCGCCTCGTCGAACAGGGCGCGGGTGTGCATGGCGAATACGGACATTTCAGCCTCCGATGCTCAGGAAGTAGGGTTGCAGCTGGGAACGCACCAGGGCGCTGAGCCCGGGCGGGTCGAGAAGGGTGATGTCGTGGTCGGGACCGATGATCCGCAGGTGCAGCGGGTAGCGCGGAGCCGGCAAGGCCAGGCCGATGCTGCGCAACCGGTACTGGCGGTGGTTGCGTTCCTGCACCGTGCACTCCAGGGCCATGCAGCCGAAGCGCCGGTGCTCGGCGTCCAGCACCAGCACCTCGCCACTCTCGGGCAGCTCGCCCACCAGGTGTACGCGCTCGTTGAGGGCGAAGGCACCGAGATAGCCGCAGTTGGACGACATCGACGCGCGCTGCATCTGCAACTGGTTGACGATGCTCACCTTGGTGTTGGCCGGCACGTCGCGGGTGATCACGCACGCGGGGCTGATGAATACGTTGTCGCCGATGCTGATGGGCCCGAGCAGGCGCGCCCCGGCGCCCACCTCCACCTGGTTGCCCAGGCGGGGATGGCGTTTGCCACCCGGGTTGTCGGCGATGCCCGAGGCACCGAGGGTGACGCCGCTGAGCAGGTAGCAGTCGTCGCCGATCTCGCAGGTCTCGCCGATCACCGTGCCGAAGCCGTGGTCGAGCACGAAGCGCTTGCCGATGCGGGCAGCCGGGTGGATCTCTGCGCCGGAGAGCAGCTTGCCGGTGCTGGCCAGCTTGTGCGCCATGGCCTCGCGCCCTTCCACTGCGCCCCGCATCCACACCTGGTGCGCCAGGCGATGGAACAGCACCGCCTTGAAGGAGGCGTAGGAGCCGAGCACGAGGTCGATGCGACCGGCCGTGGCGGGGTCGCGCCGGGCATAGGCCTGGAGGTCTTCGGCCACCTGCTGCACGGCCTCGTCCATGATGCCGTCCAGATGCGGCATGAGCAGGTCCAGGTCCGCCGGCTTGAGTGCATGCACCAACTGATCGAGCAGCTCGTCATAGAGCCGCAACCTGTCGAGATATCCCCACATCCTGTCGCCCTCCCCAGGCTCGTTATTCGAAATGCGGCAGGTAGCCGTCCACACCGTCGTAGATCAGGGTCAACACCCGGCTGCCGCGCGGCAGCTCGCCGGCCAGGCTGGCGATGGCCACCAGGTTGGCGGCCGAGGACAGCCCCAGGCTCACCGCGTCGCTGCGCATGGTGCGGCGCACACGCTCCAGGCAATCCGCCTTGGCCACCTTGAGCATGCCGTCGAGCACCCCGAGGTTGAGGATGCTCGGCACCAGGCCGATGGACAGGCCCTGGATCTCGTGCGGCGCATGGCGATCGGCGAGCAGGTCGCACTGCTCCGGCTCGACGCCGAACACCCGCAGCGAGGGCCAGCGGGCCTTGAGCATCTCGCCCAGGCCGGTGATGTGGCCGCCGGTGCCGATGCCCGCCACCAGGCAATCGAGGGGGCGATCGGCGAAGTCGCGGAGGATCTCCAGCGCAGTAGTGCGCCGGTGGGTCTCGGGGTTGGCCGCGTTGCGCTGCTGGTTGAGCATCACGTAGCCGGGGTTTTCCAGTTGCAGCTCCATGGCTTTCTCGCCATGGGAGTTGTTGCCCAGGCGGCTGTCGGAGAGCACCACCTCGGCGCCGTAGAGGCGCAGCACCTTCTGTTTCTCGGGGCTGTAGTTGTCGGGGATCACCAGGACCACGCGGTAGCCGAGGATGTTGCCGGCGATGGCCAGGCCGATGCCGGTGTTGCCACCGCTGGGCTCGATGATGGTCTGGCCGCTGCCGGGCACGAGGATGCCCCGGGCCTCGGCGTCGCGGACCATGCCCAGGGCGATGCGCGCCTTGTGGCTGCCGCCGGGGTTGAGCGACTCCAGCTTGGCGTACACCTCCAGCCCGGTCTCGGCACTGAAGGCGGCCAGGCGCACCACGGGGGTCTCGCCGATGGCCTGGAGCAGGGATTCGTGGATCATCGCGCGCCTCCTCAGTACAGCGGCATGTCGGTGTCGACATCCCGCGCCCAGGCCTTGATGCCGCCCTGCAGCACCTGGAGCTCGTTGAAGCCGGCGCCGAGCAGCAGCTGGGCCGCGCGCTCGGCGCGGGTGCCGCCGTAGCAGACGATGCACAGGGGGCGCTGGCGATCCAGCTCGTCGAGCCGGGCGTCCAGCTCGCCCAACGGCAGGTTCAGGCTGCCCGGCAGGCGGCACACTTCCAGCTCGTTGGCTTCACGCACGTCCAGCAGTTGCAGGTCGGCACCACGGGCGAGCAGTTGCTGCAGCTCCAGCGCGGTGATGCGGAAATCGGCCGGCAGCGAACTGGATGCGGGGATGCTGGATGTGCATGCCGAAACCTCCTCCTGCAGCGGCTGCATGCAGGTGCGGCCGGGCGAGCAGGAGGGGCAGTCGGCACGGCGCTTGAAGCGCACCTCGTTGAACTTCATCGCCAGGGCGTCGAAACGCATCAGCCGGCCCACCAGGGGCTCGCCGATGCCGAGGATCAGCTTCACCGCCTCGGTGGCCTGGAGCAGCCCGACCACACCGGGCAGCACGCCGATCACGCCGCCCGCGCTGCAGTTGGGCGCGAGTTCGGCCGGCGGGCTCTTGGGAAACAGGCAGCGGTAGCACGGGCCTTCCTTGTGGTTGAACACGCTGATCTGCCCGTCGAAGCGGTGCAGCGCGCCGTACACCAGCGGCCGGCCCAGCAGCACGCAGGCATCGTTGACCAGGTAGCGGGTGGCGAAGTTGTCGGTGCCGTCCACCACCAGGTCGTAGTCGCCCACCAGCTTGAGGGCGTTGTCGGGGGTCAGGGCGCAGTCATGGGCGTCGATGCGGATGTCGGGGTTGAGGTCCAGCAGGCGGCGGCGCGCCGACTCGACCTTGGGCAGGCCCAGGGTGCTGGTGCCGTGCACCACCTGGCGCTGCAGGTTGCTGGCCTCGACACGGTCGAAGTCCACCAGCCCGAGGGTGCCGATACCGGCAGCGGCGAGGTACAGGCTCACCGGGGAGCCCAGGCCGCCGGTGCCGATGATCAGCACCCGTGATTTCTTCAGGCGCAACTGCCCCTGTCGACCGACGTCGGGCAGGGTGATGTGGCGCACGTAGCGACGCACCTCGTCGTTGCTCAGCTCATCGCTGTCCAGGCCGCCGGATGTGGCCAGCATGATGTCCAGCTCGACGCCCGCCTCCAGCGGGCTGTCGCCATCCACCAGCTCGCCGTTGGCGCTGAGCAGGAAGTGCTCCTTGAACTGGTCGTTTCCATAGAACAGGTGGTCACGCAGGCCCGCATGGCGGCTGCATATATCCTCGACCAGCTCGCGTACCGTGGTGCCCTGCCCTTGCAGGCGGGCATCCGGCAATTTGGCGACGCGTGCCAGTACATCCGGGAAGATCACCGTATTCATAGCCAACTCCTTTTATGCAGGTCGTTATGGGGTGCCGGGGTATTCCCGGCTGCAGACGAAGGATTCCCCGCTCCATTCGAACAACTTGGCGCCATGGGCCTGGCCGGCACGCACATCCACCACCAGGTGGGCGACGGGATGGATGGGCTGGCCCATGAACAGCGCCTTGTCCTCGTCCTCGCGGCTGAAGTAGGCGCCTACGTCGGGGTGCGAGTGGTAGATCACCCGCACCGGGTTGTCGCTGCGCAGGCTGCGGTTGAGCAGCAGGGTGTCGGCCACCGCGAAGGTGAAGCCGGTGCTGGCATCACGCCGGAACACCTCGGGGCTGCGCTGGTTGAGCAGGTTCTGGATGTTGCTGCCCAGGTGTACCCGGCCATCGGCGAAGACGAAGCCACAGCACTCCTCGGGGTAGGTCTCGCAGGCGTGCCGGTAGATGGGCTGCAGGGTGTCGCGATCGATCACGTCCATGTGGTCCTCGTTGTCAGGGCTTGCGCGTGAGGAATTTTTCAACGGGCAGCTTGGTGATGGCGAAGCCGGCGAGCAGGATCGCCGAGTACAGCGCCAGGTCGCGGGAGATGGCCTGCCCCTCGTACCAGGAGCCGATGACCACGGCGAACACCGGGAAGATGATGAAGACGAAGGAGAGGATCACCGGGCTCAGGCGCTTGAGCAGGAAGAAATAGACGATGAAGCCGCCGACCGATGCGCACAGGCCGAGGTAGGTCAGCGCCAGCCAGGAGCGGGTGGTGACCTGGGCGAAGTCCGGCTGCTCCACCACCAGCCCGGCGAGGAACAGCATCGCCCCGGCGATCCCGATGGGCAGCGTGTTGTAGGTGATGACGCTGATGCCCTCACCCTTCTGCTTGGTGATCACGTAGCACAGTGCGTGCATCACCGCGGCGGCGAGGATCGCCAGCACGCCGAGGAACTCCGCGTGGTCCAGGCGCAGGCCCTGGCTGCGCAGGATCATGAACAGGCTGCCGAAGCCGATGGCGATGCCCACCACCTGGGACAGGTAGATGCGCTCACGCAGGAACAGCGACGAGAAGATCAGGATGAACACCGGCATGCAGCTGAACAGCAGCGCCGTCAGCCCCGAGGAGACGTGCATCTCGCCGTAGTTGAGCAGGTAGTACGGAATGCCGAAGTAGCTCAGGGTGACGAAGGCGAAGAAGCCCAGCCGCTCGCGGGGGAAGAGGATCGAGTCGCCCCGGACCAGGGCGAAGCAGATGAACAGCGGGAAGGCGATGAGGAAGCGCAGGCCGGAGGAGGTCAGGGGCGGCACGCTCTCCACGGCGATCTTGATGCCCAGCCAGGTGGTCCCCCAGCTCAGGCAGACCACGAGGAACAGCAGGCTGGTGATGAATCCGGCCAACCAGTGCTTTTGCGATTTTCCGGTGTTTTCAATTACGGCGGACATTGGCATGATGGCAATTCATCCTTGCTGCTAAATTGACCTCTAAAACCTGGGTATCAATCACTGATTGACACAGCTCAATCAGGCTATTAGGACGAAAAATGGCTGTCAAACCAATTATTGACACGGTGTCAATTCTGAAATCAGCACTGGATTCCGGCCAGGGCGCGAAATACAAGCGCCTCGCCGGAGCCATGGAAATCAGGATTCTCGAGGGCACCCTGGAAGGCGGCGCCAAGCTGCCGCCGCATCGCAACCTGGCCGACCGCCTGGGGGTGACCATCGGCACCGTCAGCCGCGCCTACGCCGAACTGGAACGCATGGGCCTGGTGATAGCCCGCGTCGGCGACGGCACCTTCGTCCGCCGGCGGGGGCTGGAGCGCAAGCGCGACGAGGGCTTCCGCAACTTCATCGAAGAGGCGCCGGAGCTCTACGACATGAGCCGCAACATGCATATCCCGGGGCATGAGACGGCCTTCCTGGCGCAGAGCCTGCTGGACCTGGCCAACGACCCGCAGACCCTGCAGGACCTGACCCGCTATACGCCGGACACCGGCCTGCCCCGCTACCGCCAGGTGGGTGCGAACTGGCTGGCCCACGGCGACTTCCTGCCCCAGGCCGACCAGGTGCTGTGCGTCAACGGCGGCCAGCACGGGCTGCTCTGCACCCTGATGGGCCTGCTGCGCGCGGGGGACATCCTGGTCACCGAGCAGCTCACCTACCCGGGGCTGATCACCCTCGCGCGGATGCTCGGCATCAAGCTGCTCGGCGCGGACATGGACGAGGAAGGCCTGGTCCCCAGCTCCCTCGACGAGATCTGCCGCAACAACCGGGTGACCGCGCTCTACTGCACCCCGACCATCCAGAACCCGACCACCGGCGTGCTCTCGCACCAGCGCCGCGACGCCATCGCGCGCCTGTGCCGCGAGCACAACCTGCTGATCATCGAGGACGAGGCCCATGCGGTGCTGGTGGAGGATCGCCCGCCGCCCCTGAGCCACTACGCGCCGGAACGCACCATCCTCATCAGCAGCCTGAGCAAGGCGGTGGCCGCCGGCCTGCGGGTGGGCTACCTGCACGCGCCGACTGCACTGGTCAGCCGCATCGCCGCCGCCCTGCGCGCCACCTGCTGGATGGCCACGCCGCTGGCGCTGGAGCTGTCGACGCTATGGATCGAGAACGGCACGGCACAAAAGCTGCTGAGCCAGCAGATCAACGAGATCGGCCGGCGCAAGGCACTGGTGGAACGGCTGCTGGACGGGCTGAACTACCGCACCCATCCACAGAGCCCGCACTTCTGGATCGAAGTGCCGGAAGCCTGGCGCGCCGCCGATATCGAAGCCGACCTGAAGCTGAAGAACTACCTGATCACCGCCGCCGAGGCCTTCGCCGTGGGCCGCGCCACGGTGCCGCAGTTCGTCCGCGCCAGCGTCAGCAACGCCTCCAGCAACGACCAACTGCTCTACGACGGCTTCCTCACCCTGGCCAGTACCTTGCGCGAGGAGGCCAATCGCTTCGGGCTGTGAACCGTTGCCTGAGGGGGCCCGACCTACGCGCTGTATCTGGGCTTTCAAGTGGATCCCCGCGTTCGCGGGGATGACGGTGCGTGCTGAAAGCGCCCCGCCCCCCCGTCACCCTGGCGAATGCGGGGCTCCTGGCCAGCAGGGTGGGCGGGATGCGACCGGAGCAGTCGAGTTGCACCCGACCTGCGCCAATGCGCAGCGCCGCAAGCGTTCAGTGAAACCTGCGTTCGCAGGATGACGGTGCATGCCGAAAGCTCCCCGCCACCTCGTCACCCTCGTAAACGCGGGGCCCACTGGCCAGCGGGTGGGCTTCAGCCCACCCGCGGGTTCAGCGCCAGTGCCGCTGCTGCACGCGCTTGCCGTTGCCCCCTGCCAGCAGGGCGAGGCCGAGGAGCAGGCTCTCCACTACCCAGGCCAGCAGCAGCGCGCAGACGATGCCCCAGGCCATCGCCTCGGGCACCAGCAGCACCTGGTAGCTGTAGGCGTTGGCGGTTTCCAGCAGCAGGTCGTGATCGGCCCCCGTCGCCACGTGCCAGGTGCGTGCGTACCAGGGGCCCTGCATGGCTTGCCACTCGCGCTGCAGCAAGGCATCGCGGTTGACCAGGGTGGCCACGCTGTCGGCGTCGCTGCGCATCACCGGGTCGTTGCTCGCGCGGTAGTGCGCCACCAGCGCCGCGAGGTCGCCGTCGAAGAATTTCTGGGCGGTCTCGCGGAAGCCCTTGAGCCCGGTCTCCGCCTCCAGGCGATGGGCTTCGACGCGCTTGGCATAGTCGTCGACGAACCCGGGCACCTGCACGCCGATCAGCAGGCCCAGGGCGAACAGCGCCAGTCGCAGGTAGCTTCGCAGCATCGATATTCCCTCTCGTTGGTCAGGTCTGCCCGGACGCGAGGCACTCGCCCCGTCGCCACAGGCCCCAGGCGCCGGGCTGGTAGAGCGTCCAGGTCTCGTTGTCGGTCAACGGCTCGGTGGCGATCACCGTGACCACGTCGTCGGGCGTGGTTTCGGACTGGAAGTCCACGGTCAGGTCCGCATCCTTCAAACGCGCCGGGCCGAAGGGTGCGCGCCGGGTGATCTGCGCCAGTTTGGTGGTGCAGAAGCAGAACAGCCAGTCACCGTCGCTGAGCAGGCAGTTGAACACGCCCCGGCTGCGGTATTCGGAGCAGGCCTGCACCAGCACCGGCAGCAGCACTTCGACCGGCACCGGCTCGGGGAAGCCCTGGCGCACCCGGTTGAGCAGGTCGCAGAAAGCCGCCTCGCTGTCGGTATCGCCCACCGGCCGATAGAAGCTGGCGGCCGGATGGAAGTCGGCGAGCTGGCCGTTGTGGGCGAAGCACCAGTTGCGGCCCCACAGCTCACGGACGAAGGGATGGGTGTTGGCCAGGCTGACCTTGCCGACGTTGGCCTGGCGGATATGACCGATGACCGTCTCGCTCTTGATCGGGTAGCGCTGCACCAGGCGCGCCACCTCGGAGTCGACGCTGGCCGAAGGGTCCTGGAACAGGCGCAGGCCACGGCCCTCGTAGAAGCCGATGCCCCAGCCGTCACGGTGCGGGCCGGTGCCACCGCCGCGCTGCATCAGGCCGGTGAAGCTGAAGACGATATCGGTGGGCACGTTGGCGCTCATGCCGAGCAATTCGCACATGGTTCAGGGCTCTCGTTTCAATGCCTGTCGCAGTTGTTCGGCCTCCCGCGCCAGCCGGGCCTGGATGCGGGCGCGGCCGAAGGGCAGGAAGCGGGTGAGGATACGCCAGAGCAGCGCCGCCAGGTCGCCCCGTTGCCGGGGAATCAGGTGCAGGTGCAGATGGGGCACGTGCTGGTTGGAATCGGGGCCGTCGTTGATCAGCAGGTTGATGCCCTGGCGACCATAGCCCGCCCTGCGCAATGCCTCGCCCATGCGCAGGGCCTGCTCCACCAGGCGCTGGCGCGCCGGGGTGCCGAGGTCGGCGAGGAACGGCGCGTGCTCGCGGGCCACCACCAGTAGGTGGGCGGGCCGCAGGGGGAAGATGTCCAGCAGCACCAGGAAGTGCTCATCCTCGTGCAACAGGTGGGCCGGCAGCTTGCCGGCGGCGATGGCGCAGAACACACAATCCATGGGCATTCCTCGTGAGCGCTCGGCGCGCCGCCGGTATCAGAGACGCGGTTCGATGCGCAGGCGACGGTCGCCCCGGTCGTCGAGGCGGGTATCCACGCGCTCGCTCGAATCACGTTCCATCAGTTGGCGCAGGGTCGGCTCGTCCTCTTCCTCGTCCACCGCTGCCGGCTTCTCGCGCTCGGCACGGCGGGCACGGATGGCGCGCTCGATAGGCCAGCGGATGGCGACGAAGATGAGGTAGAGCACCAGGCCGATCATGCCGTACATGGCCAGGTCGGAAACCGCCTTCCAGGCGTTGTTGCCCACCTTGAACACGATATCCAGCGCGGTGACCGCCACCGCCGGCGCGTAGAGGTCGCGACCGGGGTCGACGGGAGTCGGGGTCAGCAGCAGCACGGCGACTATCAGGCGCAGGGGCTCGCGCAGCCAGCGCCACATCCAGCCGGTGGCGCGGAAGCTCACCAGCAGGCAGCCCAGGGCCGCGACGCCATAGGCGCCCCAGGCGAGGAGATAGTCGTGTTCGTTCATGGGCTTCCATGGCAAGGCGGGCAAAGGGGCGCTTATGATAGCGACTTTTCCGAAGCCCGGCGTCCCCGCCGTCGCCCGGCCCGCAACGCCTAGCCGTGAGAACCGCCATGTCCGAAGCCCCCATCGCCCGCATCCAGGCCGGAGCCGATCCCTACCGCTGGCTGGAGGAACGCGACGCACCCGAGGTGCTCGACTACCTCAAGGCGGAGAACGCCTGGCTCGACGAGCGCCTGGCCGACGAAGCGCCGCTGCGCGAGGCGCTGTTCGAGGAAATCCGTGGGCGCATCCGCGAGACCGACCTGTCCCTCGCCACGCCCTGGGGCCCCTACCTCTATTACCAGCGCACCACCGCCGGCGACGAATACCCGCGCCACTACCGCTGTGCGCGCCCGGCCGAAGGCTTCGAGGTGGACGAGGCCAGCGAACAGCTGCTGCTCGACCCCAACGCCCTGGCAGGGGGCGGCTTCCTCTCCCTCGGTGCCTTCAGCGTCAGCCCCGACCACCGCCTGCTGGCCTACAGCCTGGACACCAGCGGCGACGAGATCTACCGCCTCTACGTCAAGGACCTGGTCGAGGGCACCATCACCGCCCTGCCCTTCGACGACTGCGACGGCAGCATGACCTGGGCCAACGACAGCCGCACCCTGTTCTTCGGCGAGCTGGACGACACCCACCGCCCGCACCGGCTCTACCGCCATCGCCTGGGTGAGGCCGACGCCGAACTGGTGTTCGAGGAGGCCGACGGCCGCTTCTTCCTCGGCTGCCACCGCGCCAGCTCCGAGCGCCAGCTGGTGCTGATGCTGGGCAGCAAGACCACCAGCGAGAGCTGGGTGCTGGACGCCGACACCCCCGACGGCGACTTCCGCTGCCTGGCCCCGCGCGAGGAAGGCCACGAGTACTACGCCGACCACGGCCAGGTGGACGGCCAGTGGTGCTGGCTGATCCGCAGCAACCAGACCGGCATCAACTTCGCCCTCTACCAGGCGCCCGAAGCGACGCCCGAGCGCGCCCATTGGCGCGAGCTGATCGCCCACGACCCCGACTGCATGCTCGAAGGCGTGGGCATGAACGCCGGCGCCTTCACCCTCAGCCTGCGCGAGGGTGGCCTGCCGATCATCCAGGTGCACCCACGCGGCGCCGCGCCGTACCGCGTGCAATTGCCGGACGCCGCCTACAGCCTCTATGTGCAGGACAGCATGGAGTTCGACAGCCCGGTGATCCGCCTGCGCTACGAGGCGCTCAACCGCCCGGCCCAGGTCCGCGAGCTGCGCCTGGCCGACGGCGAGCAACGGGTGCTCAAGCAGACCCCGGTGGAGGGCCCCTTCGACGCCGACGCCTACGTCAGCCAGCGCCTCTGGGCCACCGCCGCCGACGGCACCCGCGTGCCCATCAGCCTGGTCGCCCGCCGCGACGTGCTGGGCCAGCCGGCGCCGCTCTACCTCTACGGCTACGGCGCCTATGGCGAGAGCCTCGACCCCTGGTTCTCCCACGCCCGCCTGAGCCTGCTGGAGCGCGGCTTCGTCTTCGCCATCGCCCATGTGCGCGGCGGCGGCGAACTGGGCGAGGCCTGGTACCGCGCCGGCAAGCTGGAGCACAAGACCAACAGCTTCGATGACTTCATCGCCTGCGCCGAACACCTGATCGGCGAAGGCCTGACGACACGCGAACAACTGGTGATCAGCGGCGGCAGCGCCGGCGGCCTGCTGATGGGCGCCGTGCTCAACCAGCGCCCGGACCTGTTCGCCGCCGCCATCGCCGAAGTGCCCTTCGTCGACGTGCTCAACACCATGCAGAACCCCGACCTGCCGCTGACCGTGACCGAATACGACGAGTGGGGCGACCCGAACGAGCCCGAGGTGTTCGAGCGCATCCGCGGCTACGCGCCCTACGAGAACGTGCGCGCCCAGGCCTACCCGGCGCTGCTGGTGGTGGCCGGCTACAACGACTCCCGCGTGCAGTACTGGGAGGCCGCCAAATGGGTGGCCAGGCTGCGTGCCACACGCACCGACGACAACCTGCTGCTGCTCAAGACCGACCTCGGCGCCGGCCACGGCGGCATGAGCGGGCGCTACCAGGCGCTGCGCGACGTCGCCCTGGAATACGCCTTCCTGCTCAAGGTGCTGGGGCTGACCGGCCAATGAAGGTGCAGCGCCTGCTGTTCATCTGCGGACAGAACCGCCTGCGCAGCCCCACCGCGGAGCAGGTGTTCGCCGGTTGGCCGGGAATCGAGACCGACTCCGCCGGCCTCAAGGCCGAGGCCGAAACCCCGGTAACGCCCGAAGCTCTGGCCTGGGCCGACCTGATCCTGGTGATGGAAGGCAGCCACCGGCGCAAGCTGGCCGCGCGCTTCCCCGCCGCCCTCAAGGGCAAGCGCGTGGTCAGCCTGGATATCCCCGACGACTACGCCTACATGGAACCGGCCCTGGTGGAACTGCTCCAGGCCCGGGTGGCGCCGCTGCTGCGCTAGGGCGCAGGCTTCTTCTCACGGCCTCCCAGCCCCTTGCTGTTGCGATCCAGTTGCTCCTGCAGCACGGGAATACGCTCGTCGCGCGGGTCCGCCTGGCGCGTGGTCGGCGGGTTGACCAGGAGCGGCGGGCTGCCCGAACGCGGCGCGGCGGCCGGCAGGCTCGGTGGGCTGGCCTGGGGATAGGGTTGTGGCGTGGCCGTACCGGGCGAACCCGGTGCCGGCGTGCCGGGGGAACGCAGCAACGGCGGCTGTTGCGCCTGGATGCCACAACTGACCGCGACCAGCGCCGCGAATGCGAGCACAATGGCGCCCTTCATATGGACCTCCCGCCTTTCGGCGTCGACGTCCTCAGTCTAGTTGCCGGCCCCCTGCCGGCCGCCCATCCCGACGGAACACCCCATGACCAACAACGATGTACTGCGCAGCCTGCGCTACCTGCTGGATATCAGCGACGCCCGGGTGGTGGAGATCATCGGCCTGGCCGACCAAGAAGTGAGCCGCCAGGAGGTTGCCTCCTGGCTGGTCCGTGACGACGAAGAGGGCTACCACTCCTGCAGCGACAAGCGCCTGGCCGGCTTCCTCGACGGCCTGGTGTACGCCATGCGCGGCAAGGACGAAAGCCGCCCGCCCCTGCCCCTGGAACTGCCGATGAGCAACAACCAGGTGCTGAAGAAGCTGCGGGTGGCCTTCGAGCTGCGCGAGGACGACATCCTCGACATCCTCCACGAGGCCGACCTGCCCATGACCCGGTCCGAGATCAGCGCCCTGTTCCGCAAGAAGGACCACAAGAACTACCGCCCCTGTGGCGACCAGATCCTGCGCAACTTCCTTCGCGGCCTCACCGCGCGCAGGCGCCCGCAGCAGGACTGAGAACAGGTTCCCAGGCGCGTCTAGAATTCATCGGCCAGCCCCCGGAACCTTGCCGGAGGAGCGCCAGTCACACCCTCGATAATCTCAAGGAGTTGCCGATGAAAATCCTCATGGTGCTGACCTCGCACGACCGTCTGGGCGATACCGGCAAGCCGACCGGCTTCTGGCTCGAAGAATTCGCCGCCCCCTACTTCGCCTTCCGCGACGCCGGAGCCGAAGTGGTCCTCGCCTCGCCCCGGGGCGGCCAGCCGCCGCTGGACCCGAAGAGCGACGAGCCCGACGCGCAGACCGAAGCCACCCACCGCTTCCGTGCCGACGAACAGGCCCGCCAGGCCCTGGCCAACACCCTGCCGCTGTCCGGCCTGGTCTCGGCCGACTACGACGCGCTGTTCTACCCCGGCGGCCACGGCCCGCTCTGGGACCTGGTGGACGATCCCTTCTCCATCCGCCTGATCGAGGACCTGCACAACGCCGGCAAACCGGTGGCCGCCGTCTGTCACGCCCCCGGCGTGCTGCGCAACGCCCGCGCCGCCGACGGCAGCCCGCTGGTGCAAGGCTGCGCGGTGACCGGCTTCTCCAACAGCGAGGAAGAGGCCGTGGGCCTCACCCATGTGGTGCCCTTCCTGGTGGAGGACGTGCTGCGCGAGCAGGGCGGCCAGTATTCCAAGGTCGTCGACTGGCAGCCCCACGTGGTCACCGACGGCAAGCTGATCACCGGCCAGAACCCCGCCTCCTCCGAACCCACCGCCGCCGCGCTGCTGCAGATGCTGGGCGGCTGAGCCGAAGCGTGCATTCGCGGGTTCACCCGCCCTATGGTGCCAATGCGGCTGTAGGTTGGGTGCAACCCGGCATTGCGCCTCAGCTCACAGCTCCTGTGCGAGGACCAGAGCTTCGCGAGCAGAGTTCGCTCCTACGGGGTGTGCATAAGAGGGGTCTGAGCAGTGATGGTGGCCACGCAGATCGGGTGCAACCCGAAGCGCCGAAGGGAGCGGGCATCCCCACGAACATGGGGATGCCCTGGAAGGCACCTCAGAAGAATTGCGAGACGCTGAACTTGATGTTGCGGCCCACGCCGGAGACGGCCTCGCCGAGGTAGGGGTAGTACTCGCGGTTGAACAGGTTGTCCACCGCCAGCCGCGCCTCGAATCCCTTGATGTACTTCGGCTGCCAGGTGGCAAACAGGCCATGCAGGGCGTAGCCCTGGGTTTCCGGCAGGCTCCAGCCCGAAGCGAGCGGATCGTCATCCACCGGCGAGCGGTCCTGCTTGCGCACGAAGTTGCCGGTCCAGCCCATGGCCATGTCGATCTCCGGCACCTTCACGCCCAGGGTGGCCACCGCCTTGCGCGGAGGGATGTCCGAAAGCCAGGTTTCCGGGCCCCAGGGGTTGCGCGGCGAGGCGTCGCGCTTGCCGCGGATGTAGGACACCGACAGGCTGCCGAAGATGCGTGAGCTGTCGTAGAAGGATTCGACCTCCACCCCCTCGATGGTGTAGCCGGGCAGGTTGCGGTTGTTGGCCAGCGGCCCCTGGCAGGCACTGTTGCCGCCGGTCACGCTGGCAAGGCAGTAGACGCCGGTGCGCTTGAAGATCTCGTCCTTGCCACGGTTGCGGAACAGCGTGGTGCGGATCTGCAGGTTGTCACCGTCCACCAGCAGCTTGTCGAAATTGAAGATGCTGCCCAGGCGCACCCCGGTGATGCGCTCCGGGTCCAGGTTGCGACTGGTGGCGGGCACACTGCTCGCCGCACTCTGCACCTCGTACAGTTCGTCGATCAGAGGGGCGCGCCAGGTCTTGCTGTAGTCGGCGAAGAACGCCAGGTTGTCGGTGGCGGTCCAGAACAGCCCCAGGCGCGGCGACCAGCCACTGTAGGTGACGCTGCTGTAGTCGTGCCCCACGGCGGGGTCCGGGCTGTTGTAGCGCGGTGCCAGGCTGGGCTCGCCACGGCTGTAGACATGGTCGTAACGCAGTGCCGGGGTGATGGTCACGGAACCGAGGGTGATGGCGTCCTGCAGATAGCCACTGCGGGTTTCCTGCTCGCCGGACGGCATGTAGTAAGGCTGGTAGAGGCCGTAGTTGTAGGTCCTGTCGGTCAGCTTGCTGAGGTCCTTCATCAGCGTGTCGCGATCATGCCCGTGCCATTGCACCCCTACGGTGGCGACGTGGGACAGCAGCCCCGTATCGAAGCGGCTTTCGTTCTTCAGCTCCGCCAGCCGGTCGGTGTAGTTGACCCAGCTCTCGTTGCCCAGCGAAGACGCGAACCCCGCAGACGCGTTGGCTGGCCGCTTGTCATGCTGGTCGGTCCTGGAATAGGCATAGCTGGCGGTGACATTCACCAACGGGTTGTCCAGCGGCGTGTAGTTCCACTTCAGCGAGTAGTTCTCGTCGTCCTGGTCACGGTTCACCAGCTTGCGTTTCCAGGCGCCGTCCAGGCCATAGCGGGCGATCTCCGCTGCGGTGGGGGCAGCCATCTCATCACGCTTGGCGGCGAAGGGCTCCCAGGCCTCGCTGCCGGACTGCATGGCCGACAGGGTGAAGACATGCTCGTCGTTGGGACGGAAGTTGCTCTTGAACAGGAAGGCGTCGAGGCTGTTTTCGGAGTAGACGAAGCGCGTGCCGTCAGGGCGCTTGATGTTGTCGCCCTCACGCCCGGTGAGGAACAGCAGGCCATCGAACATCCTGTCGGTGGTCTGCCCGTACACCGCGCCGCTGTATATCTCCTGGCGGTCGTTGGTGTGGTAGCCGTACTTGAGGAAGGCGCCGGCGTTCTCGCCCTCCTTCAGCAGGTCGGCGGGGTCCTTGGTGTCCACCTTGATCACGCCGCCGAAACCGCCGTTGCCGTACAGGGTGCTGTGGGGGCCCTTGTCCACCTCGACGTTCTTGATCAGTTCCGGCTCGATGAACACCGAACCCTGGCGGTACTTCTCGAAGCCCTTGGGCGCGCCGTCGAGGATGACCTTGACGTCTTCCACATCGCCCATGCCCCAGATGTTCAGGGTCTGGCCGCCAGGGCGGGGCGAGCCGCTGGAGCTGACGCCCGGCAGGGTGTCCAGCAGTTCGGCGATGTTGTCCGCCTGCTTGCGGTCGATGTCTTCCTGGGTCAGGACCGAACGCCCTACCGAGCTGGAATCGATGGCGCTGCCCATGATGTTGGTGCTGCCCAGTTCCAGAACGTTGTCATCGGCGGCGGCCTGGCCGGCACTGGCAACGCGACGGATCACGAACCCGTCCCCCGCCTCCACCAGCTCCAGCCCGGAGCCGGCCAGCAACCGTTGCAGTGCAGCGCGGGCGCTGTAGCGGCCGGCGAGGGCCGGGGCGCGCAGGTCTCGCAGTTGCGACTCGTCGAAGAGGATCTGCAGCTGGCTCTGCTGGGCCAGGGCAGTCAGCGCGCTGGCCATGGGCTGGGCCGGCAGGTTGAAGTCGTGGTCCTGGGCCAGGGCGCTGCCGCTGAGCAGGAAGGTGGCCAGGGCGCCGCCGGCAACGAGACGGCGCAGCGCGAAACGGGTGCTACGGGTGTTCATCCAAATCTCCCCAAGTACTGCAAAACCGCCCTTGCATGAGGCGGACATCAGGAAGACGCAGCGCTCGGCAAAACCCGCATATGCAAATGAAAAATATTTTCACTTGCATCGAAACATCCACGCGACTGGTCTCCGGTGGTGCTCCGGAGGGTCAGCGCGGGTGGATCAGGGCCGTTCCGTCGGCCAGGTACTCGACGCGCACCGGCAACAGCTGCGGCAACGCGGCGAGGAAGGCATCCGGCTTGCCGATGTTGAGGCTGCCGGAAACACGGCGCTCGGCGAGGCTGGCATCGGCCAGGCCCACGGGCGCGTTTCGGTAGTGGGAAAGCTCGTCCACCAGCTGGGCAAGTGGGCGATCACGGAAGATCAGTTGGCCGCGCCGCCAACTGGCGATCTCCTCGGGGCTGCGGTGGCCGAGCTCCAGGTGGCGCGTGCGGTAATCGAAGTCGGCACTGTCGCCGGCACCCAGTTCGGCACGGTGACTGCCGCCGGCCTCCGGGCTCACCGCGACCTTGCCGCTCTCCACCGCCACATCCAGGCGCTCGCCGCCACGGCGAACGCTGAAGCGGGTGCCGAGCACGCGCACGCTGCCCTCCCCGGCCATCACCACGAACGGGCGTCGTTCATCACGGGCGACGGCGAAGAAGGCCTCGCCCTGGAGCAGCTCCACTTCGCGGTGGTCGTCGTAGAGGCGCACGTGCAGGCGGGTGTCGACGTTGAGGTCGATGCGCGAGCCGTCGGCCAGCTCCACCTGGCGCTGCTCGCCCCGGGCGCTGCTCAATTGCAGGTCGACGCCGGGCGCGCGGGCGAACCAGTTCTGCGAGGTGGCCAGGGCGGCGCAGAGCAGCACGAACGAAGCCGCCATGGCACGCGGCAACGTGCGGCGGCCACGGGGCTCGGGCCGGACCAGCGGCGTGGCGAGCACGGGCCGTGGCACGCGATCGAAGTCGGCCCAGATCAGCTGCATGTCGGCGAAGGCCCGGGCATGCGCCGGGCTGGCGGCGAGCCAGGCCTGCAGCTCGGCTTCCTGCTCCGCGCTGAACTGCCCGCTGCTGCGGCGGGCGTACCAGGTGGCGGCCTGTTCGTCGATCGAGGGTCGGGAATCCATCCGGGGGCTCGTGTTCATTGTCCGTCCGCCTGGACCTCGCCCTGCACGCGTTGCTTGCAGTGCAGCAGGGCACAGGCGATGTGCTTTTCCACCATGCTCAGGGAAATCCCCATGCGCGCGGCCACTTCCGCCTGGGACAGGCCGTCGAACTTGTGCAGGACGAAGGCCTCGCGCCGGCGCGGCGACAGATCATCCAGTGCCGAGGCCAGGAGGCGCAAGCGCTGATGGTGTTCTACCCGTTCCAAGGGGCTCGCTCCCTGTTCATCGACCAGGGTCTCCAGCGCCTGTTCAGCTTCTCCATCGAGCGCACCGCGCACCTGCTGGCGGCGCCAGTGGTCACGCAGCAGGTTGCGGGCGATCTGGAAGAGGAAGGCGCGAGGCTGGTGGACCTGTTCGCGCTCGCGCCAGTCCAGCCATTGGGTGAAGGCGTCCTGGGCCAGGTCGGCGGCGTCGGCGGGGCTGCCCAGGCGCTTGCCGAGGAACTTCAGCAGCTCGGCATGGAAGGCGCGGTAGGCACCGGAGATGGAGCCCCGGAACTGCTCATCCACGGGGCTGCCTCCCGTCCGCTCGACTCGCTCGCTGCACGCATGCCCCCGACGACAGGTGGCCAGGCGACGCCGCCGGATGCGACGTGCCAGGACCACCAAATGAGAATGCATATCATTAGATAGCAAGCACCGCAAAGCGGTCAAGACGCCCGGCAGCGGGATTGCCGGAAACCGGGCGGCGGGAGCTTCAGAGGCCGGACTTCAGCTTGCTGAAGGCGCGGGTCAGCGCACGATTGAAGGCCTTGGTGTTGTCGTTCTTGGTGTAGAGCGTGGCGCGTACCGCCGCCGGCGGGTAGGTGCCCGGGTCGGCGAGGATGGCGGGGTCGACGCTGGACGCCGCCGCCGGCACCGCGTTGGCGTAGTGGATGCTGTTGGTGATGGCACCGATGGTCTCGGGGGTCATCAGGTGGTCCATCAGCGCCAGGGCGGCGTCCGGGTGCGGTGCGTCCCTGGGGATGACCATGGCGTCGAACCAGATCAGGGTGCCCTCCCGCGGGATGCGGTAGCGCAGCTTGAACGGCTTCTGCGCCTGCTCGGCCTGGGCGGCGGCGATGGCCACGTTGCCGTTCCAGGACATCGCCAGGCAGGTGTTGCCGTTGGCCAGGTCGTTGATGTTGCGGTCGTTGTCGAAGTAGCGGATCGACGGACGGATCTTCGCCAGGTGCGCCTCGGCAAGCTTGAGGTCGTCGAGGCTCTGGCGGTTGATGTCCAGCCCCAGGTAGCGGAAGGCGGCGGCGAACACCTCGTTGGGGTCGTTGAGGAAACTCACCCCGCAGTCGGCGAAGCGCGCGACCACCGCCGGGTCCATCAGCATCGCCCAGCTGTCGGTGGGGGCGTCGGCCATGCGCGTGCGAATGGCCTCCTCCTGGTAGCCGAAGCCGGTGGTGCCCCAGACATAGAGCCCGGCGTAGCGGTTGCCCGGGTCGAAGCGCGCCATGTGCGCGGTGAACTCCGGGTCCAGCCCCTGGAAGTGCGGCAGCCTGGCCTTGTCCAGCGGCTGCAGCGCGCCGCTGGCGATGGCCCGCTGCAGGTGCTGGCCGGCGGTCAGCACCAGGTCGTAGCCGCTGCGGCCGGTGAGCAGCTTGGTCTCCACCGTTTCCAGGGAGTCGAAGTGGTCGGCCACCACCTTGATGCCGGTCCTCGCCTCGAAGCGGGAGAGCGTGTCCGGTGCCAGGTACTCGCTCCAGATGTACAGGTTGACCCTGGGCGGCTCGCTCGCCGCCTGGGCCGTGCAGGTGCCGAGGGCCAGGCCCAGGGCGATCGCCAGTGTGCGCAGTTGCATCGAAGGCTCCCTAGCCAGCCCGGCTGGCGGCGTATTGCGGCATGGTGATGCAGGCGACGTTGCCGCCCCCCAGGAGGATCTCCCGCGAGTTCTCGATGCCGATGATCCGGTGCCTGGGGAACAGCTCGGCGAGCACCGCACCGGCCGCCCGGTCGTGGGCGTCGCCGAACAGCGGCAGGACGATGGCGGAGTTGCCCGCGTAGTAGTTGATGTAGGAGGCGCAGATGCGCGTACCCGCCTCGCGCAGGTGGGTGCCGTCCACCTGGTCCAGGCCCGCGGCCTCCTCCGCCGTCCAGGTGAGCACGCGGGGCTGCGGCAGCTTGTGCACCTCCAGCGCGCGGCCACGGGCATCACGGGTGCTGCGCAGGATGTCGTAGGCCTCCTGGTAGATCTCCCACTGCGGGTCGTCGCGGTCGTCGGTCCACTGCATCACCACCACGCCGGGGCGGACGAAGCAGGCCAGGTCGTCGATGTGGCCATCGGTTTCGTCGAACTTGCAGCCGCGCGGCAGCCAGATCACCTGCTCGGCGCCGAGGTAGTCGGACAGCCGCCGGGTCATCTCGTCCTTGCCCAGGTGGGCGTTGCGGTTGCGGTTGAGCAGGCACTGCTCGGTGGTCAGCAGGGTGCGCTGGCCGTCGGTCTGGATGCCGCCCATCTCGGCGATGAAGGGCGCGCGGTAGCGGTCGAGCTTCTCGATCTCGAGGATCTTCTGGGCGATCTGGTCGTCCTTGTCCCAGGGGTAGTAGAGGCCGCCATCGAGGCCGCCGTAGGCGTTGAACTCGAAGTCCACGCCGCGCACCTCGCCGCTCTGGTCATTGACCAGGAAGGCCGGGCCGCTGTCGCGGAACCAGGTGTCGTTGCAGGTCATCTCCACCACCCGCACCTGGGCCGGCAGCATGCGCCGGGCGTTGGCGTACTGGGTGGCGGAGGCGCAGACGGTGACCGGCTCGCTGCTGGCGATGGCACTGACGATCTCGACCCAGACCTTCTGCGCGGGCTTGGCGCCGTTGCGCCAGACATCGGTGCGCTCGGGCCAGCCGAGCCAGCAGCCGGCCTTGGGCTCGAATTCGCCGGGCAGGCGGAAGCCGTCGGCCTTGGGGAGGGAAGTCAGGGAACGCGCCATGGGAAACCTCGGAGTGGGGTTGGATGTGCCCTGACGTTAAGCGCGCCGGTGCCCCGGCGACCAATGATGAATATCGCGGAATCCTTGAATTGGATTCAGCTATCGGCCAGCTGATCGCTGAACCATTCGACGAACTGGGCCACCGCCGGCTTGTCCAGGCGCAGCCGTTCGCAGACCAGCGCGTACTGCCCCAGCGATGCCACGCTGGCAGCGAAGGGGCGCACCAGGCGGCCGCTGGCCAGGTCCTCGGCGCTGGTGAGGTTGTCGCCCATGGCCACGCCCTGCCCTTGCGCGGCGGCTTCCAGGGTCAGCCCGGCGTGGCCGAGGTAGAGGTGCCGCGCCGGCTGCAGGTCGCCGGCATGGACGCTGAGCCAGGCGCTCCAGGTCTTGCCGTCCTGGTCGTCATGCAGCAGGCAGTGGCGGGCCAGGTCACGCGGGTGCTTGAGCGGCAGTTGGTTGAACAGGCCGGGGCTGCACACGGGGAAGAACTGCAGGGCCGGCAGCGGCCGCACGAAGTAGGCGCTGGCATCCCCCGGGCCGGTGCCGTAGGTGATGGCGAGGTCGATCTCCTCGCCCGGCAGCGCCGACTCCAGCGGCTGCTCGTAGAGGTGCAGGGTGATGTGCGGGTGGCGCTCGCCGAAGTCCGCCAGCCGGCCCACCAGCCACTTCTGCGCCAGCTCGGCGGTGACGGCGATACGCAGCTGGGCCTGGGAGCCGGGGTCGCGCAGCTCGTCGCAGGCATCGAGGATCAGCTCGAAGGCCTGTTGCAGGCTGTGCAGCAGGCGCCGCGCCTGGGGCGTCGGGCGCACCTGGCGACCGGCACGGACGAACAGCTCGGTGCCAAGCTGCTCCTCCAGCTGGCGGATCTGGTGGCTCACCGCGCTGTCGGTGACGCACAACTCGGCGGCGGCGCGGCCGAAATGGGCATGGCGGGCGGCTGACTCGAAGGTGCGCAGGGCGGTGAGGGACGGCAGGCGGCGCATGGGCGGGCTTCCGGGCAAAGCCGGCATCGTTGCGCAGGTGGGGCGATGGCGTCCAGCGTGGCGTAGCCCGGGCTTCAGCCCGGGGCCCGCGCCGGAAGTCAGGCCCCCTTGGGCAGCTTCAGCAGCGGCGTGTCGAGCACATCGGACTGGCCGCCGAGGACGTTCTCGGCGATCTCCACGAAGTCGCGGGTGCTGACCTTGTCCAGGCGCATCAGGCCGCGGGCGACGTCGTCCAGGGAGCGCTCGCCCTTGCTGGCCTTGCGGATCTCCTCGTCGAGGTCCTGCAGCAGCAGCACCGCGCGTGCGGTGACCGGGCCGGTGGACCGCTCGCCACGCAGGCTCTCGACCTTGCGGCTCCAGCGCTGCAGCTTGGCGCGGACCTTGTGGTAGCGGTCCTCGCTGAGGCCGCCGGCGCGGCGCATCAGTTCGATGGCATAGAACTCGGCGATGCCTTCGCTGATCCAGTCGCTCTGGTCGGTGTCCTTGATGCGGCTGAACACGTGCACCAGTTCGTGCACCAGGGAGCTGGTGCCGTTCTCGCTGACCAGGGGGCGGTCGGCATGCATGAAGAAGGAGTTGGGCGCGGAGAGGCCGCCGCGCCACATCGGGTCGCCGGCACCGACGATCAGCAGCTTGCCGGGGTCGCGCGGGAACACCGCCTGGGCGTGGGGCCAGACGAAGGTCAGCAGGGTGAGGATATCCATGCGGCGCATGCCCTCCCCCATCGGCGCGGCGACCGTGACGTCAGTGTTGCCGAGTTCGGCGCGGCGGCTGCCGAGCTTGCCGGCGATGATCCAGCCGGTGGGGCGGTCGAACAGGCGCTCGGGGTTGTCGATGCGGAAGCGGTTCTTGCCCACGCGGGACCAGCCGGTCTCCACCGTGCTCCAGCCCTTGGGCAGCTCGAACTGGATGCGCGACACCAGCTCGGTGCCGTCCACCAGATCGATGCGCGCAGGCGGCACCAGGTCGTCGCCCCGCAGCAGCGTCCAGTCCGGCGTCATGCGCGCATCGAACTTGCCGTCGCCACGGGGATGGGTGATGCGCACCTTGTAGCTGAGGGTCGCCTTGCCTTCCGCCGGGGTCCAGGTGCCGCGCTCGGCGCTGGCCTGCTGCCATTGGCCGTCGCCCTTGAAATCGCTGTAGTAGCCCTTGTCGCCGAGGTCGAACGCGAGGCTGCGGACCTTCTCGCCGTTTTCCAGCACCAGGCGCACCTCGGCCTGGTCGCTGTCCGGCAGGAAGCGCACCCGGTAGTCGACATCGCTGCGCTTGGCAGCGAGCAGGGGCGCGCAGAACAGCAGGGTGGCGGCGGACAGCAGCAGGGTGGCGCGGTTGGACATGTCGGGCTTCCTCGGAGCGATTTCCCTATGACTCGGCAAGCGGCCGTTCTATCCGTCTAGCCCGCACGAAAGATCATGTAGTCCTCCCAGTCGTCCTCGGCCACCTGGGTCTCGCTGACCATGCGCCCGGACTGGGAGATGCCGGCGTTGTGCACCGCCTCGGTGTCGCCACAGACCAGCGGGTGCCAGGGCGGCAGGTCCTTGCCCTCGGCCACCAGGCGATAGCCACAGGTGGGCGGCAGCCAGCGGAACTCATCGGCCTGGGCCGGGGTGAGCTGGATGCAGTCGGGCACGAAGTCACGGCGCTTGGGGTAGTTGGTGCAGCGGCAGGTCTTCAGGTCGAGCAGCTTGCAGGCGATGCGCGTGTAGTACACGGCGCCATCGTCCTCGTCCTCCAGCTTCTGCAGGCAGCACAGGCCGCAGCCGTCGCAGAGGGATTCCCACTCCTCCTGATCGAGCTGTGCGAGGGTCTTGCGCTTCCAGAAGGGTTCGACTTTGGCGGCCATGGTGCTCTGACTGGGTAACGGGGCGCGGTAGTCTAGTCGCGCCAACCCCGCCGGCCAAGCGCCGCCGACGACGGGACGACCGGCAGCGCCATGTAAGGAAAATCATTCGCAGGACGGCTACCCCAAGGGCTCCTGGGCAACCGGCAGGCGTAGGGGGGGTGACGCTCTTTTCATCCACCAACGATGCTGCCTGGGAGCACGAAAGGTGGACCGGTGAAGCGTGGTCCACCCTACGAAAACCATCGGTGCCGGGATACGAGTGCTGAAACCTGAGGTGCCGCCGGGCGTAGGGTGGATGACGCTCCTTTCATCCACCAAGGGTGTTGCCGGGAGCACGAAAGCCGGCACCGTGCAGGGCCCTCTGAGTCGGCCTCAATAGCCGCGCTGGAAATCCACCTCGCCTCGCAGCGGCTGGCCTGCCTGGAAGCGCGTGAGGTTGTCGATGAACAGCTGCACCAGCAGTTCCGGCAGAGTGGGCGCGGAGCTGTGGCCGGTGAGCAGCAGGCGTGGCGCGGTCCAGAACGGGTGCGCGGGCGGCAGCGGCTCCTCGCGGCAGACGTCGATCACCGCACCGGCCAGGTGCCCGGCCTGCAGGCTGGCGACCAGGTCGGCGTCTACCACCGCGACACCGCGCCCGCTGTTGATGAACAGCGCCTCGGGGCGCATGCGGGCGAACAGCGCGGCGTCGTAGACGTCGCGGGTGGCGGGCGTGTCCGGCAGCAGGTTGATCAGGTAGTCGGCCCAGGCCGCCTGCTCCGCCAGGGCGTCCATCCCCAGCACCTCGGCGAAGGGCGCAAGCGCACGGGGTTCGCGGGCGATTCCGCGCAGCTCGACACCGAACGGCGCGAGGAAGCGCGCGACGCTCTGGCCGATATCGCCGGCGCCGACGATCAGCACCCGGCGCCCGGCCAGGCTGCTGGGCATGCGCGCATCCCAACGCCGCTCCACCTGGCTGGCCAGGCGCGAGAGCAACTGGCGCTCGTGGGCGAGGACGTAGGTCAGTACGTATTCGGCCATCACCTGGCCGAAGATGCCGACGGCGCGGGTGAGGCGGTAGCCACGCGCAAGGTCCTGGGCCAGCAACGGGGTGATGCCGGCCCAGCTGGATTGCAGCCACTGCGGCCGCAGGCCCGCTCGCAGCAACGGGACCACGCGATCCGGGCTGCCCAGCCAGACGGGGCAGTCGCCCGCGAGGCTGTGGAGTTCATCCGCATCGTCGCTGCCCGCCGTCTCCAGCGTGGGGGCCAGGGCGTGCAGCAGCTCGGCATGGCGACGGTGTTTCTCATCGGCGAGGAGGACCTTCATCAGAGGGGGTCGTTCATGCGCAGCAGTTCTTCGGGCAGGTGCTCGATGTATTCCTCTTCAGCCGGCGGCATCTGCAGGTGGTAGCCCTGCTTCTCGAGGTTCTCCAGCACCTTGCCGATGTCCTCGCGGGCCAGCTGGCGCTCGGGGCTGAGCACCAGGTCGAAGGCGTGCTGCGGCGTGCCGAAGGCGGCCAGCAGGGCTTCGGGGACACGGGTCAGGGCGTCGCGCTTCTCGACGTAGAGGTACATCTCGTTCTTGCGCGGGCTCTTGTAGATGGAGCAGATGCGTTTCATGGGGCGTGGTCTCCGGCCAGGGCATCGAGCAACGCCTGGCCCATCAGTTCGCGGCGCCAGCCCTTGAAGCCCTCGGGCAGGCTGTAGGGGCCGTTGGGGTAGCCCGTCTTGAGCAGGGCTTCCAGGTGCTTCTTGCGCAGCATGAGCTCGGGCGCCATGCCCAGGCGCTCGGCCTCGGCCTGGCCGATGGCGCGCAGCTTCTTCAGCAGCGCGGAGGCCTCGGACGGCAGCGGCTCGGGCAGCGGCTCGGGCCATTCGGCCGGGGGCAGCTCGGCCGCTTCGCGGATCATCTTCAGCAGGGTGTTGCCGTCCTGGCGCACGGTGCGCGGGTGCATGTCCTCGACACGGGCCAGGGCGACGAGGTTGTCCGGCTGGAACTTGGCCAGCGGCCACAGGGCGTGCTCGCGGATGATGCGGTTGCGCGGCTGGTCGCGGCGGCGTGCCTCGATGTCGCGCCAGGCGTAGAGCTCGCGCAGCACGGCGAGCTGCTGGCGGGACAGCTTCCAGCCCAGCTTGGCGTCGCGGTAAAGGTCGTACGGGTCCACTTCACGGCGCAGGTTGGCCACCAGCTCGGCGCCGTCTTCCAGCACCCAGGCACGCTTGGTGGCGTCCAGGCGCTCGTCGATGATGCGGTAGATCTCGGCGAGGTGGATGGCGTCCTCGGCGGCGTAGCGCTCCTGCATCTCGGTGAGCGGGCGCTGCAGCCAGTCGGAGCGGGTCTCGTCCTTGGGCAGGTCGATGCCGAGCACCGCCTGGACCAGGCGCGAATAGCCCATGGAGTAGCCGATGCCCAGGTAGCCGGCGGCGAGCTGGGTGTCCAGCAGCGGCAACGGCAGGCTGCCGGTGAGGCGCAGGAAGACTTCGAGGTCCTCGCTGCAGGCGTGCAGCACCTTGGTCACCGCCGGGTCTTCGAGCAGCCCGGCGAAGGGACGCCAGTCCTTGATCAGCAGGGGGTCGATGAGCCAGGCGCTGTCGCCGTCACCCACCTGCACCAGGCCGGCCTTCGGGTAGAAGGTGTCGACCCGCATGAACTCGGTGTCCAGGGCCACGAAGCTGAGGGTGCGCCAGCGGGCGCAATGGGAGGCCAGTTCGGCGTCGTCGCGAATCCAGTGAAAATCGATGGCCACAAGGCTCTCCTCGGTTCAGAGGCGCGAAGTATATATCGCAACCCCATTTCCGCCCCACCCGGTCGTGCCGTGCGGGGCGGCTGCGGCTCAGGCCAGCTCGCTGCGCAGGCGCTGCAGCAAGGCCGGCGAGCTGGGTTGCATGGGGGCGCGCAGTTCGTCGCGGATCAGCCCGCGCAGGGCCAGCAGGCTCTTCACCGGCGCCGGGTTGGGCTCGGCGAAGGCCAGGCGGATCAGCGGCTGCAGCTCGCCGAAGATCGCCCGGGCGCCCTCCAGGTCAGCCGCCGCGACCCGCTCTGCCATGGCCACGAAGCGCTCGGGATGGATGTGCGCGGAAGCCGCGATGGCACCGCTGCCGCCGTGGCAGAGGGTGGCGAAGATCTGCGCGTCCTCCCCCGCCAGCACGTCGAGCTGGCCGTCGGCGATCAGCGCCTGGGTCTTGTCGATCTCGCCGCCGCAATCCTTGATCGCCACGATGCGCGGGTGCCGGGCCAGCTCGCGCAGGGTCTCCAGCTCCAGGCGCACGCCGGTGCGGTAGGGGATGTCGTAGAGGATCACCGGCACCTCGGCACCGTCGGCGATGGCACCGAACCAGGCCAGCAGCCCGGGCTGCGAAGGCCGTATGTAATAGGGCGCGGGCACCAGCAGACCGGCCACCGGGCGCCTTTGCACCTCGCGCTGCAGGGCCAGGACGTCCGCCAGGTTGTTGCCGGCCAGGCCCATCACCAGGCGTTCGCCGGGGACGGTTTCGAGCAGGGCATCGAGCACCGCGAGTTGCTCCGCCTTGCTCAGCGCCGCGGCTTCACCGGTGGTGCCGCACACCACCAGGCCGGCGACGCCCGCCTCCAGCAGGTGCGCGGAGAGCCGGCGCAGGGCGGGGAAATCGATGGCGCCATCGGCGAAGGGGGTTACCAGGGCGACCCAGATTCCAGAAAACACAGGCATTGCAAAGCTCCTTCAGGCTGACCGTCAGAGTCACCGTCGGAGGGGATGCGGGGAGTGTTCGTGCGGATGAGGTTTCGACCTTCGCGCCCACTGTCCTGTCAGCCCATCTGACGGGACAGCGCGCCCCGGTCAAATGAGCGACTGTTTCTTCGATTTACCCGCGACAACGCCAAACGCCAGCGCCGGCAGGGCCGGAACGGAAGCGAGGGAGGCGAAGGTGGCGGGCATGCTGTAGCTCGGTGCGGGAATGCGAGAACGGGATACTGCGAAAATCCCTACAAGGCTGTCAACTGCGACAAGGCCGCATGCCCACCATTCAGCCGGAGGGGGTTTCTGGCATTGCCGGGCCATGGCTGCTAAAAAGCCCTTCCAACAATAACCAGGCCCATGACGGGCCCTCCTCCAGGGAAATCGGACATGAAGAAACTCCTGGGCCTGCTGGTCCTGCTCATCGCCGCTGCGGGCCTCTACCTCGGCATCACCAAGAGCCCCATCGACCCCGTCGCCTGGGACGCCCCCAAGGCGCCGCCCATGACCGGCGTGATGGAGCCCAACGACACCCTGATGAAGGCCGAGCTGCTGGCCAAGGGGCAGATCCACGGCCCCGAGGACACCGCCGTGGACGCCCAGGGCCGCGTCTACGCCGGCCTGCATGACGGCCGCGTCGTGCGCATCGACGCCGACGGCAAGGTCGAGACCTTCGCCACCACCGGCGGTCGCCCGCTGGGCATGGACTTCGACGCCCAGGGCAACCTGATCGTCGGCGACGCCTACAAGGGCCTGCTGAGCATCGACCCCAAGGGCCAGATCAAGGTGCTCGCCACCGAGGCCGAAGGCGGCCCCTTCCGCTTCACCGACGACCTGGACATCGCCAGCGACGGGCGCATCTACTTCACCGACGCCTCCGCCAGGTTCGAGCAGCCCGACTACCTGCTGGACCTGCTCGAAGCGCGCCCCCACGGCCGGCTGATGCGCTACGACCCGGCCACCGGCAAGGTCGAGGTGCTGCTCAAGGACCTGTACTTCGGCAACGGCGTGGCGCTCTCGGCCAAGGAAGACTTCGTGCTGGTCAACGAGACCTACCGCTACCGCATCACCCGCTACTGGCTGAGCGGCGACAAGGCCGGCACCCATGATGTGTTCATCGACAACCTGCCGGGCCTGCCGGACAACCTCCAGGGCGACCGCAAGGGCACCTTCTGGGTCGCCCTGCCCTCCCCGCGCAAGGCCGACGCCGACTTCCTCCACACCCAGCCCTGGCTCAAGGCGCAGATCGCCAAGCTGCCCCGCGCCCTGTGGCCCAAGGCGCAGAAGTACGGCCTGGTGATCGCCCTCGACGAGACCGGCCAGATCATCCGCAGCCTGCACGACACCAGCGGCACCCACCTGCGCATGATCACCTCGGTGAAACCGGTGGGCGACTACCTCTACTTCGGCAGCCTGGACAACGACCGCATCGGCAAGCTGAAGATCCACTGAGACCGAACCCCGCTGCCAGCGAAAAGCCCGCCAAACGGCGGGCTTCTTCATTTCAGGGAGGGGTAACGTCGGCACTCAGGCCGGCACCGTCTCGCGCACGCCCTGAACCACAGGTGCCGGCTGCGGGTGCAGCAGCGCCTGCATCTGCCCGTGGGTCCGTGCCATCAGCTCGTCCAGGCGCTCGACGTCGAACTGTGCGGCTTCGATAGGTTCGCCCACGTGCAGCGACACCGGCAGGCCGAGGTTGAAGCGCCAGGTGCGCGCCGGCAGCACCTGGTGGATACCGCGGATGGCCACCGGGACGATGACCGCGTCGGTGTCCAGCGCCAGGTGGAAGCAGCCCTTCTTGAAGCGCTGCAACTGGCCATCCTTAGAGCGCGTGCCTTCCGGCGCCGCCCACAGCACGATGCCGCTCTCCATCATCTGCCGCGCCCGCTGCAGGTCGGCCAGGGCACGGTCGCGGTGGTGCCGGTCGATGAAGGGGAACTCGGCCGCCTTCATCGCCGCACCGAGAAACGGCAGGCGCGACAGTTCCTGCTTCGCCAGCATGCGGATCGAGCCCGGCAGGGCCACGAAGCTGGCGGGGATGTCGTAATGGCTGGAATGGTTGCAGAGGATCAGGTAGCGACGGCCGTCGTTGAAGTCAGGCAGTTGCCCATGCACCGACAGGCGCACCCGCACCAGGCGCAGCAGGCCGCGGGACCAGGCGCGGGTGTAGGCGTCCACGCGCGCGCGGTCGAGACGCCCGCAGGCGGCACGCCCCAGTACCAGCAGGCAATAGAACAGTGTCAGCAGCAACGACCCGAGCACCACGCCGATGCGGCGGGCGAGGTTGGCGCTCTCGGCGAAGGATTGCAGGCTTGGCATGGACGGCTCTCCCATCACTCATCGATCCGCGCGACGTGACGCGCGGCTGTCCCTATGATGCCCACTGTCATCGATTGGACACAGGAGACCGCCATGCCCCTCGCGCAACTGATCAGCCCCCGGCAACTGGAAGCCCGCCTGGGAGAACCGGGCCTGATCGTGCTGGATTGCCGCTTCGCCCTCGACGATCCCGCCTACGGGCAGCGCAGCTATGCCGAAGGGCATATACCCGGCGCGCGCTTCGCCGACCTAGAGCACGACCTCTCCGGCGTGGTGCAAAAGGGCGTCACCGGACGCCACCCGCTGCCTGCCCCGGAACGCCTGGTGGAGCGCCTGCGCGGCTGGGGCGTCGACAATGACAGCACCCTGGTGCTCCATGACGACGGCCCCGGTGCCTTCGCCGCGCGCGCCTGGTGGCTGCTGGCCTGGCTGGGCAAGCGCGAGGGCGTGTACCTGCTGGACGGCGGGCTCAAGGCCTGGCGCGACGAAGGCCTGCCGCTGGAGGTCGCCGTGCCCCAGGTGCCCCGTGGCCGCTTCAGCGGCGCAGCCGACCCCAGCCTGCTGCGCAGCGCCGACGAACTGCAGGGCCGCCTGGGCGCCGACGACCTGACACTGCTCGATGCCCGCGCCCTGCCCCGCTTCAAGGGCGAGGTGGAGCCCATCGACCCGGTGGCCGGCCATATCCCCGGCGCCCAGTGCGCGGTGTTCACCGACAACCTCGGCGCCGACGGCCGCTTCCTCCCCGCCGAGATCCTGCGCCAGCGCTTCGCCGCCTTCCTCGGCCAGCGGCCGGTGGAGGGCCTGGTCGCCTACTGCGGCTCCGGCGTCACCGCCTGCCACAACCTGTTCGCCCTGAGCCTGGCCGGCTACCCGCTGGCGCCGCTCTACGCCGGTTCCTGGAGCGAATGGATCACCGACCCGGCACGCCCGCTGGCCACGGGAGACTGAGCCCACAAGGCCACGCCGGCCCGTCATCCGCGATGCCGGGCCGGTTGCGAGCGATCATTTTTTAATCACCCTGGGATATATGCGCCAGCCAACGTCGGCTCAAACAGTTTAAAAACAGGCCTTTACAACGATTTCATCGCACTACACTTCAAAACGAGCGGCTAACCCCGCTTCCGGCGGGGCCCTTTCCGAGAACGAGAAGCTGCCAGACGCCCCCGGTCCCGCCGGCACCTTTCTCGCGAGGGCACCATGGGAATAGCCGCCAGCGACCTCTGTGAACACGTCATCCGCCCTACCCTGCTCTACCTGCAGCGCCCCTCGCCCATGGCCGAGTCCCTGCTGCTGGGTGCCGCGGCCTGCCAGTCGGCCCTCGGCAGCGCCCTGGGCGACCAGGCGGGCTACGGCCTCTATCACATCAGCGAGGAACACCACCGCTGCCTCTGGGACCAGCACCTGGCGCGCGACCCGGAACTCGCCAGCCTGGTGCGCGGCCTGGCCAGCCAGCACGCCTTCCTCGCCGCGCCGCACCTGGAACTGACGGTGAACCTGCGCTACGCCACCGCCATCGCCTGGCTGCTGATCGAAACCGAAGTGCTGGTGATGCCCGCCGCCGACGACTGGATCGGCATGGCCGCCATCTGGCGCCAGGTGTTCAATCCGCAGGGCACGCCTCACCAGTACCTGGATGCCTGGCAACGCTGGGTGGGCCCTGCGGCAAACGTGGCGTAGGCGCGATCCGCTCACTGACCGACCAGTCAGGAACGAACGTCCAAGGCAATATGCACGATCAACGAAGTTGCAGGCATTTTGATGCCATAAAGCCCGATAAAGCGCTCTATTACGGGAACTCCCCGAAGCTGGCAGGGGTCTGGAAATCCTGATAGTTTCCGCCACCTGTCTGAAAGTCCCCAGGAGTCACCCGTGATCAAAAGAGTCTTCAAGACCAGCCTCGCAATCGCCATCAGCGCTGCATCCAGCTACAGCCTCGCCGGCGGCTTCGCCATCAACGAACAGAGCGTCAGCGGCATGGGCACCGCCTTTGCAGGTCGTTCCTCGTCCGCCGACGACGCCACCACCGTCTTCGGCAACCCGGCCGGCATGTCGCGCCTCAAGCGCGAGCAGGTCAGCGGCGGCCTCGCCCTGCTGGACGCCAAGACCGATATCGACGACCACAGTGGCACCTTCGGCGGCAGCAACGACGGCGACATGGTCCCCTTCATGGGCGTACCCATGGGCTACTACGTCAAGCCGATCGATGACAAATGGACCTTCGGCCTCGGCATGTACGTGCCCTTCGGCCTGATCACCGACTACGAGTCCGGCTTCCAGGGCCGCTACTACGGCGATCGCAGCGAAGTCCGCGTGATCACCCTGCAACCGACCATCAGCTACAAGATCACCGACCAGCTCTCCGTCGGCTTCGGCCCGACCATCAACCGCATCGACGGCGAGCTGACCTCCGCCACCCTCAACGCCGGCACCCCCGGCCGCAACGACGGCAAGGTCAAGGTCAAGGGCGACGACACCGCACTGGGCTACAACGTCGGCGTGCTGTTCGAAGCCACCCCCAGCACCCGCTTCGGCCTGACCTACCACTCGATGGTCGACTACAAGCTCAAAGGCGATACCCAGATTTCCGGCACCGGCTTCGGCCCCTTCTCCGGCAACGAGTACGACGCCTCCCTGAAGCTGAAGACCCCCGAATCCGTCGACTTCTCGGTCACCCATGACCTGAACGCCGACTGGACCCTCTATGCCGGCAGCACCTGGACCCGCTGGAGCCGCCTGAAGGACATCACCGTCAACAACAAGGGGGTTCCGGCGCTCCTCGGGGGCTCGGCAGGCCCCATCGGCACCATCACCGAGGAACAGGACTGGCGTGACGTGTGGTCCTACGCCGTGGGCGCCTCCTACAAGCTGAACCCGCAGTGGACCCTGCGCGCCGGCCTGGCCTACGACCAGACCCCGACCCGCAACGAGCACCGCTCGCCGCGCATCCCCACCGACGACCGCAAGATCCTCAGCCTGGGCGCCGCCTGGAGCCCGAGCGACGACTGGACCGTCGACGTCGCCTACTCCTACCTGAAGGAAGACGATGCCGAAGTGAACCAGACCAGCGCCACCAAGGGCCGCTACACCTCCACCTACAAGAACAGTGCCCATGGCCTGGGCGCGCAGGTGACCTACCGCTTCTGATCCCGGGTCGCGGCAAGTGAAAAGCCCGGACCTGGTCCGGGCTTTTTCGTATCCGCCATCCGTACCCCGCAGTTGTAGCCCGGGCTCCAGCCCGGGAAAGCCGCCAGGCACGCGCCCCCTGAAAGCCACCCAATAAAAAGCCCGGACAGGTCCGGGCTTCTTTCATTCACTGGACGTCATTCACTCGACGATCTTGGGCTTGTCGTCCTTGTTCATGTCCATCACCGTCGCCGCCGGCTCGCTCACCACCACGGGCTGCGGCTCCGGGGTCGGCTGGGGCTGGGCCTCGGTGGGTGCTTCCTTCTTCTTGCCGCGGATGCGGTTGATGATCCAGGCACCGATGGCCAGGGGCACGAAGAAGAACTTCTTCAGCAGCACCAGGAGCATGGCGAACAGGCCGGCCTTGGCGGCGACCTTGCCGGCGATCAGAGCGCCCAGGCCATAGGCCGCGACCTTGTCCAGCTCGGGGTCGAAGTCGGCGTAGCGGTTGCCCGGGTTGAACTCGGTCATGGCCAGCACCGCCGGCAGGTTCTGCTCGATGGTCGGCAGCTGGTCCATGTTGGCGATGAAGTTCAGCACCAGCACGCCCTTGCGGCCCAGCACGCGGATGTTGTAGTTCAGGGTGTGGGTCTCGGCGTCGCCGAACTTCAGCTCCTTGGCCCAGTGCAGCTTGCGGCCGTCGGCGTCATAGCGCGGCTGGGCGGCCCAGCCGATCAGCTCGACGGCCTCGTAGCCGTTCTCGGCGCGCCACTTGTTATCGGCCTTCGCCTCTTCCTTCATGTCGTCGAGCATTTCGGCGTAGTCGATATCGGCGGCGTCTTCGTCGGAGACATAGCCGTTCTCCTCGTACTCCACCGTCACCGCCCAGGACTCATCGGCCAGCGGCGAGATGCCCTTGGGCAGGATCATGCCCAGCGGCAGGACCTCGTCCGGCGGGTTGCCCCAGGCGTCGGTCAGCACGCGCTCGGCGTCCTCGCCGGCGAGGAAGACGAACTGCTCGGGAATATCGAGGGTGGCGAGGTTGTCGCCGATCACCACCTTGCCCTGCTGGAAGTTCAGGCTGGCGAGGAACTCCTCCTCGGACATCGACTCGCCGTTTTCCTCGATGGTGGCCTCGCCGTCCTCTTCCACCTGGGTGGCGGCGGCGGTGTCTTCGACGGGGGCTTCGGGTTTCGCGGCGAATGCGCAAGGAATGGCAGCGGCGATGAGGCCGGCCAGGATCAGTTCCTTGATCGACATGGGTAACTCCATGGTTGGGCAAAAAGTAAGGCGCGGGAAGGTATCACGAGCCAGGCCGGGAAACCGGAACCAGCCGAAATATTCAGAAATATTTATCCGGCACCACGGAACTTTCGCGTGCCCCGGGTGCCGCGAACAGCCTCACCGGAGCAGGCAGTCCCTCACAGCGGCTTGCTGGCCAGGGCCTGCTCCACCGCTTTCACCAGGTCCTCGTCGTCCGGCTTGGTGAGGCTGGAGAAATGCGCGATCACCTTGCCCTGGCGATCCACCACGTACTTGTAGAAGTTCCAGCGCGGGCTCTGCCCGGATTGCGCGATCAGGTCGCGGTACAGCGGCGTCGCCTCGTCCCCGGTGACGTGTTGTGGCTGGGTCATGGCGAAGGTCACGCCGTAGTTCACGTAGCAGACCTTGGCCGTCTCGGCGTTGTCGTCGGCCTCCTGCTTGAAGTCGTCGGAAGGCACGCCGAGCACTTCCAGGCCGTCGTCCTTGTAGCGCTGGTAGAGCGCCTCCAGGCCCTTGAACTGCGGGGTGAAACCGCAGTGGCTGGCGGTATTGACCACCACCAGCGGCTTGCCGGCGAAACGCTGGCAGAGGTCGATGGTTTCCTTCGAGCGCAGCTGCTGCATCGAGTGCTGGAGCAACGGCGGGCACTCGGCGGCCAGCACGGGGGCGGCGACCAGCGCCAGGAACGGCAATAGATAGAAGGATTTCATCGAACGCTCCGCGAGGCAGGGGCAATGACGAAAGGCTACGCCCACCGCTCCCCTGCGGCAATCAGCAGAGGCTCATGTTCAGCTGCAGCAGCGCCAGGCCACCGCGCTGCCAGCCCCACCAGGCGAGCGCCAGCAACAGCGCCGCCCCGGCACCGAAGGCCAACCCCAGGCGCAGGCTCATGCCAGCGCCTGCAGCCGC
Source organism: Pseudomonas sp. No.21 (assembly GCF_054558415.1). NCBI lineage: Bacteria > Pseudomonadati > Pseudomonadota > Gammaproteobacteria > Pseudomonadales > Pseudomonadaceae > Pseudomonas > Pseudomonas sp. No.21. The sequence goes on from NZ_BAAJNO010000013.1 coordinate 111,107, forward strand.
GCCACAGGCCGCTCGCGCACCGGCCAGTTCAGCGCCGCCGCCACCAGGCTGAGGAGGATGGAAATCTGCCAGACCATGTCGTAGCTGCCCGTGTGGTCATAGAGGTAGCCGCCCAGCCAGCCGCCGAGGAAGGCGCCGAGCTGGTGGAAGAGGAAGACGATACCACCGAGCATCGACAGGTTGCGCACGCCGAACAGGGTGGCCACGGTGCCGTTGGTCAGCGGCACCGTGGAGAGCCACAGCAGCCCCATGGCGATGCCGAAGGCGTAGGCGCTCCAGATGCTCAACGGCGAGTAGACGAAGGCGACGATCACCACCGCCCGCAACAGGTAGAGCGCGGTGAGCAGGCGCGGCTTGGACAGGCGCCCGCCGAGCCAGCCGGCGATGTAGGTGCCGAACACGTTGAACAGCCCCACCAGCGCCAGCACCGTGGTGCCCACCTGGGCCGGCAGGTGCTGGTCCACCAGGTAGGCCGGCAGGTGCACGCCGATGAACACCACCTGGAAGCCGCAGACGAAGAAACCCAGCGCCAGCAGCCAGAAGCCGGAGTGGCCGGACGCCTCGCGCAGCGCCTCGCCCAGGGTCTGCTCATGGGCGGCCACCGGCAGCGGATTGTCCTTGAGCATTCCCGCCAGCGGCACGATCAGCGCCACCAGCAACCCCAGCGCCAGCAGCGCCGAGGACCAGCCCAGCCAGCCGATCAGCCCGAGGGTGCCCGGCAGCATGGCGAACTGACCGAAGGAGCCGGCAGCCGCGGCGATGCCCATGGCCATGCTGCGCTTCTCCGCCGGCACCGCGCGGCCGACCACACCGAGGATCACCGAGAACGAGGTGCCCGACAGGCCGATGCCGATCAGCAGGCCCGCGCTCAGCGACAGCCCCAGCGGCGAGTGGGAGTAGCCCATCAGCACCAGCCCGACGGCGTAGAGCACACCGCCGATGATCACCGTCTTCATCGCCCCGAAGCGGTCGGCGATGGCACCGGTCACCGGTTGGGCCAGGCCCCAGATCAGGTTCTGCAGGGCGATGGCGAAGGCGAACACCTCGCGCCCCCAGCCGAACTCGGCACTCATCGGGGCCAGGAACAGGCCGAAGCCGTGGCGGATGCCCAGGGACAGGGCGAGGATCAGTGACGCCCCCTGGAGAATCCAGCCACTCGTGCGCCATACGGAAGTCATAGAAGGTCCTCTGCGGGTATATACCCGCGTTATCGCGAAAAAATCAGTCCAGGGTTTCCAGTTCGCCCAGGAGCGCCATCAGCGCGTCGCGTCGCTCATCGCCCAGGCGCTCGGTCATCCGCGCCTGCACCCCCTCCCAGGCCTGCAACGCCGCCGCGACGCAGCCCTGGCCTTCGGCAGTCAGGGCCACCAGCCGGTTGCGCTGGTCCTCGCCCTCGCCCATGCGCACCAGGCCCCTGCCCTCCAGCACCCGCAGGTTGCGCCCGAGGGTGCTGCGATCCAGCCCCAGCGCCTCGGCCAGCTCGGTGATGCTCGGCTGGTCGAGGCGCTGCAGGTTGTTCAGCAGCGAATACTGGGCGACGTTGATCCCGACGCTCTCCAGGGCGTCGTCGTAGATGCGGGTCAGGTTGCGGCTGGCGCGACGCAGTCGCGTGCACAGGCATCGGGTCGTGATCATGGATGCGTGTATATACCCGCATCAATCCGGCGTCAATGGCAATCGGGGATCGGCGCGGCATTGTCCGAACTGCCAGAGGCCTCCGTTATCGCTGCCAAGGCCGCGCCGGCAAGGGCGCCGTATAAATCGGCGGGTCTGCCACCTGCGTTCCGAGGTTCACCGATGCCCAGCTACAAGGCGCCCCTGCGCGACACCCGCTTCCTGCTCAACGAGGTCTTCGACTTCCCCGCCCACTACCAGGCTTTGGCCAATGGCGGCGAGGCCACGCCGGACATGGTCGAGGCCATCCTCGGCGAGTGCGCGAAGCTCTGCGAGGAAGTCATCGCCCCGCTCTACCACTCAGGCGACGAGGAAGGCTGCCACCTGGAGAACGGCGAGGTACGCACGCCCAAGGGCTACAAGGATGCCTACGACGCCTACGTCGCCGGCGGCTGGCAGGGCCTCTCGCACCCGGTGGAATACGGCGGCCAGGGCCTGCCCATGAGCCTTGGCGCCCTCAAGCAGGAAATGCTCGGCACCGCCAACTGGCCCTTCTCCATGTACCCGGGCCTGTCCCTCGGCGCCATGAACACCCTCATGCAGCACGGCACCGAGGAGCAGAAACGCACCTACCTGACACCCCTCACCGAAGGCCGCTGGGCCGGCACCATGTGCCTCACCGAGCCCCAGTGCGGCACCGACCTGGGCCAGGTGAAGACCCGCGCCGAAGCCAACGCCGACGGCAGCTACGCCCTCACCGGCACCAAGATCTTCATCTCCTCGGGCGAGCACGACCTCACCGAGAACATCATCCACATCGTCCTCGCCCGCCTGCCCGACGCCCCCAAGGGCACCCGCGGCATCTCCCTGTTCATCGTGCCCAAGTTCCTTCCCGGCGCCGACGGCGGCCTCGGCCCGCGCAACGGCGTCAGCTGCGGCGCACTGGAGAAGAAGATGGGCATCAAGGCCTCGGCCACCTGCGTGATGAACTTCGACGGCGCCACCGGCTACCTCATCGGCCCGCCGAACAAGGGCCTGGAATGCATGTTCACCTTCATGAACAGCGCCCGCATCGGCACCGCCATCCAGGGCGTCGCCACCGCCGAACTGGCCTACCAGGGCGCCCTGGCCTATGCCCGCGAGCGCCGCTCCATGCGCGCCCTCTCCGGCACCAAGGAGCCGGGCGAGGTGGCCGACGTGCTGATGCACCACGGCGACGTGCGCCGCATGCTGCTGACCCAGAAGGCCGTGGCCGAGGGCGGCCGCGCCCTGGTCTACCTGGCCACCCAGTACGCCGACCGCATGATCGAAGGCATCCTGCAGAACGACACCGCCAAGTACGAGCACTGGGACGACAAGCTCGGCTTCCTCACCCCCATCCTCAAGGGGTGCCTCACCGAACTGGGCCTGGAGAGCGCCAACCTCGGCATGCAAGTGTTCGGCGGCCATGGCTACATCCGCGAGCACGGCATGGAGCAGATCGTCCGCGACGCGCGCATCGCCACCCTCTACGAAGGCACCACCGGCATCCAGGCCCTCGACCTGCTCGGCCGCAAGGTGCTGCTGATGACCCAGGGCAAGGCCGTGCGCGACTTCAGCGGCCAGGTGGCGCGCCTGGCCCTCGACCTGCTGAAGACCGAGCCGGCCATGCGCGGCCGCGCACTGACCCTGCTCAAGCTCGCCGGCCAGTGGAACGTCCTGACCCTGCGCATCGCCCTGCGCGCCCGCAAGGACCGCGACCTGGTGGGCACCGCGAGCCACGACTTCCTCATGTACTCCGGCTACGCCGCCCTCGCCTACGCCTGGGCCCTGCAGGAAGCCGCCGCCCGGCGTCGCCTGCGCGAAGGCGGCGCCGAGTCCGAGGACTTCTACCGCGCCAAGCTGGCCACCAGCGCCTTCTACTTCGACCGCCTGCTGCCCCGCGCCAAGGGCCACGCCAGCGCGATGCTCAAGCCGACGAAGTCGGTGATGGGCCTGCAGAGCGAGCACTTCCTCTTCGAGTGATTCACCCCTGGAACGGGCCTCCCGCACGGGAGGCCCGCCGTGACACATCGCTGTAAAACAGCTGAGGTTTTCTACAAGGAAATCAAGGACAGCAGTAACTGGTCCGCCATCGGGTGGTGGCCTCTCACCACCCTCAGCATCCACTCATCTCGGACATGCAGATGACAATGACCACTCGCATCACCTGGACGATGCTCACCCTCTTCGCCCTCCTCACCCCCACCCAAACCCCGGCCGCTCCTGACCCCCGGCCCGATGCCTACAACCTGCTGACCCACAACGCCTTCTTCCTCACGCCGCTGCCATTCACGTTCAGCTGGAACAACCCGGAGCGCGCGCGCCTGATGACCCGGGCCGGCTATATGGAAGGCCGCGACCTGGTGATCTTCAACGAACTGTTCGACAACGCCGCCTCCGACATCCTGCTGAGCGGCCTGAAGGACCGCTACCCGCACCAGACCCCGGTATTGGGCCGCGCCACCAGCGGCTGGGACGAGAGCACCGGCAACCCCGCCGCCAAGCCCGAGGACGGCGGCGTGGCCATCGTCAGCCGCTGGCCCATCGTGCGCCGGGTGCAATACCTCTACCGCGACGCCTGTGGCGCCGACGCCCTGGCCAACAAGGGCTTCGTCTACGTCAAGGTGCTGCGCGGCGAGCGCCCCTTCCACGTCATCGCCACCCACACCCAGGCCGCCGACGCCGCCTGCCCCGATGGTGGGCAAGCGGTACGGGAAAGCCAGTTCCGGGAAATGCGCGCCTTCATCGACCGGCAGAACATCCCCGCGAACGAAGTGCTGTTCGTCGGCGGCGACCTCAACGTCGTGCGCGGCAGCGCCGAGTACCCGCGCGTGCTGGCCCAGCTGGAGCTGCGCGAACCGGACAGCTACGCCGGCGCCCCCGCCACCTGGGACACCCGGCGCAACGGCGTGACCGGCTACCAGTACCCCTACAAGGACAACGGCCCCGGCAAGGCGCCGACCAACCCGCCGGAGTACCTCGACTACATCCTGGTCTCCAGCCGCCATGGCCAGGTGTCCTACTGGCACAACCAGGCGCTGGACATCCCCTCTCCGCGCTGGAGCGCCAGCGACGGGGTCAACACCTGGCACTACCAGGACTACTCCGACCACTACCCGGTGGCCGCCTTCACCTACGCCGACCCGCAGCGCACGCCGCAGCAGGCCTACAAGCCCACAGACAACCGCTACGCCCGCGTGGTGCTGCGCAGCCTGGACAACGGCAACGCCCTGCGCACCGGTGCCAAGGCCACCCACTGGGTCACCGTCACCGGCAATGGCCGCGACGACGCCAGCACCTTCAGCCTCAATGCCTGGGACCACTTCGCCAGCTTCTGCGTGCGCAACGGCGACTACGTGACCCTGGAATCCCGCGCCTACCCGGGCCACTTCCTCACCTGGTACGAACACGGCGCCGGCAAGTACGGCTACTACCCGGCAGCCGGGAAGCCCTCGCGGCACCTGCGCGTGCAGATCGACAACGACCAGGGGCAATGCCTGAAGGATGGCGACCAGGTGGCGTTCATCGACTACAGCGGGCAACGCCCGCTGCCCGGGCGCGACTACTACCTGAAGATCTGGCCCGACGGCGCCTGGAAGGACCACCTGTTCCTCTGGGGCGAGGCCCAGGACGCCAGCCGCTTCCGCGTGGAAGTGGCACCGACCGCGGTCTACGAGAACTGGTACGACAGGCTGCGTTTCTGAGCCCTGACAGCGCCGGGGCCCTGCACCCCGGCGTTCACCCCAGCAGCGCCAGCGCCACCAGCACGGCCACCTCGGCCAGCTCCACCAGCGCCCCGGCCGTGTCGCCGGTGGTGCCGCCGAGTCGCCGCAGCAGGCCGCGTCGCCACCAGGCGAACAGCGACAGCGCCGCCACCAGCGCGACCAGCGCCACAAAGCCGAACACCAGCCCCAGCAGCGCATGGGCGCCCAGCACCCAGGGCAGCTCCCGGCGTGGCAGGTGCTCCGCCAGGGCCTGCCCCAGCCCACCTGCACGAACGTAAGGCGTGGTCATGAACAGCAGCGGCAGCAGCCCCCGCGCCAGCCAGGGCGCCAGCAGCAGCGCGGCGATGGGGCCCTGCTCCAGCAGGGCGACCAGGGCAGAAAACTTCAGCAGCAGGACCAGCACCAATACGACCACCGCAATGGGGCCGCTGCGCGGGTCCTTCATGATGGTCAGGGTGCGCTCGCGGTCGCCGTAGCCGCCCACCCAGGCGTCCGCCGTATCGGCCAGCCCGTCCAGGTGCAGGCCACCGCTCAGCGCCACCCAGGCGGCGAGCAGCAGCACAGCCTTGAGCAGCACCGAGGTATCGCCCAGCAGCCACTCCAGCGCCAGCAGCGCCAGGCCCAGCAGCAACCCCACCAGCGGGTAGAACAGCAGCGAGCGACCGATCTGCTGCGGCTCGGGCATGCCCGGCAGGCGCACCGGCAGGCGGGTGAGGAACTGCAGGGCGATCAGCAGCGGGATCACGGCAAAACGATCCGGTGCAGCGTGGCATGGGGCACCTCCACCTGCATCAACTGGGCACGGGGCAGGCCCCGCGCACGGGCCAGCAGCAGGCGGATCACCCCGCCGTGGCTGACCACCAGCAGGCGCTGGCCGGCGAAGCCTGCCTGCAATCGCGCCGCCGCCGCATGCACACGGGCCTCGAAGTCGAGCAGCGTCTCGCCGTCGGGCGGGGTGAAGCTGTAGGGGTCGTTCCAGAACAGGCCCAGACCGGCTTCATCGGTGGCCATCAGTTGGGCGGCGGTGCGGCCTTCCCAGGCGCCGAAATGCAATTCGCGCAGGTCGGCGTCGAACCCCAGCGGCAGGTCCAGGCGCCCGGCCAGCTCCTCGGCGAAGCGCGCGCAACGCTGCAGCGGCGAGCTGACGATGGCATCCCAGGGGCCGGCCCCCTCCACTGCGCTGCGCATCTGCGCCCAGCCGGTTTCGGTCAGGGCGTCGTCCAGGCTGCCACGGAAGCCGGCGCCCAGTTCGGTTTCGCCGTGGCGCAGCAGGTCGATGACCAGGCTCATGCCGGGCGATCCGAAACGGCGGCTTCGGCGAAGGTGGCCATGCCGTTGTGCAGGTCACAGGCCAGGCGCAGCAGCGGCAAGGCGATGGCGGCGCCGCTGCCCTCGCCCAGGCGCAGGCCGAGGTCGAGCAGGGTTTGCGCCTGCAGCTCCGCCAGCACGGCCTGGTGGCCCGGCTCGGCGGAGCGGTGGGAGAACAGCAGCCAGTCGCGGCAGGCAGGGTTCATGCGCACGGCGCACAAGGCAGCCACGCTGCAGATGAAGCCATCCACCAGCACCGGGATGCCGCGCTGGGCGCAGCCGAGGTAGGCACCGGCCAGGGCCGCGACCTCGAAGCCGCCGAGGCGGCGTAGGCTTTCCAGCGGGCCATGGCAATGGGGGCTGTGCAGGGCCAGGGCGCGCTCGATCACCTCGGCCTTGTGCTGCACGCCCTTGTCGTCCAGCCCGGTGCCGGGGCCGACCAGTTGCGCCGCCGGGGTGCCCAGCAGCGCGCAGGCCAGGGCGCTGGCGGCGGTGGTGTTGCCGATGCCCATCTCGCCGCCGAGGTAGATGTCCGCGCCCGACTCCACCGCGCGCACGGCGCTGGCGCGGCCGGCCTCCAGGGCCGCCAGGCACTGGGCATCGCTCATCGCCGGCTCGCGGGTGAAGTTGGCGGTGCCGGCGCCCAGGCCCAGGTGCAGCACGCCGGGCAGCGTTTCCAGTGGCACGGCGGTGCCCAGGTCGACCAGCTCCAGGGTGGCGCCGAGGCTGTGGGCGAGCACGCTGATCGCCGCGCCGCCCCGCACGAAGTTGCGCAGCATCTCGCCGGTCACCGCCTGCGGGTAGGCGGAAACACCCTCCGCCACCACGCCGTGGTCGCCGGCGAACACGGCGAACCAGGGCCGCGCCACCTCGGGGCGATCACTGCCCTGCATCGAAGCGAGGGTGATGGCCAGGCCTTCCAGCTGGCCCAGGGCGCCTCGCGGCTTGGTCAACTGGTCCTGGCGGGCCTGGGCCTTGGTGCGGGCGACATGGTCCTGGGGCTGGCACTCGGCCAACCACCACGCGAGGGTGTTCATAGGGGCTCTCCCTTCAACAGCATGGGCAGGCCGGCGACGGTGAAGGTCACGCGGGTGCAGCGTTCGGCCAGGGCCTGGTGCAGCCAACCGGCTTCATCGACGTAGCGGCGGGTCAGTTCGCCCAGGGGCACGACCCCGAGGCCGGTTTCATTGCTCACCAGCAGCACCCGCCCCGGCAGCTCGCCGATGCAGGCCAGCAGGGCGTCACGCTCGGCGACCAGGCGTGCCTCGTCCTCCAGCATCAGCAGGTTGGTCAGCCACAGGGTCAGGCAGTCCACCAGCAGGCAGGTGCCGGGAGCCGCGTGCTCACGCAGCACCCGGGCCAGTTCCACGGGCTCTTCCACCAGGCCCCAGTGGTCGGGGCGGCGGGCGCGGTGGCTGGCCACGCGGGCGCTCATCTCGCCGTCCAGCGGCTGGCTGGTGGCGATATAGGTGACGGCCAGGCCCGACTCGCCGGCGAGGCGTTCGGCCAGGCGGCTCTTGCCCGAACGGGCGCCGCCGAGGATCAGTTCAGCCATGGGTGGGCTCCAGGCCGCAGAGGCGGCGCAGCAGGTCGGTGTCCAGGTGGCGCTCGACCTGATCGGCCAGGCGCTCGATGTCGCGCTCGCGCAGCGCCGGGTAGTCCACGGCCTGCACCTCGGCGAGGCCGGCCCAGCGCAGCAGCGCGTCACGGGCCTCGGCCCCCTCGAACAGGCCGTGCAGGTAGGTGCCGAGCACCTGGCCGTCTTCGCTCATGGCGCCGTCGCAGCGGCCGTCGTCCAGTTGCACGGCGGGCCGCTCCAGGGCGGCGCCACGGCTGACCCCGGCGTGGATTTCATAGCCGGCCACCGCAGCGCCTTCCAGGCCCAGGCGGCCACGCACGTTGCGCAGCTGCTTCTCCGGCTCCAGCACCGTGTCGAAGGTCAGCAGGCCGAGCCCCGCGCTGCTGCCGGCGGGCCCTTCCAGGCCATGGGGGTCGTCGATGCGCTCGCCGAGCATCTGCAGGCCGCCGCAGATCCCCAGCAGCTTGCCGCCGTAGCGCAGGTGGCGGGCGATGGCCGCGTCCCAGCCCTGGGTGCGGAGGAAGGCCAGGTCGGCGCGCACGCTCTTGGAGCCGGGCAGGATGACCAGGTCCGCCGGCGGCAACGCCTGCCCCGGGCCGACCAGGGTCAGCTGCACCTGGGGGTGCAGGCGCAGCGGGTCGAAATCGGTGTGGTTGCTGATGCGCGGCAGCACCGGCACCGCCACCTTCAGCGCCTCGCGGGGCTTGGCGTCCTGGCGGCGGTCGATGGCGTCCTCGGCCTCCAGGTGGAAGTCGGTGAGGTAGGGCAGCACGCCGAGCACCGGCTTGCCGGTGCGTTGTTCCAGCCAGTCGAGGCCCGGCTGCAACAGGGCGATGTCGCCGCGGAAGCGGTTGATCACGAAGCCCTTCACCCGCGCCTGCTCGCTCTCCGAGAGCAACGCCAGGGTGCCCACCAGATGGGCGAACACGCCGCCCCGGTCGATGTCGGCGATGAGGATCACCGGGCAGTCCACCGCCTCGGCGAAGCCCATGTTGGCGATGTCGTTGGCGCGCAGGTTGATCTCCGCCGGGGAACCGGCGCCCTCCACCATCACCACCTGGTAGCCGGCCTCCAGGCGCTGGTGGGAGGCCAGCACCGCCTGCATGGCGACCTTCTTGTAGTCGTGGTAAGCGACCGCGTTCATCGAGGTGACGGCGCGGCCGTGGATGATCACCTGGGCGCCGATGTCGGTATTGGGCTTGAGCAGCACCGGGTTCATGTCGGTGTGCGGCGCCAGCCCGCAGGCCTGGGCCTGCACCGCCTGGGCGCGGCCGATCTCGCCGCCGTCGGCGGTCACCGCGCTGTTGAGCGCCATGTTCTGCGGCTTGAACGGCACCACCGCCACGCCCTGGCGCTTGAGCCAGCGGCACAGCGCGGTCACCAGGGTGCTCTTGCCCGCATCGGAGGTGGTGCCCTGCACCATCAGCGTGGTCATGCGAGCTCCCGGGCGAAGCCGCTCAGCACGGTGTCCAGGCGCTGCCAGCCGGCCTCGTCGGGCGGCAGGCCGAAACGCAGGCTCGACGGGGTGAGGAACAGGCGGGTGAGGATGCCGTGGGCGGCGAGGTAGTCGTGCACCACCCCGGCATGGGGCATGGCCACCCACTGGAACAGCGCGCAGCCGCCGGTGGGTTGCAGGCCATGGCTGCCGAGCAGGCGGGCCAGGCGCTGGCCGTCCAGCAGCAGGCGCTCGCGCTGCCGGGCCTGGCCGTCGATGTCCTGCAGCAGGCCCTTGGCGATGGCCCGCGCGGGGCCGCTGACCGCCCAGGGGCCAAGCAGCTCTTCCATCTCATCGAGCAGCTCGGGGGCCGCGCAGGCAAAGCCCAGGCGCAACCCGGCGAGGCCGAAGAACTTGCCGAAGGACCGCAGCACGATGAGCCCGGGCAGGTGGCTGACCCGCGCCAGGCTCTGGTCGCCGGTGCAGTCCATGAAGGCTTCGTCCACCACCAGCCAGCCGCCCCGCTCGGCCAGGCGCGCATGCCAGTCCAGCAGCAGCTCCGGGGAGTAACGCTGGCCGGTGGGGTTGTTGGGGTTGACCACCACCAGCACATCGAGGCGGTCGATGGCCCGGCGCGCACCGGCCTCGCTGATCTCTTCCAGGCGATGGCCGACCCGGCGCCAGGCGGCGGCATGCTCGGCATAGCAAGGCGAGAGGATGCCCACCTGGGAAGTGCGACGCAGGCGTGGCAACGCCTGGATGGCGGCCTGGGAGCCGGCCACCGGCAGCAATGACGGGGCGCGGTAGTACTGGCACGCGGCCTCTTCCAGGCCGTCGTCGCGCTCGGGCAGGCGCGCCCAGGCCGCAGCGGGCACATCAGGCAGGGCCCAGCCATAGGGGGCGATACCGGTGGACAGGTCGAGCCAGTCCGCCTCGGGAATGCGATAACGCTGCGCGGCGGCGCGCAGCCTGCCTCCATGCTCAAGCAAAGAGCCATCCTCCGATGATCAGAACGCCCACCCAGAGCATCACGCCCTGGCGCACCAGGTCCATGCCGCGGCCGATGTCCCCGGCGCGCGCGGGCTCGCCCTGCCCCAGGTGCGGGCGTTCGTGCAGCTCGCCGTGGTAAACGGCCGGCCCGCCCAGCTGCACGCCCAGCGCACCGGCGCCGGCGGCCATCACCGGGCCGGCGTTGGGGCTGTCCCAGAGCGGCGCCTGCGTGCGCCAGCAGTGCAACGCCAGCGCCGTCTTGCCGAGCAGCGCGTAGGTCAGCGCGACCAGGCGCGCGGGAATGAAATTGAGGACATCGTCGATGCGTGCGGCAGCCCAGCCGAAGCGCTCGAAGCGCGCGTTGCGGTAGCCCCACATGGCGTCGAGGGTGTTGCTCAGGCGGTACAGCACCACGCCCGGCGCGCCGGCCACGGCGAACCAGAACAGCGCAGCGAACACCGCGTCGCTGCCGTTCTCCAGTACCGATTCGGTGGCGGCGCGGGCCACGGCGCTCTCGTCCAGCTCACGGGTCTCGCGGCTGACCATGTAGCCGACGCGGCGGCGCGCCTCGTCCAGATCGCCGCCCTGCAACGCCACGGCCACGGGCTCGGCGTGTTCGTTGAGGCTGCGCAGGCCGATGGCGGCATAGAGCGCGACCACGCCCACCAGGGTGCCGACCCAGGGCAGCTCGGACAGCCACCAGGCGGCCAGGGTCGGCGGCAGCACGGCGATCACCCAGGCGCTGACGCCATGGCTGCGCCAGCCACGGCCGCCGGGGTTGAAGCGCTGCTCCAGGCGCTTGGCCCAGTCACCGAAGGCCACCAGCGGGTGCCAGCGGCGCGGCTCGCCGAAGACGGCGTCCAGCACCACGGCGGCCAATGTCAGCATCCCCAGGCTCATTCCTTGTTTCCCCACTGGTTCTCGAACAGCAGTTCGGACAACGGACGCGGTTGCGCCCAGCCCTCCAGCGCCAGCATCGGCGCCGGGTAGAAGGCCTCGACCGGGCCCAGGCAAAGCACCGCCAGGGGCTTGCTGCCAGGCGGCATGCCGAGCAGGTCGGCCAGGGCCTGTGGGTCGAACAGCGAGACCCAGCCCAGGCCCAGGCCTTCGGCACGGGCGGCGAGCCAGAGATTCTGAATCGCGCAGGCCAGGGACGCCATATCCATTTCCGGCAGCGTGCGTCGGCCGAAGACATGCGCCTCGCGCCCGTCCATCAGCGCGGCGACCAGCAACTCGGCGCAGTCGCGGATGCCCTCGACCTTCAGCCGCATGAATTCGTCGGAGCGCTCGCCCAGGGCCTCGGCGGTGCGCACCCGCTCGGCCTCCACCAGGCCGTGGATGTCCTCGCGCAGCGCCGGCTGGGTGATGCGGATGAAGCGCCAGGGCTGCATCAGGCCGACGCTGGGCGCCTGGTGCGCCGCCTCCAGCAAGCGCGCGAGCAGCGCGGGGGCCACCTCGCCGCCGCTGAAGTGGCGCATGTCGCGACGCTCGGCGATGGCGCGGTAGACGGCGGCGCGTTCCTCGGGGCTGAAGGCGTTGTCGGTCATGGGCGCAGGAGCTCCGCCGCCGCAGCGGGATTGGACGGCAGGTAGAAGTGGATATAGGACGCGGTGAGGCGGCCGACGCGGAACACCGCCTCGGCCACCGGCTTGTCGTTCGGGCAGGTGCCGCGCGCCAGGGGCTGCAGTGGCGAGTCGAGGCGCGAATGGTGGTAGGTGTGGCCGCGCAACGCACCGTCGGGCAGCTCGACCTCCTGCAGGGCCAGGGCCACCAGGCGCTTCTGCATCACCGCACTGCCGGGCAGCAGGCCGACCAGTTCGGCGTGCGCGCCCTCGGCGTCGGTCAACGCATCGAGCAGGTAGAGCATGCCGCCGCACTCGGCGAGCGTCGGCTTGCCGGCCTCATGGTGGGCACGGATCGCATCGGCCATGGCACGGTTTTCCGCCAGCGGCGCCAGGTGCAGCTCGGGGTAGCCGCCGGGCAGGTAGAGGCTGTCCACCTCGGGCAGGGCGGTGTCGGTCAGTGGCGAGAAGAAGCGCAGTTCGGCACCGAGGGCACGCAGCAGGTCGAGGTTGGCCTGGTAGATGAAGGCGAATGAGGTGTCGCGGGCCACCCCGATGCGCACGCCTTCGAGCAGCGGTTGCAGCGCTTGGGCATGCGGCGCCTCGAAGGCCACGGCCGGCGGCAGCTCCACCGAGGCGCTGGCGGCCAGGGCATCGGCGGCGGCGTCCAGGCGCGCGTCCAGGTCGGCCAGCTCCTCGGCCTGCACCAGCCCCAGGTGGCGGCTGGGCAGCTCCACCTCGGCGCTGCGCGGCAGGGAGCCGTACCAGCGGAGCCACGCCGGCAGGCTGTCGCGGATCAGATCGCTGTGACGCTGGCTGCCGACGCGGTTGCCGAGCACGCCGGAGAACGGCAGGCCCGGCTGGTAGGTGGCCAGGCCCACGGCCAGGGCACCGAAGGTCTGGGCCATGGCGGCGCCGTTGATCACCGCCATCACCGGCACGCCGAAGCAGCGGGCGAGGTCGGCGGCCGAGGGCGAGCCGTCGAACAGGCCCATCACCCCTTCGATGAGGATCAGGTCGGCCTCGGCGGCGGCCTCCCAGAGCAGGCGGCGGCTTTCCGCCTCGCCGATCATCCACAGGTCCAGCTGGTAGACCGGCGCGCCGGAGGCACGGGCGAGGATCATCGGGTCGAGGAAGTCCGGCCCGCACTTGAACACCCGCACGCGCTTGCCCTGGCGGGTGTGCAGGCGCGCCAGGGCGGCGGTGACGGTGGTCTTGCCCTGGCCGGACGCCGGGGCGGCGATCAGCAGGGCCGGGCAATGGCGCGTGGAGGTGCTCAGAATTCCACCCCTTTCTGCGCCTTCACCCCGGACTTGAAGGCGTGCTTGACCAGGCTCATCTCGGTGACGGTGTCGGCGGCGTCGATCAGGCCCTGGGGCGCGCCACGGCCGGTGGCGACCACGTGCTGCAGCTCGGGGCGCGATTCGATGTCGCGAAGCACGGTCTCCAGGTCCAGGTAGCCGTGCTTGAGGGCGATGTTCAGCTCGTCCAGCACCACCAGGCCGACCTGCGGGTCGTTGAGCAGCTGCGCCGCGACGGCCCAGGCCTGCTGCGCCTTCTCGATGTCGCGCTGGCGGTCCTGGGTGTCCCAGGTGTAGCCCTCGCCCATCACGTGGTAGGCGACCTCGTCCGGGAAGCGGCGGAAGAAGGCTTCCTCGCCGGTGGACATGCCGCCCTTGATGAACTGCACCACGCCCACCTTCACACCGTGCCCGAGGGCGCGGGCGACCATGCCGAAGGCCGAGCTGCTCTTGCCCTTGCCATTGCCGGTGTGCACCAGCAGCAGGCCGTACTCGTCCTGGGCCTGGGCGATCTTCTCGTCGATCAGGGCTTTCTTGCGCTGCATGCGCGCCTTGTGGCGGGCATCGCGTTCGAGGGATTCGCTCATGGGGGCTCCTGTCAGAGGGCTTGGTAGCGGACGCTGAAGAACACTGCCTGCCCGGGCTGGTTGTAGTCCAGCGCGGTTTCGTAGTCGGCATCCAGCAGGTTGGTGACCTTGGCCTGCAGGCGCCACTCCTCGTTCAGCCAGTACTCGCCGCGCAGGTCGAGGGTGGCGTAGCCGGCCACCTTGTTGCGGTTGGCCAGGTCGTCGTAGCTGCGGCCTTCGGCGTGCAGCGTGGCGCCCAGGCCGAAGCGGCCGATGCGCCGGTCGAGGTCGAGGTTGAAGCTTTGCTGCGGGCGACGCGGCAGTTCGTTGCCGGCATTGCTGCCGTGGTCGCGGTTCTCGGCGTCGAGGAAGGTGGCGTTGGCGCTCCAGTCCCAGCCCAGCCACTGGCTGCCGAGCACCAGTTCGAGGCCGTCGATGCGGGCCTTGCCGATGTTGTTGGGGCCGCCGTACGGGCCGAGGGTGGAGTCGTAGGCGATCAGGTCGTCGACATGGGTGCGGTAGGCGTTAACCGACCAGTGGCCCCAGTCGTGCTGCCCGGTGAGCGCGGCCTCGAAGCTCTCGGAGGTTTCCGCGTCCAGGCCCGGGTTGCCATAGCCGGGGTAGTACAACTCGTTGAAGCTGGGCGCCTTGAAGGCGGTGCCGTAGCTGAGGCTGAAACGCAATTCATCGGTGAACGCGTAGCCCCAGGCGGCGCTGCCGGTGTCGTGGGTGCCGAACTGCTCGTTGTCGTCACGGCGTAGCGACAGCTGCCAGTCCTGCTGGCCGGCTTGACCCAGGTACTGGGCGAACCAGCCCTGGTTGTGGCGCGAGTCCTGCTCGAAGGCCGTGGAGCTGCTGACCTGGTCACGCTGCCAGTCGTAGCCCAGGGTCAGCACGTGGCCTTCGGCGAGGGTCAGGTCGTTGAGCCAGGAGGCGCTGTCGCGCTTGGAGTCGAAGCGGGCATCGAACAGGCCATCGGTGTGGCTGGTGGACTTGTCCTCGCTGCGACCGGCCCGCAGGGTGATGTTCCAGATGTCCTGGGGGCTGAAGCGCGCGCGGCCGCCGATCACTTCCTGGCGGTTGTCGGCGTTGGCGCCATGGCCGCCGAGGGGATGCAGGTAGCCACTGCTGTCGATGTCGTCGTAGTCGTTATGGGCCTTGGCACGCATCAGCGAGCCATCCAGCGTCAGCCCACCGAGTTGCACACCGGCGTTGAGGGTGCCGGACAGGTTGCGGTAGCCGTCGGCGTCGGGCTCGTAGTAATTGCTGCCCTGGCGGCGGGAGTTGATGCCATCGCCGTCCTGGCTGCTGACGCCCAGGTTGTACCAGGCCTGCTCGTCGCCACCGGCCACCCCGGCGCTGCCTTGATAGGTGTCATGGGTGCCGTAGCCGGCGGAGAACCAGGGCTTGGCCGCGCCGTCGCCATGCCCCTTGCGGGTGAAGATCTGGATCACCCCGCCAATGGCTTCGGAGCCATAGAGGCTGGAGCGCGGGCCACGGACCACTTCGATGCGCTCGATCAGCTCCACCGGCAGGTCTTGGAAGGCCGTGAGCCCGGCGCTGACGGAGCCGACCTTGACACCGTCGATCAGCACCAGCACGTGGTCGGACTCGCTGCCGCGCATGAACAGCGTGGTGTTCTTGCCGGGGCCGCCGTTATTGCTGAGGGTCACGCCCGGCACCTTGCGCAGCAGCTCGGGCACGGAGCTCGCCTGGCTGCGCTCGATGGCCTCGCGGTCGAACACGGTGGTGGCGGCCAGGCTGGCGCGCACGGGCTGCTCGCTGCGGGTGGCGGTGACCACCTGCTCGCCAAGTTCGAGGGGGGCTGCGGCCAGCGGGGAAATGCACGAGATGCCGAGAACAGCCAGCAGCGCCGGCCTCGGGGAAGCGTTTCGGTTCAAGATCGGTCTCCGTCGCGCCACCCGCGCGACCTTCTGGGGTGATGCATGGGCGATCCCATGCGCAGTCACACCAGGCCGGTCTCCGGGCTTGCGAGTGGAACCGTCGGTTCCCCGACCGCGCCTTCCCATGCCGGGGCACAGTGGCTGGATGCGGTGGATGACTCGCCTACCGTTGCGGGGGCAGCGCCGGATTCTTCGGAAGAATGGACCGGCTTCCCTGTTTCACCCCGGCGGCATGGCCGCGGGGCACCTGGTGCAAGGCGCGCAGCTTAGTGGCCGGGGTGGCCAGGGTCAATCGAAGGGCGGCGGGCGGGAAATAGGTCGAACCGATGGCGGCGGAGCCACGTCCACTCAACAGGACCCACGCCATGAGGAGACCTCCATGATCCGCGAACGCTATGCCTGCTGCATCCAGGCCTGCAACGCCTGCGCCATCGCCTGCGAACACTGCGCTGCCGCCTGCCTGCGCGAGGAAGACGCCGGCCACATGGCGCTGTGCATCCGCACCGACCGCGACTGCGCCGACCTGTGCCGCCTCGCCGCCCTGCTGATGGCCCGCGACAGCCCCTTGGCCGACGAGGTCTGCCGCCTCTGCGCCATCGCCTGCCAGGCCTGCGCCGAGGCATGCGCCAAGCATGACCATGACCACTGCCAGGAATGCGCGCAGGCCTGCCAGCGCTGCGTGGTGGAATGCGAGGCGATGGCGAAGGCGGCTTGAGTCAGAGTACGTCCGGGCTGATCAGCTCCAGCCCGGGGAAATAATTGCGGTAACGCCGCACATCGCGCGTCAGCAGGGCGCAGCCTTCCACGGCGGCATGGGCGCCGATGAAGAAGTCGGCCAGCACCCCTTCCCTGACACCTCCCGCCCGGCGGTAGCGGGCGAAGGCCTTGCCGGCGAGGAAGAGCGCCGGGCGGGGCATTTCCAGCAGGTGCAGCTGCAGTTGTTCGACCGCCTCGTCGAGCGCCTCGAAGCGATCGAAGGTCAGCGCCAGCTCGGCATAGACCACCGCGTTGATCGCCAGCGCATGCACCCGGGACTGGGCACGCAATTGGCGGATCGACCAGTCGGCCCAATGCGGGTCATCCGCCAGGACGTCGATCAGCACATTGGTATCGACCAGAACCATCAGTCTTCGCCGCGCAGCAAGGCCATGAGTTCGTCAGTGCGCCAACGTCGCCCGGCCTTGCCGCGGGCGGCCTCGAAGCGGTCCGCTGCCTGGGGCTCAGGGTCGACGCGTTTGAGTACCACCTCGCCCTGCTGATTGACGCTGAATTCCACGGACATTCCCGGGTGCAGGCCCAGTGCGTCGCGGATCGGCTTGGGAATGGTGACTTGGCCCTTGCGGGTGAGTGTGGTCGGCATGGCAGAGCCCTCGGTATTACCGGAGGAATGACGGTAATACCTATGCCCTGCCGGGGCAACCGCGCGCGCTCAATGCCTCGGCTCGAACCCCGCCGGCTTGCCCGCCAGCCAGTCGACGAAGGTGCGCAGGCGCTCGTCGGCCATCAGCGCCTCGCGGCTGTTGTAGATCAGCGCCAGTTCCTTTTCGCTGAACAGGCGGTGGATCTGGTTGTGACAGGGACGGCAGACCCAGAGGGTGGCGGTGATGCGCTCGCTGCGGGCGAAGCGTTTCTGCACGTAGGTCTTGCCGTGCAGGGCCTTGGGGATCAGGTGGTGGCGGGTCAGGGGCGCGGCGCGCCGGCAGAGTTCGCAGGCGTTCGGCTGGGGCGGCAGGCGGATGGGCTCGGCCACGGGCTCAGCGCTTGCGGCAGAGGGTCAGCCCGTCGCCGATGGGCAGCAGCGAGAGGTCGATGCGGGCATCGGTCTTGAGCGCGCGGTTCAGGGCCTTGATGGCGCGGGTGTCGGCGCTGTCGGGGTTGGCCTCCAGTACGCGGCCGCTCCACAGCACGTTGTCGAACAACACCAGGCCGCCGCTGCGCACCAGGGCCAGGGCGTGTTCCAGGTAGGCGGGGTAGTTGGCCTTGTCGGCGTCGATGAAGATCAGGTCGAAGCCGCCGGCCTGCCCTTCGCGCTCCAGGCGACCGAGGGTCTCCAGGGCGGGGGCCAGGTGCAGGTCGATGCAGTCCTCGACGCCCGCCTCCTGCCAGTAGCGCCGGGCGACGGCGTTGTAGTCGCCGGGCAGGTCGCAGCAGAGGATGCGGCCGTCCGCCGGCATCGCCTCGGCCATCACCAGGGCGCTGTAGCCGGTGAAGGTGCCGATCTCGAGGATGCGCCGAGCGCCGGTGAGCCGCACCAGCATGGCCATGAACTGGCCCTGTTCGGGGGCGATCTGCCAGCGCGCGGTGGGCAGTTGCGCGGTCTCTTCGCGCAGGCGCGCCAGGAGCGGCGTCTCGCGCAGGGAGACGTCGATCAGGTAGCGGTAGAGGTCGTCGTCGAGGTTGAGCGTCCGGGTGGTCATGCAGCCTCTCAGGGCGTGCTCGCCAGGTGCGAGTCGAGCAGCACGCGCTTGGCGTTCAGGTAGCTTTTCTGCCAGTAGCTGTTGGACAGGCTGTCGAGGCGTACCGTTCCGCCGCTGGACGGCGCGTGGACGAAGCGCCCCTCGCCCACGTAGATGCCGGCGTGGCTGACCTGGCCGCCACCATTGGTGGCGAAGAACACCAGGTCGCCGCTCTGCAGGGCGTTCATGCCGATGGTCGGCACGCGCATGGCGATGAGCTCGCGGGTGGAACGCGGCAGGCTGATACCGGCGGCGTCGCGGTAGACGTAGCCGATCAGGCCGCTGCAGTCGAAGCCGCTGTCCGGGGTGTTGCCACCGTAGCGGTAGGGGGTGCCCACCAGGCCGAGGGCACGGAACAGCACGTCATCGGCCGCTGGTGAGGACGGCGCCTGGACCACGGGCGGGGTGTAGACGGGAGCGGGAGCCGGCGCATGGCTGGAGCAGGCACCGAGCAGGGCGAGCAGCGCGATGAGGGCGAGACGGTGCAAGGCGGGCATGGCAAGTCAGTCCTGACTTGAGGTTTGCTCGCTAATGTGCTGATACCGCTCGAATAATGCAAGCAAAAAGCCATCGCCGCTGCGCTTGGGCGGCAACCCGGGCCTATATAGAGGAAGGCGGAAACGAATCGGCCCGGAACAGGGTCCGGGCCGATGGGTGAATCAGGAACGCGATCAGCGGTGCATCGAGCCTTGCGCCGAGGCGTTCATCGATGGGGAAACCTGCGCCAGGACGCGCTTGGCTTCCATGTAGCTGGCGCTCCAGTAGCGGTCATCCAGGCTGTCGACCCGCACACCGCCGCTGCGATGGCTGGAGGAGTGGATGAACTGGTCGTCACCGATATAGATGCCGGCGTGGCTGACGCGGCCACGGCCACGGTTGTTGAAGAAGACGATGTCGCCCGGCTTCAGCTCGCTGCGCGCGATGACCGGCGCATCGAGGTTGATCATTTCGCGGGTGGAGCGCGGCAGCTGGATGCCCGCCTCTTCCTTGAACAGGTAGCCGACGAAGCCGCTGCAATCGAAACCGGTCTTCAGGGAACGGCCACCGAAGCGGTAGGGGGTGCCCACCAGCTCGAAGCCACGCTCCAGTACGTTGTCGGCGAGGGACGGCAGCTGGTAGGGCTCGTCGTCCATCATGTCCGCCATGTCCTGGACGCTCGGCTCTTCGATGGCGGCCTGGGGCTCCGGAGTGGCGGCGACTTGCGGCTTCGTCGAGACGCCGGCGCAAGCGGTGAGAAACAGTGCAAACGTGATAGGCACGAGGGGTGCGAAGCGACTGAGCATGGGCACGACCGTGTCGAAAATTATAAGAAGGCGCGAATATGCCCTCTATCGATCTAATTTGCAAATTTAATCGATCGAAATGTGACTCAGTAGTTCCTGCAAAACATCTAAGGCCTTTCCCTTCAGATGTACGTCGACCGAGCGGGCGAGATCAGTGCTGGCGGGGTTGATTTCCGCCGTGAAGCCGCCTTGCTGGCAGGTGCGCATCACCGGTTCGATGATGTAAGGGAAGCTCGCCGTGGTGCCTACGGCCAGCACCGCATCGAAGCCCTTGCGCAGTTGCGCGTAGAGGGTGTCGATGGCCTTTTCGGGGAGCATTTCCTCGAACAGGACGACGGGAGGCCGGAGGATACCACCGCACACCGTGCATTTGGGAGGCAAAGGCCGTTCCAGGTGCTGCGACAGTTGGTCGCTCTCGGCGCCGCACGACTGGCAGAACAGCGGCGACAACTCGCCATGGATCTCGATCAGCCGCTCCGGCGGCGAGCCCGCCTGGCGGTGATAGCCGTCGATGTTCTGCGTCAGCACCCAGCATTCCGGCTTCAGCCGCTGCAATTGCGCGATGGCTGCGTGCCCGGCATTGGGGCGTGCGCCGAGGCAGGCGCGCCCGAGTTGGGCGAGGTACTTCCAGCACAGGGCCGGGTCCCGCCGCAGCATGGGGCCGGAGATGGCCTCCTCGATCGGGATGCCCTCCTCCGTCATGCCATTGTAGAGACCGCCGAGCCCTCGGTAGGTAGGCAGGCCGGAATCCGCAGAAAGGCCGGCCCCCGTGATGATGAGGATGCGTTCGGCCCGCTTCAGCTCAGCGGCGACCCGGGCGATGTCCGACGAATGCTCCATGGAAGCCTCCTGCCTCGCGAAACGGGATCAGTGGTTGACGGTATGGGCCAGCATCACCGAGAGCTGGCACAGCGGCCTGCCGCTTTCCTCGTGCCAGCGGTTGAAGGCGGCCTGCACCTGGGCGAGATCGCGCAGGCTGGTGGGCGCCTTGTCGATGATCTCCTGGGCCTTGAGCGCAGCGACCATGTCGTCGGTGGGGATGAAGGTGTCCTTGCCGACCATGCGCAGGAAGCGCGGCGCCGACAACCCGCCCAGCTGGCTGCCGTGCCTGGCCAGGTACTTCCACAGGCCGACGATATCGGCCACCGGCCAATCGGCGATCAGCGCACCGAAGCTCCCCTTCTCACGGCGCACGTCGAGGATGAACTGGGCGTTGCGCGGCACGCTCTTGAGCTTGCCCAGGTGGCGGATCAACCGCGCATCCTGCATCAGCCGCTCCAGGTGCTCGGCGCCCATCAGCACCACCTTCTCCGGGTCGAAGCCGAAGAACACCTCCTCGAAGGCCGGCCACTTGGCGTCCACCAGGCTGTGCTTGAGCCCGGCACGGAACACCCGCAGGGCCAGCAGCGACAGGTAGCGGTCATCGGCCAGCTCGCGCAGCTCGGCATCGCTGCGCGGCTGCGGCAGGCGCGCCTCCAGGGCCTCGGCCGAGCCGAAGCGGTTGAGGCAATACTCGTGGAGCCAGCGGTAGTCACGCATAAAAAGGGCCTTGGCTAGAAAGCTTGAAGCTTGAAGCTTGAAGCTTGAAGCTTGAAGCTTGAAACCTTCCGGCTTCAGGCTCTCGGCTTCCAGCTCCGCTTCAGATATTGACGACGTCCAGGGTGCGCGGCGCGGCGCTTTCGTCGATGCGCAGATTGGCGAAGTCGAACAGGTTGCGATCGGCCAGTTGCGAGGGCACCACGTTCTGCAGGGCGCGGAACATGATCTCGGTACGGCCTGGCGATTTGCGCTCCCATTCCTGGAGCATCTCCTTGACCACCTGGCGCTGCAGGTTCTCCTGCGAGCCGCAGAGGTTGCACGGGATGATCGGGAATTCCTTGAGCTGCGAGTAGGCCTCGATATCGGCCTCGTTGCAGTACGCCAGCGGGCGGATCACCACGTTGCGGCCGTCATCGGCGCGCAGCTTCGGCGGCATGGCCTTGAGCGTGCCGCCGTAGAACATGTTGAGGAAGAAGGTTTCCAGGATGTCGTCGCGGTGGTGACCGAGGGCCATCTTGGTCGCGCCGATCTCGTCGGCGAAGGTGTAGAGCGTGCCCCGGCGCAGGCGCGAGCACAGCGAGCAGGTGGTCTTGCCTTCCGGGATCTTCTCCTTCACCACCGAATAGGTGTCCTTCTCGACGATGTGGTACTCGACGCCGATGGACTCCAGGTAGGCCGGCAGCACGTGCTCGGGGAAGCCCGGCTGCTTCTGGTCCATGTTCACGGCGACGATCTCGAACTTGATCGGCGCGACCTTCTGCAGGTACAGCAGGACGTCGAGCATGGTGTAGCTGTCCTTGCCGCCGGACAGGCAGACCATGACCTTGTCGCCGTCCTCGATCATGTTGAAGTCGGCGATGGCTTCGCCGGCGAGGCGACGGATGCGTTTCTGCAGTTTGTTCTGGTTGACCGAAAGGGTGCCCATGGTGCTCTGGAATCCGGGGAGGGGTGCGAAAAGCTGACTATTTTACGCACAAAGCGCGCGCCACCCCAGCCCTCAGTTTCGCTGTGCTAGCCTGCGCCCGATGAACAACGAACTAGACCCCTCCCTCGACCTCGTCGACCAATTGCTGGTGCTCCTGCGCCAGGCGCCGGACGGCATCGGCGAATTCGAGCTGATCCAGCGCCTCAAGGCCGGCCACTCCACCCACATCCCCCACCTGGATCTGGCCGACCGCCTGGTGCTGTTCCGTACCCATTTCCTGCTCTTCAACGCCCTCTATCTATTGCGCGACCGCCTCTGGGCCGAAGGCAGCGCCTTCCTCGCCATCAGCCCGCTGAGCATCCGCCTGCTGCCCTACGCAGCGGGCAGCGATGCGCTCACCGAGCACGACCCGCTGCGCACCTACTACCTGGACACCCGTCACCTGCGCGACACCACCGAGCGGGATGTCGAGAAGCTGCTCGCCAGCTTCTGGACGCGCATGCAGGGCGGGGACGAGAAGCTCGCCGCCCTGGAGCTGTTCGAGCTGGTCGAGGGCGACGAAGCGCTCGACCTCGGGGTGATCAAGCGCCGCTACCGCCAACTGGTAGGCCAGCATCATCCCGATCGCGGCGGCAGCACCGAGCGCATCCAGTCGATCAACAAGGCGATGGAAATACTTCAGCGCTATTACCGCTGAGCATTAAGTCTGATTTGCTCTAAAGCCACGGCAGGCGCGGGCCCCAGCCTGGACCTATACTGCGACACAAGGTCGCATGTGTCGGCCGAGCACCGGATGACGCTGGCTACGCGTACCCGGCGCTTCGCTGGGGGGCGACCTCATAATAATGAGGAGGTGTTCAGAATGATCCACCACGTTTGGGGGCTCTTCACCCATCCCGATCAGGAATGGCAGGAAATCCGTGGCGAGGAAGAAAGCATCAGCCACATGTACCTGACCCATATCCTGGTACTCGCTGCCATTCCCGTAGTGTCCGCCTATATAGGCACCACCCAGGTCGGCTGGGCCATCGGCAAGGGCGATCCGGTCATGCTCACGCAGTCCAGCGCGATGCAGATGACCATCCTCTCCTACCTCGCCATGCTCGCCGGCGTCGCCGTGATGGGCGCCTTCATCCACTGGATGGCGCGCACCTACGATGCCTCGCCGAGCTTCACCGAATGCGTCGTGTTCGCCGCGTACTGCGCCACCCCGCTGTTCATCGGCGGCCTCGCGGCGCTCTACCCGCACCTCTGGCTCGGCATGATCATCGGCACGGCGGCCATCTGCTACACGGTCTACCTGCTCTATGTGGGCATTCCGACCTTCATGAACATCCCCACGGACGAAGGCTTCCTGTTCTCCAGCTCGGTGCTGGCGGTAGGCCTGGTGGTGCTGGTGGCGATGATCGCCGCCTCAGTCATCCTCTGGGGCATGGGTGTGGGGCCGGTGTACATCCGCTGATCCCTTCAACCGCAGGACGGAGGCCGCCCCAGGGGCGGCCTCTTCGTTTGCCGGTCGGCCAAATAGTTGAAACCCTCCCCTCCCCGGCCCTCTAACTCCTTGAGCCCCCTGCGACAGCGCCCGTGCGCCCAAGGAGAACAGCCATGGCCCCGCATCTATTGACCCTCTTCACCCAGCCGGAACGCGCCTGGCAGGAAATCCGCCAGGACGAGACGCGCAACAGCCTGCATTACCTGGTGCACCTCCTGCTGCTATCGATCGTCCCGGCGCTCAGTCTCTACATGGGCACCACCGTGGTCGGCTGGAGCCTGGCCGAGGACGAGGTGGTGCGGCTCGCCTCCGGCAGCGCCCTGCAACTGAGCGTCGCCCTGTACCTCGCCACCGTGTTCGGCGTCCTGCTGATGGGCGGCTTCGTGCGCTGGATGGCGCGCGCCTTCGAGACCCGCCCCGGCTTCAACGAATGCGTGGGCTTCATCGCCTATACCGCCACCCCGCTGTTCATCGCCGGGATCGCCGGCCTCTACCCCAGCCGCTGGCTGGCGGTGGCCGTGCTGCTGCTCGCCGGTGCCTACTCGACCTTCCTGCTGTTCGTCGGAGTCCCGGTGTTCATGCGCCTGAAACAGGAACAGAGCTTTCTCTACGCCTCGTCCATCTGGGCGGTGGGGCTGCTGGTGATGGTCAACGTGCTGGTGTCGGTGATCCTGCACTGGCACCTGTACCTGACGCCGGAATACGTCTAGCACGGCGCGTGACGACCGCTCGGCAGGAGAACGATTCGACCGGTGGCAGCTTTGCGGCATAATCGCGGGCCCTGGAGTGCCCTCTATGCCCGAGCTGCTACACGCGCGCGTCGAAGCCTGCTACCAGCAGGCGGAAGCTTTTTTCCAACGCCGGTTCCCCCGCCCCGAAGTCAGCTTCAAGTTGCGGGGCCAGAAGGCCGGCGTCGCCCACCTGGATGAGAACAAGCTGCGTTTCAACCCGCAGCTGTATCGCGAGAACCAGGAAGATTTCCTCAAGCAGACCGTTGCCCACGAAGTGGCGCACCTGGTCGCCCACCAGTTGTTCGGCCACCGTATCCAGCCCCACGGCGAGGAGTGGCAGCTGATCATGCGCGGCGTCTACGAGCTGCCGCCCAACCGCTGCCACAGCTATGACGTGAAGCGGCGCAAGGTCACCCGCTACCTCTACCGCTGCGCCTGCCCGGACGGCGACTACCCCTTCTCCTCCCAGCGCCACGCTCTGGTGGCACGCGGGCGCCGCTACTACTGCCGGCGCTGCAAGGTGACCCTGGTGTTCAGTGGGGAACAGCGGCAAGAGTAAGGGCGGAACCTCGGGCAGGAGCCCGTAGGGCGGGTGCAACCCGCCGATGCACAGGTCCGCTTGAAGCTTGAAGCTTGAAGCTTGAAGCCTCTTTATCCCGTCACCTTGCCGGCTTTCAGCGCGGCGATCTGCTCGGCGGTATAGCCCAGTTCCGCCAGCACCTCGGCGGTGTGGGCGCCCACGGCGACGCCCACATGGCGCGGCGCCGGCAGGCCGGTGGAGAACTTGATCGGGCAGGCGATCTGCCGTTGCGCCGGCAGCCCCTCGCGCGGCACCTCGGTGACCAGGCCCCGCGCCTCGATCTGTGGGTGCCGCACCGCCTCGGAAAGCGGCAGCATCGGCTCGACACAGGCATCCAGCGCAGCGAACAGCTCGCTCCATTCGGCGAAGTCGCGCTTCTCGAACTCGATCTCGATGGCGCGCTTGAGCTCGCGCTGGTCCTCCGGCTTGGGCGACAGCCCGCGGGCAGCCAGCTCCGGCCGGCCGATGGCGGCGCAGAACTGTTGCATGAATTGCGGCTCCAGGCTGCCCACCGAGAACCAGCGGCCATCGCGGGTGCGGTAGTAGTCATAGAAGCTGCCGCCGTTGAGCGCCTGGTTCTCCATGTCCGGCTCCACGCCCGCACCGAGGTAACCGGCGCCGGCCATGCCGTGCAGGCTGAAGGCGCAGTCGGTCATGCTCACGTCCACGTGCTGCCCCTCCCCCGTCGCCTGGCGCTGGATCACCGCCGCCAGCAGGCCCATCACCCCGTGCAGCGAGCCGCCGGCGATATCCGCCAGCTGCACGCCCAGGGGCAGCGGGCCGCTCTCCCGGCGCCCGGTGTAGCTGGCGATGCCGGCCACGGCCAGGTAGTTGATGTCGTGGCCGGCACGGTCGCGATAGGGCCCGGTCTGGCCGTAGCCGGTGATGGAGACATAGATCAGCCTGGGGTTGATCGCCTTCAGCGCCTCGTAGCCCACGCCGAGCTTGTCCATCACCCCGGGGCGGAACTGCTCCAGCACGATGTCGTACTCGGCCACCAGCTGGCGCACCACCTCCACCGCCTCGGGACGCTTGAGGTCGAGGGCGATGCTGCGCTTGTTGCGGTTCAGGTAGGCGTGGCTGGTGGAGGTGCCGCCGTCATGGGGCGGCAGCACACGCACCAGGTCCATGCGGCTGGGGGATTCGACACGCAGCACCTCCGCGCCCATGTCGGCCAGCAGCAGCGAGGCGAAAGGCCCCGGAAGCAGGGTGGAGAAATCGAGGATCTTCAGCGAAGCGAGCGGGCCTTTCATGGCGACTCCATAGCGGTTCGGTTCATTCCCAATGCAGCGGCTGGCGTGCGTCCAGGCACGCGGCGACTGCGGCGAAGCGTTGTTCCAGCACGTTGCGGCGGATCTTCATGGTCGGCGTCATGCAGCCGTTATCCACCGTCCAGCTCTCGCGCACCAGCACGAAATGGCTGATGCGCTCATGGGGCAGCAGCTGGGCATTGAGCACCTGCAGGCTCGCCGTCAGCTCGGCTTCCACCTTGCCGCGCGGCTCGGCGCGGGCCGCCGGGCTGAGCTCGATCAACGCCAGCGGCTGGTCCAGGCCGTTGCCCATCAGGCACACCTGCTCGACCCAGAGGTTCTTGGCGATCTCGCCCTCGATGGGTGCCGGCGCCACGTACTTGCCCTTGCTGGTCTTGAAGATGTCCTTCACCCGCCCGGTGATGCGCAGGTAGCCATCGGCATCGATCTCGCCCTTGTCGCCGGTGTGCAGCCAGCCGGCCTGCAGCGCGTCGGCGGTCTTCTCCGGTTCCAGGTAATAGCCGGCCATCAGCGCCCGGCTGCGGTAGAGGATCTCGCCGTTCTCGGCGATGCGCACCTCGTTGTCCGGCATCACCCGCCCGACGCTGCCGAAGCGCACCTGGCCGGGCCGGTTGAAGTTGCCGTAGGCGAAGTTCTCGGTCATGCCGTAGCCCTCGCAGAGGGTCAGGCCGATGCGCCGGTACCATTCCAGCAGCGCCACCGGGATCGGCGCCGCGCCGCTGACCAGCACCCGCGCGCGGTCCAGACCCAGCCCCTGGCGGATCTTGCGCGCCACCAGCGCGCCCAGCAGCGGGATGCGCAGCAGGCGGTCGAGCCTCGCCTGGGGCAGCTTCTCCAGCACGCCCTGCTGGAAGCGCGTCCACAGGCGCGGCACGGAGAAGAATACCGTCGGCCGCACCCGCTTGAGGTCGGCGGCGAAGGTCTCCAGGGATTCGACGAAGGCGATGGCGCCCCCGCAATACAGGCTGTTGGTTTCCACCAGGAAGCGCTCGGCGGCATGGGACAGCGGCAGGTAGGAGAAGAACTGCTCGCGCTCGTCCAGCCCCATCTCCGCCACCGAGCGGCTGGAGGCGAAGGCGAAGGCCTCGGCATGCTGCATCACGCCCTTGGGCTGCCCGGTGGTGCCAGAGGTGTAGAGGATGCTGAGCAAATCGTCCGGGCGCTGCACATGCCCGTCGCGCAGGGGCTCGTGGGCGGCCAGCAGCGCGTGCCAGGGGTGCTGCGCGCCCAGGGTCGGGTACGGCATGGCGATGCGGATGACCTCGGCGGGAATGCCGGCCTCGAACTTCCCGGCCTCGTCGAGCTTGCCGAGGATGATCGCCTTGCACGCCGAGTGACGCAGCACGTAGTCGATGCTCTCCACCGACTGCAACGGGTACAGCGGCACGCTGACCAGGCCCGCGAGCATGATCGCCAGGTCGCTGATGATCCACTCGGCGCAGTTCTTCGCCAGGATCGCCACCCGGTCGCCAGGCGCGCAGCCCAATGCCCGCAAGGCGCTGGCCAGGCGCCGGGCCTGGTCGTCGGCCTGGCGCCAGGTCAGGTCATGCCACTGGCGCTCCACCGGCTGGCTGAGCCAGACACGGTCCGGCGAGGTGGCCACCCAATGGGCGAGCCGCTGCAACGGCAGTTGGTCGGTCATCCTTCAACCCTCCTTGTTGTTCTTGTAGTGATCGGAGCGTCTCGCGGCCGGGGGAACACAGGCGCCCGGCCCCACCGTCACCCTCGCGAACGCGAGGGCCCACTGCACGGCCTCACAGCCGGAACACCTGGCGGGCGTTGCCCTGGAGGAACTTCGCCTCGATCTCCGCCGGCAGCGCCAGCTCCTTCACCTGGGCCATGCAGCGCTCAAGGGAGAGCTGCGGGAAGTTGCTGCCGAACAGCACCTTGTCCTGGCCGTAGCTGCGCATGAACTGCAGCAGCGCCTGGGGGTAGTAGCGCGGCAGGTAGGCGGAGGTGTCGATGTAGATGTTGTCGTGCTTCCAGGCCAGGCCGATCATTTCCTCGGTCCAGGGATGGCCGATGTGCCCGGCGACGATGCGCAGTTCGGGGAAGTCCAGCGCCACCTCGTCCAGGTAGGGCACCGGGCGGCCGGTCTCCGAGGGCATCAGCGGGCCGGTGTGGCCCACCTGGGTGCAGAAGGGGATGTCCAGCTCGATGCACTTCACATAGAGCGGGTAATAGAGCCGGTGGTTGGGCGGCAGCTTCCACAGCCAGGGCACCACGCGCAGCGCCTTGCAGCCCAGCTCCAGCACCGCCCGTTCCAGCTCGCGCACCGCCGCCAGGGGTTTGCCGAGGTCCACCGTGGCGACCCCGACGAAACGCTCGGGGAAGGCGCGGGTGTACTCGGCCACCAGATCGTTGTCGAACACCCAGCGCTCCGGCCTGCACCAGGCGGCGAGCATGAGCTTCTCCACGCCCGCGCGGTCCATCTCCGCCACCGTCTGCTCGGGCGTCAGCGGCTGGTCGAGCAAGTGCGCGGAACCGGATTTCTCGAACAGCCGGACGACCTCCGGCAACAGCTCGCGGGCGCGGCCGTTGGCAGGTTGGGCCCAGGCGTCGATGGCGCCCAGCGGTGCATTCATGGCAGTGGCCTCCTGATGTCTACACAGTGGCTGAACTCTAGCCTGGCCCGGGGCGCCGGGCCGGGGTTCAGAGCTTCATGCCGCGGCTGATGATCTCCTTCATGATCTCCGAGGTGCCGGCGAAGATGCGCTGGATGCGCGCGTTCGCGTACATCTTGCAGATCGGGTATTCCCACATGTAGCCCCAGCCGCCGTGCAGCTGCACGCCCTCGTCCACCACCTTGCACAGCAGCTCGGTGGTGAACAGCTTGGCCTCGGCGGCCACCTCGGGGGTGAGTTTCTTCTGGTTGTGATCCATCACGCAGCGGTCGGTGAAGACCTGGGCGACGTCGATCTGGGTGCGCATCTCGGCCAGCTTGAAGCGGGTGTTCTGGAAGTGCGAGACGGGCCGGTCGAAGGCCTTGCGCTCCTTCACGTAGTCGATGGTGGCCTGCAATGCCGCCTCGGCCCCGGCCACCGCGCCGCAGGCGTTGGTCAGGCGCTCCTGGGCGAGCATGTTCATCAGATAGAAGAAGCCGCCCTTGGCATCGCCCAGCAGGTTCTCCTTGGGCACCTTGACGTTGTTGAAGAACAGCTCGGCGGTGTCCTGGCTCTTCATGCCCAGCTTCTTCAGGTTGCGCCCGCGCTCGAAGCCGAGCATGTCGCGCTCCACCAGGAACAGGCCCATGGCGTGCTTGTTGGCCGGGTCGGTCTTGGCCGCGACTATCACCACATCCGCCAGCAGGCCGTTGGAGATGAACACCTTGGAGCCGTTCAGCTCGTAGTGATCGCCCTTGTCCACGGCGGTGGTGCGCATGCCGGCGAGGTCGGAGCCGGCGGAAGGCTCGGTCATGGCCACCGCGAGGATGATCTCCCCGCTGATGATCCCCGGCAAAAAGCGCGCCTTCTGTTCGGCGTTGCCGTATTCGGCGATGTAGGGGCCGCACAGCGCCGAATGCAGCGGGATCATGAAGCCCGGCTCGTTGATGCGGGCCAGCTCCTCGCACATGATCTGCTCGTAGCGGAAGTCCTTGAGCCCGGCGCCGCCGTACTCCTCGTCCGCCCAGGGCAGCAAAAAGCCCATCTCGCCAGCCTTGCGCCACACGGCGCGGTCCACCACGCCCGCCTCTTCCCAGGCCTCCTGGTGCGGCACCACTTCCTTCTCCAGGAAGGCGCGGAACGCGTCGCGGAACAGGTTGTGTTCGGTTTCGAAATGGATGCGCTGCATGCGGAGGGTCTCCCTGGAAAAAAACGTTCCGCAGGGTAGGCGGCGCCCGCCCGCACGCTCAATGACGCAAGCGCTCAGGGTCGATTGACCCAATCGGCCATCCCCCAGAGCGACGGGAGCGCGTTGACGACCGTAGCCCAAAGGCTACAATCACCCACATGATCGAGGTCCTCCAGAGCAGGGCGTTCGCCACCTGGCTGAACAACCTGAGCGATGGCAAGGCCAGAGCCCGGATACTGGCACGCATCGACCGCATGACCGACGGCCACCTGGGGGACGTCGCCCCGATCGGCGAGGGGCTCAGCGAAGCCCGGCTCCACTTCGGCCCGGGCTACCGGCTTTACTTCCTGCAACGCGGCCAGGTCCTCATCGTCCTGCTCTGCGGCGGCGACAAGGGCAGCCAGGACCGTGATATCAGACACGCCAGGCGCATCGCTGCAGCCTGGAAGGAGCAGCACCATGACTGAAGACTTCTCCCGCTGGGACTCCGCCGACTACCTGCGCAGCGAGGAAGACATGGCCAACTACCTGGATGCCTGCATCGAGGAAGCCGGCGACGACCCCGCCTTCATCGCCAAGGCCCTCGGCACCCTCGCCCGCGCCAAGGGCATGACCCAGGTCGCCCGTGACACCGGCCTCTCGCGCGAGAGCCTGTACCGCGCACTGTCCGGCGAAGGCAATCCCGAGTTCGGCACCATCCTCAAGGTGCTGAGGGCACTCGGCCTGCAACTGCACGCCAGCCCCGCCCGCCACTGACGCGGCTTTCCTGCGCCCATAAAAAAGCCCGTCACGAGACGGGCCTGGAAAATCTCCTCCCCGTGGGGAGGGAGGAGAGAATTGCAGGGTTCAGACGCGCTGGGCTTCTACCTGTGGCGCGGCATTGCCGGCCAGTTCGCGGTCCAGGGTGTCGGTGTCCAGCTGCTTGCACCACTTGGCGACGACCAGGGTCGCCACGCCGTTGCCGACCAGGTTGGTCAGGGCGCGGGCTTCGGACATGAAGCGGTCGATGCCGAGGATCAGCGCCAGGCCCGCGACGGGCAGGTGGCCGACGGCGGAGAGGGTGGCGGCCAGGACGATGAAGCCGCTACCGGTGACGCCGGCGGCACCCTTGGAGGCGATAAGCAGCACCAGCAGCAGGGTGATCTGGTGGGTGATGTCCATCGGCGTGTCGGTGGCCTGGGCGATGAACACCGCGGCCATGGTCAGGTAGATGGAGGTGCCGTCGAGGTTGAAGGAATAACCGGTGGGGATCACCAAGCCGACGACCGACTTGTTGGCACCTAGTTTTTCCATCTTGGCGATCATGCGCGGCAGGGCGGACTCGGAGGACGAGGTGCCCAGCACGATCAGCAGTTCCTCGCGGATGTACTTGATGAACTTGAGGATGCTGAAGCCATGGGCGCGGGCGATGCCGCCCAGCACGATCAGCACGAACAGCAGGCAGGTGATGTAGAAGCACAGCATCAGCTGGCCGAGCTGCACCAACGAGCCCACGCCGTAGGCGCCGATGGTGAAGGCCATGGCACCGAAGGCACCGATGGGCGCGACCTTCATGATCACGTTGATGATGTTGAACATCACCTGGGAGATGCGCTCGATGAATTCGAACACCGGACGGCCGTAGTCACCCATGCGGTGCAGCGCGTAGCCGAACAGCACGGAGAAGAACAGCACCTGGAGGATGTCGCCATTGGCGAAGGCGCCGACCACGGTGCCCGGAATGACGTTCATCAGGAAGTCGATGGTGGACTGCTTCTCGCCGGCCGCCGCGTAGGCCGCGATGCCCTTGGTGTCCAGGGTGGTGGGGTCGACGTGCATGCCGACGCCGGGCTGTACCACGTTGACCACGACCAGGCCGATCAGCAGCGCGAGGGTGGAGACGATCTCGAAATACAGCAGCGCGTAGCCACCGGTCTTGCCGACGGCCTTCATGCTCTGCATGCCGGCGATGCCGGTGACCACGGTGCAGAAGATGATCGGCGCGATGGCCATCTTGATCAGCTTGACGAAGCTGTCGCCCAGCGGCTTCAGGGCGACGCCGGTCTGCGGGTAGAAGTGGCCGACCAGGATGCCGATGGCGATGGCCACCAGAACCTGGAAATAAAGGCTTTTGTAGAGGGGTTGACGGGTCATGGCAGGTCCTCTCGGGTGGTGCGGGGCCTGATTCCGTACAGAGGCGCACCACCGGTCTCAATCACCTCCCTTGCTGGGAGACTTTGTTGTTCTGCGATCCAAACCAATGGATGGCGGTGCTCCTATCGCAAGGGCTGTGCCAACCGGAGCGGATCGCGCAACGCTTAGTGCGCCGTGGCCTACAGAAATCACCGGGGGCCTGTAGGACAATTCTTCAGGCGGATTCCCGCCAACGCGCCAGGGGGATTCCCGCCACGCCCACCCCTTGTCGCCTCCTCGCGCCCCGCCCTACCATCGGCCACCCCGAACCAGGAAGCCGCCCCATGCGCGAGCGCACCATCGCCAGTCATTTCGTCCGTGCCGCCCTGCGCGGTCCCGAGCGCCATGGCCTGGATTGCGCCGCCATCCTGCGCCACGCGGGCATCCAGGCGGCACTGCTGGAAGAGCCCCGCGCCCGGGTCGCCCCGGAGCAGTTCAGCCGGTTGATGCAGTTGCTGTGGGAGGCGCTGGACGACGAGTACATGGGCTTCGGTCGCCAACGCAGCAAGCGCGGCACCTTCGCCATGATGTGCCACGCGATCATCCACTGCCGCAGCCTGGAGAAGGCCCTGGGACGAGGGGCGATGTTCTACGGCCTGT
Organism: Pseudomonas sp. No.21; assembly: GCF_054558415.1. Taxonomy (NCBI): domain Bacteria; kingdom Pseudomonadati; phylum Pseudomonadota; class Gammaproteobacteria; order Pseudomonadales; family Pseudomonadaceae; genus Pseudomonas; species Pseudomonas sp. No.21. Next base: position 143,953 of record NZ_BAAJNO010000013.1, read on the forward strand.
TCCCCGAGGCGCCGCGCATCCTCCTGGAGCGCGAGGGCGAATCGGTGCGCCTGACGGTGGACGACGCCACCCTCTGGGACCCGGACCACTTCCTCGTGGAAAGCCTGCTGGTGATCTGGCACCGCCTCGGCAGCTGGCTGATCGGCCAGCGCATCCGCCTGGATGAAGCCACCTTCGCCTATGCCGAGCCCGAGCACGTCGGCGAATACGAACTGCTGTTCCCCACCCAGCGCCGCTTCGATGCGCCCAGCACCAGCCTGCTGTTCAACGCCCGCTACCTGGCCATGCCGCTGCTGCAGGACGAACGCACCCTCAAGCACTTCCTCGAGCACTCCCCCGCCGACCTGCTGGCCCGCCCCGATGGCGGCGACAGCCTCACCAGCCAGATCCGCCGCCTGCTGGGCCGCGACTGCCGCACCTGGCCGGACCTGGAAGCGGTGGCGCAGCAGCTGCACATCAGCCCGCAGACCCTGCGTCGGCACCTGCGCGAGGAAGGCTCCAGCTTCCAGGAGCTCAAGGATCACCTGCGCCGCGACCTGGCGATCTACCACCTGGGCCGCGACGAGCTGTCCATCCAGGACATCGCCGAACAGCTGGGCTTCTCCGAGCCCTCGGCCTTCCACCGCGCCTTCAAGAAATGGACCGGCCTCACCCCCGGCGCCTACCGCGCCCAGGAAGCCTGAGCGGCACGGCGCAGCCCCGGTCGTAGCCTGGGCTGTAGCCTGGGATTCAGCCCAGGGGATACCCGGACCTCACCCCTTCATCGCCGCCGCGCTGAGCATCTCGATCTCGCGGATCTCGAAGTCCCGCACCAGGAACTCCATGCGCCGCTCGTGGAAGGCCTTCATGTGCGGCAGGGCCGAATGGGCCTCCAGGTCCGCCCGCGAGCGCCACACCTCGAAGAAGATGAACAGCGTCGGGTCGCGGGCATCGCGCAGCATGTGGTACTCGATGCAACCCGCCTCCGCGCGGCTGGGCTCGACGTAGGCGCGGAACAGCGCCTCGAACGCGTCGGCTTTCTCCGGGCGCAGGTGGGCATGGAGGATGAAGGCGCAGGTATCGCTCATGGGCTGACGCTCCGGTTGCTGGAATGCGGCGCAGCCTATCGCAAGAGTCGATTATCGATTCGTGCTTTTCACGCAAAGGCGATTTGTCCCGCAAGCGGTTTTTCCCGCGTACGGCCCCGGGTAACCTGCCGGCCATCGAGAACCTCACGAGGCCACCCAGCCATGAAAAAGATCCTCCTGCTCAACGGCGGCAAGCAGTTCGCCCATTCCGACGGCCGCTACAACCGCACCCTGCACGAAGCCGCCCTGGCCTACCTCGACCGCTCGGGCTTCGATGTGAAGGAAACCTTCATCGACGGCGGCTACGACACCGCCGAAGAAGTGCAGAAGTTCCTCTGGGCCGACGTCATCGTCTGGCAGATGCCCGGCTGGTGGATGGGCGCGCCCTGGACCGTGAAAAAGTACATCGACGAAGTCTTCACCGCCGGCCACGGCAGCCTCTACGCCAACGATGGCCGCACCCGCTCCGACGCCTCGCAGAAATACGGCAGCGGCGGCCTGCTGCAGGGCAAGCAGTACATGATCTCCGCCACCTGGAACGCCCCGCAGCAGGCCTTCGACGACCCCAGCGACTTCTTCGAGGCCAAGGGCGTGGACGCCGTCTACTTCCCCTTCCACAAGGCCAACCAGTTCCTCGGCATGACCGCCCTGCCTACCTTCCTGGCCGTCGACGTGATGAAGCGCCCCGACATCGAAGGCGACATCGTCCGCTACGAAGCGCACCTGGCCAAGGTGTTCGGCGCCAGCGCCTGATGCCGTAGTTCGAAACGCAACTTGCAGGGTGGGTAGAGCGAAGCGAAACCCATCATCCGCGAGGTTCCGCCGGGCTCTCGGAACACCGCCCTCCCCCTGCGAAGCCCCTCAGGCCAGCAACGCCACCGACTTGATCTGGGCCCACAGCTGCTGGCCCGGGTGCAGGCCGAGCTGGTCGCGGGAATAGCGGGTGATGCGCGCCAGCAGCGGGTTGCCGTCCACCTCCAGGCGCACCAGCACATGGGCGGCGTTGTCCGCCGGGATCGCCTCGCACACCGTCGCCGGCAACAGGTTGAGGATGCTGCTGTCCGCCTGGCGTTGCAGGCTCAGGCTGACGTCGCGGGCCTGCACCTTGAAGCGCACCCGCCGCCCCGCCTCCGCCGGGGCGTGGGCCACGCGCATGCTCAGCCCGCTGCCCGGCAGCCCGAGGGTGAGCAACTGGTAGTCGGCGTCATGCCCGATCACCCGCCCCTCGATCACCACCCCCGCGTCATCACTTAGCGCCGTGGGCAGGTCCAGCCGCGCCAGGGTCTCGCCCAGCGGCCCGCTGCCCAGCACGCGGCCCTCGTCCATCAGCACCAGGTGATCGGCCAGCCGCGCCACCTCCTCCGGCGAGTGGCTGACGTAGAGCACCGGGATATCCAGCTCGTCGTGCAGGCGTTCCAGGTAGGGCAGGATCTCCGCCTTGCGCTTGCCGTCCAGGGCCGCCAGCGGCTCGTCCATCAACAGCAGGCGCGGGCTGGTCAGCAGCGCCCGGGCCATGCCCACGCGCTGGCGCTCGCCACCGGACAGGCGCGCCGGCATGCGCTCCAGCAGGTGGCCGATGCCCAGCAGCTCCACCGCCTGCGCCAGCTTCACGCGGCGTTCGGCAACGGGGATGCGCTTCTCGCCGTATTCCAGGTTGCGCCGCACCGACAGGTGCTCGAACAGGCTCGCCTCCTGGAACACATAGCCCAGGGCACGCTTGTGGGTGGGCACGAAGAGCCCGCGCTCGCTGTCCTGCCAGGTCTCGCCATTGACCTCCAGGTGGCCACGGGCGCTGCGCTCGAGGCCGGCGATGCAGCGCAGCAGGCTGGTCTTGCCGGAGCCGGAATGGCCGAACAGCGCGGTGACGCCGCGCCCGGGCAGCGCGAGGTCGACGTCCAGCAGGAAGCCGGGCCAGGCCAGGTACAGGCGCGCACGTATGTCGTCACTCATGCCGCGGGGTCCTCGGAGTCAGGTCCAGCCCGGCTTCATGCGCCGGCTGGAATACAGGGCCAGCAGTATGAGGAAGGAGAACACCACCATGCCACCGGCCAGCCAGTGGGCCTGGGCGTACTCCATGGCCTCGACGTGATCGAAGATCTGCACCGACACCACCCGGGTCTTCTCCGGGATGTTGCCGCCGATCATCAGCACCACGCCGAACTCCCCCACCGTGTGGGCGAAGCCGAGGATGGACGCGGTGACGAAGCCCGGCCGGGCCAGCGGCAGCACGACGGTGACGAAGCTGTCCCAGGGGCTGGCGCGCAAGGTGGCCGCCACCTCCAGCGGGCGCGGGCCCATGGCCTCGAAGGCGTTCTGCAACGGCTGCACCACGAAGGGCAGCGAATAGAAGACCGACCCCACCACCAGCCCGGCGAAGGTGAAGGGCAAGGTGCCCAGGCCGATCGACTGGGTGAACTGGCCGATGAAACCGTTGGGCCCCATGCTCACCAGGAGGTAGAAACCGATCACCGTGGGTGGCAACACCAGCGGCAGCGCCACCACCGCCCCCACGGGCCCCTTCAGCCAGGACCGGGTGCGTGCGAGCCACCAGGCGATGGGCGTCCCCACCAGCAGCAACAGGGCCGTGGTCAGGCTCGCCAGTTCCAGGGTCAGCCGGATCGCCGCCCAGTCGTCACCGCTCAGTGGCATCGCACCGCTCCCTCATTCGAATCAAAGCGCGTAGCCGTAGGACTTGATCACCGCCGCGGCCTTGTCGCCCTTCAGGTAGTCGACCAGCGCCCTGGCGGCGGCGTTGTCCTTGCCCTTGGCGAGGATCACCGCGTCCTGCCTGATCGGGTCATGCAGCTCGGCCGGCACGATCCAGGCGGAGCCGCCGGTCACCTTGCCATCCTTGTAGATCTGCGACAACGCGACGAAGCCCAGCTCGGCGTTGCCACTGGAGACGAACTGCTGCGCCTGGGTGATGTTCTGGCCTTCCACCAGCTTGCCCTTGACCTGGGCGGCCAGGCCCAGCTTCTCCAGCACCTGGGTAGCGGCCAGGCCGTAGGGCGCGGCTTTCGGGTTGGCGATGGACAGGTGCTGGTATGCGTTCTTCTTCAGCACCTCGCCCTTGGCGTCGACGTAGCCCTCCTTGGCCGACCACAGGGCCAGGGTGCCGACGGCGTAGGTGAAGCGGGTGCCGGCAACGGTGTCGCCTTCCTTCTCCAGCTTGGCCGGGGTGGTGTCGTCGGCGGCGAGGAAGACCTCGAACGGCGCGCCGTTCTTGATCTGCGCGTAGAACTGGCCGGTGGCGCCGGTGGAAATCACCAGCCTGTGGCCGGTGTCCTTCTCGAAGTCCCTGGCGATGGCCTGGATCGGTGCGGTGAAGTTGGCGGCGACCGCCACCTGGACGTCCTGGGCCAGGGCCAGGCCGGCGGTGGAGCAGGCGGCAAGCGTGATGAGCAGGCGAGACATGTAGCCCATGGAAGCACTCCCTTGTTGTTGTGTGAGGTCGGTGGAATGTGGAACGGGAGCCGACTCTAGCGCCTCGCTATGTATAAAACTATATAGCGATGAAAATTTTCTTCGGCGATCGTCACAGGCTTGCAATACAGCCCGGCGAAACTGACTGCGGCTGAGGGACCAGCCCCCATCTGATGCCGCTGACGGCTCACTTGGCCACGACGGAAAAGTCCGGCGCTCCCGCCGCGCCGACATCGCCTCCGCCTCCCCCGCTGCGGAAACCTCATGGCCGCCTCCTGCGGCCATTTTCGTACTCATCCCCCGCTCCGCTCATCCGACGGCACGCCCCATTCCTGACCGGGTTCTCAAGTTCGCCCAAGGAGCGGAGACGGCGCTTTGCCATCCTGTTAAAAGGCGCCCGCCAACCTGGGCCCCAAGGCCTGACTACACTTCCCGGGCGCCTGCCTGAAACCGAGCCACCATGTCGCCGATCCCGTTCATCGCCTGCACCCTCACCTGTCTCCTCACCCTCCAGGTACAGGCGGCCGAGCCCGGGAAACTGGTGTTCTGCTACGAGGACCAGGACTCCTGGCCCTGGGTGATGCTCGACGACAAGGGCCTCAACCAGGTGCTGTTCGATCATGTGCAACAGGCGCTGAAGCTGAAGATCGAACGCCAGCCGATGCCCTGGAAGCGTTGTCTCGATGGCCTCGCCCGGGGTCAGTACGACGGCGCCTTCGCCGCCGCGTTCAAGGCCGAGCGCCAGGTCATGGGCCATTACCCGTACCGCGCCGACGGCTCGCTGGACAACGGCAAGCGCCTGCACAGCGCCTCCTACTCCCTCTACCGCCTGCGCGGCAGCCAGGCCGACTGGGACGGCAAGGCCTTCAGCGGCGTCCGTGGCCGCGTCGCCTCGCTCAGCGGGTTTTCCATCATCGATTTACTCAAGGCCCACGGCCTGGACGTGGAAGAAACCAGCCGCGACCCGCTGGCCCTGCTGCGCATGCTCCACGGCCACCGTTTCGAGACCGCCGCCATGCAGACCCTGCGCGCCGACCAGCTCCTGGCCAGCCACCCGGACCTCGGCCAGGACATCGAGAAACGCCCCGTGCCGCTGGAGCAGAAGGACTATTACCTGATGCTGTCGAACCGCCTGGTGGACGAGCGCCCCGCCCTCGCCCAGGCCATCTGGGACGAGATCGCCCGCCAGCGTGAATCGGCCGACTACCAGGCCCGGCTCAGGCAGGTACTGGCCGACACCCCGCACGGCAACTGACCGGCCGGGGCCCGCTCGGGATCAGAGCAGCAACTGGCTCAGCACCGCGCGCAGCTTGCCGGGCTTGACCGGCTTGTTCAGCAGCGGCGCACCGAGGGCCTGGAGGTTGCGCCGGCACTCGTCACTGCGGTCGGCGGTGATCATCACCGCCGGGATCGCCCGGTCGAACTGAGCGCGCAACGCCTGCACCACCTCGCAGCCGGTCACGCCGTGATCGAGGTGGTAGTCCGCCAGGATCGCCTCCGGCGCGACGCCGCCCAGGTTGCCCAGGGCGCTCTCCAGGTCGGGTGCGGTCACCACCTCGCAACCCCACTGCCCCAGCAGCGCGGCCATGCTGTGGAGGATGCTCGCCTCGTTGTCCAGTACCAGCAGGCGCCGGCCCGGCAGCGGGTCGCCGGTGACCGGGCGCGGCGGCCGCTCCTCGCGGCGCGCGGGCAGCCCCTCCGCCAGCGGCACCTCGATGGAAAACACCGAACCGCGCCCCGGTTGCGAGCGCACGCCGATGGGGCAGCCGAGGATGCCGGCGATGCGGTCGACGATGGCCAGCCCCAGGCCCACGCCCTTGCGCTCGGCGGCGCGGCCCCGGTCCAGCTGGTTGAATTCGAGGAAGATCGCCTGCAACTGGTCCGCCGGAATGCCCCGCCCGCTGTCCCACACTTCCAGCCGCACCCGGTCGCCCCGGCGCCGGCAGCCGAGCAGCACGCGGCCACGCTCGGTGTAGCGGCAGGCGTTGCTGAGGAAGTTGCGCAGGATGCGCGTCAGCAGGCGGATATCGGTGCTCACCGCCAGCCCCCTGGGAATGCGCACGCGCAGTTGCAGCCCGGCGGACTGGGCGACGCTCTGGAACTCCGAGGCCAGCGGCGCCAGCAGCTCGTCCAGGCGGTAGGCGTCGATGTCCGGGCGGATCGCGCTCTGGTCCAGCTTGGAGATTTCCAGCAGGTCGGTGAGCAGGTCCTCGGCACCTTCCAGGGCCAGGTGGGTGCGCTCCACCAGCAGTTGCTCGGCGCCGGGCAGGCTGCGCTCGCGCAGGGTCGAGACCAGCAGCCGCGCCGCGTTCAGCGGCTGCAGCAGGTCGTGGCTGGCGGCGGCCAGGTACTTGTCCTTGCTCTGGTTGGCGGCCTCGGCGGCGTCCCGCGCCTCGCGCAGTTGGCCGTTGAGGGTCTGCAGCTCCAGGGTGCGCGCCGCCACCCGCTGCTCCAGCTCGTCGTTGAGGGTCTGCAGGCGCTGCTGGGCGAGGATGCGTTCGGTGATGTCGGCGACGAAGCCTTCGAACAGCCCCTCCTCGTCCGGCTTCAGCAACAGGTTCATCAGCACGTCCACATGGCTGCCATCCTGGCGACGCAGGCGCGTCTCGTAGCCGAACAGCCCCTGCTGGCGCTGCAGCTCGGCGCGGATATGCACCAGCTCCGCCTCGCCACCGACGAACAGGTGGCTGGCCAGATCGGTCAGCGACCACAGCAGCTGCTCCGGCGAGTCGTAGCCGAGCATCCGCGCCAGCGCCGGGTTGGCCGCGCGCAGGCCCTCCTGCAGGCTGGCCTGGAAGATGCCGTGCACCGCGTGCTCGAACAGCCACTTGTAGCGGTTGCGCTCGGTCTCCAGCTCCTCCAGGCGGCTCAGCAGCTCGGGGTAATGGCTCTTGCGCGCCGAGTGGCTGCCCAGCCCGAGCAGCGCCTGGCGCTGCTCCTCAGAGGGCCTCGGCATACACCACCTCGACATCCCGCTGGCTGGACTCGCGCGGGTTGGTGAGGATGCAGGGGTCCTCCATCGCATGGCGCGACAGGAAGGGGATGTCGGAGGTGGAAACGCCGTGCAGCTTCAGCGTCTCGTGGAAGCCCACCGACTGCTTGAAGGCGATCAGGTGCTCCACCAGGCGCTGGCGGATCTGGTTGTGGTTGAGCCCGCGCACGTCGATGCCCAGGGTCTCCGCCACCATGCGGAAGCGCTCCGGCGCGGCGCTGTAGTTGAAGGCCACCACATGCTCCACCAGCGCCGCGTTGCACATGCCGTGGGGCAGGTCGAGGAAGCCGCCGAGGCTGTGGGACATGGCGTGCACCGCCCCGAGGATGGCGTTGGAGAAGGCCAGCCCCGCCTGCATGCTGCCGAGCATGATCTTCTCGCGCAGGGCGATGTCGTTTGGCGTGGCGATCATCTGCACCAGGTTGCCGTTGATCAGGCGCATGGCCTCCAGCGCGTGGGTATCGGTGAGCGGCCCGCTGCCGGTGGACACGAAGGCCTCGATGGCGTGCACCAGCGCGTCGATGCCGGTACAGGCGGAGAGGAAGGGGTCCATGCTCAGGGTGGTTTCCGGGTCGATCAGCGACACGTCCGGCACCACCGCCTTGCTGACGATGGAGAACTTCATGCGCTCGGCCTGGTTGGAGATGATCACGAACTGCGACACGTCCGCCGAGGTGCCGGCGGTGGTGGGGATGAGGATCAAGGGCGGGCTCGGCACGCGGATGGTGTCCACCCCCTCGAACTCGAGGATGCAGCGGTTGTGGGCGACCATGATGCCGATGCCCTTGGCGCAATCCATCGGGCTGCCGCCGCCCACGGCGACTATCACGTTGCATCCCTCGCTGCGGTAGAAATCCGCCCCCAGGCGCACCTCCTCCACGCGCGGGTTGGGCGAGACCTGGGTGAACAGGCAGTAGTCGATGCCCTGGGCCTGCAGGCTGGCCTCCACATCGGCGACCCAGCCGGCGGCCAGCACGCCCGGGTCGGACACCACCAGCACCTTGCGCGCCCCGAAGGTGCTCGCATAGTTGCCGACGTTATGCCGGCAGCCGGCGCCGAAGATGATTTCGGGGGACACGAATTTACGCAGTTGGCTGATGTCGTGGCGCATGAATCCGCCTGATCGTTCTTGTTATGGAATGGGAAGCAGACTACTGGAATCAGGGACGTTTTCAATCCGACCAATGGGTGCCAGCCGATTGCGAGTCGCCCGCTTCAGTGCTTGAGAGCCCCCACTCTACGACGTGATCAGAGCAGCCGTCGGTAGAACCCGTACTCCGCCTCCAGGGCGTGGGCGAGGTTGGCGGCCTGGCGGAAGCCGTGGCCTTCGTCGGGGTAGAGGTGCACCTCCACCTCGCGGCCCCGCTGGCGCAGGGCGTCGACCATGGAACAGGTCTGCGCGGGGACGACCACGGCGTCGCGGCCGCCCTGGAAGAAGATCAGCGGCGCCTCGATGTCATCCAGGCGCTGCAGCGGGGTGCGCTGGCGGTAGCGCTCGGCATCGAGGTCGGGGTCGCCGATCAGCCAGTCGAGGTAGTCGGCCTCGAACTTGTGGGTGACCCGGCGCAGCGCCAGCGGGTCGCTGACCCCGTAGAGGCTGGCGCCGCCGCGGAAGGTGCGGCCCTCGGCCAGGGCCAGCAAGGCGCTGTAGCCGCCGGCGCTGCCGCCACGGATGAAGGCCCGTGCGCCGTCGATGCGCCCGGCGGCGGCCAGGTGGGCGACCGCCGCGCAGGCGTCCTCCACCTCGATGCGCCCCCACTCGCCGCGCAGGCGCTGGCGGTAGGCGCGGCCGTAGCCGCTGCTGCCCCGGTAGTTGAGGTCGAGCACGGCGAAACCACGCTGGGTCCAGAACTGGATGCGCGGGTCGAACTGCGGGTAGCAGGCGGACGTCGGCCCACCGTGCATGAACACCAGCAATGGCGGGCGCTCGTCGGCCGGGCCGCGCACCTCGGCCTGGCGTGGTGGGTAGAAGAAGCCATGGGCGCGCTCGCCCTGGCCGCTGTCGAAGCCCAGGGGCTCGGGGCGTGACAGCTGCGCCTCGCCCAGCGTTTGCTCGCCGCCGGCCAGTACCTCGACGCGACCGTCCACGCGGTCGATGCCGATCACCGCCGGCAGCCGGTCCGGCGCCGTGGCGATGGCATAGAAATGGGCCTCGTCGGCTGCCAGGGCGCGGAAGCGGCTGAAAGCGTCGGCCAGGCGCCGCTCCCCGCCCCCGCCCTGCTCCGCCAGCACGCCGAAGCCCTGCTCGAAGCGGCTCGACAGCACCCCACCCGCCTCCAGCGGCAACCAGGTGCAGGCACCCAGTTGCCAGGGCGCGGCGGCGTGGTCAGCCGCCTCGAAGCCCGTCATGGGCTGCCAGCCGGAGGCGGCCTCCTCCCAGGGCTGCCACCAGCCGTGGCGATCGCTCAGGCACAGCAGGCGACCGTCGACGGTGAAACGGGGCTGTTGCAGGGACTCGTCGCCCCCGTTGCCCGCCACCCGCCGCGGGGCCTGCCAGGTGCCGTCGTCGTCACGCAGGGCCACGCACAGGCGGGTCGCGGTCCAGGGCTGCTCGGGTCGGTTCCACTCGATCCAGGCCAGGCGGCTCCCGCAAGCGTCCAGGGTCGGCGCGGCGTAGAAGTCAGCGCCTTCGGCCACCACCCTGCGTGCGCCATCGGCCAGGGCGATGCTCACCAGGCGGTTGCGCACCGCCTCACCGCCGTGCCGCTCTTCCACCGCCAGCAACGCCTCACCCCTGGCGTCGAACTGCAGGTCGCCGAAGCGGCTGCCGGGCTGCCGCGTCAGTGGCCGGGGTGCGCCGTCGAGGCGCTGGAGATAAAGCTGCTGGTCCGCCTCGTTGACGAAGGCGACGCCCTCGGCGGTGGCACAGAAGGCACCGCCGCCGTACTCGTGCACCCGGCTGCGCAGGGAGAATCCGGATGGTGTCAGGCAGCGCGCTTCGCCGTCGCGCCACAGCCACAGCGTGGTGCGCGCGTCCGCCGGGTCGAAAAGCGTCCATAGCAGGCCGTGGGCGCAGCGCTTCAGCTCGGCGAAGTCACGGCTGGCGCCTGCCGCATCGAGGGCGCTGAAGGCGCTGGGCCAGGTGCCGTAGGGGGCGATGGGCATCGGGATTCCTCCTGCGGCGAAGGCTCAGGCCTTGGCGATCAGCTGCGCATTGCCCGGGTTGCGGAACACCAGTTCGCCCATCCCCCGTGGCGCCTCCTCGGCCTGGCGGCGGGCGTCGAGGATGATGCCGTGGTGCGCCGACTTGCTGCACACCGGGTCGGCGTTGGCGGCATCCCCGGTGAGCATGAAGGCCTGGCAGCGGCAGCCGCCGAAGTCGCGGTCCTTCTCGTCGCAGGAGCGGCACGGCTCGGGCATCCAGGCATCGCCCCGGAAGCGGTTGAAGCCGAAGGAGTCCTGCCAGATGTGGTGGATGCTGTGCTCGCGCACGTTGGGGAACTGCACCGGCAGCTGCCGGGCGCTGTGGCAGGGCAGCGCGGTGCCGTCGGGGGTGATGTCGAGGAACAGGTTGCCCCAGCCGTTCATGCAGGCCTTGGGGCGCTCCTCGTAGTAGTCCGGGGTGACGAAGATCAGCTTGCAGGGGTGGTTCTCGGCCGCCAGCCTCTCGCGGTAGGCATTGGTGATGGCCTCGGCGCGTTCCAGTTGTTCGCGGGTCGGCAGCAGGCCGGCACGGTTCAGCTCGGCCCAGCCGTAGAACTGGCAGGTGGCGAGCTCGACGAAGTCCGCCTCCAGCTCCAGGCACAGGTCGATGATGCGTTCGATGTTGTCGATGTTGTGCCGGTGGGTGACGAAGTTGAGCACCATCGGGTAGCCCGCCGCTTTCACCGCCCGGGCCATGGCCAGCTTCTGGGCGAAGGCCTTGCGCGAGCCGGCCAGCAGGTTGTTCACCTCCTCGTCGGCGGCCTGGAAACTGATCTGGATATGATCCAGCCCCGCCTCGGCGAACTCGGCGATGCGCGCCTCGGTGAGGCCGATGCCGGAGGTGATCAGGTTGGTGTAGTAGCCCATGCCGCGTGCCGCGCGGATCAGCTCGGCCAGGTCCTGGCGAACCAGCGGCTCGCCGCCGGAGAAGCCCAGCTGCGCCGCGCCCAGCTCACGGGCCTGGCGGAACACCTCGATCCACTCGGTGGTGGACAGCTCCGCGCCCTGGCGGTCGAAGTCCAGGGGATTGGAGCAGTACGGGCACTGCAACGGGCAGCGGTACGTCAGCTCGGCCAGCAGCCACAACGGCGGGCCGGGCTGGCTGGCCGTGCGGGGCGGTTCAACGCAGCTCGATCCAGAACTGTGCACTGGCCACCTCCATAAACGCGAGGATGTCCTCGTCCACCCCCGGCACATCGGGGAAGCGCCCGGTGAGGTCGTCGATGATGGCGGCGACGCTGCGCTGGCCGTCGATCAGCTTGAGGATTTCGCTGGCGCTCTCGTTGAGCTTGATCATGCCTTCCGGGTAGAGCAGCACATGGCAGCCCTGGGCCGGCTCGAACTGGAAGCGGAAGCCCCGGCGCAGTTGCGGGGTCTTCGATTGCAGCACCTCGCTCATTGCCCCAGCCCCCTGTGCCAGACCCGCTCGCGGGTCACCGTGTGGTACGGCGGGCGCTCCAGCTCGTAGGCCATGCTCATGGCATCGAGCATGCTCCACAGCACATCGAGCTTGAACTGCAGGATCTCCAGCATGCGCTGTTGGGCCTCGACCGTGCGGTAGTGCGCGAGGGTGATGCGCAGGCCGTGCTCCACGTCGCGCCGGGCCTGGGACAGGCGCGAGCGGAAGTAGTCGTAGCCGGCCGGGTCGATCCAGGGGTAGTGGGTGGGCCAGGCGTCGAGGCGCGACTGGTGGATCTGCGGCGCGAAGAGTTCGGTCAGCGAGCTGCTCGCCGCCTCCTGCCAGCTGGCGCGGCGGGCGAAGTTGACGTAGGCGTCCACGGCGAAGCGCACGCCCGGCAGCACCAGTTCCTGGGACAGCACCTGCTCACGGTCCAGCCCCACCGCCTCGGCGAGCCGCAGCCAGGCCTCGATCCCACCCGCCTCGCCCGGCGCGCCGTCGTGGTCCTGGATGCGCTGGATCCACTCGCGGCGGGTGTCGCGGTCCGGGCAGTTGGCGAGGATCGCCGCATCCTTCAGCGGGATGCACACCTGGTAGTAGAAGCGGTTGGCCACCCAGCCCTGGATCTGCTCGCGGCTGGCGCGACCCTGGTACATCGCCACATGGAAGGGATGGTGGATGTGGTAGTAGGCGCCCTTGGCGCGCAGCGCCTGTTCGAATTGCTCGGGACTCATGGCGGTCTGTTGCATGGACAGCTCCTCGTTGTTCGGGCCGGCGCTCAGAGGCGGATGGCCATGCCATCGCGGGCCACTTCGATGCCGCGCGCGTCCAGTTCGGCGCGCTCGGCGGAATCGGCATCGAGGATGGGGTTGGTGTTGTTGATGTGGATGAGCACCCGGCGCTTGTCCGGCAGGCCGTCGAGCACCTCCAGCATGCCGCCTGGGCCGCTCTGCGGCAGGTGGCCCATCTCGCTGCCGAGCTTGTCGCCCACCTCGCACACGCGCATCTCGTCGTCACGCCACAGGGTGCCGTCCACCAGCAGGCAATCGGCGCGGCGCATCCAGCCCAGCAGCGCCTCGTCCACCTGCCCCAGGCCCGGCGCGTAGAACAGCGAGCCGCCGGTGCGCAGGTCCTCGACGAACAGGCCGATGTTGTCGCCCGGGTGCGGGTTGCCCCGGTGCGGCGAATAGGGCGGCGCGCTGCTGCGCAGGGCGATGGCGGTGAAGCGCAGCCCCGGGCAGGCGGGGATGGTGAAGGGCTCGCCGTCCAGGGCGATGGGGTTCCAGGCCAGGCCGCCATTCCAGTGCTGCAGCATGGTGAATAGTGGGAAGCCGCTGGTCAGGTCCTGGTGGACCATCTCCGTGCACCACACCGAATGCGGGCAGCCCTCACGCAGGGTCAGCAGGCCGGTGACGTGGTCGATCTGGCTGTCCATCAGCAGCACGGCGGCGATGGCCGTGTCGCGCAGGCGCCGGGCCGGCTGCAACGCCGGGAAGGCCTCGATCTGCGCGCGAATGTCGGGGGAGGCGTTGCACAGCACCCAGTTGACCCCGTCATCGCTCAGGGCGATGGAGGACTGGGTGCGCGCCTCGGCGTTGAGGGTGCCGGCGCGCAGGCCGGCACAGTTGCGGCAGTTGCAGTTCCACTGCGGAAAGCCCCCGCCGGCGGCGGAGCCGAGAATCTGGATATGCATGGGAACCCCTGTCGGGAAGCCCCGGCGGACCGGGGCAAGGACGATCAGCGGTTGGCGAAGTACATGGTCACTTCGAAGCCAATGCGCAGGTCGGTATAGGCGGGTTTAGTCCACATGGGTCGATCCTCTTCTTATGGCGCCGGAGAATTCCGGCAGGTTTGAGTTAACCACCAGGCCCGATACCCCCGAATGCTACTTTCGAACGAGTTCCGGTCCTGATTTGGTAGCGTGCGTGCGACAGCTGTGCGCCCGCCCGCTACAGCTGTCGCATCGCTGCGACGGCTGCCCATGCGCCCCGCACGGCAGGGCCCGGCGACGAGGCGCCCTGGGCCGGGCCTTGCAGCGGCGACTGAAGCTTTCGGCATGTGCCTTGCTGTATCCAGGCCACCTCCGACGGATGGATAACGGCGGGCGGCAGCCCTGCGGTCTATGGTTGGAGCGTCCGGCCGGGCTGCCGGTTCGACAAAAACAACAAGACGCCGAGGTGCGCCCCCAGGGGCCGCCAACGACCAACGGGAGTGCCTATGACCTTGCCTGCCTCGGAGACCAGCGCCAGCGAACTCGCGGCCTTCGTCGACCACCACTTCCCCGGGCGCGGCATCCGCCCCGACGGGCTGATCGCCCAGTCCTGGTACCGCAGCGTCACCCAGCACCGCCTCGACCCGAGCGGGCGTGGCGAGAAGAACATCCTCACCGCCGCCGAGATCCGCCAGCACCAGGCCCAGCATCAGGAATACCTGGCCATCGCCAGCCAGGGCGTCACCGGCCTCGCCCGCCGCGTGGTGCAGGCCGGCTTCGCGGTGCTGCTCAGCGACGAGGACGGCATCACCCTGGATGCCCGCCTGCCCGCCGAGCGCGACCGCTACACCCAGTCCGGCCTGATCGTCGGCGCCCGCTGGGACGAGTCCGTGGTCGGCACCAACGGCATCGGCACCGCCCTGGCGGCCGGCCAGGCGCTGACCATCCACCGCCAGGAACACTTCCTCGCGGCCAACGCACGGCTGAGCTGCTCGGTGTCGCCGATCTTCGACCCCCAGGGCCGGCTGCGCGGCTGCCTCAACGCCACCTGCCTGAACAGCGACGGGCCCAAGGAGGCGCAGTACCTGACCCTGCAACTGGTGATCCTGTACGCGCGGCTGATCGAGAACGCCCACTTCCGCCAGAGCTACCGCGACCGCCTGACCCTGTCCATCAAGCCCCGCGACGACATCACCGACCTGGCCAACGAACAGTTGCTGGCCCTCGACGAACAGGGCCGGGTGATCGGCGCCAACCGCGCCGCCTTCGTCGCCCATGAAGAAGACCCGGGCAGCGCCCTGCTCGGCCGGCGCATCGACAGCCTGCTGCCGGCCAACGTCGACGAGTTGCTCAGCCTCACCAGCGGCGGCGCCCGTGGCGTGCGCCTGCGCGCCCTGCAGGGCGAGGCGCTGGTGGACGTCGGCCTGCGCATTCCCGCCGGGCACCTGCGCCCGGCCACGCCCGCTCCGCAGGTGCGCACAGCGGCCAGCGAGCACCCCAATCTGGAACGCCTCGGCGGCAGCGACCCACAGTTGCAGCAAGGCGTGCGGCGCATCCGCAAGGTGATCGACAAGGGCATCCCCATCCTCATCACCGGCGAGACCGGCACCGGCAAGGAGGCCTTCGCCCGCGCCATCCACCAGGCCAGCGCCCGCCGTGCCGGGCCCTTCGTCGCACTCAACTGCGCGGCGATCCCGGAGACGCTGATCGAGAGCGAACTGTTCGGCTACCGCGGCGGCAGCTTCACCGGCGCCAGCAAGAAGGGCATGAAGGGCAAGCTGGAGCTGGCCAACGGCGGCACCCTGTTCCTCGACGAGATCGGCGACATGCCCGCCCACCTGCAGACGCGCCTGCTGCGCGTGCTGGCCGAGCGCGAGCTCTTCCCCCTGGGCGCCGAGGCACCGGTGCCGCTGGATGTGCAGGTGGTGTCCGCCACCCACCAGGACCTGGCCGGAATGATCCAGGCCAAGCTGTTCCGCGAGGACCTGTTCTACCGCCTCAGCGGCATGACCCTCTCCCTGCCGGCCCTGCGCGAACGCAGCGACCGCGCCGAGCTGATCGAGGCCCTGCTCGCGGCCCAGCCCGGCGCCGAGGGGCTGCGCCTGGACGAGGCGGCCCGCCAGCGCCTGCTCGCCCATCCCTGGCCGGGCAATATCCGCCAGTTGCTCAATGCCCTGCGCTACGCGGTGGCCCTGGCCGAGGATGGCGTGATCGACTGCGATTGCCTGCCCGCCGAACTGCATCAGACCGCCCTCCCCATTCCGCTCGCGCCCCGCGTCGAAGCGCCCGCCAGCCTCGCCGACCAGTTGGGCGACGACGAGGCCCGCCACCTGCTGGCCACCCTGCGCCAGCACCGCTGGAACATCAGCGCGGCGGCCGACGCCAGCGGCATTTCCCGCTCCACGCTGTACCGCAAGATGAAGAAACACGGCATCGTCCAGCCCAATGAAATGTTCTGACCCGTAGGGGCGAATTCATTCGCGATCAGGCGTGACGGCGAACACCACCGCCACGCCCGCCCCTCACGCCTGGATGTACACCACGTGGGTGTGGGTGAACTCGTACAGCCCGTGCTTGCCGTCCGCGCCACCGATGCCGGATTTGCGCGTGCCGGCGTGGAAGCCCTGCATGGCCTCGAAGTTCTCGCGATTGACGTAGGTCTCGCCGAAGTCGATCTCGCGGCTGGCCTTGAGTGCCGCACCGAGGCTGCGGGTGTAGATGGACGAGGTCAGGCCGTACTCGCTGTCGTTGGCCAGGGCGATGGCTTCGTCGAGGTCGTCGACGATCTGGATCGGCAGCACCGGGCCGAAGATCTCCTTGCGCATGATCTCCATGTCCGCCTTGCAGCCGGCCAGCACCGTGGGCTGGTAGTGGAAGCCCTTGCTCTTGTCGGCCACCGCGCCGCCGGTGACCACCTGGGCGCCCTGGCCCTGGGCGGTGCGCACCATCTGCGCGACCTTGTCGAGGCCGGCCTGGTTGATCAGCGGGCCCATGTCCAGCTCGGCGTCCTCCGAGGGGTCGCCATAGCGTGTGGCGGCCATGGCCGAGGCGATCTTGTCGATGAAGGCGTCGGCCACCTTGCGCTCGACATAGACGCGCTCGGCGCAGTTGCACACCTGCCCGGTGTTGATCACCCGCGAGGCGGTGATGGCGCTCACCGCCAGGTCCAGGTCGGCGTCGGCGAGGACGATGGCCGGGGCCTTGCCGCCCAGCTCCAGGTTGAGCTTGGTGATGTTCGGCGCGGCGGCGGCCATGATCCGCGCGCCGGTGCCGACGCTGCCGGTGAAGCTGATCAGGTCCACGCCCGCGTGGCTGGTGAGGCTGTGGCCAACGCTGGCGCCACGCCCGCCAACGACGTTGAACACGCCGCTGGGCAGGTCCGTCTCGGCCACCAGGCGGGCGAATTCGTAGCAGTTGATCGGCGTTTCTTCGCTGGGCTTGATGACGATGGTGTTGCCGGTCAGCAGGGCCGGCGCCATCTTCCGGGCGATGAGGAAGAAGGGGAAGTTCCACGGCAGGATGCCGGCCACCACGCCCAGCGGCTTGCGCAGCAGGAACACGTGTTCGTTGACCCGGTCGCTGGTCAGCACCTCGCCTTCCAGGCGCCGCGCCCACTCGGCCATGTAGTCCAGGTAGTCGGCGGTGAAGTTGACCTCCACCAGCGCCAGCGCCGGCACCTTGCCCTGCTCGCGGGTGATGATCCGCGCCAGGCGCTCGGCATTGGCGCGCACCTTGGTGGCGATCTGGCGCAGGTAGCCGGCGCGCTCGATGGCCGGCTTCGCGGCCCAGGCCTTCTGCGCGCCACGGGCGGCGGCGATGGCGCGCTCCACCTGCTCGCTGGGGGATTCCGGCACCCGCGCCAGCAGCTCGGCGTTGGCCGGGTTGTGCACCTCGATGTGCTGGTCGCTGCCGACGAAGGCGTTGGCGATGTAGTTCTGGTAGAGGGGGGTCTCGGTCATGGTCGCTCTCGCTTACTTTCAGGGAGTGGAACGGGCGGGCATCCGGCCCGCCCGGCGGATCACTTGGCGCTGAAGCGCTTCCAGGCGTCGCCTTCCTGCTTGAGGTCATGGGCGCGCTTGATCAGGTACTGGTGGATCTGCTCGACCTCGGCGGCGTTGAACGCCTCGGCGAAGGACGGCATGCCGTCGGGCACGCGACCGCCGTAGAGGATGCCGAGGAACATCTGGTGCTTCTCGGTCGTCAGCTTGCGCAGGTCCGGCAGCACGCCGCCGCTCACCGCGTGGATGCCGTGGCACTGGGAGCAGTGGCCGTCGTAGAGCTTGGCGCCGACCTCGACGTCCGCAGCGCTGGCGGTCAGTGGCGGCGGCTGCGGGGCGTCGGCCGGCGGTGCCGGCTCCTGCAGCTTGGCGGTGCCGCCGAGCTTGTAGGTCAGCACCTGGGAGAAGGGCTGCACGCCGGCGCGCAGGGACAGGGCCCCGGCGAAGGTGGAAAAGGCGCCACCCCAGCCCGCCATGAAGGTCACGTACTGCTCGCCGTCGACGCTGTAGGTCACAGGTGCCGCCATCACGCCGCTGGCGGCGGGCTGCTCCCAGAGCTTCTTGCCGCTGTCGGCGGCGTAGGCGATCACCCGGCCATCGGCGCTGCCCTCGAACACCAGATTGCCCGCGGTGCTCAGGGTGCCGCCGTTGAAGATGGTGACGTAGGGCACCTCCCAGACCGGCTCCTGTTTCACCGGGTCCCAGGCGATCAGCTTGCCGGACCAGGTCTTGGCCATTTCCAGCAGGCCGTCCGGGCCCTCGGGCATCATCCCGGTCTTCAGGCCCAGCTGGTACATGCTCTTGAACGGGTTGCGCCTGGGCGCATCCGGGATGTGCTCGTAGTAGGCCGACATGATGTGCGCCGGGATGTACACCAGCCCGGTGTTGGGGTTGTAGGACATCGGGTGCCAGTCATGGGCGCCCCAGAAGGCCGGGGTCACCAGGTTGCGCTTGCCGTTCTTCCAGTAGGCGGCGTTCTCCTCATCGACGATGGGCCGGCCGGTCTTCATGTCCATGCCCTTGGTCCAGTTCTGCGGCACGATGCCCTTGGCCGAGAGCAGCTCGCCGGTGGCGCGGTCGATGACGTAGAAGAAGCCGTTCTTCGGCGCCTGCATCAGCACCTTGCGCTGCTTACCCTCGATGGGCAGCTCGGCGAGGATCATGTGCTGGGTGGCGGTGAAGTCCCAGGCGTCGCCGGGGGTGGTCTGGTAGTGCCAGGCGTATTCGCCGGTGTCGGCATTGACCGCGACTATGGAGGACAGGAACAGGTTGTCGCCCTTGGCCTGACTGCGCCATTTCGGGTCCCACAGCGAACCGTTGCCGACGCCGATGTAGAGCAGGTTCAGCTCCGGGTCGAAGGCGAAGGAGTCCCAGGCGGTGCCGCCGCCCCCCTGTTCGACGAAGGCGTCGCCGAACCAGGTCTTCTGGGCGATCTCCATGGCCTTGTCTTCCGGTGGCAGCTTGGGGTCGCCCGGTACGGTGAAGAAGCGCCAGGCCTGCTTGCCGGTCTCGGCGTCGTAGGCGGTGACGTAGCCGCGCACGCCGAACTCGGCGCCGCCGTTGCCGATGATCACCTTGCCGTTCACCACGCGCGGCGCACCGGTGATGGTGTAGCTGCGCTTCTTGTCGTTGCGCGTGTCCACCGACCAGACGCGCTTGCCGGTCTTGGCATCGATGGCCTCCAGGCGGCCGTCGAGCACGCCGACGTAGATCTTGTCCTTCCACACCGCCACGCCACGGTTCACCGCGTCGCAGCAGGCCTCGCCGGCGCGGTTGCGGTCCGATTGCGGGTCGTACCTCCACAGCAGCTTGCCGTTGCGGGCGTCCAGCGCGTAGACCACCGAGAACGGCCCGGTGGTGTACATCACCCCGTCCACCACGATGGGCGTGGCTTCCACGCCGCGGTCCAGGTCGAGCTTGTAGCTCCAGGCCAGGCCGAGCTTGCCGACGTTGTTGTCGTTGATGGTCTTCAGCGGGCTGTAGCGCTGCTCGTCGTAGGTGCGCCCGTGGCTCATCCAGTTACCGGGCTCCTGGTCGGCGGCGATGATGCGCTTGCCGTCCACGTCGGCCGCCCACGCGGCCGAGGAACAGGCCACGCCCAGGGCGATGGCGGCGATCAGGTGCTTGAAGGTCGAGGCGGCGGGCGGCGGCTCCCAGCCTCCGCTGCATTGCAGGCCAATGTGCTTCATCAATGGGTCTCCGATTCTTATTAGGGCCGCAGCCTCGCGCCACGGTCCCAGCCCTGTCGCAATGGCTGTGCCAGCGTTGCGCTGGATGGCTGCAGGGCCCGTGGCAGATGGGTTTGGCGAGGGTGACGGCGCCAGCGTGATGAAGTGGAGACGCGTGCAACTGTCGCAGGCGCAGGACAGGCGCAGCGAGAGGTGGAACAGCTGTGTCAGGGCCGTGGGAGCAACCCGTGGC